>ONCZ01000062.1 GCA_900316445.1 uncultured Prevotellaceae bacterium | reverse complement strand
CTCGCCGGAGAACACGAAGGGTGAGAAGCTCACCAGCCGAGCCTTCAAGGAGCAGTGCATCTTCGAGTACGGGTATGTGGTGCAGAGCGAGATCCGCACGATCAATGGCAAGCAGCGCCGCGTGCAGAAGAAGACGCCGATCAGCTACGTGCTGGCTCCCGAGGCCGACAACAACGGTGGTGGCGGTGGTAACGGCTAATTCTTAGACAACGGATTACACGGATTTAACGGATTAGTGTATGAAGAAGCAGAGAATTGTGGAGCTGGCGGTGAAGGTGATAGTAGCTGCGCTCACAGCATTTCTGACGGCGATCGGAACAACCAGCTGTATGGGGTATGGACCAATCTGGGTGTAAGCAAAGGATGGTCATAAGAGTAAAGAGGGGATGCTCCAGATGAAGCATCCCCTCCTATTTTCTGTAAGCCCTTGACTATTAGGGCAGGCTGATGGCCTCAGAAGGACATACACTTGCACAAGTACCACACTCTGTGCAGAGATCGGGATCGATAGAATACTTCTCACCCTCAGAAATTGCCTCAACGGGGCACTCACCCTGACAAGTACCGCAAGCGATACAATCGTCACCAATTACATATGCCATAATCGTTACTTTTTATAAATTAATAATGTTAATACTCACGAATTGTGATGCAAAGGTACGATAAATTTTTGAATATACCAACAATTAGGTAGCTATTTTTCTTAATTTATACACTGTCGAAATAACAAGGAATATAATAATCGGCACTTTTTTACGTTAATATAGAAGTAGAATTGAGATATGTTCAGACGTAAATTTATCATCATGACAGCCCTGTTGTGCGCGGCATTGACGGTCGCGGCCCAGGAGCGGAAGATACAGAACAAGCCGTATATCGACTTGCGCCCGATGCACTTTGGCATCCTCGTAGGCATGAACCTGCAAGATATAGAGTTTGAGAATGTGGGACCCCAGATCATCACACTGGATGACGGCACAACGCGTCAGGAGACCATTGTCTGCGACGCCGACAAGTGGAACGCCGGATTCAGCGTGGGCGTGCTGGCAGACCTGCGCCTGTCGCAGCATATGAACCTGAGGTTCTCGCCGACAATGCACTTCGGCGCCAAGCATCTGACGTTCCGCAACCTGACGGAGACAGATCAGGAGGGACGCCAGACAGAGGTCACACAGGATATGAAGAACACCTATATCTCGCTGCCCATTGACCTGAAGTTCAGTGCCGAGCGCTGGAACAACTATCGCCCGTACCTTATGGCAGGTGTGAACCCCACGCTGAACCTGACGAGCAAGAACCAGGAGTATATCCAGCTGAAGCGGGCGGACTTATTTTTGGAGGTGGGACTCGGCATCGACCTCTATCTGCCGTTCTTCAAACTGATTCCCGAACTGAAGTTCTGTTGGAGTCTGCGTGATGCCCTTGACCACGACCACGCCAACGAACTGCAGGACGTGAACCAGCGCAAATACACAAATGCTGTAGCCAATGGCTACAGCAAGATGATTGTACTGACGTTCTACTTTGAATAACTATTTCTCCAAGTCGAGAATCAGTTTTCCGATGAAGGCTCCGTGCTTTCCGTTCTGGTCGACGGGAATCTGCTTGCCATTCTTATCCGGTGCATATTCCAACTCCTGCATGTAGGTGTGAGTATGTCCGCCCAGCACGAGGTCGCAGCCTTCCGTCAGACTCAGGAACCGCTCATCAGGATACTCAGAGACCGCCCATCCGAGGTGTGAGATACAGATCACGAGGTCGCACTTTTCCTGTTTCCGCAGGATATCAATGTACTTCTGACCAGTCTCAGCAGGATCGAGATAGGTGATGCCCTCGCAGTTGCCATCGAACACAAGGCCCTTCAACGGGGGAGCCAGCGCAAAGACGCCAATCTTCACACCGTCGCGATTGATGATGATATAGGGTTTCACCAGACCTTCGAGCACCGTACCCGTGCAGTCGTAGTTGGAGCAGACGATGGGGAAATTGGCCATACGGAAGAGTTTGGCCATATTGTCCATACCGAAGTCGAATTCGTGGTTGCCGATGGTGGCAGCATCGTAGCCCATCTGGTTCATCAGGCCTACCTCCACTTCTCCCTTGAAGAGCGTGTAGTAGCCGGAGCCTTGTGAGAAATCGCCAGAGTCGAAGAGCAACAGTTCAGGATTCTGGCTGCGCTGTTCCTTGATCATATTGATGCGACGGAGGAAGCCGCCACGACCTGCGATATCCTTGTTGTCAATGTTCGGATTGAGCGGCAGGATGGTGGAGTGCGTATCGTTGGTATGGAGAATCACCAGCTGCTTGTGCTTCTTGGCATCCGCTGTTAAAGGTGAAAAGGTGAAAAGGTGAAAGAGTGAAACACAGACGACCATTTTCACCACCTTATTAATATATATATATGTATTCATAATTATTATCCGATTAAATTATTCACTTTTGCACCTTTTCACTCTTGCACCTTTATACGTCCTTCTACCTGTGCGTCGACCACGATACCCTTGGCCTGCATCTCACGGAAGTAGTTCATAATGAGGAAGCGGGTGTTGTTGCTGGCATCCTCTGGTCTCACACTGTTCGTGCCGTCGAGGAATGCCGGCATACCGTCGTTGCCCTCCAACACATAGTTGAGCGTGGCGATACGGTATTCAGCCTGAGGGTCGATCTCCTGACCGTGAAGACGGGCAGAGACGAGTTCGCCTTTCCCACCGTCCATCTTGATGACAAGCTCGACGCCTTTGCTGACGCCCTCGCCTCCCCGATAGGCTATCTGACGGAACAGTTCCATCAGCTTCTCGCCAGTGAGGGTGGTGAAACAGATTTTGTTCTCGAAGGGCGCCACGTCGAGCACATCGCCGTAAGTGACATCGCCCTTCGTGAGGTCTGCACGGATGCCGCCCTTGTTATAGACGGCCATCACCGGCTGCTCGTTGTAGTCCTTCGCTGCCCAGATAAGGATATCTGACAGGAGGTTCGAAAGGTCGCTCTCAGGACGATCGGCGTGCATATTATGCGCCACCTGTCCCAAGACGGGACCCATAATGGAGTCGTTCACCCGTTTGTAGGGTTCCAGGAACTTGACTGCCGCCTGATCCGGATTCTGGTCATAGCGGCTGTCGATGATAATCCTACTGCGCTCCACGCCCACCAAACTATAATGCTTCGGTGCGCAGGATGACATCAGCAAAGCTGTAAGTAAGCCTGAAAATAGTAATTTATGATTCATCATTTACGTCTTTAAGTTTATAATTCGTTTGCAAAGGTACGAAAAAGAAAGAAAATATCCAAATTAATTTGGCCGAAAACGATAAATAATGTTAAATCAAAGCCGTAAGCGAAGCCATATTCTGCTTATGTCAGAGGAAATTAGTACCTTTGCACCCGCTTTTCGGCGTAACCGATGGAGGGAAGCAACGAGTGGCCCGTCTATGTTGCGTTGGAACGATACAGCAAAATTATAAAATTAAAGATTAAAAAATTAAAGCAATGGATTTAATTAAAGTTGCTGAAGAAGCATTTGCAACCGGCAAAGAGTTTCCTAAGTTCAAGGCAGGAGACACGATTACTGTCGCTTACAAAATTATCGAGGGTTCGAAGGAGCGTATCCAGCTCTACCGTGGTGTTGTGATCAAGATCGCTGGTCACGGTGACAAGAAGCGCTTCACTGTTCGTAAGATGTCTGGTACCGTTGGTGTGGAGCGTATCTTCCCCATCGAGAGCCCGAACATTGAGAGCATCGAGATCAACAAGATCGGTAAGGTACGTCGCGCCAAGCTTTACTACCTGCGCAAGCTCACTGGTAAGGCTGCCCGCATCAAGGAGAAGCGTCGTCCTGTTACTGTTGAGTAAGAAAGCAAATGAGGTTCCTGAGAGGAACCTTTTTTTGTGGATAGGCCTGAGGCGGTTCAGACCACCCCTGGCCCCTCCTAACTCAGGAGGGGAAATGATTACTTATAGTTTGCATCGGCGCTGGTCTCGCCGTGAATGGCCTTTTGGAATGACTCCCAGTCCTGGAAGCCAGCCAACAGTGATAGATGATCGAGTGTCTTACGGTCCGGTTTGCGAAGGATTTCCTTCTCTACTGCCTCCAAAAGTTTGCGGAGGGCGATGCGTTTCTTTTCCATTACATTATTATATAAGTCGGGTGCAAAGATACTTCTTTTTTTAGACAAAAGAACAAAAGAAACAAAAAAAATCTGTTCTTATGTACTTATGTCTAATAAATTATATACCTTTGCACGCAAAATGACAAAACCTCTTTAAAAATATGAGTTCCAACAAGACATTCAGACAGCTGACAGACACGAAGGTATTATTACTTTTCACCTTCTGGTCGTTCCTCGTCCAGCTGTTTCTCTCCAACGACTCACCTTTCTTCGGATTGACCCACCATGTCGATTCCGCCTGGTTCTATATGGAGGGTAAGGCTTTCATCATCGGCATGAGGCCATACGTGGAGTTCTCGGATTTCAAGGGACCAATCATCTGGCTTTTCTATGGTATCGGCTATCTTCTCTCACCACATGACTATCACGGCATGTATGTGGTTTCGGGGGTATTTTATGCCCTGACGCTCTTCTTCAACTATAAGACAGCAAGAATCTTCCTGCAGAGCGACCTCAAGAGTCTGGCTGCCACGTTGCCGATGATGTTCGTGTATTTCTTCCCGTGGTTCCATTTCGAGACACGCTCCGAAGACCTGATGCTGCTCTTCGTAGCCATCACGCTTTATGCGCTATTTAAGCGACTCTATGCAGAAGAGCGGAACGACAAGGTTGACTTTATGATGCTGGGCGGCTGCTTCACCGTGCTAGTGCTGATGAAATACAATATTGCCGCCGTGCAGGGCGTCTGCGTTCTCGTAGCCCTTTGGGATCAATACAAGAACAAGCGCAGTCTGGGGTTAGCCTTCGGATGGATGATTCTCATCTCGGCGCTGATAGCCATCCCGTTTATCATCTACTTCATCATGACGGACACCCTCGTTGCCTTCTTCCACAACTATTTCGTATTGGCCTACGAGACAGTGATGAACGAGGATGGTGGCAGTCGAACGATGATGCAAGACGTGGAAAATATTCTGGAAGACTACCGCAAGATCGTCTATATCACAGTCATCTTCCTGAGCGGTATGCTGTTGGGACTGCGGCTGAAGCATTACAAATATGTGCCGGTGACCATTGCCCTGCTCTTCATCGCCATTTCCACCAAGCATAACATCTGGCACTACTATTACGGCATCTGCTACATCTTCGTGCTCTATCTGTTCATTGACATCCTGCTCATCTACAACGAACGTGCACGGAGAATCAGCTACGGTGTGCTGACAGCCTGCCTCACCTTATACTGTATTTATGGAAATCTCATTGTCGGCGAATTGCGTCTGAACACCATCTTCACCCACAATGAAGACCGTAAGGCTTTTCAGGAACTGTCAGACGTGATGAAAGATGTGAAGAATCCTAAACTGCTGAGCTACGAGTGTCAGGAGTTCGGCTTCGGTGTGATGTATGAACCGATACCCGCAGGCGAACAGTTTGCCTATCCCAATGGCGGAACGCCACCGATGATTGAGAACCACAGGCAGATTCTGAAAGACAGAAAGGCTGACTTCGTGGTGACCTACTGTCGCGAAGACCAGTATGACAAGAAGCCTATCCTGAAGGAGATAGAAGATGCTGGCTATGTACTAAGGTTGAAACGAACGTATATGAACCAGCCGTTCTACATCTACGAAAGGAAGAAATAAAAATAATATGTGGGAGAAGGTTCAGTCTTCTCCCACATTCAGTTCATCCATCACGATAAATATCGGACGTGCCTTCACTTGGTCGAAAATACGACCGATGTAAAGGCCAAGGACTCCCATCACGAAGAGCAGCAGTCCGCAGGCGAACCAGATAGAGAAGATCGTCGTGGTATAGCCGCGCACCGTATCGAGTTCAAAGAAATAGGCAATGACGTTATAAAGCGCCATAATGACGGAAAGAAACGACATCGTGAAGCCTGCCACGACAGCCATCTTCAGAGGCCGTGTGCTGTCGGCGATGATCGAGTCCATAGCCAGACGGAACAGTTTCTTGAGCGTGTAAGAGGAACCGCCACCGTCAGCACGGGAATCGTGTTCCACGTCAATGGCCGTTACACGGAATCCCAGATACTCAATCAGGAAATTAAACGAACGGGCCACCTCACCCAGTTTGTTGTATTCGCGGATGATGCGGGCACTGTAGATGCCAAACTCAGCAATGCTGGGGTCTGATTGATGACCGGTCATCCAGTCATAGACAGCATGGAATGCCCTTGATGACATCCGTTTCCAGAATCCGAACCGCTTATGCACCCGACGGGCATGAACCACATCCCAACCTTCCTGTGCCTTCTTATAAAGAGCAGGTATGTCTTCCGGACGGTTCTGAAGGTCGCAGTCCATCACGACTATGTGCTCACCCTTGGCATAGCGCAGACCTGCCGAGATGGCATAATGCTCACCGAAGTTTCGACTCAGGTTAAGACCGACGACACGCTTATCGACAGCACAGACCTGACGGATGCCTTCCCACACGTTGTCGGGAGAACAGTCATTGACGAGAATAATCTCATAACTGTCAGTCAGTGTCTGCAAAGTGGTATGCAGTCGTTTCAACAGTTCCGTCAGCATCGACTCCCCGCAATACTCAGGGATGACTATAGATATATCTTTCTTCTTTTCCATCTTCATCTGAAATGATTAATCAGCCGGACAACGGTCTCAGCCTCCTCACGACTCACCGCCTGGTTCATCGGAATGGAGAGTTCCTGCTGATGGATACGCTCCGTGATCGGATAACTGCGATTGTTCCACGACTTGTAACACTCCTGCTTATGCGGCGGTATGGGATAATGAATGAGTGTCTGCACCCCACCATCTTTGAGATATGTCTGCAACTCATCACGGCGTTCACAGAAAATGGGGAACTGATGATAGACGTTGTTCTCATCGCTAAGCCTTTGAGGCAAGGTGATCAACGGATTGTCGATGGCCTCGTAATAGTAGGCTGCCAGTTGCTGACGCTTCTGATTGTCCTCATCCAGATATTTCAACTTCACATCGAGGATGGCAGCATCCAGCTCTGACATACGACTATTCATACCGACATAACGGAATACATATTTTTTCTGACTGCCGTAGTTGGCCAAGGCACGAATCACAGAAGCCAGTTCCTCGTCATCAGTGGTCACAGCTCCTGCGTCACCAAAGGCACCAAGGTTCTTTCCAGGATAGAAGGAGTGGGCACCCGCATCACCGAGGGCACCAGTCCGGGCACCTTTCCAAGTACAGCCATGACTCTGGGCGCAGTCTTCCATCAGCTTCAGTCCGTGATGCTTACAAATGTCACCCAACTTGTCGTTATAAGCGATACGACCATAGAGATGAACCGTCATCACACCCTTTGTCCTTGGTGTAATGGCTTCTTCCACCTTGTTGATATCCAGTTCGAGATGTTCCCATGTCGGCTCTACCAACACGGGCACCAGATTATTATCTGTAATAGCAAGGATGGTGGCAATATAGGTATTGGCCGGTACGATAATCTCGTCGCCGTCCTTCATCACACCCAGTTCTTTATAGCCACGCAGAATCAGCTTCAGGGCATCCAGTCCGTTGGCTACTGCGATGCAGTGCTTAGTACCTATATATTGGGCATAGTCACGTTCGAAGGTCTCGTTCTCACGTCCCTGCAAAAACCATCCAGACTCAATCACACGCTTAGCAGCTGCCTCATACTCCTCGGCATGCTGCATCGTGATGGCCTGAAGATCCAAAAGTTTCACCATACTTATTATTTCTTTATGTAATCAAGAAATTCATCATAATTGCGGATATAGTCGTCTTCATCATAGCCGTGACTGGCCAGCACCAGACAGATGCTGCCCGAAGAGAAGCCTTGTTCCGACGACCAGATGCCTGGCGGCACATGCAGCCCCCAGAAGGGACGGTTGAGGGTGACGGTTCGTTTGTTGGTGCCATCATCGAGCACCACCTCGAAACTTCCTGAGGCGGCGATGATAAACTGATGGCACTCCTTATGGGCATGTCCGCCACGCTCCTCTCCGCCAGGAATGTCGTAACTGTAGAAGACGCGGTTAATCTCGAACGGCACATGGATATTCTGATAGATAAACGTCAGGTTGCCTTCCGCATCGTGCATCTTGTTCAGTTCGTAGAGAGAACTGTCGAACACACTCCTGGCATAACTGACTGCATTAGACATTGAACATTGAACATTGAACGTTGAACTTTGAACGTTGATCGGTGCAGATGTGTTGTTCAAGTTATCCGTCAACATCTTCTGTCCTTTCAACCAGAGTTGGAAGTCCTGATAGTCCATAATGTAGTCGTCGGGATCATAGTCCGTCGAAGACAGCACCAACGCCAGAGAGTTCGTGGAGAAATTGGTCATACGTCGCCACATCGCCTTGGCGACATAGAGTCCCTTGTACGAACGGTTGAGCTGATAGGTCTGCTTCTGTTCACCATCGTCGAGTTCCACGTCGAAGGATCCCGAGAGTGCCACGATGAACTCCTCGCTCTCCTTGTAAGCATGTCCTCCACGGTCGAATCCGCCAGGAACATCATAGATCCAATAGACACGCCGTATCTCGAACGGCACCTGTTTGAGCTGTTCGATGATGGGGCAAACTGATGATTCTGTTTTCGGATTCCTTCATGCCGCTTTTATGATTTGCTTAACAGTCTGCAAAGGTACTATTTTTTTTAGACAAAAGAACAAAAGAAACAAAAAATAATATGCACTTGTGTTCTTATGTCTAAAATATTTTGTATTTTTGCACGCAAAATCACAAAATATTGCAATAAGATGAAAGAATTAGCACTCAAGTACGGATGCAATCCGAACCAGAAGCCCTCACGTATCTTCATGACGGAAGGGGAGTTACCTATCGAAGTGATCAACGGTCGTCCCGGATATATCAACTTCCTCGACGCCTTCAATGCCTGGCAGTTGGTAAAGGAACTGAAGGCTGCCACAGGTCTGCCTGCTGCTGCCTCGTTCAAGCACGTCTCGCCTGCTGGTGCTGCCGTTGGCCTGCCCCTGAGCGACACGCTGAAGAAGATTTATTTCGTGGATGATATTGCTGGCCTCGACGAGAGCCCCATCGCCTGTGCATACGCCAGAGCCCGCGGTGCTGACCGTATGTCGAGTTATGGTGACTTCGTGGCCCTCTCCGACACCTGCGACGCCATCACAGCCAAGATCCTGAAGCGTGAGGTTTCAGACGGTGTGATTGCCCCCGACTATACCCCTGAGGCCATCGAGATCCTGAAAGACAAGCGTAAGGGTACCTATAATGTGATTAAGATTGATCCTAACTACGTGCCTGAGCCCATCGAGCGCAAGCAGGTGTTCGGCATTACCTTCGAACAGGGACGCAACGAGATCAAACTCGACGACGATGCCCTCTTCGAGAACATTCCTACACAGAACAAGACCTTTACCCCAGAGGCCAAGCGCGACCTGATCATCGCCCTCATCACACTGAAATATACGCAGTCGAACTCAGTCTGCTACGTGAAGGACGGTCAGGCCATCGGTATCGGAGCAGGCCAGCAGAGCCGTATCCATTGTACCCGCCTGGCTGGCAACAAGGCCGACATCTGGTGGCTCCGTCAGCATCCGAAGGTAATGAATCTGCCCTTCGTGGATGGTATCCGTCGTGCTGACCGTGACAACACCATCGATGTGTATATCTCTGAGGACGAGCACGATGACGTGCTACGCGACGGTGCCTGGCAGCAGTTCTTCAAGACTCAGCCCGAGGTGCTGACGATGGAAGAGAAGAAAGCCTGGATTGCCCAGAACACGAAGGTAGCCCTCGGCTCCGACGCCTTCTTCCCCTTTGGCGACAATATCGAGCGTGCCCACAAGAGTGGTGTGGAGTTCATCGCCCAGGCAGGTGGCTCCGTTCGCGATGATCATGTCATCATGACTTGTGACAAATACGGCATTGCTATGGCATTCACAGGCGTGCGCCTCTTCCATCACTAAGCCCATGGATGACTTTCAGAACATACTCGAACACGGTATCAACTTCGGACGTGGAGGTGATAAGCCGAAAGACGATGGCAAGGTAAAGACCAAAGCCAAGAAGAAGCAGTATATCACTGGTGCCCACGGCAGCGGTTCTGCCCGTCAGAAAGCCAAATACCGCGAGCAGCGTGCCAACAGACATAAGAAATGAGTAATCCCTGCCGGATGGCAGGGATTATCCATTTCTCAGAAATTGAGTTCTTTGCCTCGATAGAAGTCTATAAGCGCATGCTGATAGAGATTCTCATAACGGGCTTGGACAAGGTCAGACTCAGACTTCAGGTATTTGTTTTTCGACTCGTTGAACTCCGTGATGTTCGCCTTGCCATTCTCGTATTTGGCCTGCATCAACTGGAAAGCATCCTTTGTACTCTGCACAGCCTCCTCCGAAGATTTCTCCTTCGACTGGGCATTCAAGGCGTTATAGTACACCTGCTGGATCTCCTTATAGAGTGTCTTCTTCGTGTTCTCGAGTTGCAGTTGCTGGTTCTCATGATCGATGCGGGCACTGCGGATATTGTTACGCGTCTGGAAACGGTTGAAGATAGGAATACTCAGATTCAGGCCGATGGACTGCGAGAAGTTATTCTTCAGCTGTGTGCCAAAGCCGTCAGAATCAAAACCAGAGGTGGTATAGTAGTTGGTGCCAAGTCCACCGTTGAAGGAGAGCGTCGGATAGTTGGCCGCCTTGGCAATCTTGACGCTGTGTTCATAGCCCTTCAGCTTGAGCTGTTGGGAGAGGATTTCGGGCTTGATGCCGAGCGCCTCAGCATAGATCAGGTCAGGCGTCAGACCAGTCAACCCAGTTACCCCCATGATCTCTGAAATATCCGGACGGACGATGGAGAATCCTTCTGGCGTGGGGAGTTCGAGAAGCTGCGTCAGCGTGAGGACGGCCAGACGGTAGTTGTTATCAGCCTGCGTAGCTGTCAGACGGCTGTTGGCCAGTGTGGCCTTCTGCTGGGAGAGCTCTGCCTCAGCCGCCTTGCCGTTCTTGACGAAGGCCTCCAGACGGGCCACCTGTGCAGAGTCGATGTCTATCTGGAGACGGGCCACGTCGGAAAGCTCCATATCATAAAGGATCTGGACATAGGCCTCTGCCACCTTCATACGGATGTCGTTCTTAGCCTTCTCCAAGTCGGCAGTAGCCCCCTCAAGGTTCAGTTTGGCCAGTTTGATCTGGTTGGGTATCTGGAAGCCCGTGAAGAGAGGTACGCTGGTGTTGAGCCCCAACGACGTGTTACTCGTATTCGTGTTCGAGTAGATATTATGGCACTGAGGTCTGGCAGACGGGAGTTCTTCGCTGTCGAGAGTTTCAGTTCTTGCTGACGGCGTTGGTTCTGCTGCTGCTTGATGCTGATGCTGTGCTCAATGGCATAGTCGCAGCATTCGCGGAGGCTCCACTGCTTGTCCTGGGCTGACAGGTCTAATCTGACCAGTACCACTAATATTATTAGAATCGATATCTTCTTCATAACCTTACTTGTCTTCGTCAGTTATAATTTCGGGGCCACGCACCTTATCCTTGACGGTGATGCCCTTCTTGATCTCGATATTCACACCATCAGAGAGACCTGTCTCAACGTAAGTGCGATCGTAGGTCTTGTTCTTACCCTCCCCTTTGATGACATAGACAAAGGTAGAGTCACCGCTGAACTCGATGGCACTCTCAGGGATGCTGAGCACCTTGTCGGCCCTGGCCAGCACGATCTCGGCGTTGGCGCTATAGCCTGAACGGATCTTACTGCCCTCAGAGAGCTTCACGGCTGCCTTGATCTCAAACTGATTGGCACCATTGCTCTCCACAGCCTTCGGAGAGATGTACTCCAGAGAAGCATCGAACTTCAGATCCTGCAGGGCGCCAATGGTGATCTTCATGTTCATGCCATTCACCAACTGGCCGACCTCCGTCTCGTCGATGTTACCACGGAAGATGAGGTCATTCATGTTGGCCACGGTGGCGATGGTGGTACCGTCATTGAAGGTGTTCGAGAGGATCACGCTGTTACCCACCTTCACCGGGATGTCAAGGATCACACCGCTGATGGTTGAGCGGATAAGCGTTGAAGAGGCAGAAGCATTCGATTTCGACACACCGTCGCGAACCACTTCAAGCGCATCCTCAGCAGCCAGTTTCTCATGCTTTGCCTGATTCAGAGCCTGCTTGCTCTTGTCGTATTCATCGGCAGAGACGAGTTTCTGGTTATACAGGTTCTCCTCGCGCTGGTAATCTACCTGGGCCTGTTTCAGGTTAATATCTGCCAAGCGCACACGCATCTCAGCAGAAGAGAGTTGACTCATATCAGGAATCACCTTCACTTTCGCAATCACCTCTCCCTTCTGTACAAACTGTCCGGGTTCTTTCAACAGTTCGGCGATGATACCAGAGATCTGCGGCTTCACGTTTACCTCGTTGCGAGGTTCGATCTTACCTGTGATGATGGTGGTCTTCTGGATGCTGTCCAGTTTCGGCGTAAACTCGTTGTAGACAACTTCCTTGGGCTGGCTCTTCTGCCAGAGGAACACGAATGTTCCAATGAAGATCAGAGCGATAATCGCTGCGATGATCAGTTTACTGTACTTCTTCATAATTATTTTGTTTACTATATTTTTGCATATAAGATATTTCTTTGCATCGGACTTTACGGACTATCCCGGACTTCTTTTATTACCGGACTCATAGTCCGTGCCAGTCCGTGTTTGTCCGCTGCCAATTATTCGTCGCGCATGGCATCTACGGGTTTGATGCTCATGGCTCTTGCCGCCGGGGCCAATCCTGCCAGCACTCCCATGGCAGAAACCAACAAAGCTGCGAAGATGGCCGTCCAGAAGCCTACCTGGAAGTGGGTGGTGATGATGCCGTCCTCCATACTGTTCATCTCAAGCATTTGCAGAATCATCACCCCGAATAGGATGCCACTCATACCTGCCACCAGCGTCAAGACAATACTTTCTGATATAATCTGTCCCAATATCATCTTAGGCGTGGCGCCTATGGCTCTGCGGATACCTATCTCCGTGGTTCGCTCACGCACAGTCACCATCATGATGTTCGACACACCAATGGCACCTGCCAGAAGCGTTCCCAGACCAACGAGCCAGATAAGGAAGTTGACACCTTTCATCAGATTGTCGAACATTTGGAACATCAGCTCAGTATTGAGCACCATTGCTCCCTGCTCGTCGGCAGGATCCACGAAATGGGCTCTGGCCACCGTCTCACGGATACGATCCGTAATCCTGCTCATCACGATATCACCACGACCTGTGGCAGCTATCATATCCACCTGGTTACCACGATTAAACATGGCCTGCACCAGCGTGAGAGGCAGGGTAATCTTCTCCTCAGCCCGTCCGTTAATACTGATGCCACCAGAAGCGTAATCAACGCCTACCACCTCGAAATAAGTGGAATCTATACGAATCTTCTTACCACAGGGGTCACCACCACCCTTGAAGAGATCCTTATACACCTTTTTACCGATGACGCATACCTTACGATGTTCACGGATGTCCATATCGTTGAGGTAGCGTCCGTAGTATATCTTAGGTTCAATGACATTAACCAACTCAGGAATGGTACCTTGGATTCTGGGTGTAGTTCTCTGGTCGCCATAGTAGGCGGTATTTCCACCTCGCCAAGACGAGAAGATGACAGGCACCACATTCTCGAGTTCAGGCACACGCTGCTTCAGTCGCTCCACATCCCTATAGTCCATGCTCCACCAGCGACCTTTACGAAAACCTTTATAGGGTTTGGTAGTCTGTTGAGACCAAACGATGACAGTGTTCTGAGCAAAGCCTTCGAAGTTCTTGTCGAGCATCTCCTTCATGGCCTTACCACCACCCATGAGGCCTACAAGCATGAACACTCCCCAAAACACGCCGAAACCTGTCAGGAACGAGCGCGCCTTGTTTCTTGTCAGCGTGTCGAGGATTTCTCTATATGTATCAATATCTATTCTCATAATACTAATCTGCTCTTAGCGCCTCAATGGGGCGGATTCTACTTGCCTTATATGCAGGGATCAGTCCTGCGATGGTTCCTGCAATGACCATCACCATCGTAGCCTCGACACACACATCCAGTCCGACGGTAGGATTGATGAAGAAAGTGATTTTCTCCCCACCCAGGTCGGTAACCTGATGCCCCAGCGTGGCATCCATATACTCATTGGCTGCAATACCAAACAGCATTCCTACATAGCCAAAGAACGTAGTGATAATGACACTCTCGATGATGATAAGTTTCAAGATGCTCCAAGGCTTTGCGCCAATGGCCTTGCGGATACCGAACTCGTGGGTACGCTCCTTCACGGTGATGAGCATGATGTTTGACACACCCACGATACCTGAGAGGAGCGTGAAAAGACCCACCACCCACAGGAAAGAACGAATAATCGACATGGCCGACTCCATCGTCATACTCTGTGTGTAATTATTCCAGATCCAGATACTGCGTTCATCTTCCGGATGGGCCTGATGGTTGGCATTCAACTTGCGACGATAGGTCTTTTCGAACGCCTCGTTGGCTTTCTCTGTGGACAATCCATGGAAAGTAAACTCAATGTTTCCAAGGTTTGGCGTATTGGCAGCAAAGATGCTCTTAATAGTGGAATAGGATGCGAAGGCATTACCACTGCCATCATCACGCCCCTTATAGATGCCCACCACCTTGAAAGCGATGTCACCCACTTTCACATGCTTACCTAAGAGGCTCTTGTAATCCTTTGGTTCAAGTTCCTTGGCCTGTTTGTCGCTAAGCACGAGCACCTTCCGGTTTTCCTTTAGGTCGATATCGTTAATGAAACGACCTTCGAGCATGGTTTGTTTCACAATCTGTGTATGAACGGGATAGACACCAGCTATCTGCATGCTCATATACTCCTCACCATTAGTGACGGTAGAATTGATATAGTAGCAGGCGCCCACCTCGTCGATATAATTCTTAAACCCTGTCTCGGTGTCGGAAAAGTCGCGTTTGTTCAGACTGATATAGCGTCCCTCGTTCAGACCATTATAGGCCTTCGAGGTCTGACCTCCATAAACCTCTATGGAGTTGGTCAGGAAATCGCCTATCATCTTCATGTTGGCGTTGATGAGACCATTGCCAGCACCCAACAGCACAATCAGCATGAAGATGCCCCAGGCCACAGCAAATCCCGTGAGCGTCGTGCGGAGTTTGTTCCGCTGTGCCGTCTGCCATATTTCTGTTATTATATCTCGCATAGTTACTTCATCATTCCGTTGATTCCGAAGGGCGAGGCATCGTGGTTCAGGTTCTCCTCGATCTGGCCGATGATGCCATCCTTAATGTGCACTATCTTATTTGTCTCATTCGCCACGCCGCTCTCGTGAGTCACCACGACGATGGTCATACCCTCGTCCTGATTCAGCTGCTTGAGCAACTGCATCACCTCCCTGTTTCTGTCCTCCCGACAGTTCGTTGGGGTAATGTCCTGCCCAGTCAAGAAGGCCCAGACGCTCCAGATACTCCAGAGCCATCTGATGGCGCTTCTTTCTGGACACCCCTTGATAAAATAATGGCAACTCCACGTTTTCCACGGCGGTTTTGAAAGAGATGAGATTAAATGACTGGAAGATAAAACCTATCATCCGGTTGCGATACTCGGCGGCCTTGCGCTCTGAAAGTCCCCAGATGGGTACGCCGGCCAGCTCGTAGGTGCCCGAGTCGTAATTGTCGAGAATACCCAATATATTCAATAAGGTACTCTTACCTGAGCCTGAGGCTCCCATAATGGAGACGAACTCCCCTTTCGCAATGTCGAGCGAGATGCCCTTCAGTACGTGAAGGGGCTGTGCGCCCTGATAGGTCTTGTTGATGTCTTGTAAGTGTATCATTGAAAACAATCTGTTTTACCTTTTTACTATTATACCTATTTACTTTTTAATGGTTTCTGACTATTTGTCGTAAGTTATACGAGAAAAGTTGCAAATCATTTCAAAAAAGCCTACTTATTTAACACTCTTTACATCTTTATAAGCATCTACAACGTCTTCGATCGTAATATCGAGCAGTTGCATCTGCCGGAAGAGCTCTGGCAGGCGTTCCTTCATAAACTCCTTCTTACGGCCCTTGAGAATCTGTTTCTTGGCGCCCTTGGTCACGAAGTAGCCCAGACCACGCTTGTTGTAGATGATCTCCTCGCGAGCCAACTGTTCGTAGGCCTTGACTGCCGTGTTCGTATTCACCTCCAGCAGGACACTATACTCACGGACTGACGGAATGCGGTCGTCGTCCTGATACTTGTCGGCAAGTATCTCATCGCAGAGGCGGTCGGCCATCTGGATGTAGATGGGTTTATCATTTGAGAATGTCATAATTAGTCCACTTGTTTGTTATTAACTGAAAACCTTTGAAGATATGGAACGATGCCCAATAGTTGAAGCAGGAGAACAGAGGGAGCGCCACCATCAGCACGTAAGCCAGCGTGTCAACCGTCGCAGTATAAGTAGTACCATCAGGAAGCGTTACATTACCAAACACGCTGAGGTTGTAATGATACAGGAATCCCGCGAAGAGTATCACCATCGCAATCAAAAGCGATCCCGTTGTGACGAATGCATACTTGCGTAACAGCGTGCCACCCAGGGTAAATAACGAATGTATCCATATCGCTATCAGCGTATAAACAATCCAAGATGCCCACTCGAACCAACTCCAGTAGATGCTAGAGCCCCACACCGTCAACAGATGAGGTGTCATATCACAGAATACCCAGTACACAGTCGATGACCAGAGAGTATACGTTCCGTCCACACCATTATAGTTAAACACCTCAGAAGCTTTCATAGCAGGATCGGCAGACAACTGCGCCCCTATCCATAAGCCGGCCATACGGAGGCAGTCGCCCAGGATATAGCCCACGATGGCACACAGGCCACAGATCACCGTCACATAGACAATCAGCGACAAGAACTTCTCCAGATTGGTGGCAGGGATCATCAGCCAGGTGCCTCTCTGCTGTTTGTTGCCTGTGCTGGTAAAGTTTGTAAAGGCCAAACAGACCGTGATAGGAATCACGAACGGTATGAGGAACGAGCCGAAGTGTACACAACTCAAGAGATAAGGGAAGATCTTTTCGAACGACCCAAACACGAACATAATCAGTTGGATCAAAAATGTTGAGAACATAATGCCTACCGTAAAGCCCAGCAACCTGACGCGATTCACGTTGATCAACCAGCGGAGCATCAGCCAAAACCTGTTGATACTAAAACTATTCATATCTTTATCACCTTATCTATCGTTATACGTTTACTAACTTACCTATCACCTGCTGACGGCAGAAGAGCCTGTACGACAGCCAGAAGTTCAGCACTACCAACAGGACATAGATCGTATTCATTACCATATCCGATGCCGAAGAACCTCTCTGTTCTGGATCCGTCAACGTGTGTGGAAGAATCCAGATCATCAGCATCACCAGCATCAGGATGATGGCCGTCGTGGGAATCCAGTTGTGTTTACGTGTGCGGAAGAACGTGGCACCAAGGGCATAGACGGAGTGAAGCCAGACGGCGAGGAGCGCCAGTCCTATCACCACCACATAATGCTTCCCGGCAGGAACCTGATGCCACATATTGCCCAGCATATCCAACACAGCAGAAGTCACAAACCGGAGTTCCTCGTGACCCACTACCAAGCCATACACATACTGCACCAAATCGGCTGCAAAGAATGCCACCAACTGGATGGGCAACAGGATGATCCACGAGGCATAGCGCACCAGGTATTTCTCCAGGTTCGATGCCGGTAACATCAGCAGCGTCTGCATATCGTGCTTTCGGTCCATACTATAAAACATAAACGAAGAACCCAGGATAAGCGTTACACCAATGGCGACGATGGCTGCCAGACTGCAAGGAAAATAGTTCGCGTTCTGCTGGTTCCATTTTACGTCAACCGAGGTGAAGAACACAAACACCAGCGTAAAGATCACCAGATTCTGGAAGAACGACTTGATGTGGTATTTCTTGTCGTTCGTCAGCGACCACCTTGCCAGCTTCCCGAATCGATTGATATTGAATTGTACCATACTCCTATAACTTATTCTGTGTAACAGCGTTGAACAGCAATTCAAGATTCACTTGTGTCTCAGGACTGTCGGCCTTTCGAGGGGCAATCACGGCATTACCCTGGAGCGAAGGCTCAGCATAAATCGCGTCGTCCATATTGTCTGGCGTGCGATACTCGAAGGTGTACTTCTCAGTAATCTCACTCACGCTGGCGTCGAGCAACAGTTTCTGTTGAGAGAGGATCATAATGTGGTCGAGCAACGACTCCACATCGTGTACCTGATGCGTGCTGATGATCAGCGTACGATCCTCCGTCATATACTGGGCTACCACCTTGCGGAACTGCGACTTCGAGGGAATGTCAAGACCGTTGGTGGGCTCGTCCATCAACAGTAACTTTGTGCCTGCAGCGAGAGCGAAGCTCATAAACACCTTCTTCTTCTGGCCCATCGAGAGGGCGTTCAGCTTCAGGTCTGTGGTGAGTTCGAAGTCCTTCAGACAGTTCTCCAACACCTCCTGAGAGAATCGGGGGTAGAAGGGTTTGTTGATCTTGACATAGTCATTGAGAGACATCGCGGGCAGGTCGAACTCCTCTGGCACGATGAAAATCTCGCTCAACGTCTCTGGCTGTCGCTTGCAGGTCTCTACGCCATCAAAACAAACACTGCCCTTCTTCGGACGGAGCAGTCCGCTGACAAGATACAAGAGCGTTGACTTGCCCGTACCGTTCTTACCCAACAGACCATAGATGTTGTTCTCCTCCAGCCTCAAGCTGAAATCATCGAATACCAGATCCTTCCCTCCGGCATACTTAAAACTGATGTTACTTACTTCTATCATATCGTATCTATTTTATGTTTATTATTTCTGTGTAATAGTGTACCACTTTAATAGTACACTGCAAAAGTACGTCAAATATCAATACACTCCAAATTTTTGGGAGAAAAAATGCATTTCTTTAACTTTTTTTAGTTTTTGTCTTGTGCGTACCTTATTTATAATATTACGTTGATTGGATACACCTGTCGTTAATTCACAGACTTTACTTAGACAAAACTCCGACTTTCATTACTTAAAACCTCGACTTTACAGGCAGTAACGAGTAACAAAATCACAAAACGCTTTATTCATATTCCTTAAATCATTCACATAATAATTATATATTATATTATATATATTATAATATATATAATATAATATATAATTTAAAGAGGTTAATACATATGGATTTCGCTTTTGTTACTTTGTTACTTGTTACTGATTTAAAATTTTCGCGAAAATATTTGGTGGTTTCGATTATTATTTGTACCTTTGCACCAATAAAGAACAAAAGCAATCAATGAAGAAACCATTATTACTGACCATCATCATCTGTCTGAGCATCGTGGCATACGCAGGCCCGGTAGACTTGGAACAAGCCAAACAGAACGCTCTCCGTTTCATAACTGATAAACAACCAGCTATGGCGCGTGGCAAGAAAATTATGACTATGACAACGGCCTGTCAGACTGAAAGCTACTATGTGTTCAACGTCGGAGAGTCACAAGGCTACGTGATTGCCAGCGGCGATGACCGTACGCCCGGAGTGCTGGGTTATGCCGATAAGGGCTCCTTTGACATAGAAACCATTCCCGATAATATGAAGGCCTGGCTTCAAGGCTATGCAGATCAGATGAGCATAACAAGAGCTACACCAGCGACAACCAGCGAACTGGGACGCCCCGTAGCCCCAATGATAAGTTCTCTTTGGGGACAAGACGCACCATACTACAACAAATGTCCTAAACTCTATGATACGCCTTGCGTGACAGGCTGCGTGGCAACGGCGATGGCACAGGTGATGAACTACCACCGTTACCCTGCACAGACTATTCAGGAGATTCCTTCGTTCACGACGACCAGCGCCAAGATCAAGGTGGACGCCATCCCCGTCACGAGCATCGACTGGAACAACATCATAGACAGCTACAGCTATAACGCCACCACTGCTCAGAACAATGCCGTAGCCACCCTGATGCAGCTCTGCGGAGCAAGCATACTGATGGACTACACCAACTACGGTTCGGGAGCATCCTCCGAAGCTGTAGCACCGGCGCTGAGACACTATTTCGGCTACAGCAACACGGTGAAGAATATCCAGCGTAATGATTATTCTGCCGATGAGTGGAACCGCATCATCTATGCGGAAATGATCAGCGGAAGACCGGTCATCTATGGTGGACAGTCGTCGGCAGGAGGCCATGAGTTCGTCATTGACGGTTATGACGGCAACGGCTACTTCCACGTGAACTGGGGATGGAAGGGTATGGATGACGGTTACTTCCTGCTCAGCGCCTTAAATCCCCCCAACAACAACGGCATCGGTGCCAGCGGCTCGGCTGACGGATACAACATGAGTCAAGACGCCAACATTGGCATCCAGCCTAAAGGAGCGTCGGAACCCACGATACTGACCGACTATCTGAACGTGGCGACATTTGTGCCAATGGCGGAATCGTGCGACAAGATGGCTGCCGGTATGGACTTCCATGTGTCCCTGCAGTTCTCTGTTTCCAACTATGGTATTCCCAACAGCTATGACTTCGGCGCCCTGATATACACGACAGACTACAAGCAGGTGGACGCTGGACAGATGTTCAATGCGGACTTCAAATATGGCACCGGCTATACCGGGTCGAACACTATACAATTCGGAAAGTCGCTGCCCGACGGACAATATTATATGATAGCAGCCAACAGACCTACCGGCACAACAGAGTGGACCCCGTGTGAGAACGCTTGGCAGAACGGCATCCTCGTGACCATCAGCGGAAAGAAGATGACGCTCGTGGCGCAGGAAATCCCGAATCCGAACCTGCCGACAAGCGAACCTGACCAAGGCGGGACAGAGCAGCCTGTACAGCCCGTCGTCATTATGTTGAGCGGACAGATGAGCATCGGCGGACAGTTCTATCAAGGCGGAGAGGTGAAACTGAGTGTCATAATCACAAACTACGGCACAGACTACGACGGCCACCTCTATATGATGCTTGACGGTCAGGCGGCTGGCTCGTCAGATTTCAAGTTGGAAGCAGAAAAGAGTGCGGAGTGGACAAATACACTCAAAAACGTTCTGGCAGGTGAGCATAAGATCGTCATCACGACGGACAGCGAGGGCAAAAACATCGTGGCCGAGGGAGAGTTTGCCGTGGCCCTCTATCCCGAAGCCAGTCTGGAGATGAAAATCAACGCCACAAACGTGGAGAACGGCCGAACAGAGGAAAACCGGATCAACCTGAGCGTCGACATCAGGAATACAGGAACGGACACTTATGACAACAAAGTGCTGTTACAATTGTACAATCTGACGGCTCCTGGCAAGCCTGTCTATACAGAAGAGAAGACCTGCCGCATTGAGAAAGGCGGTACAGCCACAATGACATTCAACTGCGAAGACCTGGACTTCGACCAGAGCTATTACGCCAGGACACTCTATCACTCAGGCAATGAATGGGTGCGTGCCGCACAGTCGGAGAATATCCACGTACGCAAGCCAGAGGTAGCCGTTCAGATCACGATGTTCACAGTCGAGGACATGATCTTCAACGGAACACTGGAGAAGGGTGAGGACATTGAGATGCAGCTGTTTGTACGCAATGAAGGTAATATGAGCAACGGAAAGCTCTACATCTGGGAGAACGACGGCAAACCGACGGCCTTGGATGTGAACATACCACCCGGAGCCCTAGGTGTCTGCAAATACCAGTTCAAGGCCGACAAGGCCGGGGTCTGGAATTTCAAGGTGACGCGTGATGCCGAAGGTACGGATGTGGCCATCAACCAAAACATCATCATCGGCAACAGCACCGAGAGCCAGCTTGCCATCGGTGTATCTGTGAGCGACTTGGAGAGAGACTACGACTACGGAGAAAAATACTGGTTGGGAAGTCACGAGGTGACACTGAATATCTCTGTCGAGAACACTAACACGGAGGTGTATGATGATATGATATTGATATGCCTCTACCAGACACTGACCGATATCGACGATGAATGGGGAGACTGCGTGGCAACCGACTCCATGACCTGCCATCTCGATCCCAATCAGGAAGGATTCGGAACCATCTCATTCAGGAATCTAAAAGACGGTGAGGAGTATTTCTTCATCACCTATTATCGGTCGCGCAATGAATGGATACGTGCCACAGAATCGGATGCCTTCACCCTATGGCTGGCAGACGATATGACAGGTCATAACTTCCAGCAGGCCGGCAACGTGACCTTCGATGGGAACTTCCTGGTAGGTAGTCCGATTACAGCCCATATCCCTCTCATCAACAAGGGTAAGGAGCGCAAGGGCACCATCTACTACCAGACAACAGGCAAGGACCAGAACATCAAACCCATCTACTTAGACATTGAACCAGGTGGTACGGCCACGTACGATGTGGTCTTCTATCCGGCCCAAAAAGGAACACTCTATTTCGACGTCGCCTCGTCCAAAAACGACTATAGATACTGGGCTAAAGACGACTGGATCGACTCGTACGAAATGGAGATTGGTCCTGAGCCGGAACCTACCCTGGAGGTGGACATCAAGGTGGATGACCTCGTCGAAAACGAATTGGGCAAAGAGAAAGTCAAATACGAAATCTCTATTAAGAACGTTGGACAAACCCCATTCAACAGAGAAGGGTCTGTCAGAATCCACAAGGAAGGCCATGGTAACAAGTCATCCAAGAATGATGTCATTGTAAATAATAGCATCCTCTGCCAGCTTAACCCCACGGATAGCGACAGCTGGGAATTCATCTATGACGAACTGGAAGACGGAAAGTCGTACTACATCTCCTATTATTATTGGTGGTATGACGGTTGGCGGCAGGCAGCCAAGAGTCCGGTATTCACTGTCAACAAGTTCAAACCTGTCACCAAGTTTGACGTTGACAACATGACATTCCAAGGCTCCATGCTTACCTTCGAACCTGTCAGCACCGAGATGACCATCACCAACCGTGGCAACGTCAATGACGGCATCGTTTATGTGTTTGTCGACGACATCCTAAGCAGTATGGCACGCATTAACAGCCTTGAGTCCGGAAAGACGGCCAAGTACACAGCCAAGTTCACGCCACGAACAGCAGGGGTGAAGACAGTCAAGATCACGTCCGACGCTGAAGGCAGAACAGTATTGGCAACTCAAGACATAACCATCGGCGAGAAGAATTCCGAAGCACACCTGACCGGCGAGGCCAGCTACGAAAATGTAGATATGAGCACGCAAATTGTCTCTGACACCCGACTAAATCTGCTGATAGACGTGGCAAATACAGATGCCATAGACTACACAGGAGAGTTGAAGGTGGTTGCGACAACCGACGGAGAGGCAGAACGTACCTACGAAAAACCGCTGACACTGGAGGCGGGAAAGAACCGTGCCATATCGTTCATCATAGGCGACCTGACCTATCAGGTGCCCTATACCATTACGGTTTACTACACCTCATTGGGACACGACAAGGAATTGACAGATCCTGTCACACTGACACTTAACGGTGTAGCCAGTGCCATGGAAGGAAGACAGGTGGACACCAACGGACAAGTAGAGATATACAACACCTCCGGTCTCTTCATCGGAAAAATTCCACAGGATGAGGTGCGCGAGAAACTGGCCACCCTTCCTAAGGGAATATACATCGTTGGGGGAAAGAAAATTGTTAAGAAATAGATACATCTATGAACAGCTATATAAAGACAAAGACGACACTTCTATTGGCGCTCCTCCTGTTTGGTTTGGTGACAGCTTTCGCTGAAGAACAGGAGGATCCTGAGGAGACACGTCTGCGGGAGGAGATGTATAAATACTTCGACACCTCAGACAGGCTGGCCTTCGAGGACGCCGTCCACCAACTGCGAAGCTATTACAAGACGATGGGCAAGTGGCACGAGATGTACACGGCCTGGGAAAACGAGATTGTCTACGACATCAACAACGACCATTTCTATTCGGCCCTGAAGAAGACGGAGGCTATGAACGACTTCATTATGAGCAACAACCATATGGACGAGTTCTACCGGATGGACTATCTGATGGGGATGTTCTACGGCACCCGGAACAACATAGCGATGTGTAAGAAATACCTCGACCAGGCGCTGGAGAAACTAAAGGGCAGGAAAGAATACCGGGCGGAGGCCAGCAACATCTATATGCTGCTGGCAAACATCCTCGCCTTCGACAACCCCGACTCGGCCACCATCAGCATTGACAAGTGCATCGCGCTCTGCGAAGACAACCGCGACCTGAGTGCCGCCCTGCAGATGAAATGCATTATCGAGTTCGGCAAGAAAGACAGGACGGGCTTCATAAAGGCCTACAACAAGAACAGCCAGATCAAACTCTCCGACCCAAAGGAATACAACCCGTCTTACGAAGACTATGTAGAACAGGGTATGGCCAGCTTCGAAGGACGCTTTGACGATGCGCTGGAGATCAACAGCAAAATGAACAACCGTCTAGACCAACTGCTCTTCCTCACGAAGATCTATGATATGAAGGGCGACAGGGCTGCTGAGGCAGAGGCGCTGAAAACGCTGCTCAAGGCCCGGGAGAAATGGTACAGCGAAATCTCGTCGATGGAAATCAACGACATCAGCAACGATATCAACCTCGAACAGATGCGACGGGAGAAGGATAAGGCTTATGACCTGATGACCTACATCGCCCTGGGAGCCTGCGTGCTCGGCGTGCTCTTCCTCTCCTATTTCATCTGGAGCCGCAGGAGGCATATGCGGGAGCTGATGGAGCAGAACCACCAACTCATCCTGGCACGCGACCACGCCCAAGAGGCAGACCGTATGAAGACGGCCTTCATCCAGAACGTGAGCCATCAGATACGCACACCGCTGAACGCCGTCTCGGGGTTCTCCACCATCCTCGCCAACCAGATAGACGAACTGGCCGATGACGAGCGACAGGATTTGGCCAAGCGCATCGAGCACAGCGCCACGATCATCACCAACAGCCTGAACCACCTGATTACCCTCTCTGACGTGGACAGCATCAATATGAACAATAACAGTGAGACCATCAACTGCCACGAGTTCTGCCGAGAGATTGTGAAGGAGTTCAAGCCGATGAAGCAGACCATAGGCTTCAGCTATTCTTCCAGCATCGGCCAAGATGTCACCGTGAAGAGCAACAGGAGTCTGCTTAAGAGCGTCATTATGGAGATTCTGATGAATGCCGACAAGTTTACGGATGAAGGAGGCATCACCCTCAGCAGCGATATGAAAGACGGTATGTGGCTGCTGTCTGTGACGGACACCGGCACAGGCATACCTGAGGGCGACGAGGAGAGAATCTTCGGACATTTCACGAAGATCGACGATTTCAGCGAAGGACTGGGACTGGGCCTGACATTCTGTAAGAACATCGCCCTCAGACTGGGAGGTGACGTCGTGCTTGACAAAGACTACCACGACGGCGCCCGCTTCATTGTCAAGATACCTGCCTGAGGTATTCCTGATTCAGCGGGCATCGACACCCCACATCATCTTTTCACGCAGGGTGTTGAAGTAACTCAAACGGGAGCGCTTCACCACCTTGACATCGTAGGGCGCACGGCGCAACGTGAGCTTCGTACCCTCCTTGCACTTCTCCGAACGGCCGTCGATGGCGACAAGGAAATTATGCGAACGGCTCTCGACGGTCAGCGTGATCTCAGAGGAGTCGGAGAGCACGATCGGACGGATATTCATCGAGTGTGGTGCTACGGCCGTCATCGAGAACACCTTCGTGCCTGGCACGATGATCGGTCCGCCGTTGGAGAGGGAATAGGCGGTTGAACCGGTAGGGGTAGAGATGACGAGACCGTCAGCCTGGTAGGTGGTGAGGTATTCGCCGTTGATGCTGGCACGGATGGAAATCATCGAGGCGGTGTCGCGTTTGAGGATGGCAACGTCGTTGAGGGCACAGGGATAGCCCTCCAGAGGCTCGCCGTCGGTCTCCACCTTGATGAGGGCACGGTTCTCTATGGCGAAGTCGTCGGCATAGAGGGCCTTCACACATTGTTCGATCTCGCTGGGACTGACATCGGCAAGGAATCCCAGACGACCCATATTCACGCCGAGGATGGGAATCATCTTCTCCCTCACACGACTGGCGGCTTTAAGGAACGTTCCGTCGCCACCCATCGAGATGACAAAGTCTGCATCGAAGTCATTACCCTCGAAGATGCCGTTAGCACGGACGTCAAGACGCTGGTCGAGCGTCAGGAAATCGTAATACTCCTTGTCTACGTTGACCTCGGCATCGTGCTCAGAGAGGCAGGCAAGCACCTTCTGGATCGATGCAGACTTCTTGGTCTGATAGATGTTGCCGAACAGGGCAAATTTAAGTCTCGAATGTTCCATAATCATCGCTTTTGCCTGCAAAGATAATGGAAATTCTTCACAAAGGACACTAAGGACACGAAAAACTTAAAGAATTTTGTGTACTTTGTGTCCTTTGTGAATAAAATGTTGTATCTTTGCGGTCAGAAAACCAATCAAATAAGTAAGACTATGGCAAAAGTTTATGTATTCTTAGCAGACGGCTTCGAGGATGTCGAGGCCCTGATTCCCATTGACGTATTGCGTCGTGGAGGTGTAGAAGTGGTAACAGTCAGCACGACGGAGTTCACCCAGGTGGAGTCCGCCCACGGTGTGAGCATCGAGACTGACATTCAGTTCGACCAGAGTGACTATACGGATGCAGACCTGCTGATGCTACCCGGCGGTATGCCCGGAGCCAGTAATCTGTTTGCCCACGAGGGAGTGTGTGAGGCTTTGAAGGCACAGTTCGCTGCCGGAAAGAAAATCGCCGCCATCTGTGCATCTCCTGCAGTGGTGCTTGCACCGTTGGGCATCCTCGACGGCAAGCGCGCCACCTGTTATCCCGGTTTCGAACAGGCGCTGAAGAACGCCACTTATACGGCTGATCTCGTAACCATCGATGGCAACATCACCACTGGCGAGGGTCCTGCCGCTGCCTTCCCCTACGCTTACGAACTGCTTACCCAGCTCGTCGATAAAGCCACCTCCGACCAGATCGCCGAGGGAATGCGCTACAAACACCTGATGGGGAAATAATGGACTACGTAATCATTGTGGCAGGAGGAAAGGGACTGCGGATGGGGAGCGACATTCCCAAGCAGTTCCTGCCTATTGGCGGGAAGCCGGTGCTGATGCGGACGCTGGAGAGATTCAGGGAGTACGATACGGATCTGCAGATCATCCTGGTATTGCCCGAGGCCCAGCAAGCCTATTGGCACCAGCTCTGCGAGGAATACCATTTCGACGTGGCGTACACTCTGGCCAACGGTGGTCAGACACGCTTCCACTCCGTGCAGAACGGACTCGCCAAGGTGCCAGATGATGCCAAGGGTGTGGTAGGTGTACACGATGGTGTACGTCCTTTCCCCAGCATCGAAGTGATCAGGAATTGCTACGAGACGGCCCGCACGGCCAAAGCCGTCATCCCCGTCATCCCCGTCGTCGAAACCGTTCGCCACCTCACAAAGGGTCAGACCCCTTGTGAGGCAGAGGCAGATTCCGTTACCGTACCTCGGGATGAATACCGGCTAGTGCAGACACCTCAGACTTTTGACATCCAACTGCTGAAGGCTGCGAACCGACAGCCTTACAACGACGGTTTCACCGACGATGCCTCCGTTGTGGAGAGCTACGGCCATCAGATCACCCTTGTCGAGGGCAACCGCGAGAACATCAAGATTACCACACCCTATGACCTCAAGATTGCTGAAGTGCTGATTTAAACAATGAATATTCTCGATCAGGACATCAAATTCTTGCCGGGCGTAGGCCCTAACCGCAAGAAGATGCTGAGCAACGAACTCGGCATCGAGACATACGGTGACCTGCTCGAATACTATCCATATAAATATGTGGACCGTTCGAAGGTCTACACTATCCACGAGTTGACGGGCGAAATGCCTTACGTGCAGGTCGTGGGACACATCCTCAGCTTTGAAACCTTTGCGATGGGGCCCCGTAAGGAGCGCGTCGTCGCCCACTTCACCGACGGTACGGCCATCTGCGACCTCACGTGGTTCAATGGGGGCAAATACGCCAAGCAGACCTATCGCATCGGCACAGAGTACGTGGTCTTCGGCAAGCCCACCGTCTTCAACAACCGCATCAACTTCACCCACCCCGACCTTGACGATGCCTCAAAGATAGACTTCTCGTCGATGGGACTCCAGCCCTATTACAACACGACGGAGAAGATGAAGAAGTCTAGTCTGAATTCCCGTGCTGTGGAACGGCTCACAAAGACGCTCGTTGAGAAAATGCCGCCCCTGCCTGAGACCCTGCCGGATTTCATCATCGCCAGCCGTCATCTGATGGGGCGCGACGAGGCCTTCCGCATCGTTCATTATCCGCAGAACGCCAAGGATCTGGAACGGGCTCGAGTCAGGCTGAAGTTCGAGGAGCTCTTCTATGTGCAATTAAATATATTAAGGTACGCGAGCGACCACCGTCGTAAATATCGCGGCTATGTATTCTCACAAGTCGGCGAGGTGTTCAACACATTCTATCACGACCATCTGCCCTTTCCACTGACGGGAGCGCAGAAAAGGGTGATTAGGGAGATCAGGGTTGATGTAGGATCAGGAAGGCAAATGAACCGACTGCTACAGGGCGATGTGGGATCAGGCAAGACCCTCGTGGCCCTGATGTCGATGCTCATCGCCATCGATAACGGTTATCAGACCTGTATCATGGCCCCCACGGAAATCCTCGCCGAACAGCACCTGCAGACCATCATGCAGTTTCTCGACGGCATGGATCTCAGAGTGGCGCTGTTGACGGGCATCGTCAAGGGCAAGCGTCGTGAGGAGGTGCTCGAAGGCCTGCTCGACGGCACCATCCACATCCTCGTGGGCACCCATGCCGTCATCGAAGATACGGTACAGTTCGCCCGCCTGGGGTTCGTCGTTGTCGACGAACAGCACCGCTTCGGTGTGGCCCAGCGTGCCAAACTCTGGAGCAAGAGCGAGAACCCGCCACATGTCCTTGTGATGACCGCCACACCCATCCCCCGTACTCTGGCGATGACCCTCTATGGCGACCTCGACGTGAGCGTCATCGACGAGTTACCGCCAGGTCGTAAGCCCGTCCGTACTACCCATGTCTTCGACACCCGTATGACCTCCCTCTACGACGGCATCCGCCAGCAGATCCGTGAAGGTCGTCAGGTCTATATCGTCTTCCCCCTCATCGAAGAAAGCGAGAAGAGCGACCTGAAGAATCTCGAGGAAGGTTTCGAGGTATTAAGACAAGCCTTTCCGGAATTCCGTCTCAGCAAGGTACACGGTAAGATGAAGCCCAAGGATAAAGAGGAGGAGATGCAACGGTTCGTCAGTGGCGAGACACAGATTCTCGTTGCCACCACCGTCATCGAGGTGGGTGTTAATGTGCCCAACGCCTCGGTGATGGTCATCCTCGACGCCCAACGTTTCGGCCTCTCCCAGCTCCACCAGCTCCGTGGCCGTGTGGGCCGTGGTGCAGACCAGTCGTTCTGCGTCCTCGTCACCCCCCTGAAGCTCTCGGAAGAAACGCGTAAGCGCATCGACATCATGTGCGACACCAACGACGGTTTCCGTATCGCCGAGGCCGACCTGAAGTTGCGTGGCCCTGGCGACCTCGAGGGCACCCAGCAGAGCGGTATGGCCTTCGACTTGAAAATCGCAGACATTGCCCGTGACGGACAACTCGTTCAGATGGCCCGCGACGAGGCTCAGAAAATCATCGACGACGACCCCGAATGTCAGTCACCGAAGTACGCCATCTTATGGTATCGACTGCGTCAATTACGCAAGACAAACATCAATTGGGCGGCCATTTCATAAGTTTTAAAGTGTTAAACTTACACAAAAAGTTGTTAACGCTTACAACTTTCTGCATGTTTTTCGAATATTATTTATACCTTTGCAACCGATAATTCGCATTTTGCAACAAAACCAAAACCAAGATGATAACAATTAAGAATCTTAAGGTAACAGTTTTTTCGCTTTTTATGACCATTGCAGCCGTACCAGCACAGGGGCAAGACCTGTTGGCACGACAGGCTCCAGTGGACAGAAAGATGAAGGCTGTCGACTCCATAGCTCTCAATAGACTGATTGAACAGGAACTGTTCGAGAATCCCGCTGGTGACCTCTATGAGGAGTGGGACAACGATCTGACCCATTATAATGGTTCCACCATTCCCGACGAGACCACTATCGACCTGCGTGGTTTCTGCATGCCGACACCCAGCCGTGTCATCACATCTAACTTCGGTGCCCGTTGGGGACGCCAGCACAAGGGTCTTGACATCAAGGTCTATGTCGGCGACACTATCCGTGCTGCTTTCAGCGGCAAGGTGCGTATCGTGAAATATGAGCCCCGTGGCTACGGCAAGTATGTCGTCATCCGCCACTACAACGGACTGGAGACCTACTACGGTCACATGTCTGCCTGGCTCGTGAATGAAAATGACGAAGTAAAGGCAGGCGATCCTATCGGTTTGGGTGGAAACACCGGCCGTAGCACTGGTAGCCATCTGCACTTCGAGACCCGTATCTGTGGTGTGGCCCTGAACCCGGCGTTGATGTTCGACTTCCGCAATCAGGATGTCACAGGCGACTTCTACACCTTCCATCGTAGCAAGTATGCCCGTGAATCAGCCCAGGCCACCCGTCTGCGTGGTGTCAGCGGTAATAGCAATAACATCGGACGCTTCGACTCCGATGAGGACGAGGAAGATGTCGAGATGGCTGTTGCAGCACCTTCAGCATCGTTCACCTCCGAGGTTCACTTCCACAAGGTGAAGAAGGGTGAGACCCTGCAGAGCATCGCCCGCAAGTGTCACACCACCGTCGACTCGCTATGCAAGCTAAACCGCATAGGCAAGTCCATCCGCCTGATGCCGGGACAGATACTGAAATACAACTAATCCTAATAACTTTCAAAGGCTTCCCACAGCGGAAGCCTTTTTGCTTATGACTGAGAAAGAGATTAAACAGATGCAAGCCGAGAATGAGGCTTTGCGCCATGAGGTAGACCAACTGAAGAATGAGATGATCCGTCTCGTAGAACGTAACCTCGACCTCTCCCAGCGGTTGGAGGAAGATGTGGAACTGCGCCGCCGTGCGGAGGTCGCCCGTGAGATCTTGTCAAAGAACATCGAGCGTCAGCGCAATGCCGACCTGCAGGACGACGGCCAGCTGATGGCCCTCCTCGAGATCCGTGTAGAACAGGAAAATGCCCTGGTGCAGCCCGACTTCGACTCAAAGGCCCTCGCCAAGCTCCTTGGTGTCAGCCACGAGCGTCTCGTCCGCCTGTTCCGTCGCAGCAGTATCTACAGTTCTCCAGACGCCTATCTCGACAACCTGCGCACACTGTTGGCGATGCGTCTGTTGCGCGACAAGCCCCAATACAGCATTGCCGCCGTCGCAGAGGAGAGCGGTCTGAAGAACATCCGTACCCTCCAGCGCCGCATCCAGGAGGTGGTCGGCATGACACCCGTCGAATATCGCATGCTCTTCAACCGAGACGTATAAGTCAATCAACAAACAGAACAACTTAATATTATATAATATGTTAGACAAAGAGAGAGGGCTGTATATTGCCCATTGCGCCAACGGTGCGCTCAGCATTACAGGTAAGATGGCCAACCGTCATGGACTCATTGCCGGTGCCACGGGTACAGGAAAGACCGTCACGCTGCAGGTGATGGCCGAGACGTTCTGTCAGGCAGGCGTGCCCTGCTTCATGGCCGATATGAAGGGTGACCTCAGCGGCATCTCTCAGACAGGCAAGATGAGCGGTTTCATCGAGAAGCGTCTGCCCGAGTTCGGCATTGAGGATCCGGAGTTCCAGCCCTGTCCCGTCAGATTCCATGCGTGCCACCATCTCGCAGATGGGGCCGATGCTGCTCTCACGACTGCTCCAGTTGAACGAGACGCAGGACGGTGTGCTCAACATCGTCTTCCGCATTGCTGACGACCGTGGTCTGCTGCTGCTCGACCTCAAGGATCTGCAGGCCATGCTCGACTGGGTATCAAAACATGCCAAGCAGTACACCACAAAATACGGCAACATCTCCGCCCAGACCGTCGGTGCTATCCAGCGTGCCCTCCTCCAGTTGGAGACACAGGGAGCCGACAAGTTCTTCGGCGAGCCATCGTTCGACATCTACGACCTCATCCAGACCGAGGGCGGCAAGGGTGTGATGAGTGTGCTGGCTGCCGACAAACTGATGATGCAGCCCAAGCTCTACTCCACCTATCTGCTGTGGCTCCTCTCTGAACTCTACTCCACCCTGCCCGAGGTGGGCGATCTGGAACTGCCCAAACTCGTATTCTTCTTCGACGAGGCCCACATGCTCTTCACCGACACCTCGAAGGCACTGCTCGACAAGATTGAACAGGTCATCCGCCTCATCCGTTCGAAAGGCGTAGGTATCTATTTCATCACCCAGAGCCCGACAGACATTCCCGAGAACATCCTCGGCCAGCTGGGTAACCGTGTGCAGCACGCTTTAAGAGCCTACACCCCGAAAGACCAGAAAGCAGTGAAGACCGCTGCCGACACTTTCCGAGCCAACCCCGAGTTCAAGACCGATGAGGCCATCATGAACCTCGAGACCGGTGAGGCCCTCGTCTCCTTCCTTGATGCAAAGGGTGCTCCTGGCATCGTGGAACGTGCGAAGATCCTGTTCCCGCTCAGCCAGATCGGTGCCATCACCGAAGGTCAGCGTCTCGACATCATCAAGCAGAGCCGTATCGCCGGCAAGTACGACACGCCCATCGACCGTGAGAGCGCTTTCGAGATCATCATGGCCGAGGCCGAAGAGCAGATGAAGGCTCAGGAGGAAGAGATCGCTGCCAAGGAAGAGGAGAAGGCCAAGGGCAAGCAGAAGCCCGGCATGATGAGCAAGGTGTGGAAAGCCATCATCACCGCCGTCACAGGCACACTGGCCACAATCCTCGGCACCTACATCAGCGACAAGGTGACGGGCAAGAAGACGAAGTCGAAGACTTCTGCCACAGGCCGTGTGGTGAAGAATGCCACCAGCGCCGCCACCCGTTCCATCACCAAGGAACTGACGCGCGACATCCTCGGCAACCTTGTCAAATAAGGCTTGCCTATGAGGCTCGCAAGGACGGTAACGACAGCCATTCTTTGTATCACGACATTCATTGGCGCAACGGCGCAGGAAGTTGTAGCCGACAGTGTTGTCAGCACTTCTGGTGACAGCAACCGGAATGTGCTGATGAACGCAGCCTCCGTCTCACAGCCACGCCAGATATCCTTAGGCCTGCCCATCTCCGGTCACGCCTATCTCTATGAGGACGGCCTTCCCGTGTCCTATTATAATTACCAGGTCTATCCCTACAAATCGTGGCACAGCGGCGTCAGTCATGAGTCTGTGCGGACCACGGGCCCACAGGACATGGCACTGAAATATGGTGTCATCACTTATAGTGTCGACAGTTATTCGAAACTCGCCGGCGACTCCTTAGAAGGCAAGATCAACTACACTTTTAATCACTTTGGCCGTCATGCTATTGATGCCAATGTCTCCACGCCTGTCGGAAAAGGCTGGGGCCTCAGCATCAGCACCTATCATAATATGGATCCCGGGAGCAACCACCTCGACATGACCGCCCTGCAGGAGAGCGTCCACTTCTATAAGGCGGCGCTCTCGAAGTCCTGGAACGAAGGCCGTGGCAAGGCAGGACTCATCTACCAGTATTCGCAGTTCAAGGAGATCAACGAGATCTATGGTCCCTTTATCTTCGTGGGTGACGGCAGTGTGGAGCCGTATGACGGCTTCAAGCTGGGCATCGACCAATACCGCCCTGTCTACGACAAGGTGAAATACCTGGATGTGGCGACAGGTCTGATGGAGGAACAGGATATCGACGAGGCGAACGTCAACAAGATACACAACGTGAACTTCCTGCTCGACTACCGATGGGACAGCGGCCTCAAGCTGTCCGTCCACAGCAAGTTCAAGCATGGTCACTCCTTCCGTTCCATTCCCACTGTCATGGGTGTGAGCGACGTTACGGCCGAAAGCGGATATACTTACGAAGACGGCACGGTCTATACTGGCAAGGTACAGACGCGACGCATGCTGCATTTCGACGGCTTCGAACATTCCTGGATGACCAATGCAGAACTGACGGGCAAATCCAAAGACCGACGCCACAGCTGGCGCGCAGAGGTAGACTACTGGCTCAATGCCGCAGGCACCTACACCTCGATGTATCTCCTTGGCCACGAAGTAAAGAAAGACCCGAAGCAGTTGTTGCTCAACGGCAGTGTCAGCTACTCCTACAACTCTTACGCCGAATACTACGATGGTCATGAACACAAGCTCTTCGCTCTGGCCTCCGATGAGTGGAATGTCAACGAGCGTCTTTGGCTCTATGCCGGTGCCAGACTGGAATATCTGAACGTACGTGGCTACGCTGCCAACGACATGTACGAAGGCAATGCCCGTCACATCGGCTTCAGCCTTGCTGACGAGGGTGTCGTGAGAAACCATTTCAGCAACAGCCACTTCAACCACGCCTTCATCGGTAGTGCGCGCTATGCCTTGGTACGGGGATTCGGCCTGCAGGCGGAATACTCCACCGCCACCATCCACTCGCAGTTGTTCCACTACGGCACCTACAACTACCCCACGCAAGAGAGCATGCCCACCCACTATGTCCGAGGCGGCATCTACTGGAAGAACAAATGGATAGACCTCACCTCGCAAATTACCTACATCAGCATGAAGAACTCACAAGAGCGTCCCAACCTGAGTCATGTACTGACGAAAGACGTGGGAGACATGAAGGCCGGCATGAGCGAATCGTTCAGCAAATCGTTCTTCTACGATATGGCAACACTCGGATGGCTCACCGATGCCATGATTACTCCCATCGACGGTCTGAACATCCACGTGATGTTCACTATCCGCGACCCAAGGTATAAGAATTTCAAGATTACTCCCACCTTCAGCGACGGCGTGACGGAGGAATACGACTTCACAGACAAGACCATCACCGCCCTCTCGAAGACAGAACTGGAGATTGAGCCATCCTACAAGTTTGGCGACTGGCGCGTGTGGCTGAGTGCCCGCTATTTCAGCAAGCAATACATCAACAAGACCAACTCCTTATATTTCAACGGACGCTGGGAAACCTTTGGGGGCGTGGATTTTCGTCTAAACCGCTATCTGAGCTTTTCGGCCAATGTGGTGAACATCCTGAATCAGAAAGGTGCCAGCGGTTCTATACCAGCCGCCGACCTGCTAACCGACCCGTCACTCTACAACGACTACGTCATGTCGGGTACGTTTATCCGGCCTTTCACCTTTGAGTTTACAACAAAACTGAGTTTCTAAGAACCGTCACGCGATTCTTAGCCCATCTGACTAAATCAGGTATGCCAAATCATGATCCAGATACTGGTACATGCTCTCACGCAGATTGAGCATATACTTCAAGTGCAGGAAGTTATCAATCTTCCACTGGCCGTCTTCATACACCAGTTCCACACGGACCGGTGTGTACGAATCGGGATCATAGACCGTGAAGTTCACAGCAGCCGTCTTCTCATTGTTGGGACCGATATAACAGTCAGCCACCTCAAACTCGTCGAAACGGACCAGGTTTGTGTCGTAGGCCATCGTCCAGCGGTTTACCTCGAAGAAGAGCGAATTGGTCTGGAATTCCTTCCTGCGCACAGCCATCAGAAGCTTATTCCAAGCCTTGGTACAGAAAGCCTTGTCCAGCCAGTCATTATCGACATTGCCGCCCAGATAGGTCGTCTCCTCTTTGATCAGCCCGTAAATGCATTTCACACGCTCAAGCACCACCTGACGCTCGATGGCCAATGCCATTTCCGACAGGACAGAATCAGACTTAACGGTATCCTTCAGCACTTTCTCAGCGCCATTACCGTTCTCGGGAGCCCCTTTACCAGACCCCGTACAACTTGTCGACAATAAGCACAATACAAGTGTAAATCCTAAAAACAATACTTTCTTCACGACCCTAAAGATTTTACTAGCTAAGTTCAAAATGATTAATTCGGGTGCAAAGTTACGGCAAAAATATGAAACGGCAAAACTTTATGGAGTTTTTTTCACGCAAACAGTATATATATATGTTGCGCACTCGATGGTCGTATACTGAAATCGCTCATGATCGATGGCCGTTTTCAGGTCGTCGCTGATGCCGGTGCCTATGAGTTTCAGCGTGGCCTCCTTCATCGTCCAGAGGCGGATGAAGGTTGATGCAGGATTGTCTGACGCCTCAATCTGTCGCACTTCCTCATCATTCATCGCATAGTGGGCCAGCCCCTCCTTGTATTCACGGATGCTCTCCACATCGATGCCCACGGGCTGGTCGCTGACGACGCAGGCCGCCGCCTCCTTGCAGTGGCTCAGGTTGAAGTGGATCTCCGGATGTCCGACGATCGAAGGCTTGTCATGTTCATTATACTCAAAGACGGGATTCTCCGTGATGCCATATTCTTCTCGCAGCCCCTGCTTCAGCAACTGATACGCCAGCACGCACAGCCGCTGTCCCTGTTCAAACTTGAACTTCAGTGCCTGCTCCCTCCGCTGCGCCGATATCTCCCCCATCGCCGCCTCCAGGTCAAAATTCCAAATCTCCTCACTTATCAATACTCGCATACAACTCATTATTTTTGCAACGGACTACAGGACTAAAGGACTTTATCTTTAAGATAGACCCTCTTAAAATCCCGACCTTCACCAAAATTAAGCAACAGACCAACTTTGAGTTTTGTGATAGTAAGATAATTAATCAGCTGAGCACTATGGGCAGGCACTAATTTTGATACGGACTTTAACTCTAAAATTATCTTGTCATCCACAACTATATCAGCCACAAACTCACCAATCAGTCTCTCTTTATATATCACATTCAAGTGTTTTTGCCTTACATACGGTATACCTAATTCGTCTAATTCAATACACATCGCATTTTCATAAACTGACTCTAAATATCCCGTACCTAATATCTTCAACACATTAAAATAAGCATTTAGAATCTTCCCAGACAACTCTTCGTACATCATAAAAAAGTCCTTTAGTCCTGTAGTCCGTTGCTAAAATTATTCTATTCCGACCTCCGGCATGGGAATCTTACGGTTGGCATTCTCCTTCGCACCGAGGTCGACGAGTTCACGCCCCTTCTGCACGACGCTCTGACGACCAGTGATCAGTTTGTTGTTCGTATTCTCGTAGGCCTCCTGCACCTTATGGATCTTCTCGCCAAGGTCATTATAGCGCTGGATGAAATCTCCCAGACGGTCGAGCAGCTGCTCAGCCAGGCCGAACACCTTCTGCTGGTTCTCCGCCTGCTGGTTCTGCACCCAGGCGATGTGTATCATGTGGAGGATGCCAAGCAGGTTCTGCTCACCCGTGACGAACACCTTCTTCTCGAACGCCTCGCGCCACAACGTGGGATCGTTCGCCAGCGCCAACTGCAACGATGACTCGAAGGGCACGAACATGATGACGAAGTCCACCGTCTCGCGCCCGTTCTTGACATACTTCGAATAGTCTTTCCTGGCCAGCTCGTTCACGTGCTGACGTACGCTCTTGATATGCTCCTGCAGATAGCGTTCCTTATCCTCCGCCGACTCCGCATTCACATACTTCTCATACGCCACGAGCGACACCTTCGAGTCGACGATGGCATCCTGCCCCTGCGGATAGTGCAGAATCACGTCGGGCTGCATCTCCTTGCCCGTCTCGTCGTTCTTCAGCGGGCGCCCCATCTCGTCTCTCAGCCTTGCCTGCACCTCATAGTGGATGCCCTCTGTCAGTCCCTGCGATGCCAGCAGGTCGCCGAGGATGATCTCGCCCATATTGCCCGATACCTTATTGTCACGCCTCAGCACGTTCGTCAGCCCCTCGGCCTTCTCACCCAGCTGCTGTGTCTGCTCCATCATCAGGCGGATCTGTTCACGGAACGAGGCCGAGTGTGCCGCACTCTCCTTCTGCGTCTCGCTGATGGCCTTCTGCATGTTCGTGATGGCGTCCTTCAACGGCTGGGTGATGCCCGTCATCGTCTCCGTGTTCGACTCCTTCAACTTCGATGCACTGCGCTCCAGCACCTCCTGCGCCATCGTCATAAACTGCGCGTCGCGCTTCTGCTGTTCCTCCTGCTTCTCGTCGCGGATATGCTCCAGGTGCTGGCGCATCAGCTCCAGTTCCCTCGTCTGCGTCTCTGCCTTGGCGTGCAGGTCCTTGTTCTCCGTCTCCAGATGCCTCACCCTACTCGTCGCCTCTGCCAGCTGTTCACCCTTCATCGAGAGTTCGATATCCTTCTTGCCGCCCTCGATGCGCAGCACGTCCATCTTACGGTCCATCAGCAGATAGAGCACCACCGCCCCGACTGCCACACCTATTATTATAAATAAGACTATCATCATCTGATTTACGATTTACATATTTACGATTTACGATTTCGTTGCAAAGGTACGGATATTTTTACCGCAGATTACGCAGATTACGCAGATTTTTTTGTTTTTTAATATTAATCTGTGTTAATCTGCGCAATCTGCGGTTATATTTTATTATCTTTGCAGCAAGAAACTTACAAACTTATAAACTCATTAACTCAAAAAACTTAAATTTATGGATTACAAGATTATTGACATTGAGGGAGTAGGCGACGTATATGCCGAGAAGCTGACCGCCGCAGGTATCAACAAGGTGAGCGAACTGCTCGAGAAGTGTGCAGCCCCCAAGGGCCGTCAGGAACTGGCCGAGGCCACGGGCATCAGCGAGAAACTCATCCTGCGCTGGACCAACCACGCCGACCTCTTCCGCATCAACGGCGTAGGCCCGCAGTTCTCCGAGCTGTTGGAAAAAGCTGGCGTCGACACCGTCAAGGAGTTCCGTCACCGTGTGGCTGAGAACCTGCAGCCGAAGCTGGAGGAAGTCAACGCCGAGTTCCACATCTGCGGCCGTGTGCCCGCCGTCTCTGAGGTTCAGAAGATGATCGACCAGGCCAAGGAGCTCGAACCCAAAATGACCTACTAATAGCGAGTGTGAATTTTTAGGCACGGATTAACGCGGCCTTATAGAATAAGGACACGGCTTTCTACAGGGATAGGGAGCCGTGTCTTTGATAAAAGCCGTGTTAATCCGTGCCTAATAAACTCTGCTCACCTAACTTCTCCAAGGGTTTCTTGGGGAGTTTAGTCCATTTCTCCGTCTTGGGCACGTTGCTGTCCTCAAACACATTCTCCTTCACCACCTGTCTCCGCCACGTCAGGTAATTCTCGCTCGTGGTCTCCATCTCCCCCGTGTTCCGTGACATACTCTGGTTCTCCTTTCCTATCAAGTAGAAGTCCCCGTCCTGATAGCGATAAGAGAAATTGCTGTGCTCCGTCCCCCAGCCGCCCATACTGGCGAACGTCTCCAGCGAGATCCTCAGCACACCCTTCTCCGTGATCGTCAGGTTCGTGTCGATACTCACATACTCATCCGGCCTGGCGGGAATCACCTGATCGTACTGTCGCCACAACTGCATCTTGCCCCCCGCCGTACCGAAATACACGGCCAGCAGCGGCTGGTTGAAGTTATACACAAACCCGTCGTCGCGCGTCTTCGTATTCTCCTTAAAGTCAGGCGTCGCCACCACCACGAGATCCGCGATGCCGTCCTTGTTCAGGTCGCCCGTCGCCTCCGTATGCACCCAACCCTCAGGCACAAGGTCATCCACGCCCCTGCCCTGCTTCTGCAACTCTTGCGCCCTTACTCCGACGCACAGGCACAACAGACACAAACCAATCAAACTCTTTCTCATATCACTCAGGATTTTGTTACAGCATCCACCCGCAGGCACATCAGGGTGAGGTCGTCACTGGGTTCTGCCCCGTCGCGGAACTTCTCGACGGCCTCGTTCAGCATATCCACAACCTGACGGGAAGAGAGTGATGCCTTATGCTTCATCAGTTGCAACACCTCATCGTCGCCAAGCCGTTCACGAGCGGGATTCTCTGCCTCATTCAGGCCGTCGGTATACACCAGCAACTGACGACCCCGGATATCTTCGACGGTCTCGCCCTGGAAGTTGAAGTTCTCCCAAAGGCCAAGCGGCATATTGGCGAACTCCATCTCAATGAACTCACCGTCAACGACGGGCTGATTATGTCCGCAGTTACAGTAGCTCAGCTGCCCAGAGCAGAGGTCGGCCAGTCCGATGAACATAGTGACGAACATATTGCTGTCGTTATTCTCCACCAGTTCATTGTTCATACGGAAGGCTATCTCCGTAGGTGTCATCCCCTCTTTCGCCAGCGTATGGAAGAGCCGGGCTGCCTGCGCCATAAACAATGAGGCAGGGACACCCTTGCCCGAGACATCGCCCACGCAGAAGTAAAGCTGATCGCCCGCCATCACATATCCGTACAGGTCGCCTCCCACCTCCTTGGCAGGACTCATCTCCGCATAGAGGTCGAGGCCCTCACGGTCAGGGAAATAGCCCGGTACCATCGACATCTGTATATTTCGGGCGATGCGCAGTTCACTCTCGATACGCTCCCTCGCGGCTTGTTCGGCAGCCAGACGCTTCCTGGCCCGACGCCGATAGACATCATACATAAAGAAGAAACTCACGACGAGCGCCAGCACGATGGCGATGGCCCAAAGACGCTGCCTCAACAGGTCGTTCTGCTGCTGGGCTATCTGCCGCTCCTTGCCCTGCACGTCATAGACGGTGGCCAGCTCAGCGGCGGCACTCCGCTTATAACGAGTAAGCGCCGAATCATACACCTCGGTGATCTGACCAGCCACATAGAGAGCCGTATCCTTCCGGCCCGCCTGGAGGTTGGCTCGAAGCTTGGGAATAAGCAGGTTGCCGATACGTTCGAGGGAATAGTCGAAGCCGTACTGCCGCATAAAACGGTCCACTCCCGCATAGCAGTCCGCCGCCTCGGCATAACGACGGGCGAGGTTCAGGAATTCTGGACGGGTGAGGATGCCGTTGTCGGTTTTGGCATAGTTCGAGGCACAGAACGCCTGATAGGCACGTTCGGCATCTGCCTCCTGCCCCAGCCCCTGGGCAGCACAGGCCCTGTGAAGGGCAATCAAGGCGAGGGTGTTATCAACAATATTGGTATTCTCTTTCCACGCTTCGGCAAAGGCCAGTGACAGCGAGTCTGCACGATTCACCCACACCATCGCCTCTCCGTAGCGGTGTTCGTTGATTTCCATACTGGAGATATCGTTGCAGACGCTGACAGCCCTTTGCAGGACGATGTTCGACGAATCACGGTCGAGCCACTGCATAGCCCTCTGGTAGGCACGGTCACAGTCCACTTCCGCCTCCCTCGGACGTCCGAGATAGTTGTTACAGCGTGCCATCAGCATATCCAGACTGACGCCCCAATACTCATTGCCGCCACCCAACGAATCGACATTGGCGAGCACCGGCATCGCCTCCCTTAGAGCCCCCTCGAAGTTGCTCTGCAAATAATTCACCGAAGCCAGTTTATAGCCTGCCTCCTGATAGAGTCTGATGTCGGCAGCCTGCGGCTTATGGTCAGCGGTGACGCGCCTGTAATACTCCTTCGACTTCGCAAAGTCGCTCAGATGCAAATAGACGTCGCCCCGCAGGATATCGGCCAGTTGCGGCGAGAGGTCACCCGTCTGCTGCAGACTGTCGGCGATGACCAGCAGATGCGGATAGTCCTTGGCCAGCCAAGCCGTCCTGATCACCGAGTCAGCCTGGGGATTCTCTATCCCATGAAACTGCCGGCTTCCTTCCTTTCCTCCTCTTTCCCCGCCACAGGCAGCAAGGATAAGAAAAACAACTAGTCCGATCACACCAGTCAGCTTCATTTTTTTCATACTTTATTCTTTTAAGTTAGACAATATTATCTGACTGCAAAGATAATGTTTGTTTTTGAAACATACAAGAAAAATGGAACTTTTTTTGAACAAAAAAGTAGGACCCGCAAACGCGAGTCCTACTTCACTTAGAACCAGATGGGACCTTGCCCCATACAACTGGTCGTTCCGATCGCCGTCAAGAATGCCGTGAGCGCAGCTACTATCACCTTCACCGCCAGCTCAATCACACGTTGCTTCTTCATTATTTACCTCCTTTCTGCGCTTGTCTGGTATCTGTTTCTCCCCCTAAGTTAGGGGGAGCTAGAGGGGGTCTGAAGAGGCGAACAGTTTCCCTCGTTCAGACCACCCCTAACCCCTCCTAACTCAGGAGGGGAAGAGATTACCCGTTTCCACCTCCGCCGTTACCGTCAGCCTGTGGAGCCAGCACGTAGCTGATCGGCGTCTTCTTCTGCACGCGCTTCTGCTTGCCGTTGACCGTACGGATCTCGCTCTGAACCACGTAGCCGTACTCGAAGATGCACTGATCCTTGAAGGCTCTCGACGTCAGCTTCTCACCCTTCGTGTTCTCCGGCGTGAAGTTGATCTTGATACCGTTGATCATCGCCTCGGGGCCCACTGCGACGGCCGTTACCAGCACACACATCTGATAGTCGGCGATCTTGCCGTGACTGGTCATGTGCTTGGCGAATCCCTTCAGGTTAAGGGGCTCTTTTGAATCTACCTCGGCGAACCACTTGCCGAATGCGGTGCTGTCGTCGTTGGTGTTCTGACGCAGGTTAATCACCATTGGAATGTTTGATCTTGCCATTTTTCTTATTCCTTTCTTTTTTTAATTAGTTAAACATAAGCTTTGTGAATTCACAATGCAAAGGTACGAATAATTTTGAAACTATGCAAGCTTTTAACAGCTTCCAATCTACTTCTATGAAGTTATATAAACTTATTGAAACTTTTACCAAAATAATTGCGCTTTTCTTTGGTTATCTCACCGATTTTTTGTACCTTTGTAACGTTAAACTATAAATCATTATACATCTATGTTACAGGGTAATCAAAATTCTCAATTCTCAATTTTCAATTCTCAATCTTTGGGCCGAATGCAGTTGGCCCAAATGTACTTTCCCTACATCCAGCCACGCTCAGCCTGGCTCAAACTCAAATCCCTGCTGAGTGAAGATCCCGCCCTTGAGCCACTCACCAGACTCAAGCGTCGCACGTTCCTTCCTCTCGAAGTAAATACTATTTACCAACACCTCGGGCAGCCTTAAACCGCCTAAAAAACAAATCCCTCGCCATCGGTGAGGGATTTGCTTGCAATGCACTTTTGATTTATTTTACTTGATCAGGACTTTGCGGCCATCGTGGATATAAAGGCCCTTCTTGGTGGGCTGGCCGTTGATGCGGCGGCCATTGAGGTCGAACCAGCCGTTGGCAGTTCCGGCAGAGGCCTTCACGCCCTTGATGGCAGTATGACCGCCGAGGCTATAGAAGTAATATGCGATGTTATCCACCTTACCATTGTAATACTCTGTATCCGATATGAGGTTACCGTTGGCATCATAGTTATTCTCGAAGGTCATGATGTAGTTGTGGTCGTCCGACTCAAGCACTTCTTTCGACTTGCCGCCATGATCGTCGTATTCATAGGTGTAGGTGCTGACATAAGTTTGGCCGAAGGCTTCCCTGGTCGTCGTCTCCTTGACCATCTGCCCCTGATCGTTGTACTCATACTTCGTCGTGTTATACAGTTCCCATGAGCCAAAGTCGCTTGCGTATTTGTCACGCTGAACGGCTTTGCCCCCCTCGTAAGTATACACATACCTCCATGTCTGCAACAGCTGGTCCTTGTCATCATCGTCAACATCATAGTCAATGATCTCGACGAGGTCGCCGTTCTCATTGAAACTGACGTAATCACGAACAGTTATGAGTTTCCAATTGTCGCCAACCTTTTCGTATTCAGAGATCTTGTTGATACGTCCCGCATCGTCGTAGCCGTAGACTTCTTTTGTGTATTTCCACATCGAAAGGCCGTCTCCGTCGGCCACGATCGTCCCAGAGTCATCGTACGAATACTCGCCTCTGAGCATAATGTATTTCTCCATCAAAACGCCGTTTTCGTAAGAGTATTCGTGGAACACGATACGTTGTCCGTTGGAGGCATCGACAGCATAGGCACTGTCACACACCCACGTCAACTGTGCGCTGGCCGAGAGCGCCATCAAGGCTCCGAGGAGCGAAAGGTAGATTCTTTTCATAACCGATAAGTTTAAATTGTTTAAGATTATAATTATAGTTCGATATTATCGATGCAAAGATACGATAAATAATTGAAACGTCCAAACATTTTGGAAACTTTTTCGCTTTCGGGCAGCCATAAACTGCCTTTTTTCAGGCCATTTCCGCGTCTCTGACTTTCCATAGACGAAACTCTGACTTTACTTTATTGAAACCTCGACTTTATAGGCACCAAACATGAGTTTCTTACAACCTTACAACCTTACACCCTTACATGACCTACTATTTTTTGTTGATTTAGTAAGTTAATGATAATATATATTATAATATATATTATCATTAAACTAATTCTTCCACATTTTCACCTACCCTGTGTAAGGATGTAAGGTTGTAAGGTTGTAAGGTTTTTGTGTGAGATAAATTTGTCTCATAACGATTTTTTTACTATCTTTGCAACCGAATCAGAATTATAAACCTATTAAAGTTGTAAAAGTATGAAGACTAAGAACTTTCTAATGCTGGTGATACTGGGACTTTGCCTCTGCGGCTGCACCACAATTGAAGACAACCCGGCAGGAACTCCCGACATCCCCGGCGATGTGGACGGCGCCGTGCCTGGAGGTATCCAGGGTGGCTTGACGTTTGAGGATGATGCTCATGCCATCAAGAGTATGACGAGTTGTTATGAGCTGATTCTTCCCCGTGTGAATGAGGACCCCTATCGATACTGGATCCTCAACGGCTGCCTCCCCACGATGGACGCTCAGGCTTCAGGCTGGAATAAGATATACATGACTCAGGAAATGAATTCCTGTGACCCAATGTCGGATGAATTATGGACTCTGTCTTATACCTGTATTTATCGCTGTAACGACTTTTTGGCAGGTCTTGAAACCGCAGAGGATGTTTCTGAGGAAGTAAAAAGTTATCTTAAGGGTGAGGCTATGGCTCTTCGTGGATTCATGTACTTTGGATTAGCCAACACCTTCGGTCGTGTACCCCTCCTTACTACTGGTGAGACCCCTGAGAATACTCCTGCCAGGCCACGTGCTGAGAGTTTTGGGGAAATGTGGGACTTCGTGATTGCCGACTTTGAAGAAGCAGTTCAGCTGCTTGACTGGAATCCTTTTCAGGAACAGACTGGTCGTTGCACCAAGGGCATGGCTCTCGCATTCCTCGGCGATGCTTACATGTGGAAGGCTTACACCGTTCCAGAGACAGCTAATGAGTGCTACCAGAAGGCATACGACGTTTTCCTGCAGATCATCAATAGTGACATATATGAGTTGAATCCTTCTTTCTCTACGCTATATGACGCTGAAGATGCTTGGCCCAAGGAGTGTATCTGGCAGATCCTGCTGAATACAGGGGACGAATATGGCTTATGGGATAATCCCAACCATGCAGGCTCATTTGACTTTAGTGTTTACTTTGGTCCTACATCAAATGGTGCTTGGGGGGCATACCATATGTCTTGGGAGCTATATGATTCTTTCGAGAACTATCTCGATGGTGACTATGCAGGTTCTTTCGACAAACGCCGTGACGCTTCGCTGGTCACAGGTACCGTTCCTTACGAGTACTGGAAGGATCATCCTACATGGCAGCAGAATGTGGTTCCCACAAAATTATGGCTCGAGACCAACAAGAAGTACCTACGTGGTTATTTCAACAAGGGAACGGAGAAGAATCCCGACTATCAGTTTGATCAGGATATATACGACAAGTTTGATATGAGCGTAGAGGGCGATAACGGTCTCTATGATCCTAAGCATCCGATTGGATTCAACCCCTTCAACCAGGAGTTTGTAGGTTGGAACGGTTATCACTGGGCATCTGCTGATCCCGCTCCTACAGTATGGTCAGCCAAGCATTGGCGTAACGATCGTGGTTACGGTTGGTCTACAGGTATGCTCTGGCAGCCCGACCACGTCTACTACAAGCGTTATGCAAGCGTACTGCTCGACCTGGCAGAGTGCTGCTTCCGTCTCGGTATGGAGTCTGAAGGTTGGGCTTTGGTTAACCAGATCCGTGAGCGTGCCTTTGGTAACTTAGAGGTTGGTAAGGATCTTTCCAAGTACTGCAACAATCATCAAAAGATAGCCGATGCCTATGGTGACCAGGGTCACGGTGACGCTGTGGATCTTGATGGCTATCCTCTGCCATTCAACACTGAGGTTGTAAAGGTGCCAGATGCCCAGGACTACTATGCCAAAGTCAAGGCAGAAAAAGGCTATACCTCTGAGGTGTGGAAGGTAGCTGTGAATCAGGAGCGTCGTAAGGAATTCTCAGCAGAGCCATACCTGCGTTCTGACTTACAAAAGTCTGGTTTTCTGGAGGAGCATGTGAACACCGCTTATCCAAAGAACAGCCTGCCCGAAAACGGACCGACTGTTATCAGAGAGTGGCGTACGGCCCGTAACTTCGACTTCAACAAGGATAAGATGTTCATGCCGATACCTGAGAATGAATTGATGAAGAATCCTAGCTGTGATCAAAATCCTGGATATTAAAATCAAAATTTGTGATATGACACAAGACTATGTAGAAAATGCGTGAAGGGAGTTGCAAAATATGCATTTTTTTTGCAAAATAAACAAAAAGTGAAATTTGAGGCTTTTAAGATTTGGTGGTTTGGAAAAATTTGCTTATCTTTGCAAAACATAAAGCTAATAAATAATTATTAAAAAAAAGTAATGTAACATGAAACAAATGAAAATGTGGATGATTGCCGCCATCCTGATCTGCGGCACCGCAGCGATGTTCACATCGTGCGCAGCGAATGAAGACAGCCCTGTGATTGTCGTCAATTGTCCAACAATCACAACTCAGCCTGAAAGTGCTACATACACCATAGGTGATACCACGTATCCCAAGATGCGCGTTACAGCAATAGCTTCTGCCGGCGAACTTACATACGAATGGTTCGTGAAAAATGAAGACGGTAACTATTATAGCTCAGGTATTACGACGGCAGAGTTAGACTTAAAGGCTTTTATCGGTAATATGATAGCATTGCTCCGTGAAGAAGCCATCGGTGATTACACCTTCATGTGTAAAGTCACCGACGGTAATGGTACTGTTGAATCAAATGAAGCTACTCTCACAATCGTTGCCAATCCCTAACTTATGACTAAAAAGGATCTTATGACCCTTGCAGCCATCCTTAGCTGCGCAATGTTGGCAACTGGTTTTCTGACATATCAGGCATGACCTACGCCAAGTGGAATTATGGCAAGACGTGGCAGAACACCGAGTTCAAGGCCGACGGAACGGGCACCACCCGCATCTATTACCTCGTAGGCGACAAGGCCATCGGTTGCGAGAAGATTGACTTCTCTTACACAGCTACAGCCGACGGCGTGCTGACCATGACACCAACCGACAGGGACGTAATGACGGCCAAGTGGCAGGTAGTAGGCGATGAACTTCACTTTGGCGATGGCAATGACATCAACCTGAGCTTCAAGAAGACCACCAGCGATATGGCTGCCAATTTCGACACCTGGAGCAAAACGGAGGGCATGATCGACGTGCCGCAACCCGCTAAATACACCATGTTTGTCTATGGCAATGCCGGTGGCAGAATGGATGATATCATAGAAACGGGCTTCTGGGAGACAACAAAGAAATTCCTGACCGACCACAACAACGTGCGTGTGGTGTGCATGTATAAATATGGTAAGGACGAACCAGATGCAGGAAATCCCTTTAAGGGCAAATATGCAAAACCCGGCGACATCGTATGGTTTGAACTGACCGACAAGACCGACCTCAACACGATTAAGGAAAGTGGTCTGCAGGCTATCGGCATGGGCGAGGAAGCCAAGCAACTGAAGATATGCAATCCCAACACGATGCGTATGTTCCTCGAGTTCAGCAGCCTGCAGTGTCCGGCAGAGGATTACGTGATGGGCATCTGGGGGCACGGATCAGCCTTTGATGCTATGAACGACGTGCCAGGCAAGTATGAGATTAAGAATCCGACACGAGGGGTGATGGCCGACGAGTGGGTAGATGACGAGTGGATGGACATGTATGAGATGTATGACGCCATGAAGGCTGCGGGTATCGAGCGTTTTAACACACTGATGTTCCACAACTGCTATATGGGCAATATGGAAACACTGACTCAGGCACGCACCTTTGCCGACTATATCTTTGCTTCGGCCCACGTGCTGAGCAGCAACGGCGAGCTGATGACGGGATTTGTACGTGGACTCGTGGAAACAGGTGATCCCGTGAAGGCAGGAGGGCTGATGTTCGAATACAGTACACCTGTATGGCAGAACAGTTATTTAGCTGAAGATGAAGGTGTAATCTATAACGGCGACTACAAGATGATTCGCACAGACAAGTTCGAAGCTATCATCGATGCCGCCAAGCAGCTGTGCGACCGCCTCCTGGAACTCTATCCCACACAGAAGGATGCGATCGACCGTGCCACCAAGAGCGTGTATCGTGTTGAGCCTATCAGGGATAATGGAAACTTGAAATACGAATGGGAGAAACCCTTCTTCGACATAGCCAACTATGCCCAGTTGCTGGCTAAGGAGACCGGCGATGCTGAGTTGAAGACCATATCGGCCACGTTGGACAACGCCTTCAAGGAGGCTTTCATTCACTATCGCGATGTGAACAACAGCAAAGAGCATCTCGACCATTACACGCTGAGTGTATGTCTGTTGAACCATAAGTATTACACCCATAACTATCATAATTTTATCACACCGGAGCCGCTCAACAACTACAACGAGGGCTACGAGAAGTGCGACTTCCACAAACTGACGGGCTGGGGCAACTGGCTCAACACCAACGAGCAAGACCTGGGCAACAACCCGCAGAAAGGTGGCGGCGGTAAGTTGGAGTAACCAAATAAAGTGAGGAAGATAAAAAAACAATTATTACTTGCGATAATCAACAAAAATCACTATCTTTGCACCCAAAATTGATTTTATAACTAAAATTATGATGAGTATGAAGAAGATTAATTTGTGGATGTGTGCCGCCATCCTGACTTTCTGCGGCACTACAGCGATGTTGACATCATGCGCTGCTAATGAAGACAATACCGTAGTGCCCATACAGCAGACGGATCGCGAGGTTTTCGAAACACAACTCTCTACGACGCTCAGCGATGCTGTGCAACTTCAGAACCTGCAGCCCACGCTCCATGCAGCAGAGGTGCTGACCGCATTTTTCGAGCAGCTGAATGTGGAAACCCTGGCTCCCCAGTTCAGCAATATCATGACCAGCATTCTCGTTAACACAAAGCCCACTGAGTTTGCCAGCTTAGGCGATCAGGAGGCAGAGGCCCGCGAGGCACTGAAAAATACGTTCAGCTCGCTGGCAGATGCTACTATGTTCACGCTGACCAACGCTGAGATGGCATTGGGCAAAACCCGTATGACCTTTGTGGAGGGTGAGAAGGAGATGAAGTATGAAACCGGCGTGGGTGACGGCCTGGTCATTGCTTATCAGAATCCGACGACCAATGAGGCGACAGAAGTAACATTCAATTTCAAAGGTGTAAACGACGGTGTTATCTTGTTCGTTGGCGAAATGGGTGGAGTCCCCATGGCCATACAGTTCCCTGCAAGCATAGATTTCTCCATTAACCACACGCATGCCGGTGTGCCTGGTGAGGTCATGGACGGTGTTGTGACACTGACCGCTCCCAATGGCAGGAAGTATATCTCAGTGCAGGGTTGTGAGTGGAATCTTGGCGTTGCTACCGAGGCCGCTACAGCCGACCGCTACGAGGTGCCTATGGCCTTTATACATCACTATGCCGACGGCAGGGTTGATGGCGAAGCAGGCTTGGCAATCAACGATACCATGGTGCTCGGCCTAGCGATAAACAGCACGGGTGTTCCTTATAACGATACAGAGATGGAGCAAATGAAGGCAATGCGCGAGAAGGGAACGGCCTTCGCTGCCTTCTACGAGGTTCTCAAGACGTTCAACAGCCGTAGCGGTAAGGCTCAGCTGACGGTGATGGAAGACCTCGAGTTCAACCTTGACGTGAAGGATATTGCACAGGCTGTAGCAGCCATAGGCGGTGCCGTAAGTCTTCGTGACAGTAAACCCACCAAGGCTGCTATTGACCCGATGACGGAGCAGTTGAACCAGGCTCTCACGTACACTGTAAGGCAGAGAAGCACGGGCAAGACCGCTGAAGGCAAATTCGTGACAGCAGAAATCGAGGGTATTTACCAACCGACATTGGCACTGCGCTTCGACGGCGAAAGCGATTTCCAGGTTATGTACGACAGGATGTCGAGTGCAGATCAAGCAAACCTCCAGTCGCTGCTGAAGAGCTTCGATGCACCGCTTCGACAATTTGACAAATTGTTCCAGGCTTTCGATAAGAAGCGTCAGGAGTTTAAAGAGTTGAATCCGTTCAAAGGATTATAATCAGGATATAACCATCACAGGAGGGACAGTCCCCATTGTGCGGGATAAAAAACTAAGCCGTCGACATTCACATGCCGGCGGTTTAGTTTTGCTAGTCGCTGGGACAGATACTTGGGTATGACGGCTGCTATGACTCAGGTACCCATGACTACCTCTTCCCGCATTTTCACACTACCCTGTGCTAGGTTGCAAGATTGCAAGGTTGCAAGATTTTGGGTTCAGACTGCGTGTGATTGCTTTCCGTCAAGAGTCTGCAGTAGTGAATGAAAATCTTGCCTTTTCTTGATGATAATTCAGATATATTTTGTACCTTTGCAGAGTCAAAACACCTATTATTATTAATAATTCACACAAAGAACATGAAAAGAATCAGTTTACTGCTCTTCGGAGCAATGATTGCGCTCGGAGTCAGGGCACAGCAACTTTACGTCAAAAGTGATTGGAAATTAGACAGCGTCATCACCACGTCGCAAGATGGACAGTTACTTATAAGAATGGTCTGCACGTACGACAGCCAGGATCTCCTTTTGCGAGTCGACGGTCAGGAAATGAACGGGGGCATCCTCTACGACACCAAGTCCCTCCACACGTATAACGATCAGGGCATGACCGCCTCACAGGAGCTCTACATGGGGCTGAACGGCGAGTGGAACATGCTGTCTAAGTCGGAGGTGAAAGAGTATGACCCGTCTAACGGCATGCCAAGGGTCATTGAGTCCGTCGGCCCTCAGGAACAGAATCCTTTGGGTGGAAGCGTGACGTCAAGGACGGAAATCACCAAGTGGCACGGCAATCTGTTTGAGGAGGAAGAGGTCTATGTATGGCTTGGTGGCGCATGGAACCACGGCTCGACAGTAAAGGCTACTTACGACGCCAACGACTTGATGGTCAAGATGGTGACCATCATAGGCATGATGGGATATGAGTACGAGAGCGTGGTTGATTATGAGTACGACTCTCATGGCTACGTCACCAAGGAGACAAGAACGTCGCTGGGTACGACTTCCACCCTCACCTATGTCAACGAATATGACGGGGATGACAACCTGTCGAAGGTTACGCTCGACAATGAGGGCCAGATCAGCATCACTCGCTATTACTGGAGCCGTAAGGGTGTTTCTGCCATCAGCGGCGTGAAGACAAATGAGAGCGCAAGCCAGTGGTTCAGCCTGAGTGGGCACCGTCTCGCCGGCAAGCCCGCTAAGCAGGGCATCTACATCCGCGACGGCAAGAAGTTCATCGTCAAGTAATCATTGTGGGTCAGGGTACAGCCCCTGACCCATTGTACCTTTGCACACGAATTAAACTAAAATAATAGCTATTGTATGAACAATTTGATTAAACTAGCAATGCTGGCACTGCTGATGCTTATTTCTGGTACGGTGCGTGCAAAACAATTGACTTTCACCGAATGCTCTTGGGATGCGGTGAACAAAAAGGTGATTAAGAAAAAACGTACAGAGGAGTGCAGTTCTATCAGGGACCATTCTGGTGAAAACTGGATCCTATTAGGAGAAAAAGGCAAAACAACTTGGTATTGCGTGGACGGGGAGTTCAACGCAGATGCGTTGCAAATCTTCGGTGAGGTGCATCTCGTTCTGGACGGCAATCCCGATCTCCAACTCGATCATATTAAGTTAGAGGCCAAGAACGATGCCAAACTCCATATCCATAATGTTGACGGTGATGAGAAAGGGACTGTCTGCGCTGAAAACCAGTCTCGACATCCAAGTGGAAGTTATTACGTGCATTATTATGATGCTGCAGCCATCGGTGGTGGTGATGGAGAAAGCATGGGTAGCCTTGTCCTGCATGGCGGTACTGTGGAAGGGCGTCTGTATGATGGTGATGGTAACAGTGCCGCTGCTATCGGCGGCGGCTACAAAGGAGACGGTGGGAGCGTGATTGTTTACGCCGGAAAACTCAAGGCTGACGGTTGGAAAAGCGATGTGGGAAAATGGAGTGATGATCATGGAGGTGCCGGCATCGGGGCTGGCTATAAAGGCAAAGGTGCTGATGTCCATATCTATGGCGGAGTGGTAGAAGCCACAGGAGCATTCAGTTGCTCAGCCATTGGCGGCTCCTACGATGGTGGTTTAGGCTCCATAGAGTTTGCCCCCAATATGAGAGTGACAGCCGGTAAATTGGTACACTCTGAAAAGACCGAATATACCGTGGATGGTATGGCTATAACAAAATACAAGTTCGATCACGTTGAGCCCGAGCGCGTCTTTACGACGGCTGAGCGTGAGGCTGCCTGCCAATGGCGCCGATGGGCGAAGGTGGAGCCCTGCGACCATAAGCCACAGAACGACGATGCAGCCGACGTGGCGACCACCTACAGCATCGACGATGAGATATACCACACGAAGCATTGCCGCTACTGCGATGCGACCATACAGGAGAAACACGCGTCGGAGAACTGTGTGTGTGGTGTGAAAGATGGAACGTACGAGTTCACGATCTATGAGCCGGGAACAGAGAAAAATTCATACGTGAAAGGCGCCACAACGACTGTCGGCGCAGGCAAGAAGTTCTATCTTCCTGACTGCACGACCGTTCCCGCAGGCTACATTTTCAAAGGCTGGGAGATGAATCCTGAAACGGCGGGCAACTGGGCTGCCGTGAAAGGCGGTGATCCTGACCATGACATCAACATGCCCGCTGGCACATCGGTGGAGGCAATTCTCGGACAAGGCCAGACTGCCTCATTCTATGCCCGCTTTATTTATGACCTCGGTTGGGAGACAGTATGGGATGACAACCATCCTACCACTGGCACCATCGTCAGCATCTCCCATCCTGATATCACTTCTTGGGCGTTGACACCGGGAACCTACACCGCAGGCAGCCTGACCATCGACTACGAAGCGTGGAAAGATGATAACGAACAGGAATTCGGCACACACTATGTGGCCAGAACCACCTACATACTGAACGGCTACGAATATACCTACACCAGTGTGAAGGACGTCCTCAGCCTTAGCAATGATGCCGACAATAACAGCGCCCTTTCGAGTACGCATGGTATAACGGCCGACGTCACCCTCAACGGGCGCACGCTCTACAAGGACGGCAAGTGGAACACGCTCTGCCTGCCATTCGACGTGACCATCAGCGGCTCTGTGCTCGACGGTGACGGCGTGACGGTACAGACACTGAACAGTGCGACATCGAACCTCAACGACGAGGGCCTGCTGACGATTAACTTCGACAATGTGCCAACATCCACGAAGATTCCAGCCGGTACGCCGTTCATCATCAAATGGACAAAGGGAACGAACATCACGGATCCTGTTTTCACCAACGTGACGATGAAAAATACCGAGCCGGTAGCCGTGGCCTTTAGCAACGCTCTTGGCGACAATTGCCTGTTCGTAGGCTCCTATTCGCCATTCAGCATCACCGATGCCAACATCGACGAAATCATCTACCTCGGTGCAAACAATACGCTGGGCTACGCCACGGCAGCGAGGACGCTGCGCTCGTGCCGCACCCATTTCGTGGTGCCGAAGACTTCGACCAGCGGCACAAGGGCCATGACACGTAGTATCGTGAACTTCGGTGACGAGAATACAACAGGCATTGAGTCAATTGACAATGGCTCCTGGACAATGGACAGTTCTGACGGCGCGTGGTTCAGCCTCGACGGTCGGAAACTGAGCGCCAAGCCCGCGACGAAGGGCGTGTATATCCATAGCGGAAACAAGGTAATCATCAAATAAAAGGAGGACGGAACAATGAAAAAAATATATGAGAAACCCTCGATGAAGGTCATGCTTTTACGACACCGTACCATGCTGCTGGCAGGCAGCGGCCCCGTAAGAGACGTATCCGAAGATTGGAACTGGGGCGACCCCGGCGATGACAGATAAACGATCAAGCGATCAAGGGGGCAGGTCTTTAATCTCCAACACCTCTGTTTAAAAAGATCAAAGAATCTGTCCCCATGATCGCTTATGGAAAATGTTAGCGAAAACTTTCTGCGTGACGTGATGAAAAGCATGGAATAGCCTCACAAGGTGTCTGACACTTCTATGTTGCAAACCAAATAATTGGTTCATATTTTAGCATTGTTTAATCGTTCTATTATCGTTTTTTCTTTATTTCACACATATAGAGCCAAGAAAT
>ONCZ01000058.1 GCA_900316445.1 uncultured Prevotellaceae bacterium | reverse complement strand
GGTGTTCAGCAGGAACTGACCGTTCTTCTGCAGACCGCGAGTCACGTCGTACATGTGGAGGTAAGCCTGAACGTGGCAAGCCACGAAGTTAGGTGTGGTCACCAGATAGGTAGAGCGGATAGGTGTATCGCCGAAACGCAGGTGAGAGCAGGTGAAACCTCCTGACTTCTTAGAGTCGTAAGAGAAGTAAGCCTGGCAGTACTTGTCGGTGTTGTCGCCAATGATCTTCACGGAGTTCTTGTTAGCACCAACGGTACCGTCAGCACCCAGACCGTAGAACTTGGCCTGGAACATGCCAGCGCCACCGAGGGCGATCTCCTCAACCTCGGGCAGAGAGGTGAAGGTCACGTCGTCGACGATACCAATGGTGAAGTGGTTCTTGGGCTCGGGCATAGCGAGGTTGTTGAACACGCTGATGATCTGAGCCGGTGTGGTGTCGTGAGAACCAAGACCGTAGCGGCCACCCACGATGAGGGGACGATTCTCGACATCGTAGAAGGCATCCTTCACGTCCATGTACAGAGGCTCGCCGGTAGCACCGGGCTCCTTCGTGCGGTCGAGGACGGCAATCTTCTTCACGCTCTTGGGAACAGCAGCGAGCAGATGCTTGATGCTGAACGGACGATAGAGGTGAACAGAGATCAGCAGATGCTTGATGCTGAACGGACGATAGAGGTGAACAGAGATCATACCCACCTTCTGACCCTGAGCGTTCAGGTAGTCGATGGCCTCGCGGGCTGCATCGGTGGCAGAACCCATCAGGATGATCATGCGGTCGGCATCCTCAGCTCCATAATAAGAGAAGAGGTGATACTCACGACCAGTGATCTTAGAGAGCTCGCCCAGATACTTCTCAACCACCTCGGGAACTGCATCGTAGTAGGGGTTGCAGGCCTCACGGTGTGTGAAGAAGGTCTCGGGGTTCTCAGCAGTACCACGGGTGATAGGACGCTCAGGCGACATAGCACGGTCGCGGAAACGCTTGATGTACTCTTCCTTCACGAGCGGACGGACATCCTCCTGGTCGAGCAGCTCAATCTTGTGATACTCGTGAGAGGTGCGGAAACCGTCGAAGAAGTTAACGAACGGTACGCAGGTCTCGAGAGAAGCCAGGTGAGCGGCGGCGGTCATATCCATCACCTCCTGTACAGAGCCCTCACAGAGCATGGCGAAACCAGTCTGACGGCAAGCCATCACGTCCTGGTGGTCACCGAAGATACAGAGAGAGTGAGAAGCCAGCGTACGGGCAGAAACGTCGAACACGCAGGGGATCAGCTCACCAGCGATCTTGTACATGTTAGGAATCATCAGGAGCAGACCCTGAGAGGCGGTAAATGTCGTGGTGAGGGCACCAGCCTGCAGCGAACCGTGAACGGCACCGGCTGCACCAGCCTCCGCCATAGGCGAAGACGGGGTGATGGGGTAGATAGCAGCTACCTCAGAGAACATGTAGCTCACGTGAGCCGCAGCCTCGTTACCATCACAGGTGATAAACTTCTTTTCTTTAGCCATTTTGTTAATGTATAAAATGAATTACTAACTAGTGTATTTGTTTAATGCTTTTTACTTTTTTACCTTTTTACTTTTTTACCTTTAATAAAGAAATCCCAGCAGCCACAGCGGAATCTGATTGCCTGTGCCGATCTCCGTGTTATATCGGGCGTAGATGATGTCGGGCGAGATGCGCTGACGGCCGGGCGCCTTCGCATCGACAATGCGGAACTTCAGCTTCTCGTCGACGAGGTAGTTGAAGTCTCTGCCACCGGCATTCACCTTGTGGTCTTTCCACAGTGAATTGACGAAGAAGGTCTCCATCGCCTCCTGCTTGTCCACCTGGATGGGGTAGATGGCATACATCAGGTTGGAGTTGTGTAGCATGATCTTCGCGGGTTTCTTGGGGAACTCTTCGCCGACGGGATAGATGAGGTTGGTCAGGCGGGCGTCGGTGAGGTACTTGATGTAGTTCATCACCGTGGCACGGCTGGTCTCGATGTCGTGGGCGAGCTTGCTCACGTTGGGTGCCTTCGACGGACCGTCCTCGGCAATCATGTAGAAGAGCTTCTTGATCTTCGTGAGATACTTCAGTTCGATCTGCTTGATGAGCAGGATGTCCACCTCGGTCATCATGTTCATCGTCTTCAGCAGGTTCTCGCTGTAGTTGCGCTGCTCCTGGAAGAAGGGATAGAAGCCGTGGTGGATATAGTCCTGGAAGTATTTGTTGGGCGACACCTTGGGCAGGATCTGCTTGATGATGCGCTCGTGGTCGGAGAGGATCTCGTCGAGGGAGTAGGGGCGGAACGTGTTGCCCGTCAGCAGGTTGATGAACTCACGGAAGGAGAAACCGCGCAGGTTATAGGATTTCACGATGCCGTTGAGTTCGGGGTTCTCGTCCTTCAGCCGCATCACGCTGCTGCCCGTGAAGACGATCTTCAGGTTAGGGTAGAGGTCATAGCACTTGCGGAGCTCGATAGACCAGTCAGGCTGTTTGAACACCTGGTCGATGAGCAGCACGCGTCCGCCGTGTTTGTAGAATTCTCCTGCAAAGTCGGCGATACCCTTGCCCTGAAAATAGAAGTTGTTCATGTTGATATACAGGCATTGCTTGTCCTGTATATCGAAATGTTCCTTCGCGTACTGCAACAGAAACGTTGTTTTGCCCACACCACGCGTACCCTTGATACCGATCATACGGTCGGACCAGTCAATCTCGTCCATCAGCGTACGGCGGACAGGGGCTTTGGTATGCTCCACTAAGTATCTGTGCGTCCTGAAAAAAGCTTCCATTCCTGCTTGATTTGTTCTAATTACTTTTAAAAGTGGTGCAAAGGTACTACAAATTATTTAAATTGCAAAGTCTAAATAGCAAAATCTTGCAAATTCACCTTATTTTTGCATTTTTTAAATCCGATAGCTACTTCCGTTATATAGTTTGTTCCCGTTTAAATGTCAGGAAAACCACATTCTGGTTGTACATGAACTTATATTTGATGTCAGCTATTGTATTAACTAAAGCTAGGCCCAATCCGTTGCCGTCTTCGTTAAAAGAGACTGTTTTCAGTATTGGATTGAAAGGCTCTCCATCGTCTTTGATCAGTACGGACACTGTTTCTTTGTGACAGACGATATGTACGTCAAACAGATGCTTGTCAGTATCTTTGTTGACGGCATAGGTGACAATGTTGTACATCAGTTCCTCGCAGCAGAGATTAATCTGGAACGATGTGGCAGGTTCGATGTCGCAGGATTCCAGGAACGTGGAAATGTTCTCAAGTGCCTGCTGTACATCTTCATTCATATATTTAACCGAGAAATTCAGCGATTGGTCATCTTCGGCTTGAGGAATCAGTGTCATCACCTCGGTATCGGGATTCCGATGGTGGATGACTAGTGTGACAATGAAGTAGATAGCCAGTAGGAATAAACCGGAAGCGGGGAATCCCCACCACAGCCATTCGGGTCTTATCCATGCCAACAGTCCCACAAATAGAACCATGCCACCCATCTGAACGATACTCAAGATAACGCTCAACGACCAGTAGCCTAAAATCTGATAGAGGATGCGATAGACCACAGCGATAGCGTATGGAATTAGGAGTAGAGCATAGATACGTAAGGCATTTAAGAACAGCCCCTCTGACTGGATATGCTTACTGGCGAAGAGCCAACCGATGCTTTCTGGCGTTATCAAGACAAACAAGGTAAAGACTAACAGACTAAGGCAGATGTATTTCATCACCTTGTTCGTAAGAAGGCGCAAACCCACAATATCTTTTTCGCCTATCAAAAGGCCGCCAATTGAATAAATCGAGGTCGCAATACCGCCCAGCACCATTTGTTGGATGACAAACAACTGGAAGCAGACTGCCCATGCAAAGACACCTTCGGCACCCAGGTTGCTGAGGATGATACTATTGATGGCATAGGTGCTGATGCCTAACAGCAACGTGTTGATGCCCATCGGGAATCCCATCATGACACCTTTCAGAATATACTGGTGACATTGCTTGAACTCCACCTGCCAATGATAGGAGTTGTTGGTACTCTGGAAGTGACGGCAACAGAGCAATAATGCCGTAACACTTCCGATGATGGATGCCCAGGCAGAACCTTCGATGCCGGTCTTCAAGATGGCGATGAAAAGGATGTCGAAAAACAGGTTGACAATGCTACTGGTTATTACGGCCTTCATGACCAACTTAGGGTTACCGTCGGTTTTGATAAAGTTGGTGATGGTCATAAAGAGAATGGTCAAAGTGGTGCCCAATAGCATAATGCGCATATAGCGGAGCGACAGCGTACTGATGACAGGGGTGTCGTTGGTGATGAAACTGGCCACCTGAGGACTGAAAATCAGTAGCAGCGCGGAGAAGAACACACCGACGACAGTCAGACCGATCAGCGTGGAGGTGAAAACCTTATTGGTGGTCTGCTCATCGCGCTCTCCAAGTGACTTGGCGACCAACACGGAACCACCCATACCGAAGAGCATCATCAGGAAATTGAAGAAAATGACGACTGGCATTGTCAGGTTGATGGCCGAGATGGCCTCCGGACCAATGAACTGGCTGACCACAATGGCATCGGTGGTCATTGCTATCTGAGAAGCCAGAGACGCCAGAATTGACGCCCACATAAATTGGTGAAGGGCTTTTGCAATGAGATAGCCTTTTTTCTTTCGCTCTTCTTGATTATTCATGATCCTCCGTTATAATTTGAACGAGACGGTAGCCATGACAGTGCGTCTATTTGCCCGATAGGGAACATAGAACGAGCCTCCTACAAAATAGTTCCTGTCAAACAGATTATCGCAGTCAAGCGACAACTGGATCGCATTATGATAGGTATATTTAAGTCCCAGGTCAACGATAGCGTTTCCACTGAGTTCGTAATCCTTAGTGTCGGGCACACGAGTATTGGCTTTATTGAGGGTCTTGGTATTGAACTTAAAGCCTGCTGTCAACCACAGCAAATGATTGGCGGTGTTCACAATGCGTTTGCTGAACATCAGGTTGGCTGTGAATGCTGGGATGCTGTAGATTTTGTGGTCAGTGTAATAGTAGTCTTCAGCTTCCAGTGGGCGCAAATAGGTCATGTTGGCATCTACTCTGAAGGAAGGAATACTGAAATTCAGTTCGGCCTCTGCACCGGCTACTTTCAGACTACCAGAATTGATGAATTTGGGCGCATCTGCATCATTGCTTGGGTTATTGACAACAATATCTGTCAAAGTGTTATAGAAGAAGTTAACGTCATACACAAGATGCCAGTTGTTAATTTTTCCCATAAAGTCAAGCTGGAAAGCACTCATGAATTCAGGCATGAGGTCTTCACTACCTCGGTAAGCGTTGGAAGTATTATGACGAGTATAATAAGGAGCATCCACAAAGGCACGTGAGTAAGACAATTTAGTGGTGAACGCTTCATTGGGATAATAGATGAAGGCCACACGAGGAGACACGGCTGAGACACTTTTTCCGTTGACACGATATTTATAATCATATCGTAGGCCTGCATTAAGAATGATTTGTTGTGTAAAATAGTGCTTGTCTTGAATAAAGGCAGAAAAACTTTTCTCGCTACCAATACGTAGCATGCCCTTGGATTCTGGGTAAGTCACAAAAATCTTGGTATAGTCATTACCCAAAAGATAATCATTGCTTGACAGTTTAAAATACTCGAATTGAGCACCCAAGAGGAGATTTCCTTTCATGTTTCCAAGCGTATAGTTGGCATCTGTCTTCGCCATTGCACCAATCGTGTATTCCTGAAAAGGCAAATATTGCATCACGCCGGCGTAGTTCTTCCTAACAGGTTTTCCATCGATGGTGATGGGATCGGCATTGACGTCAAACACAGGTAGCAGCAAAGAGTCATTGGATATTGGCATGTAGTCTTGTACATTGAACCAGTCACCATAAGTTGAAATGCTAAGGTTGAATTTACCAATTTCCTTAGTATAGCCCAACTCAACGTGCTTTTCATTGATAGAATATCCTGGATTATTACCATCTATGGTACGATAAGCGTCATAGTCGTAAGTCTGCGCATACCATGAATACTGCGGTATCTGTTTGCCGTTTTTCATATTAAACATGAAATTGAAATCCTTCAGTTTGATGTTGAAACCGATGTCATAGGATGGCTTATCCGCATAGCCTCCAATATAGGCATAGCCGTCGTGTTGGGTTATGGAGTAGTCGGAACCTCTTGGAATGTCAACTTTCTTGCCTTGGGAAGTATAGATAGAGGCCCATGCCATGACGTCGGCATCCAATAGGGTGGTGCCGGCAATAAAGTCGGCACGGTGGGTGCCGTACGAACCATAGCCGTATTTGCCCTTAACACCATTTATCTCCCGTCCGCTTTTGGTAATGATATTCACCACGGCTGTCAATGCCACATTACCGTATAGTGAAGATGCCGGTCCGCGCAGAATCTCAATGTGATCAATCTTTTCGGTACTGATGGTGTAGTCGAGTTTGCCGTTATTGGTGGTTCGCAAATTCAGGCGGTGACCGTTCTCCATCACCAGGATCTTTTCCTGACTGGTCGTATAGACACCGTGCATGGCTGTGTTCGAAATGGAATAGGCTGAGACCTCATTCAGACCAGGCACATACGTTGCAAGGATTTGTCCGATGCTTTTGTTGTTGCTGAGCTGGTCAATCATCTCGCGGGCAATGACGGTGACGGGCACAGGCGCCTCGTTGATACTCTCTGCCTGGCTTGAAGCCGTTGTCACAGTGGAGCTGCGACCCGACTTGAGCAGGGCAATCATATCCTCGAAGCGGATAGGGTCCTGTACGGACGTATAATTGGGATTGATGCTCAACAGTAAACGGGCATACTGCTCAGACTTGTCCTTGTCATCTTGAGCGAGATAACAGATGGAAGCCAACCGGAGGGCGCTTTGACGCAGATTGCCGGTGAAATCATTGAGATGATCCTCCAGCAATTCTATGGCCTGGTCAAGTTGTCCTATCTGATAGGCTTCTTCTGCCTTTTCATAAACTTGGCGTTGATTGGGCTTCTCCTGTGCTGATACCATCAGGGGCATCAACATCATGCACACTGCTAATATGTTATACCAATACCTTTTCATATATATCATGAATTATGTGGTAAGACAATATTGTCGATTTTTGCTATATAGTCGTTGCAGAACTGATCATCCAGCATGGTGAAATGATCTGCTACTACGGGATAGATGCTCAGATGTGGAGCCTGTGTGATCCAATTGTTCAAATCCTCTTGTTTCTTCTGCCCCAACTCTTGCACATTAATGTGAATGGTTTTCAACTGCGGGGACATGTCTTCAGCCTTGAAATAAAGGATGTCACCATTATAGGGGGGTAAACCGCTGTCATCTTTCAAAGCCAGCATTTGTCGCAAATGACGGTTCCATTCCTTGAGTTCTTCAATGTCGGATACTTCATCAGGTGTCGGACTTTCTATTTCTGGTATAGCTATCTCCTTAGCGATGTCTTCAACATGGGCAAACGTGTCGAACATGCAGACCTTAGACATGGTTCCTGTCATTTTATGCCAGAGCACAGCACAACGATAGGCCAATTCACCTCCAAAGCTATGACCAATAAACATCTCAATACTCATATTTAGGGGCAAGCAGGCCTCCAGGTAATCAAGATAGAATTTTACCACGTCATGGGTACTTTGTTTCTCTTCATTGAAGATGGCTTCAAAGTGGTCGTCAAAGGGTTCAATGACAAAGACGGAGTAATGCCTGCACAGTCGGCTGATGAGCGATTCCAACTTCTTATAGTAGGTAAAACCTTGTATCAACACAATAATAGGCTTACTTGCATCATATCCATCTTCCCACTTGCCAATGGACTGCTCATTAATCAGTATAGTTCTGACGGACTTGTTTCTCAGGATGTCATTAACCTTAATGTAAAGACCTTCCCGTTGAGCCAAATCAACCAGTTTGATGGCGGAGAGTGAGGTGATGCCCAATAATGTCAAATCGTCAGTGACGCCGAAGTCATCCTTCTTCAGCACCTGTTTTGTCAATTCATAAAGCGTCTTTTCATCCTTGGTCATTGGAGCTATTGACCATTTATTGGTCAATTGGGACAATTGATGGCTGTCAATCAGTTCCTGACGATTGATCTTGCCGTTGATAGTCATGGGCATAGCCGACAGGTGCACCAGAAACTGTGGGGTCATATACGCAGGTAACAGTCGCTTCAGGTGTCCTTGAATGATCTCTGGATCAATAGGCTCCTTTGACGTGAAATAACCGATAAGATACTGTGCTCCCTGTTCTTGATGAACAATAACGGCAGCAGAAGTGACTCCAGGGAATTCCGTCATTTTCTTTTCGATTTCTCCCAATTCGATACGATAGCCGTGTATCTTGAGCTGAGTGTCCATACGCTCCAGATATTCCAGCTCACCATCCTCGTTCCAGCGGACAAGGTCTCTTGTATGGTACATTTTCTCTCCAGTGATGAAAGGACAGTCCGTAAAGGATTCTTCTGTCAGTTCTGGTCTGTTCCAGTAACCTTGGGCTATCTGGCGACCGATTAGACAAAGTTCGCCTGCAATACCACGAGGAAGAAGATGTCCTTTGCTATCGACGACAACAGACACGGTATTAGGAACTGGTCTTCCGATGGGGATATTCTCATATGTCCTCAGTCGATCTAATTGATGAAAAACTGAACATACGGCAAACTCAGTAGGCCCATAACAGTTATATAGCTTCATCGTTGGCGGTATATGAAAACCGGTCAGTTTTTCACCACCAACCATCAAGAACCGCAAGGGAAGCTCATAGTTGCTCATCATCATCATACCCATTTGGGTGGTTAACAGCAAACCTACGATGTGATGATCTATGAAGTAGCGATACATACCGTTAAGATCCATCCGTAAGGAGGAGGACAAGATATGCAGTGTGGCACCTGAAATTAGCGGGGGATAGAGGTCGAACAAAGAACCGTCGAAGACGAAGTTGGTATGAATTGCACATTGATCTCCTGCTTTCAAATCCTCTGTGTTCTTCAACCAGATGATGAAGTTCATCATGGCTTCATGTGTGACCGTTACTCCCTTGGGCTCACCTGTTGACCCCGATGTGTAAATCATGTATGCTAAGGACGTCGGGCGACTCTCGTCTAAGGCAACTGACGGTGCCGCCCAATCAATATCTTCAATCAAAAGAATGGGGGAGTCTTGAAAGCTTTGCGCCTTGGAATACCAGTCACGCGTTGTCAGCAACACTGCGGTTTGCGAATCCTTCAGCATAAAGTGAAGCCTTTCCTCAGGCATGTCGCTATCCAGGGGAACATAGGCTCCGCCTGCTTTAAAGATGGCTATAACGGCTATCAGGAACTCTTTGGTGCGGGGCAGCATAATGCTTGTAAAACGTCCATCGGTAACGCCTAAGTCCTTGAGTCTGACTGCCAAAATGTCTGACTGTCTGTCAAGTTCCATATAGGTAATACTGCTTTGTGCATCGACTACGGCTATGGCATCAGGATTCTGTGCCACCTGTTCCTTGAACAAGGAAACAAAGGTCTGGGATCTGTTGTAGTCAAGAGTTAAGCCAGAGCCGAGCGTCAGTAACATCGATTTCTCATCCTCACTCACGAGTTCCACCTGATCAACCGTATCAACGACAGCCAGGTGACGGCTTGCCGTGCAGACAGCCGACAATAGCTGCTGCATTTGTTGACGGTTATATCTCTGTCCGTCATATTCCAACACAAAGGAATAGGCATCTTCTTCATCATTGACCACAAAGCTCAGTGGGAACTTGGCTTTATCCAGTTCCAGCGTAATCTGTTCCATCTGGTCGAATGTCCTTCCTTGCTGCAGACCTCCCTGATAGGCAAACATGATCTCCAGATGAATCTGATGCCGTTCGACGACAGCTGTCAATGGATAATAGTCCATCTTATAACTTTCCTGTAACAGCCGCTGTGTCTCCTGTACATATGCTGTTGTAGAAAGGTTACCTGGCTCGTGACAAGTATTCACGAAAGGCAGAGTCTTGACAAACATACCGATGCATTGCATCAGCTCAGCTCTTGCTTCACGGCCATTGTCAACCGTCAGGTAAAGTGGCCTTTGTTCGGCTGATACACGTTGCATAGCCGTCGCAAAGGCAGCGTGCATATAGCTGTTGACTGTCACCTGACAATTAGAACAGAATACGTCAATAGCCTTTCTGGGGACGGACTGCTTCAATATGGCATTAGCCACACCGTCTGGCTTTGAAGCGTTGGGATAAGACAGAACTTGTGCATCAGTCAGCAGCTTATCCATCCAGCTCTCAGCTTTTTTCATCCTCTCGCTGTCCTGATGACGCTGTTCATATAGCATATAGTCGAAAGCCTGTACCGACTCTGTGTGGAGCGTATGCCCGTCATAGGCCAGTCTTAAGTCTCTCAGGAACACCTCAATGGACAAGCCATCGAAGATAATATGATGAACATCAAAGAACAAATAGGTCTTCTGTGGCGCTTTTAGCACTTCAAGCCTGTAAAGTTGGCCACCTAACAGATGGAATGGAAGGACATGCTTTTGGAAATAGGCATTCTCTGGCTCTTCGCTGAGTTCACTTATTTTTATTTTTACAGGATCCTCATCATTACGTTGCAAGACAACTTCTTCATCAACCTCAATGAGTTTAGATTTCAAATACGGATGCGCGTTGACAACCTGTTTCAAGGCATTTACCAGACGATCAGTATCTATTCCTTTGAAGCCATAGACAAAAGGAATATTATATTGAGTGGTATTAGGACTCTTTTTCCATTCCAGATAAAGATCTCGTTGGTTCTCCATCAACGGGTAAGAAGCTTGTTGCTCATAGATGGGCAGAGAGTTCTCAGAAGCCTTAGAAAGGAGGGATGCAATAGCCCTCACTGTGGGGCGTTTCATAATCTCCACCATCTTGACATAGACCTTGAAACGACGCTGGAGAAGTGCGCTTAAACGCATAGCAGCCAAAGATGATAATCCCCAATGCAGTAAGTTGTCAGTGACACCTATTTGGGTGGTATTGAGCATCTCGGCAATAAGTTCATGAACCTGCTTTTCCATATCTGCCTCAGGAGCCACTCGTGTCTCACTCGATATGGTGGGAACCGGGAGTGCCTTATAGTCAATCTTTCCATTGGGGGTCAAAGGCATCTGGTCTATTCTGATCAGTTGGCTGGGTACCATGTAGCTGGGCAACTCAGCCATTAGTGTCTCCCGAATATCCGGCAACTCCTGATTGCCTTCAGATGTATAATAACCAACAATATACTCTATGCTTCCTTGCTTGTGTACAACAACAGCTGCAAAAACTACACCGGGACACTGAGTCATCTTGTTTTCAATCTCCTCCAGTTCAATCCGATAACCATGTAACTTGACCTGATTGTCGATACGTCCGATATATTCAAGTAGTCCTTCCTCATTCCAACGGGCCAGATCGCCCGTACGATACATCTTCTGGCCACTCAGGAAAGGACAGTCAACGAAGCGCTTATTGGTCAGTTCTTCCTGCTTCCAATAGCCTCGGGACATCTGACGGCCTATGAGACAGAGTTCACCAACAGTGCCTTGAGGAACAAGGCGGCCCTCTTTGTCAACGACGACAGAGATGCTGTTGGGAACAGGCCGTCCGATGGGAATATTATCATGCTGCTCATCCTGTTCTAGAATAAAATAAGAGGAGCAGACTGTAAATTCCGTCGGGCCATAGCCGTTGATGACTTTTGTATTACCGACAGGTACCTGGATCATCTTTGAACCGCCCAGCAGCAGATATCTGAGGGAAAGCTTGTAAGACTTCAACATCTCGATACCAAGTTGGGTGCCCAATGTGAGTCCGGCAATCTTGTGCTTCTTGAAATAATCATTCATCTCCTGAATACTAAGACGCAACTCAGAAGATAAGATGTGAAGTTGTGCTCCATGTATCAATGGCGGCATCAGATCATCGAGTGAGGCGTCAAAACTGAAGCTGGAATGCAGTGCACAATGATCCTCAGGGGTGATTTCCTGTAGGTCTTCATGCCATTCCAAATAAGCACGGAGACTCTGATGCTCAATCATCACTCCCTTGGGCATTCCTGTCGTTCCCGACGTATATATCATATAGGCAAGTCCTGAGGGCTGAGCAAAGTTGACAGGATGGTCTGACGGCTTATTGAAATCAAAATCATCCATGAGCAACTGCTTCTCTCGTGGATAATATTGCTCTGTCTGACAATCCATCAACAAGGTGCTGGTGGTAATCAATAGGTGTGCGTCTGAATCGTTTAGGATGTAGGCGATCCGATCCTTGGGATAGTCACTGTCAAGGGAAATATAAGCTCCACCAGCCTTAAATACAGCAAATATGGCGATGAGGAACTCCTTGCGCCTAGGGAGCATGATAGCCACGAAGGAATCGGTGCTGACACCGGCCTTCCTGAGTGCAATTGCCAAGACATCTGACCTGCGATCCAGTTCGGCATAGGTGATATCTGATACTTCATCGACGACAGCAATGTTATCAGGAGTAAGTGTTGCCTGACGATGGAAAAGATCTACAATTGTTTCTGAACAATCGTAATTTAATGGGTCGCCCGTTCCTAATGCTAAGATATCTTGCTGCTCCTCATCGGTCAGGATTGGTAGTTCACGGAGTTGCCTGCCTTCGGATTCAGAATGGAGGAAACCCTCAAGAATCGCATTATAACACAGCATCAGTCTTCGAATGAAGGACTGGGTGTATTGGTTGCTATGGTATTCGGTATGTAAGATCAGCTTTGTATCACTACGCAAGATCTCAAAAGCCAAGTCTTCTCCTGTGGCATTCTCCATCAGGAGTTGATAGGTGAATAAATCATTGTCACTTGGAATCAAATCGCCTTGGTAAGCGAACAAGATATGGCTGTTGATGGCATGGTTCATCGCTTTGATCTCGGCAAAGGAGAAAAGGCTGTTGCTCATACTGCCCATCAACTGTTGCTTGGTGGCCTGGAGCAATTCCTTGACGGTGGTCTCCTGATCCCATTTGGTATAGACTGGCAAGGTTTTGACGAGCATGGCCACTGTCCGATGGGTCTTCAAATCCTGCCGTCCTGAGAAGATAGTTGCAAAAAGTGACTCCTGTGCATATGTGTTGACACCTAACAAATAGCCGAATACGGTTGTTGTCAGAACGTTAGGTGTGACATTAAGACGATTGCATGCTTCCTCCAGCTGATTGTAGTCAACCGTCAGTTCAAGATGTTCTTGTCCATAGGTAATCGGTGACTCCTGCTTCTCTGGTAAGGGTAGGGAAGACACCTTCAGGCTTTCAAACTGTTCCTGATACCACTTTTTGGCAAGGGCGTATGCATCGGTCTTACGCAGAGATTCCTCCTCTAAGGCTATTTCATAACCCGTGAATTCCTCTTTTTTGACAGGTAGTTGCTCATAAGCGTCTTTTAAATCCTTGAGGATGATATTGAAAGACACACCATCAAAGATGAGATGGTGGAAATCATTGAACAAATACAGTGCTTCCGGTGTTTTTAGGATACGGATACGGAAGAGACGGTCGTTAAGCAAATCGAAAGGACGAATCAGTTCAGGTTTCAGTTTTTCGAATTCCTGCTGAGTCAAAGTCTCAACGCTTTGGTGGTAAGGTTCTGCATCATTCCGCAACTGTCTTGGATTCCCTTGACTGTCAACAAACAATCGGGTTTTGATGTATGGATGAGCTTCAACGACTGTTTCGCATGCCTTGGAAAGCAGGTCGGCATCAATGGCTGGATTCAGTTTGAACAGCATGCCGTTATTGTATGCCACTTCGCCCTGACGTGTCATACACTCCACGTAAATGCCTAACTGAGTCTGACTAAGGGGATAGTCTTTCTGGTGGGCGTAACTGACCTGTTCTGTATGTGCACAGGCATCGGCGATCTTTTTAGGCGTGCGATTCGCATAGATCATTCGGGAAGAAAACTTTAGTTCCGGACATAGTGTCTGGACTTCCATCACCCTGATACTGTCGCCACCAAGTTCAAAGAAATCATCATCTATACCAACATGGTCAACCGATAACGCCTTTTCAAAGGCTACACAGAGTTGACGCTCAACTGTATTTGTTGGTTTTGCGTATGGCGACCGAATGATACCTTTTGTCTTATCGGAAGGCGCAAGCAGTGCTTTACGGTCAGTCTTTCCACTTGGAAGAAGAGGAAAACTATCCATCTTCACAAAATAGGCAGGAACCATATAAGATGGCAGCTTGGAAAGTAAATACTCACGTATAGAATCATCCGAAATATTGTCGTTGGCGATGTAATAGGCACACAGGAACTGTCTGTCCTTAGTGGTAAAGCCTTTTACAATTGCATTCTTGACGCCGTCAACTTGTTTTATAATCGCCTCTATTTCGCCTGGCTCAACGCGCTGACCATTGATCTTTACCATCCAGTCTTTACGATTGACATAGATGATATTACCGTCTGGTTGTTGACAAACGATATCTCCTGTATGTAACCATCCACCACGGTAGAGGCTTTCTGTAAGCTCTGGCTCTTTATAATAACCAGGGGTAAATGACCCCCGAACGCATAATTCACCTTCTTCCCCTGGTGCGACAGGCTTTCCCTCTGTATCCAAAATGCAGTACTCTACATCTGCGTCTGGCCTACCAATAGGCGTATTATTGTATTTTTTATCTACAAAAAAGGAAAAAATAGCGCCACCAGTTTCTGTCTGGCCATAGCGGTTATAAATCTTAAAATCTGAAGAGGCTATTCCTGAGAGTCGTTCAGCAGCTGCTATGACAACTTTCAGATGGGATGACTTGTTGTTAAAGTAACCAAGGGCTGAGGGCGGAATGAAAACAAACTCTATTTGGTGTTTGGCTAGATATGTCTCAAACTTACGAATATCCCTAATAGTCTCCGATGGAATGATGTTGGCTATACCACCTTTGAGAATAATTGTATATAATTGCTTACAGGCAACAAAATACATGGGTGCCGTGATACCCACGACGGTTATCTTTTCCTCATCGATGATGAATTCATCTGTCGGGGGTATTCTAAAAGTTGCAAAGGTATCCATTACTCCTTTTGGAGTTCCTGTACTTCCTGACGTATAGAAAAGCGCATTAATATCTTCTTCTTCCGGGAGCACATAGTGCTCTGTCGGTTCTGCCTTCATCATTTCCTGAATGACCTCGTCATTAATCAATAAGGGAGATTCGCAATGATGCATGATATAATCAATACGGTCTTTGGGATATTTGTCGCCCATGGGGACGATGGCATGACCTGCTAGCCAGATACCGATTTCTGCTGCCACATACTCCATTGAAGTCGGCAGGCTGATACCTATGAATGAGTGAGGGGGATAATTCTTTTTCTGTAAATAGCCTGTTACTCTGCAGGCCATTGTAAAGAGCTCTTTATATGTGGTCTGTCGTTGGCCATTTTGGTCAACGACAGCAATCTTGTTTTCATTTGTCTTTAATGAATCCAATAGCCTGAGTATGAACTTAGATGTGTTTGGCTGTGGCATGTATTATTTAGTAATGGGAATAGTGAATGTGAAACTGGCACCCTGGCCTTCCTCTGATTCGAATGTGATCTTGCCATGATGCTTGTTCTCAATGATGTCGCGCACAATATTCATGCCAAGGCCGGTTCCTTCGCCTATGGGCTTCGTGGTAAAGAAATTCTCAAAGAGCTTCTGTTTTACTTCATCGTTCATGCCGACTCCATTGTCTGTCATCGTGATGATGCAGTTGTTGTCCTGTTTGCTGACAACGATGCTCACCTCGGGCTTGTAATCGTCAGGTGCATTCTGTGATTTCTTCCACACAGAATATAGCGCATTGTTCATGATGTTGAGAATAGCGCGACTCAGATCCTGCGGGATGACCATCATCTGGGGCAGGCCCTCCTCATATTGCTCATGGATGCTGACATTGAAGCCCTTGTGATTGGCACGCATAGCATGATAACTCAGCCAGACATATTCTTTCGCCAGTTTGCAGATGTCAACAGGCCGGAACTCATTCTCCTTGCCACGCGAGACGAGCAGTATGCCCTGGATGATGTCAATGGCGCGCTCACCGTGTTCGACGATCTTTGCCATATTCTCCTTCAGGTCGGTCATGATGTCTTCCATCTCCTCGCGGTCGTCTTCCGCAAGTTTGTCCTTGTTGTCTTCCACAATCTCCGTGAGGTCTTTCAACAGATCGTCTGACATCTTGCTGAAGTTGATCACGAAGTTCAGCGGATTCTGTATCTCGTGGGCGATGCCGGCACTTAGCAGTCCTAAGGATGCGAGCTTCTCCTGCTTCTTGAGTTGTTCCTGGAGTTGTTCAATCTGTTCCATAGTCTTTATGTTTATTTGAAGGGTATGTTGAAGGTGAACTCACTATATTCGTCTTTGACGGATTTGACGCTGATGTCGCCGCCGTGGTTCTGGATGATCTCACGGCTTAGGTAGAGACCTACGCCCGATGCCTCAGCGGTGGTCTTTGTGGTGAAGAAGGGGTCGAAGACCTTGTCGATGATGGTGTCTTCGATGCCGATGCCGTTGTCGCGGATGCTGATGAACGCCTGTTTGCTTTCGATCGTCAGCCGCAGGGAGATCTCCGGTGTGTACGGTGTGCCCTGGGCCTTGACCTCCGGCCTGTCTGCCTTCTTCTTGACGGCATAGACGGCATTGCCCAGCAGACTCATGATGGTCTTGCTCAGCTGGTCGGGGTTACCGTCGATAGGGAACGGACCCTCCGGACAGTCGAAGGTGATCTGGATGCCGTACTTGGCGATGTCCTCCTTGTAATAGGCCAGCAGCATCTCCTCGTCCTGACGGACGACGCCTATCAGGTCCATCAGGATGATGCCGCCAGAGCGGTCTTTCATCATCTCCTCCATGGCCTTGAGCGTGCGAGTGGTGTTCTGACCGTGTTCACACACTTTCTGCAGGTTGCCGGTCAGCATGTCGAGCACGTCCATCGTGTCGTCGTAGTTCTCCTGGTCCATGTGGTCCTTCTCATCCTCGATGTTCGCCTTGGCATCCTTGATCAGGCCTTCGGAGAGCTTGGAGAAGTTGTTGATATAGTTCAGCGGGTTGAGGATGCGGTCGATCAGGCCCTGCGTCAGCTTACCGGCGGTGGCCATCTTCTCCAGTCTCACCACCTGGGCTGTACGGTCCTTGATGATGAGTTCCAGCCGTTCCTTGTCCTTCTCCAGCTTGCGCATACGCAAACGGGTGAAGAGATAGACGAGTGCCGCCATGAGCAGCAGATAGACGATGTTCATATACCACCTGAGATAGAACGGCAGACTGATCTCGAACTCGATGCTGGTAATCTCCGACAGGCGGTTCATCGCGTCCCTTGCCTGCACATAGAACGTGTAGGTGCCGTGGGAGAGGTTCACAAAGCTGGCCTCGCAGCTCGTCGACCACGTGCTCCAACTACCGTCGTTCAGGCGGTAGCGGTAGAGGTTCTCGCCGATGACGGCCGTACTGTTCAGCGAGAACGTGAACTTGAGGTTATGCTCGTTGTGCTTCAGGGGCTGCAGTGCCTCGGGCATCTTCCCGAAGCCTCCCCAGAGGATGCTGTCGCTGCCCAGTGTGATGGAGCGGATGTGCAGCTCGGGCTTGAGGTCCAGATAGGGATCTTTGGCTTTGGTGTTGATGATGGTGAGACCGTTGTTGCTGCCGATCCACACCTCGTCGTCCAGCGTATAGACGGCACGTACCAGGAGTTTGCTGAATGGTGTCAGCAGCCGGTTGAGGTCGTTGAGTCTTTTGCCGTCCTTCCAGGCGTAGAGCATCTTGCCCTCGTTGTTTGTCAGCCAGCAGATACCTTTGCTGTCGGTTTTAGCGTAGAACGGGTAGGGGAAGGGCTTTGTCGTCTCGGCATCGATGACCTCCACTTTGCCGTTGATGGATACGAGCGAGTGCATCGTCTCCACACGTCTTTCTGTCCTGTAAATCTCGAATTTGTCTATGCCGGGCTTGATGGTGCACACCATGCCGTAGATGCTCTGCATCCAGATGGTGCCGTCGGCGTCTCTGATCATCTTTTTTACATTTTCCATCTGACAGACCTTCTTACGGTTTTTGCCGTCGGCCGAAGTCTGATAGACACCGTCGAACTCGCCACTGTAGAAGTATGTGCCTAAATCAAGCACCGACAGGGCATCCTTGGTGGTCAGGTGCTGGACGTTGTTCTCGGGGGATATCCTGTAGATACCATCAGCGGTGGCTGCCAACAGTCCGGATCCACTCTTCGTCAGGGCCCAGCAGGAGTGGGTAATGCCGGGGACATGCTTGAACCGTAATCCGTCTTGATAGAACAGACCTTCGTCGGTTCCTACATAGAACCGGTTGCCCATGTGCTCGATGGACAAGACGCTGCCGTGAAGTCCTTCATCGGCGGAGAAGTGGGAGAAGGCCGAAGGGACGCTCATGGCGAACAGACCTTTCGACGTGGCTCCCCAGAGTGTCCCGCGTTTGTCGTAGTCGATATAGACAACGTCGCTTGAACAGAGGCCGTTCTCACCATTGATCGTATAGAGTTCCTTGCCATTGTCGTCGGCGATGACAAGGCCGACACCCTTGTGGATAACCGCCTTCAGACCGTAGTCCAGAGGCTGTTCGATGATGATTTCATCCTTGACGATATCAGATTCGCCCTTCTCAGCAGCATCGACATCAACAATATCAAGCACACCGATCTTCAGGGCCTCCTTGTCAATCTTCTTATAGAGCCTGACCGAGTCGCCCTCGACCTCGTAGATGGTGCCTTCGCGCGTCAGGAACCTTACCTTACCGTCTCGCTCATAGATCTCGTTCACCTCACCTTCGAAGAGGTCGGGCTTACCGATTCTCTGGAGATAGATATCACCGTTGTCCTTGTGCTGCACGCGGCCAAAATAGTTGTAGCCGCCCACCCAGATCGTACCGTCTTCTGTCTTGACGGTGACGGTCACACGGGTAATGCCGGGGGTATGGAGCACCCGCCACTGGGCATGGTCGAAATACATCATGCCTTCAAAGTTGGCCAGGAAGACGATGCCGTCGTTGTCGGTCTCGATATCGAAGTTGATGCTGTTGCCATGATAGTCCTCTGGCAGGAAGTTTTGGAAGAAGGGAATACCCTGGGCAAAAGAAGTGAGAAGTGAAACGTGAAACGTGAAAAGTATCGCCAGCACCCTCAAATAATTTAGACCACGAATTACACGAATTTCACGAATTTTTAGCTGCGCACAATAATTATGACGAATTTCACGAATGGAATCGCCTGCGATTCTTGATGCGGCAACCAATCCGTGAATAATTCGTTTAATTCGTGAAATTTGTGGCTCTCCTTTACTCCTTACTCCTTCTCTCCTTTACTCCTTACTCCTTCTCTCCTTTACTCCTTACTCCTTCTCTCCTTTACTCCTTACTCCTTCTCTCCTATAAAACTTTCGTACGGAATATTCTGCCCGATGTAGTAGTTCCACTCCTCGGTCGTCATATTGCGCTTCAGTTTCTTCTGTATCTTCTCCACCATCGTCGGCACGGAGATGTTCACCGCTGCCAGGTTGCCCTTGACGTCACCCAGCCAGAAGGCGGTCTTCGAGGTGTCGAAGTTGAAACAGGTGATCCAGTTGTTCGTCTGCAGGAGCGTCATCGGCTCCACTTTCTCGCTATTGGCAATCCAGAGGTTCACCTGCCCGTCGTATGATGAGGAGAACAGGCGCCTTCCATTCAGCTTCATCTTCGAGATGCGGCTGCGGTGGCCTATGAGCTTCTGCGCCTTCCCCTGCTTGTCGATGAGCCAGATGGTACCGTCGTTCATGCCGTAGGCTTCGTAACCTGTATTCTTCGATTCACAGTAGGCGGTCACGCTGCCGGGCACGGGCACCTTCGACGTCTCAAACTTCTCCAGTCCCTTCACCAAGTGCTGCCGACTCTGGTCGTCGAAGAGTATCGGATAGTTCTGCTTGCGGGTGCTGGCGACGATGCGGAAGGGCGTCTGCTTCACGTTCATGAGGATCTGGCGCTTCTTGTCGAACTGTGCCAGGCTCTGCTCTCCGATGATGAGCAGGAAGTCGTCGTTGATATAGTTGATCTTCATCGGGTGCTTCATCCCGTCGATGCTGTACGTCTTCACTTCATAACTCCTTCTCTCCTTCTCTCCTTCTCTCCTTGAAATAGTCACCAGTTCACCTGTCCGGCTGAGGGCGTAGATGATCTTGGTGGCCTTGTCGATGTATAGGTCGCGGAAGTCGTATTGGTTGTTCTTGAAGAGTGTCTCGGTGAGCAGGCGGTCGCCTTTACGCTCACAGAGGATGATCTCGCCGTAGCTGCTCACGGTGACGAGCCGGTTCACCTCGTTGGGCAGGAAGTCAAGGTTCATCACCGCACCGGTATGCTCCGACCACGACACCATACTCTCACTCGCCCGCATCAGCGACTGGAACACAGCGTGGTTGTACACGTCGCCGTGATACCTCGATGTGAAGAGATAGGAGGCATAGCTCAGCAGGTTGGAGAGTTCCTTGTTGCCGGTCTGATTCTGGATGGTGGAGATGGATCCCAGCGATCGTCCGAGGGCGATATAGCTCAGGGTGTCGGCCACGCGCTTGGAGAATTCTGCCTGTATGCGTTGGTGCTCTGCCATCTGCCTCTGGCTCTCTGCCACGGCTGAGGCTTCAAGGGCTTTCTTCTCCGAGGCGATGGCGTTGCGCTCGGCCTCGACGGCGTTGAGTCGCTCCCATTCGCTGCGCAGCCGCATCTCGTTGGCCACACGGGTCTGCTGGAGGGCTTCCTCACGCTTCTCGTCGGAGATCTCTCTCTGCTCGTTGGCGATCTGCTCCATCTGGGCACTCACGCTGCGGTCGATGGTCGAGCGGAGCTCCTGCTTATGCATGGCAGCCAGCTGCTCTTGGAGGTCTTCCACCTTCTGCCGCTCCTGCTGCCATCCCACGAAGCCTGTCGCCGCCAGTCCGGCCAGCAACAGTCCCGCACATCCCGTTATGATCGTCCCTTTCTTCACCTTTTCACTTTTTCACCTTTTCACTTCCTCTTTAGCGCTAACAGCGTAATATCATCGCTCTGCTCGGCCTCGCCGACGAAGGCTTTCACGTCGGCCTTCACCTTATCGACGATCTCCTGACAGCTGAGCTTGCTGCATTGGCCGAGCAACTTACGCAACCGCTCGTCGCCATAGTCCTTCTCATCCTTGTCTATCGCCTCCGTCACGCCGTCGGTAAAGAGCAGCAGTGTGTCGCCCTTTTCCAGCTGGAGGGTGTCTTCGGTAAATTCGTAGTCGTCGATGGCGCCTGCCACGATGTCCTTCGACAGCGGCAGCTCCTCCACGGTCCCGTCGGCCTTCATCAGATAGGGCGGGTTATGGCCGGCGTTGGAGTAGGTCACCTCACCGGTGCGGATGTTGTAGATGCCGTAGAACATGGTGACAAACATATTGTTCACCGCCTCTTGTGAGAGCAGGGCGTTGGTGTAGGTCATGCACTCCGCCGGACTGACGGCCCTGATGCCTGTGGCACGGAGGAGGGTACGGGCCACGGCCATGAAGATGGCTGCCGGCACACCCTTGCCGCTCACGTCGGCGATGGTGAATCCGATGTGGTCGCTGTCGATGCGGAAGAAGTCGTAGAAGTCGCCTCCCACGTCCTTGGCGGCGTTCATCGAGGCGGCGATGTCCATCGAGGCTGTTTCCTCGGGGAATGGTGGGAATATGCGGGGCAGAATGGCCTGCTGGATCTCACGGGCCACAGCCAGGTCGCCCTTGATGCTCGTCAGTTCTTTGTGCTCCTTCTGCATTGTCTTGATGTAGTGGATCTGCTCGATGGCCTTCTCGATGGTCACGCTGAGGTCGTCGAGGTCGATGGGCTTCGTGGCAAAGTCGAAGGCACCGTTGTTCATCGCCTGGCGGATGTTGCCCATGTCGCCGTAGGCCGACACCATGATGCACTTCAGGGCGGGGTTCTGCATCTCGTTGATCTTCGTCAGCAGTGTCAGACCGTCCATTTCGGGCATGTTGATGTCGCTCAGGATGATGTCGAAGTCTTTTTCTTTCAGCAGCATCATGAGAGCCTCCAGACCGTTGTGGGCGAAATGGAAGTCGTATTCACCCTTTCTGATTTTCCTTCTGAAATATTGTGTCAACAGCAACTCGAGATCGTTCTCGTCGTCGACACTGAGTATCTTTATCGGCATAGTGAAATTTACGATTTACAAATTGACAATTTACGATTTATATGAATTATGTGTGCAAAAGTAGCAAGAAAATTTGGTTTAACCAAACAAATTCGTAGAAAAATGCCCTCCATTCCCGAAAATATGCTTACCTTTGCACCTGAATCGGTAAATAAAACGAAAAATAATAAATTGTTAATGGTAAATAATAAATGACCCTTTTTGTTTTTAACCCCGAACACGACCTTGCCCTGGCTTCCGGCCTGAGCAATTTCACCGCCCCCCATGCCGGCCGTCGGCTGAGGGCTGACCTCGGTTACCTGCCGGCTCTCTGGGCTGGCGAGGACGACTGTGTGCTGGTGGAGCATGTAGATCAGGCTCGTCGGGCTTACGGCCGTCTGCGGGCGAGGGTAGGAGGGTCGCCCTGCCGTTTCGTCGATAAGTCACAGTTACCCCACCTCCCTATCGACCGCGTATCCCCCTGGGGTTGGGATCTCGCCCTGCGTGCTGCCCTCATCCGTTACGGTGTCCCTGCCGAGGCCTGTCCCTCCGAATCTGACATCGCCTCTATCCGCGACCTTTCCCACCGCCGTCACGCCGCCAACGTTCTGCATCGTCTAATCTCCTTCCTCCTTCCTCCTTCCTCTTTCCTCGAAAAATCTATCGAAGCCACCTCCGTTGATACCGTCGAAGCCTACCTCCTCCATCACCCCCGCCTCGTGCTCAAGGCCCCCTGGAGCAGCAGTGGCCGTGGCGTCCGTTTCATCGACGGCGAGCTCTCCGACTACCACCGTGGCTGGCTCCGGAACATCATCGCCCAACAGGGTTCCGTGATGGTCGAACCGATGTATCAGAAAGTCAAGGATTTTGGTATGGAGTTCGAGGCACTTCCAGACGGCACGATCCGCTACCTCGGCCTCTCTCTCTTTGATACCCGCAACGGGGCCTACACGGGCAACATCATTGCCTCAGAAGAAGACAAACTTGATATGATAAGTCGTTATGTACCAGTAAGTTCAATTGTTGATGTTCGAGAGAAACTGATAACCGCCTTAACCGATGTTTTCACGTCTCACGCATCGCCTCAGTCATCTCACTCCTACACCGGGCCTTTCGGTGTCGATATGATGATTCTCTCCCGTCCTGACGGTCAAGGCTTTTCCATTCATCCATGCGTCGAGATCAACCTCCGTCGCACCATGGGCCATGTCGCCATTGACATGGCCAACGCTTTCACTTCTTCACCTTTTCACCTTTCCACCTTTCCCCTCCCTCGTGTGATGCAGATCACCCTCTCCGACAAGTACCGCATCCACATCCGTCGCCTTTAATCCGCCCCAAGGAAACTGTATTCTGTATTCTGTATCCGCCCTTCCTTGAAAAATAAATCAAAATTTATTTTGCCGTTCGCAAAATATTCACTATCTTTGCACCCAGAATCATTAAAATTACAATCAATCTAAGTGAACTAAATTATAAACCAAATAAAATAATGAAGAAACTAACGCAAATTCTGATGATGATGCTGGTGCTGTCTGTCGGCACGGGCATCACAAGTTGTGACGAGATTGAAGACATGATCGACAATCCCGTAGTACCAGAACCCACGCCGACACCCCAGCCGCAGCCGGAACCTCAGCCCCAACCTGAGCCGACACCCCAGCCGACGCCTGAGGAAATCGAAAACCAGCGCATCGCCCAGGTGCAGACACTGATGGAGGAATCACGCCAGGAGGGTTCCATCACCGAAGTCTATTACACAGAAGACGGTGTGGAGAAGGTCGCTAACTTCAAGCGAGTGGGCAACAAGTACGTGCTCCAGACCCCCAGCGCCACCCGTGGTGATAACAACGGATCGTTAGTCCCCGGCCTGATGGACGATGATTCTGACGAAGACTTGGAAGACGACGATGATGATGACGACGGCGAAATCCAGGAAGAGTTTATCAATGAAGATGAAGACGACGATCTGGATGTCGATGATGACGACGATGACTGCGACGTGATCCCCATGCCGTTTGACGAAGACGTGATTGAGGAAGCTGACGACGACGATGATGATGACGATGATGATGACGATGGCGACGATGATGACGACGATTCGGCAGCGGGTTCCAGAATGATGACACGCGGTAAAACCAATGTCAAAAACGGGCTGTTATATTTTACAGATATCTCCACTGGCAGGGACGGATATCAAATCTCTTTGTATCATAATAGTGGCACCTTCTCCGTGGTGATGGATGATGAAGTTAAAGTAACCTCCATTTCTTTCGGAGGAAAAGTGGCGGTGAACGGTAAAGTCTTTTATGTGAAACAAAAAGCTGAGACCAGAGCA
>ONCZ01000057.1 GCA_900316445.1 uncultured Prevotellaceae bacterium | reverse complement strand
GTCACGGCAAGATCGCCGACTATCAGATGTGTGTGCTGGTACTGGGTCAGGTGGTTGAGTGCATGAGCGAGCTGCTCGCACAGGGACAGCCCGTGAAGCTCGACGGACTTGGCACGTTCTCACCGAGCGTCGATGGTCAGAAGCAGGGCAAGAACGACATCGAGTCTGCTGTGGCAGCTGGTGCAGATGCGATGATCAACGGCATCAAGATTAATTTCTCGCCGGAGAACACGAAGGGTGAGAAGCTCACCAGCAGGGCATTCAAGGAGCAGTGCATCTTCGAGTACGGCTATGTGGTGCAGAGCGAGATCCGCACGATCAATGGCAAGCAGAAGCGCTTCCAGAAGAAGACGCCGATCAGCTACGTGCTGGCTCCCGAGGCCGACGGTAATGGTGGAGGTAACGGGTAATCTCTTCCCCTCCTGAGTCAGGAGGGGCTGGGGGGTGGTCTGAACGCGGGAAAATGTACGCTTGTTCAGACCCCCTCTGGCTCCCCCTAACTTAGGGGGAGAAACAGATACCAGACAAGCGCAGGCAAAGTGACAGAAAAAAAAGGAGGTAAATCATGAAGAAGCAACGTGTGATTGAGTTGGCGGTGAAGGTGATAGTAGCTGCGCTCACGGCATTCTTGACGGCGATCGGAACGACCAGTTGTATGGGGCAAGGACCGATTTGGTTCTAGTTTCTCCAATAAAGCTATCGACAATAGGATAGCGGTTTATCTGAAATCTTGGAGGAATTTATCGATGAGACGGGGCACGGCGTAAGAGTCGAGCTCCGTTTCTTTTATCCAGATGTAGTCAGGGGGAAGGGAAGGTTTCTTTGGGACTTCCAAGAGGTAGAAGTCGGCAAGGAGGATGCGGTGGGTAAGAACATGCTTGACGTTCTGCTTGATCAAAACCGCTCCTGCCGGAACGGTATCGACAAGCCAAGGTTCGTAGAGGCCTTGCCAGATGTCGCCTGGGCCTCGGCGATGGATGGCGGTCTCGCCGTTGCACCTTATATATATATAAATAAGGTGGCGCTCACGGACTTTGAGGGTCTTCTGTTTGACGGGGAGATCTGAGACGCGGTTAGAGCGGAAGGCAGAGCAGGATTCTTGTAAGGGGCAACTTAGACAATTTGGGGAGGAAGGAGTACACTGGATGGCGCCGAAGTCCATAATGGCCTGGTTGTAGGCCGCAACTTGCGGCAATTGAAAATTGAAAATGGAAAATTGAAAATTATCTGATGGCAGGAGGGATTGGGCGAGGGCGGTGAAGGTCTTTTTGCCTTCGGTGGTGTTGATGGGGGTGTCGATGCCGAAGTGACGGGCGAGGACACGATAGACGTTGCCATCGACGACGGCAGCGGGGAGGCCGAAGGCGATGCTCCCGATGGCGGCAGCGGTATAGTCGCCAACGCCCTTGAGTTTCCGGATTTCATCAAGGGTGTCAGGGAAATGGCCGAGGGCGACGATTTGCTTGGCGGCGTAGTGGAGGTTGCGGGCTCGGCTGTAATAGCCCAGGCCCTGCCACTCGCGCAGCACCTCGTCTTCCGTGGCGGCGGCAAGGGCCTCAACGGTAGGCCAACGGTGCATAAAGCGCTCCCAGTAGTCCCAGCCCTGCTTGACCTGCGTCTGCTGGAGGATGATCTCTGAGAGCCAAATGGCATAGGGGTCGCGGGTCTGCCGCCAAGGCAGGTCGCGACCATTCTCACGAAACCACTGAAGGAGAGTTAATGCAAATTCCATAACTTTTTTGTTTATTGTTTAGAGTTTATAGTTTATAGATGATTACCTTGCAAGCCATTCCACTTTTACAATCTCCTTTCCTGCCTTTAGAACTAATCATCTATAAACTATAAACATTAAACTATAAACAACTACAATTTCCCTTGTTCGCCGAGGTAGGAGTCCTTGAAGCCGAGGAAGTAGAGGACACCGTCGAGGCCGATGGTATTGATGGACTGCTTGGCGTTGGCGACGACACGGGGCTTGGCGTGGAAGGCGATGCCGAGGCCGGCTTCGGAGATCATCGGCAGGTCGTTGGCACCATCGCCCACGGCAATGGTCTGGGCGAGGTTCACCTTCTCCACCTGGGCGATGAGCTTTAGGAGTTCCGCCTTGCGATGGCCATCGACGATCTCGCCGACATAACGGCCCGTGAGCTTACCGTCCTCACCGATCTCGAGTTCGTTGGCATAGACATAGTCGATGCCGTAGCGCCGCTGGAGATATTCGCCGAAGTAGGTGAATCCGCCGGAGAGGATGGCGATCTTATAACCACAGCGCTTGAGGATAGTCATCAGACGATCGACACCCTCGGTGATGGGCAGGTTTTCGGCAATCTCCTGCATCACACTCACGTCGAGGCCCTTCAACAAAGCCACGCGACGTGTAAAGCTCTCCTTGAAATCAATCTCGCCACGCATGGCACTCTCGGTGATGGCCCGTACCTGAGCCCCTACCCCATTGCGCTCTGCCAGCTCGTCGATGCACTCCGTCTGTATCAGCGTGGAGTCCATATCGAAGCAGATGAGGCGACGCATACGACGGAACATATCGTCGCGCTGGAAGGAGAAGTCGATCTCCATCTCCGACGACAGTTTCATCAACTTCGACTGCATCTCCTGACGGTTGATGGGTTCGCCACGCAGGGAGAACTGGATGCAGGCACGGGTGTGCTTCGTGGGGTTCTTGATGCTCTTGCGTCCCGTGAGGCGCAGGATGGAGTCGATGTTCAGTCCCTGGTCTGCGAGGATGCGCGTGGCACCCTCTATCTGACGGGCCTCCAACTGACGGCCCATCACCATGAGGATATAACGGTTCTTGCCCTGATGTCCCACCCAGTCTTCATACTCATCGTCGCTAATGGGTGAGAAGCCGATCTGCACACCAAGCTCCGTGGCCTTGAAGAGCAGTTCCTTCATCACCTGTCCGGAGTTAGACTCATTCATGCGGATGAGGATGCCTAATGACAATGTGGAATGGATGTCAGCCTGGCCGATGTCGAGGATCTGGGCGTCGTAACGGGCGAGGATGCCCATAATAGAAGCGGTGAGGCCCGGACGGTCCTGTCCGGTAATCCTCACCAGAATCTGTTCAAATTTGTTGTCTGATTCCATATTTTAAATAACGTGTAATCCGAGGAATACCATCAGACCGTTCATGAGTATCCAGAAGATAGCGAACGGCATGGTCTTACGCATGATGTCACCGTCCTGACCCTCCATATCGCAGGCAGCAGTAGCGATGGCGATACTCTGCGGCGAGAGCAGCTTACCACCCTCAGAACCGGCACAGTTGGCAGCGGCGAGCCAGTTGGTCTCGCTACCTGTGACGCCGAAGAACGTGCCCTGGTTTACGAGGCCGAGGTCGGCAGCAGCCGTAGCCTGCAGCTTACCGAAGAGGATGTTGGCATTGGTGGCAGAACCCGTGACGAAGGTACCGATCGAACCGATCAGCGGTGCGAAGAACGGGAAGGCAGCGCCCGTGAGCAGCACGAGGCCCTTGGCGATGTCGTTGGTCATACCCGTGTTGTTCATCAGCATCGCCATTGCCACGAGGCAGCAGATGGTGACGACGGTCTTCTGCAGGTTGATGGTGGTCTTGGCCAGCAGCGTCATCAGTTTGCCGAAGCTCATACCCTGGATGAGTCCGCCGATGACGGCACCAAGGAAGATCATCAGACCGGCATTGGAGAGCCAGCCGAACTTGAAGGTATTGCCGATGACGGGCAGCTCGAACTTGGTGACGAGCGTGCTACCCAGCAGTTCGTTGATAGGAGGCACGATCTTGCTCGAGATGAGGATGAAGAAGATGATCAGGCCATAGACGCTCCAGGCCTTCAAGGTCTTCGCAAGACCGAACTTCTTCTTCTCGACAATCACCTCGTCGGCAGGGTTCTCGTCGCGGATGAACAGCTTGTTGTAGATGAGCATCGCGATGATGGCAGCCACAGAACCGAGGATAGCAGGCGTCTCAGGACCGATGAAGTGGGCGCAGCAGAACTGCACGACGATGGAGAAGCAGCCCACAAACAGGGCGATGCAGATATTCTTCACAATCTTCGTGCGGTCTGTCATCATCAGGATGAGGAACGGCGTGATGAAGAACATCAGCGAGAGCTGCAGGATGATGAACGTAGCCACCTCGCAGAGCTCCTCAGGCGTTGCCACACCGCTGGCAGCCACCTGATTGGCCAACGTCGTGGCAGGAAGACCGACGGCACCGAAGCCCACAGCCACCGTATTAGCCACCAGACAGATCACAGCGGAGAACATGGGCTTGAAGCCCAGTCCGATGAGGATGGCAGCGGGGATGGCCACAGCCGTTCCGAAGCCTGCCATTCCTTCGAGCACACCGCCGAGGCCCCACGTCAGCAGGAGCACAAGCAGACCCTTGTCGGAGGTCATCTGGATGAACTGCGTCTTGATGGTTTCAATCTCCTTCGTCTCGCAAAGGATGTTGTAACTGAAGATGGCGCAGATGATGATCAGAATAATGGGGAAGCAGGCCTTGAGGAAGCCCTCGACGACAGACCAGATGGTGATGCCGACGATGCTGACACCGGCGAACTTCTCCGGCAGGATGCCCATCGCCGGAACGGCAAAGAGCGCCAGGAGGATGGTAACGATAAGAGTGATCACAGCACTCTTGTAGCCAGACACTTTGAAACCCATCATCAGAACGATGAGCAACACGATTGGGATAACAGAAATTAAAGCCGTCATAGGTTTTCAGTGAGTTTGTTATTATTACTATAAGTTTATTGTCACAGAATGAATTTGCGGTCAAATTTACGACTTTTCTGCCACATAGCCACAATAATTTAGTGAAAAATTCAAAAACGGGGGAAATCTTTCCTCTTTCCTCTTTCTACTTTCCACTTTTTTTCGTATATTTGCACCAAAGTAGTAACAAAAACCAAGAAACCTATGTTCAATCAGTTCTTATCAGATCTCAGACAATTTATGCCGTCTGAACGTATTTACACCGATGAGCTCCGCACCCTCGGATGGGGCACGGACGCCAGTTTCTACCGTCAGATTCCGAAAGTGGTCCTCCGCAGCGATGGCGAGGAGGAGATCTCGAAGATCGTACGTCTCTGTCAGAAGTATAAGCTACCGTTCACCTTCCGTGCTGCTGGTACCTCGCTGAGTGGTCAGAGTTGTACCGACAGCGTGCTTATCGTTGCTGGCAAGCACTGGGAACGTTTTACACTTTCGCCGGATGGCGAAAGTATAAAACTGCAACCTGGTATCGTGGGTGCGAGGGTGAATCAGATCCTGAAGCCTTACGGTCGTGTATTCCCGCCTGATCCTGCCTCGATAGGCTCGGCGATGGTGGGCGGCATCGTCATCAACAACGCCTCTGGTATGAACTGCGGCGTGCATGCTAACAGCGACCGTATGATGGTCAGTGCCCGCATCATCCTCACCGACGGCACCGTGCTCGATACGGGCTCAGAGGAGAGCAAAGAGGCGTTCCGCAAGAGTCATCCCGAGTTTCTGAAGAAGATCGAGGCCCTGCGCGACAAGGTGCGTGCCGACAAGGAACTGGCAGACCGCATCGCCAAGAAATACAGTATTAAGAACGTGACGGGTCTGAACCTCCGTCCGCTCATCGCCTACGACGATCCCTTCGACATCATCGCCCACTCGATGGTAGGCTCAGAGGGTACCCTCGCCTTCCTCTCCGAGGTGACGATGAAGACGTTGAAGGACTACCCGTACAAGGCCTCCGCGATGGTCTACTTCCATACGATGAAGGAGAGCTGCGAGGCCGTGGTGGCAATGAAGAAAATGAAGGCTGGCGAGGAAGATCTGACCTATAGTGCTGAGAATCTGGTCGTCAAGTCGGCTGAGATGCTCGACTACAAGTCGCTCAGCTCTGTCGATGATCCTGTCTATCTGCAGTATCAGAAGGATGTGGATGCCGGTAAGGTGGCCGGAGCAGATCCTGGCGACTACCACAACCTCACCGCCATCCTCACCGAGACGAAGGGCATCACCCACGAACAGCTGTTGGAGAAGATCGAGAAGATCAAGGCGTGTCTGAGCAAGTTCAGGCTCTATATCCCTGCGGAGTTCACGGAGGATCCAGCCGTCTATGGCAAGTATTGGGCCATCCGTTCAGGCATCTTCCCCTCTGTGGGCGGCACACGTCCTGTCGGCACCTCATGTCTCATCGAGGATGTCGCCTTCCCCATCGAGAGCCTGCCTGAGGCCACGGTGAAGCTGCAGAAGCTCATCGCCGACCACGGCTACGACGATGCCTGCATCTATGGTCACGCCTTCGAAGGCAACTACCATTTCATCCTGAACCAGAGTTTCAAGAACAAGGACGAGGTGGAGCGCTATGCCGATATGATGCGCGACGTGGCGAAGCTTGTGGTGGAGGGCTACGACGGTTCGCTGAAGGCCGAACACGGCACCGGACGGAACATGGCCCCCTTCGTGAAGTACGAATGGCGCGACAAAGCCTACGAGGCGATGAAGGAGCTGAAACAGATCTTCGACCCAGAGGGACTGCTGAACCAGGGTGTGATCTTCAACGACGATCCCGACTGCTTCATCAAGTGCCTGAAACCGTTGCCCGTGCTCGACTACGACTTCAAGAGTGTGCCTGACGGTGGTCACTACCTGATGGATCCCAAGCTCTCGACGGCGAAGGAAACCATCGAACAGGTGAAGCGTGCGAACAAGTGTATCGAGTGCGGCTTCTGCGAGGTGAACTGTATGTCGTGCGGCCTGACACTCTCGTCGAGGATGCGTATCGCCGTGCAGCGTGAGATCCGTGAACTGGAGGCTACGGGTGCCAACCCTGAAAGGGCTGCCAAGTTGCGCAAGCAGTATAAGTATTATGGCGACCAGACCTGTGCTACGGACGGTCTCTGCTCTACCTCTTGTCCGATGAAGATCAACACCGGCGAGCTCACGCATCTCATCCGTCAGCTCGATATGAACAACAATACGCTGGGCTATCAGGTAGGTGAGTTTGCTGCGAACCATATGGCAGGCATCAAGTCTGGCCTGCGTGTCGTTCTCGACGTGGCTCACATGGCCCATGTCACACTCGGTCCGAAACTGATGACCACCGTCTGCCGCACGATGAACAAGATGGGTCTGCCCCTCTGGACTACGGCCATGCCGCGTAAGAAGCGCCAGCCGAAGAAGTCTGACCTCACGCAGTTCATCATCGAGAAGTCCATTCCACAGAAAGAGGAAGAGCACTCACCGCTGAAGGTCGTTTACTTCCCCAGCTGTATCAACCAGACGATGGGCCAGCCGAAGGACGGTCCGATGAAGCACGCCCTTGTCGATGAAGTCATCCAGCTGATGGCGAAGGCAGGCTACGAGGTAATCTTCCCAGAAGGTATGGAGCGGATGTGCTGCGGACAGATCTGGGAGTCGAAAGGTATGCTCGACATCGCAGACCGTAAGAGTGCCGAACTGGAGCAGGCCCTGTGGGAGGCGTCGGAACACGGCAAGTATCCGGTGCTCTGTGCCCAGAGTCCGTGTCTGCACCGTATGCGGAAGGTGATGAAGAAGATGAAGCTCTACGAGCCGGCAGAGTTCATTATGACCTATCTCGTGGACCGTCTCGACTTCCATCCTACGGATAAGCGCATCGCCCTGCACCTGACCTGCTCTACGCGGCAGATGGGCGTCGACAAGGATATGATTGCCCTGGCGAAACTGTGTTCTACGAATGTCTTCCTGCCTGAGGGTGTGGGCTGCTGCGGCTTTGCCGGAGACCGCGGTTTCACCTTCCCGGAACTGAACAAGTATGGTCTCAGGAAGCTGCGTCCGCAGATCGAGGCGAACCAGATAGAGGTGGGCTACTCGAATAGCCGTACCTGTGAGATCGGCCTTGAGACGAACACAGGCATCCCCTATATGAACATCGTCTATCTGGTGAACATCTGCACCACGGCGAAGAAGTAATAGAGGCGGATCAGACCACCCCTACCCCCTCCTGCTCAGGAGGGGAAAGCGGTGGGCTGGAAGATCTTCAGCCCATACTCAGCACCAGCGGCATAGATGTACTCCATGATGTCGCTGGTGTCGTGTTCATAGGTGATGGCATCCTGCGCCTTCAGCCAGAAGATGAACTCCAGACAACAGCCTGTGGCCTGAGGCGTCTCTGCCTGCTTCACCAGACACGGACGGCTGTCGATGGTCTTCGGGTGCTGGGAGAGCCACTGCTCGATATCATGGCGGAAGCGCGTGATATTCGTCGTGGCGACCTTGGTGTTCTCAGTGCTTTCTGAGTCCTCAGAGTTTTCGGAAAACTCGGACTTCAGCGAACTATAGTCATAATACACCCGCCTTACTTGTTTGCGTCCTTCGTTCTCCATCATCCCCTGCCAGTTCTGAAAGGAGCCGTCGACGAGCGACTGCGGACTCAGTGTGACAACTGTATTGTCGAAGTTTCGCACCTTCACCATTGTCAGCGCAATCTCCTCCACCTTACCGTTGGCACCAGCCGAGGGTACGGTGATCCAATCACCGATGTGCAACATATCGTTGGACGTCAGACGGATGCCGGCCACCAGCCCTTTGATGGTGTCCTGGAAGGCGAGCATGAGGATGGCCGAGGCAGCACCCAGACCGGCAAAGAGCGTCGCAGGGTTCTTGTTGATGATGATGGCGACGACCACGATGACGCTGATAAAGATCATCAGGATTTTCAAAACTCCACAAATACTGTACAGATACTGCTGCTTCGACGAACGCTGGCCGTTCTCCAATAGTTTAAAGGAGTCGATGAACACGATGACGGTACGCACCATCATCACGGTGAAGTAGATGGCCGTCAGCCGTCCGACGATATCCTCCACCCTCGGATACTCGTAGAACACCAACGGCAATAGCAGCCAGATGACGATGGCCGGGATGATATGACAGGCCGACAGCAGCACCCGACGGCTGAAGATGACATCGTCCCACTTCACCTCCGTCTTGCTGGAGATCTTCAACAACACAGGCACGACAAAAGTCCGGCAGAGCCACCCTGCCAGCCACGCCAGTATAAACGCCAGCACCACCAGAATGGCATATCTCACCGCAGGCACATAATCCCCTGGCAGTCCCATCCAGCCGATTAGGCTCTCTATCATTGTTTTTATCTTTTCCATACTCTTTCTTTTTGTTTAGGGTTTACACATCGCCTCACAGACTTTGTCCTGGAAATTGCGCCCGTCGGCATTCTTCATCACACCCTGGTTGATGATGCAGAAAGCCAGCAGATGATTGTTGGCTGACCTGCAATAACCTGCCAGCGACGAGACGCCCGACACCGTACCCGTCTTCGCATGCACGTTCTCAAACGCAAAACCCTTCGTCATACGTTTCTTCAACGTGCCATCTACACCCGCCACAGGGAGAGCGGGATAGAGGGCAGCCATCACGTCGCGCTTCAGATAGGCATAGCGCAGCAGACGGATCATCAGTTCCGGCGTGACGTAGTTATACAGCGACAGTCCGCTGCCGTCGGCGATACGATACTGTACGCCTGAGACACCAGCCCTCGTCAACAGCTGTTTGATCAGCTGACGGGCGTGGGCAGCCTCTGCCGGACGCTTGCCGGTGGACGCCGCAATCTGATAGAACATCGACTCGGCATAGAGGTTGTCGCTCTCCTTCATCATCGGCTCCAGCAACTCACGGAGGGCATGGGAACGGGAACAGACGAGCAGCACATCCTTATCCTTCGGGAGACGACCTGTAGAGACGGGGGCATCGACAAAGACGTCGCACTTCATCAGCTCGTCCTTGAACAGACCGGCAAACTCATCCTTGCCAGATATCAACAAGGGTGTCAGCTGGGGGTTGTCGTCATCCCAGCACCAGCCTTCACCCAAAAGTTGCTCCTCCTTAAAGGAAACGTCCTGCATGATACGGCCCCGGATGGTATCGACTCCTACCCGATGGAGCGTCTCGGCAAAGATACGCATGTCCGTCTCGTCGAAGAGCGGATCCATGCCTCCCACGAGCCACACATCGCCCGAGAGCACACCCTTGGTGATGGTGCCTTTATAATAGAGATAGGTACGATAGGCATAGCCACTGCCCAGAAGGTCGAGGGCTGTGACAGATGTCAACAGTTTCATCGTTGAGGCAGGGCGCAGCGTCTGCCTGCCACCATAACTATAAAGCACGGAGTCGGCAGAGAGGTCATACACCATCAGTCCGAGTTGTGTCCGCTCGAACAAGGTGTCTTTTACCAAACTGTCTAATCGCGTCTGTACGTTTACTGGCCAAGGCAGCACTACCTCGGCCGTGTCTTGTCGCAACAGCGACACCTCAGGCAACGTCTGTGCCTGCATAGCAAAGCACTGGCTCCACGCCAGTGCCATCATCAAAAATATCTTTTTCACTTTTTTACCTTTTTACTTTTTTACTTTTTCACCTTTTCATCAGTTCCTCCTGTACCTCGACACCAGTCTCTTGATGGCCTTGTCGAGCGACTCCGAAGGTTCGATGATATTATAGTTTCTCCAATACTCGGGATCCAGGAAATACTCCACCTTGTCGTAGTAGGCATCCTGGGAGTCGAACGAATTGCGGCTCGCGATAGGCTTCACATCATCCGACTGACTGTCGGTGACAGCCATCTCACAGGTGGCGGTGAACGATGTCGAGAACAGTTTGCGTTTCCAGTCGCAGTTGAAACGGAAGATGTTACGCAGATAACTGATACGCGTCACACCGTCATCATAACGGTAGTCCACAACGGTTGACAACTCCCGCGGCTTGAACCTGACGCCGAAGGGCTTCTTCACGAGCATCGTCTGCGTCGCCTTGTCCTTGTCGCGCATGTCAAGGTCGAGTTCAATACGGGTGAACGCCAGGCGCTCAGCGTCGATATACAACTTACCGTGGTAGAGGGCATAGGTCGTCACCAGCGACGGCTCCATCAGCACCACATACTGCTGACGGTCGTTAATGTATTCAGACGTGCCCATCGAGAAATCGTAGTTGTCGAGGTCTTCCTTGTTCAGCAGGAACTCACGGTTCTTCACCAGATCCATGAGCACCGCCTGCACAGGACCGCCTGCCACCTTGATACCCAGCGTGTCGCCCGTCTTCTGACTGAGCAGCCGACGACCCTTGACGATGGCCACACGGTCACGCGTCGTACCACGGTCATAGGGTGTCTTATACATATCCTCCACACCCTCGGCCACGTAGATATAGTGCTTGCGCTTCATAGCCGTCTCACGGTAGAAGCCTTTCAGCAATTCGGGCACCTTGCTGTAATTCTCCGGAATCTTGTCGATGGCGATATTCACCAGTTCACGGGGATTATAGTTCTGGACAACAATTTCGCGCAGCTGGATCGTCGTCGGCTCCAGACGGATTTGCAGACCTTCCGTCTTTCCTTCCTTCAACGTCAGACGCTGCGTCTTATATCCCAGATGGGAGATGTTCACGGCCTTCGGCATCTCGTTCAACTTCAACGAGAAGTCACCGTCTTCGTTCGTCACCACGGAAATACGACCGGCTGATATGCTCACCTGCCGTAAGGGGTCGCCCGTCTTCTGGTCGACCACCACACCACTGACCACTACCTGCTGGGCCATCATCGCCAGCGGAGCCAGTAACATGAGTATGAGTACAAGTCTTTTCATCGTCGTTCTGGTCTTGGTTCTGGTGCAAAGATAATAAAAAATTGAACACAAAGGACACAAAGCACACGAAATTTATCATTTTTTTAGTGTCCTTTGTGTCCTTTGTGAATAAAAATGCCTATCTTTGCAGCAGAATAACAAAAAGTGTCAAGTATGGTTTACAAATACGACTTCCTCGTGATCGGTGCCGGAGTGGCCGGCATGAGTTACGCCCTGAAGGTGGCAAAGGCCAACAAGGGCAAGGTGTGTATGATCTGCAAGACGTCCCTCGACGAGGCCAACACCTCGTTCGCACAGGGCGGCGTCGCCTCAGTGACGAACATGAAGGTAGACACCTTCGACAAGCATATCGCCGACACCATCATCGCCGGCGACTACATCTCCGACCGCAAGGCCGTGGAACAGGTGGTGCGCATGGCACCCGAGCAGATACAGGAGCTCGTGAAGTGGGGCGTGAACTTCGACAAGAAAGACGACGGCACCTTCGATCTGCACCGTGAGGGCGGACACTCTGAGTTCCGTATCCTCCACCATGCCGACGACACGGGTGCCGAGATTCAGCGCGGACTGATGGAGGCCGTGAAGAACGATCCCAACATCGACATCATGGAGAACCACTTCGCCGTGGAGATCATCACCCAGCACCACCTCGGCGTGCGCGTCACCCGCCGCTCGCCTTACATCCAGTGCTACGGCGCCTACGTGCTTAATCCCAAGACGCAAAAGGTGGACACCTATCTGGCTAAGGTCACCGTCATGTGTACAGGTGGCTGCGGGGCCGTCTATCTGACTACCTCGAACCCCGTCATCGCCACAGGCGACGGCATTGCTATGGTCTATCGCGCCAAGGGAACGGTACAGGACATGGAGTTCGTGCAGTTCCACCCGACAGTGCTCCACAACCCCAACGAGACGCATCCCGCCTACCTCATCACCGAGGCCATGCGCGGCTATGGCGGCATCCTGAAACTGCCAAATGGCGAGGAGTTCATGCAGAAGTACGACGAACGCCTCTCGCTGGCACCCCGTGACATCGTCGCCCGTGCCATCGATAAAGAGATGAAGATCCACGGTATCGACCACGTCTGCCTCGACGTCACCCATAAGGATCCCGAGGAGACGCGCCATCATTTCCCCAACATCTACCAGAAGTGCCTCTCGATGGGTATCGACATCACCACCGACTATATCCCCGTGCGCCCTGCTGCCCACTATATGTGCGGAGGCATCAAGGTCGATCTCAACGGTCAGACCAGCATCGAACGCCTCTATGCTCTCGGCGAATGTTCCTGCACCGGTCTGCACGGCGGTAACCGTCTGGCGTCGAACTCACTCATCGAGGCCGTCGTCTATGCAGAGACAGCAGCCCGCGACTCTCTCAAGCACGTTGACCTCTACGACTTCAACGACCAGGTGCCCAAGTGGAACGATGAGGGAACGATGACCAACGAGGAGAAGGTGCTCATCACTCAGAGTGTGCGTGAGGTGAACCAGATCATGGCCAACTACGTGGGCATCGTGCGCTCTGATCTCCGTCTGCACCGTGCCTGGGACCGTCTTGACATGCTCTACGAGGAAACGGAGAATCTCTTCAAGCGCGTGAAGGCTTCGAAGGACATCTGCGAACTCCGCAACATGATCAACGTGGGCTATCTCATCACCCGCTTCGCCCTTGAACGCAAGGAGAGCCGTGGCCTCCACTTCACCACCGACTACCCCGTCCACGCCTACGACAAGAAATAAAACGGACATAGGGAGCTGTTTTGATCCTTAAACGTTAAAAATACTTTATTTTCAGCGGAAACATAAAGAAAAGTACACTTTTCCGCTGGTTATAAAGCATTTTTTATTATATTTGCAGCGGAATTATGTGATTAAAGCAACATCTCTATGATTATAGGACGTGAAAAAGAACAACGAGAGCTGCTAGGACTTCTTGAAAAAGAGGAGTCACAGTTTTGTGCCGTCTATGGCAGACGACGTGTAGGAAAAACTTATCTCATCCGCGAAACCTTCAACTACCAGTTCTGCTTTCAACACACAGGAGTTGCCAAAGGGACGCTGCGTCAGCAATTGACGGCATTCCGCAATTCCTTGTTAGCTGCAGGAATAAAGTGTGCCGTACCAAAAACATGGATTGATGCCTTTGAACTACTGAAAACACTCATCAATCAGGCTCCTGTTGGTAAGAAAGTGCTGTTTATCGATGAACTTCCATGGATGGATACTCCCAAGGGAAACCTTATTGGTGCGTTGGAAAACTTCTGGAACGGATGGGCAACAGCACGTCGGGAGAAAGACATCGTGCTCATCGTTTGCGGTAGTGCCACTTCATGGATCAGCAAGAAGCTATTGAAGGACAAGGGCGGTCTTCGTGGGCGACTGACCCTCCGTATAAAACTTGCACCCTTCACGCTCCGTGAGTGCGAACTCTTTGCAAAAAGTGCCAACCTTGCCCTCGGCAGGAAGGATGTGCTGGAACTCTACATGATTCTCGGCGGCATACCTTACTACTGGAGTTTCCTGAAAAAAGGATTAAGTGTGGCACAGAATGTCGACCATCTGTTCTTCACAGAGACAGCACAGCTTCGTGATGAGTTTGAGGCACTTTATGCCATTCTTTTCAAACGTCCGGAGAATTACCTCAAGGTCATAGGAAGTCTGAGCAACGGCAGGAAGTCGGGCATGACCAGAGAAGAAATACTCCAATCATGTAAGCTTACCGACGGAGGTACATTCTCAACGATACTGGAAGACTTGGAGGAATGCGGATTCATCCGTCGCTTTGCTTCTGCCGACACAGCAGAGACAAATGCCATGTATCAGCTGATAGACAACTACACTTTATTCTATTACTTATGCATCAAGAAGAATGCCTTCAGTGATGAGCATTATTGGTCAAATACTTTCACCTCTGCATCTCATAACACATGGAAGGGTCAGGCCTTTGAGCGCGTATGTTTGCAACACATCCCACAAATAAAAACCGCCCTTGGCATCTCAGGCGTCCAGACAAACGTGTGTTCATGGTTTGCCCGTGGAACAACCGAGAGACGCGGGGCGCAGATTGACTTGGTGATACAACGAGCCGACAGCTTTACCGACCTCTGTGAGATGAAACACTCCGATAACGTCTTCACCATTGACAATGACTATGCGAAAGATCTGCAAAACAAACAGAGTGCATACCAAGAATTGTCGAAAGACAGACGTACCCTTCATCTTGTCATGGTAACAACTAATGGTGTCACCCACAACAGCAACTACAACATCATTCAGAATGAGATAACCATGGATGACCTGTTTGCCATTTAAGAGGACACATAAAGCGGGCCAGGGAGGTTCCCTGGCCCTTGTTAACTATTCAGCGGCAGGTTCGGCTTCGGCAACGAAGAATGAAATCTTAGCAATGGGCATCTTCACTTGCACACGAGGTAAACATTGCGCCGCATGTCAGGATGGCGGCAAGCATCCATAATAAATTCTTTTTCATTTTGTTGTTGTTAGTTCACTACTGTCCCGTTAAAATTGCAAATGGATAAGAATTTCACTCACACAAACTCTAACGAATTGAAAATGAGAGAAGGCTTTCCGCCTTTCTTCAATTGTTTTCTGACGTTTAATTTCAAATCCGTTTACTTTAAATAGCGGTACAACGCATTAAAATTCAACAAGTTACAATAATAAGTCCAAATTTTAACGGGACACTAATGTTTTTAGTTAATTTTTATATATCTAGTTCTTATATTTGGGGTCGGCATTTAACGTAAACTTCTTGACAGTAATCCATTCGGATGTATTGCGAGACCTCTGCAGTTTAAATGTTCCATCAATCATCTGGTTGTTGTACGCGTCAACGACTCTCTGGGTCATATCAACAACATCATCGTCAGTGACATCACGCGACTGAATTGAACTGAGAACACCAGCCAGGGCAGTGTCAAAAGCCTTAAATTGTGCCAGACCTTCATCGGTCTGGAGGCACAGCATGTTTTCAACATCTGCATATTTATAGTAAACAACCGTCTTCTGAGAAGTGTCGTCCTTGTCATCACCACAAGAGGTAAATATAGTACTTGTCATTGTCATGCAGATTAAGGCAGCTGCGGCCATCAGAATCTTTTTCATATTTGTTTGCTTATAATATTAATAAGTTCACAACAGTAGACTTACCAGATCGTGATGCGCTGTTCAGGCTTGAGGTACATCTTACCACTCTTAATGTTAAAGAGATCGTACCACTCGTCTGTGAGATTCACGTTACCATTGACACGAAGCTTATGACAGGCGTGCTCGTCAGTCTTATAACTTTGCATAGCCTCAGCGGTGGCATTCCTCATCCAGGCCACAGCAAAGGCGCGGAAGAACTCACGTCCCAGGTGGTTGCGTTCTTCACCCGTTGCGGTCACCGTTTTCATATATGCCTCGTAGGCTATCTCCAGTCCACCCAGGTCGGCAATGTTCTCACTCAACGTTTGCTTGCCGTCGCAATACACGCCTGGCATATACTCCAATTTGTTGAAGTGTTCAATCATGGCCTGCTGTTTCTGCTTGAACACCTCTTTGTCCTGAGCTTGCCACCAGTTTTCCTCAACTCCCTGGGCATTAAATTCCGAGCCAGAGGTGTCAAAGCCGTGCGTCATCTCATGACCAATGGTGGAGGCTCCTAAGATGGCATAGTTGTAGAAAGACGGTTTCTCATTGTCGTAGATGGGTGCCACGAGGTTGCTAGCCAGAAGGATGATCGCATTGTTCTGTCGGGAATAGTAAGCATTGGCTGTGTAGGCACCGTTATCCATCCAGTCGGCATAGAACATGGCAGTTTCCGAGGTCTGTCCCAGCAGTTTTCTTGTGATGTCGATATACTGTTTGAAGAGGTCGCACACCTTTTCATAAGCCGTTAAGCCCTTAGGCATAGTGGCCTCCCATTCCGTGTTAAAGCTCTCTGGCCATCCGCAGTAGAATTCCATGGCATTGAGCTTCTCGTAGGCTTTGGCCTTGGTGGCGTCGCTCAGCCATGTGTTGCGGTTGATACGCTCTCGGAAAGTGGCGCGCAGCACCTTAAACATAGCAGTCACCTCTTCCTTTGACGTCTTGGGAATCAAGTCCACATACGAATGGCTCATCGATGTTCCCAGACCGCATCGCTTATCCCTCGCAGCCATGATGGCATAGAGTATCTCATTTTCCATTTCTTTCAAAGGCAGATATTTGAAGTCACGGTTCAGTATGCAATAGGAGGCAAGGTCTTTCAGGGTTTGCATATCAAAGCCGACAATCTCATCCATCAAGCCCAGAAAATCCTGGTCTGCAACATAAGCACTCATGTCCATATTCACTTCATTAGCTAAGCGGCCTATGAAGTCCGACCCTGCACTGCGGCTGCATGCCCTGCTGACGAGTCTCAGATTGGCATGGGGATTATAGCCTCTGCCCCTTCTGTTTCTTCCACTTAACTTTTCTATCTCTGCCTTCCAGTCCATAGCTGTTTTGTGGATTTCCTTAGCCCGGGCCTCGCTCAGTCCCATTCTCACCATATCCTTGATTCCCAAGGAAAAATCGATACTGGGCGACAGCATCGGATATACCTTACGCTGCAAAATCATAGGCTCAATAGCAACAGGACTGGGATAACCTTCCTTGATGAGCAAAATCATCATTTGGAGCATCGCGTCCTTGGTGGTCACCTGCTCTACAGCCTCCACCTTCTTCATCAGCCGTAGAGAATCGTCTTTGAAATCCGCGACACTGTAGGCATCCGACAGGCTTACAGCAACCGGATTCGCCTCTAGCATGAGAATTTTGGCGAGCGCATATAAGGCTGCGGTTTCCTGCATTTCATTCGTACCCACCGTCTCATCATCTTCTTTGTTAGGAACGGGGTTTTCCTTGATCCACTGACCTACGCCATACTGGTAGAAGTCATCACCGCAATAGGTCGTAGGGTCCATCAGTTTGCTAAAGATAGATTCCTCTACAGGATTCGTAGGGTTTTCGACAGGGCCGCTTGCCGGATTATCGATATTGTCCACGCATGCTGTCAGCATCAGGCCGCAGGTCGGGATGGCGGCAAGCATACATAATAAATTCTTTTTCATTGTTAACACCTTTAATTAAATTAATAACTAATTATTTCATTTTTAGTTTCAGTATCCGGCGGACGCTCTGGTTGATGCGCTCCTCGCTGATAGTGCCGTTGTTGACAGCATCCATCACGGCATCGAAGGCCTCAACCAAATTCTTCGGCCCAAGCACAATATCGACGCCAGCCTGGATGCTGCCCACGGCAGCCTCGGCACTCGTGTACTGCTGGGTGATGGATCCCATCTCCATACCGTCGGTGATGATGATGTTCTGGTAGCCCAGCTCACCACGCAGTTTGTCTTGCAGGATGATGGGCGACATGGTAGATGGCACATCGGAACCCGTCACATTGGGCGCACCGATATGAGCCGTCATGATCAACTGGCAGCCCCATTGAATGCCAGCCTTGAAGGTCACCATCTCACAATCCATCATCTCGGCCCACGTCTTCTGAGTCGATGCATAGCCGAAATGGGTATCGGCTTTCGTGTCACCATGACCGGGGAAGTGCTTGATACACCCCGTCACTCCAGCATCCTTCAGACCTTGCAGGTAGTGCGTCACCATGGGGGCTGCCACGGCAGGATCGTCGCTGAAAGCCCGAGGACCGATGATGACGTTCTCTGGATTGGTGTTCACGTCGGCCACAGGCGCAAAGTCGATGTCGAAGCCATAGCGGTGCAGGTAGGTGCCGATGGTGTTGCCGCACTCGTAGGCGTTATTAGGATCGCCCGTAGCACCGATGGCACTCATCGACTCATACTTCTTGACGTTGAAATTCGGATTGTTGGCGATACGGGCCACGCGACCGCCTTCCTCGTCGATACAAAGCAGGGGCTGGCCATTGAGCGATCGTATCTGAGCCATCAGCGTCGAGAGCTGTGCCTCGTTATCGATATTCCATGCATAAAGGATGAGTCCGCCTACGGGGTAGTGTTCGTTCACATCGCGCATGGTTTGGTTCACCTCAAGGATGGGATTCTCCTGAAGGTCAGCATAAGTATTCCAGTGAATGGTGGTATCGAGCGTTTCCATGCGGACATAGAACATCTGCCCTACCTTCTCGCGCAGAGTCATCTGTGAGAGTTGCTCTTCCACCGCATCCCTCGGCAAGCTTGGCTCATCGTTGTTTGAGCAGGAGGTCACCATGAGGCCGCAGGTCAGGATGGCGGCGAGCATCCATAGGCTGAAACGGTCGCACATCCACACATTGAGGTTGTCAAACCATTTTTTTGTTTCGGGTGTAGTCATTTCCTTCATCTCGTTCAATTTTTGGGGCAAAGTTAATCAATTTTCTTAATAAATAAGTCAAAAAGCCAAAAGTTTTTAAAAAAAAATTTTCCCCTTATAATTTTTTGTTTTATTTCCAGCGGAAAAGCAAAGAACAAGCCATTGACTCATTTGTTCATTTGTTCATTTGTTCATTTGTTCATTTACAAAAAAAGGGAGAGCCTCACGACGAGGGCACTGAAAAAGTCCCACCTGCCCCTTTTTAACACTTGAATTCTGCACATAGTCTGTATAATATTTGGCTATGTGCGGATTTTTTTGTACCTT
>ONCZ01000056.1 GCA_900316445.1 uncultured Prevotellaceae bacterium | reverse complement strand
AGCAGATTGCAAAACCGCATCTAACGGCTATGTGCAATCTGCTTTTAATGAATAATCAAGGTCGCCTCTTCAAATGGAGGACTTTTTCAGTGCCCTCCCCAATTGAGTTCCCTTTTTTGAGTTCTTAGAACTTGTAGTCGAGGCCGACGCCGATGACGTGGTTCGTGCGGGAGTAGGTCTCTGTGCCAGTGTAGGGCGTGCCCTGGTAGTTCTGCAGGGGACCCTTTTTGTAGTCGCTGTAGAGCGAGCAGAAGTAGCTGACATTGAGGCGCATCTTCTCGTTGATGTTCCAGGCGCCGCCGAGGCCTACGGAGTAGCTGTCGCAGGCGAAGGAGGTGTTCTGCTGATAGGCGTCGCTGAGACCGTAGTCCGTGCGCTGGCCACCGCAGCTGACAGTGAACTTCTCGTTGATGTCGTATTCCACACCTGCGAGGATCTCGTGGGTGCCGTGGTCAAGCGTCTTCTCACGGCCACCGTACATCTTGGCGTGCGTATCGTCGAAGAAATGGTATTCGAGGGCGGCGCGGAAATTGGGCGTGAACTCATAGCCGACGGCAGCGACGAGCAGTGAGGGCATATCGTAGCGCACCTCAGTGCCGTCCTGATAGGCTGCCACCTTGTCGCCGAACTGTGCCAGTGCCAGGTCTCCCTCGATGTAAGGCATAAGGGAAACAGTCGCAGGGTCAGTGTTCTTGATGCGGGCGGAGAGCTCCTTCGTGTCGTTCTCTGTGCTGATCTTCGTGCGGAACTCGTAGCGTGCGGCGATGGTGAGCGGGCCGTTGTGATAGTCTACGCTGACAATGGGGGCTACACCGAAGCCCCGCTGGATGCAGTCGAGACGGAGGTCGATGAGGTCGATGTTGCCTGTGGGGATGCTGGCGTTGACGAAACCACGGTTATAGCCGTCGTAGTAGTTGCCGCGCAGGCCGATGGCGGCAGAGAAGTAGTCGTTGATCTTATAGGCTACGTTTACCTGGGCACCATAGATGTACTGCTTGCCCTTCATGTTGGCGCTGTATGCATAGGCGTTGGGCATCATGCCAGCTTGAGCGGCGAGCAGGTCGCGGAGGGGTACTTCAAACATGGGGATGCCCTCGTCGTACTCTACGAAGCCGCCACTGCCCACGATGCCGATCATGCCTGAGATGGCGAGACGGTCTTTCTTATAGGAAGCAAACAGGGCGGGCACGATGGGAGCAGAAGCGACACCATTGTACTTCTTGTCGAAACTCGTGCCGAGATAGCCAGGTACGGAGGCCTCGATGTCACGGTTCTGCCAGGGCTTCTGGAAATTAAGCGAGAGTTGCCATCCCTCGTGCCCCCAGGCGAGGCCTGCGGGGTTGGAGTAGGCTGCATCGATCTCCGTCGTGGCGCCACGGGCGAACATACGGTCGAAGGCGATGTGATAGTTCGTGTTGGTCATCAGACCACCGGCATGGGCGGTAATGGCTGTGCCAAGGGCCAGGGTTAAGGCGAAAGTAAATTTTTTCATATTGTTGACAGTTTACAGTTGACAGTTTACAGATGATTACTCAGAGGCAGAGACTCTTTCGTTGAAACGGTCGAGAAGCCATTGTTTCTGCTCAGGGATGGTCATGTCGGAATTGTCGAGTTCAAGGGCGTCGTCGGCCTTGCGGAGGGGAGAGACCTCACGGTGGGAGTCGATATAGTCGCGCTCCTCGACGTTCTTCAGGATATCGTCGAAGTCGGCGGGCATGCCCTTGGCCTTCAGCTCGTCATAGCGGCGCTGGGCACGCACCTTGGCAGAGGCCGTGACGAAGATCTTCAGTTCTGCATCAGGGAAGACGGTGGTGCCGATGTCGCGGCCGTCCATCACCACACCCTTGTCCTTACCCATCTGCTGTTGCTGGGCAACCATCGCCGTGCGTACGAAGGGAATGGCGGCAACGAGGCTTACGTGGTTGGAGACTTCGAGCGAACGGATCTCCTGTTCGACGCACTCACCGTTAAGATAGGTGTCTGGACGTCCCGTCTCTGGGTTGAACTTGAACGAGATGTGGATGTCGGCCATCTGCTGTTCGAGGGCGTCAGTCTTGACGCTGCCGTCTTCACGGAACAGGTCGTGGCGGAGGGCATAGAGGGTGACGGAGCGATACATCGCGCCAGTGTCAACATAGACGTAGCCCACCTCGCGGGCGAGGTCTTTGGCCATCGTGCTCTTGCCGCACGAGGAGTGGCCGTCGATGGCAATGGTAATCTTCTTCATAATGTGTATGATACGTTAAATATTAATGATGATGCGCTGACGTGGTATTTGCCGTAGGCGAAGTGAAGCTTGAAGCGCTCCAGCGAGAGGCCGCCGCCTACGGAGAGGCCTGCGCCGTGGGATGACGAGCTGTCGGCTTCGCTGATCTTCATCTGACTGGCGCGGCGGAAGTTATAGCCTACGGCCACGTAGATCTGCTGGGAGAGCTGTACGTCGGCACCGATGGCGATATGACGGCCGAAAGCTTCGTCCCAGTTGTTCAGCCGGCTGAGGGTGAGCGAGAAGCGCAGGGGCGCATTGCCCAGCCCTTTCGTGATTCCCACCTGCAGGTCGAGGGGGATCTTGTCGAAGGTGTCATCGTAGGCCTTTACCTGTCCGCCGAGGTTCTTGGCGACGGCAGAGAGACTGAGGTCGCGCTCCTCGTCGAAGTAGTTCAGTCCGAGGTCCACACCCACGGCCAGCGAACTGTACCCAGCGATGTGTGAGGAGATGACCTTGGCGGTGATGCCGCCGTTGAGCGTCTCGGTGAGGGCGTAGGCAAAGGATCCTGCAAGGCAGATGTCACGGGCGGAGAAGGTGCCCATGTCTTCGTTGTCGGCCGTGGTCTCCTTCATCTTGCCATAGTCCATATACTGGCCTGTGGCAGCCCACGTGCCTCGCTCGCCGATGCCTCGGATAAAGGCGGCGCTTGCGGTCTTGGCACCCTCCATGTAGGTCATGTAGTTGAGGTTGATAGTGCGGTCGCTGACACCGTTGATGAGGGCAGGGTTGTGGAATACCACCGTCGCATCATCGTCGGTGATGGTGATGTTCTCGCCACCCAGGGCGGCGATATGGGCACTGACGGGCAGACGGAGGAAATTGTAGGCGGTCTGGCTTTCCTGGGCGGAAAGAGGTGAGAGGTGAGAGGTGAGAGGTGAGAGGAATGATAAGAGGCAGAGGGTTGGCAGAAATTTCTGCCAACTCATCCACTGATTTCTATGTTTCCTGACCCTCTTTGTCACGTCCTTTTTCTAAAATCGCTGCAAAGATACAAAATAATTCTTAATTTCACTGATATTTTACCTTTTTACTCTTTTACCTTTTCACTTTTTTGTTACCTTTGCATAACCATTCAGTTAATAAACGGAAGAAAAACGGATTTATTATGGAAGAGAAGAAAAGTCGTCAGGCCGATCTGGAAGGGAAGCGCGTGCAGGGGGTCCTCTTGGGACTCATTCTCGTGCTCGCATTGCTCTTCGTGGCGCTGGAATGGAATAGCGGCAACTCGGGCTGGGCTTTCTTCGAAGAAGATGATGACCTTGAGGCCGAACTCGAATTGGAACCCCTGAAGCGCGATAAGGACGAGATACCCATGATGCTGCCACAGGAAGCAACACCTGAGCCACCCAAGACGGAAGACCTGCGATTGGTGGAGGATGACGTGGAAATAGCCCCAGAACTCACACCTGAGAATGCAGAGATTCCTGAGCCGCCTGAGAATCCGGATCAGCAGGAGCAGCCAGAGGTGGTCGATATGTACGACGAGCCGGTGGATATCCGTGTGGTCGAGGATCTGCCACAGTTCCCAGGCGGTGCTGCTGAGTTTATGAAGTGGCTTACGAAGAACCTGCGCTATCCTGCCTCCGCCCAGTCGCAGCAGGTGAAGGGCAGGGTAGTGGCGCAGTTCATTATTAATCGCGACGGGAGCGTGACAGACCTCGAGGTGACGGAACATCTGAACCGTGCCTGCGACAATGAGGTGCTGCGTGTGCTCAGGATGATGCCTAAGTGGCAGCCTGGACTGATGGATGCGAAGCCCTGCCGTACGAAAGTCTGCATACCAGTGGTGTTCAACCTGTGAAAAATTAAAAATTAAAGAATTAAAAAATTAAAATATGAAAAGTGCTGAAGAATTATTGAAGTTGGTGAATGAGGCGTTAGACGGTCTGGCATACGACCGCAAGCCTTTCTCGTTGTATGAACCTATCAAGTACGTGCTGTCGCTGGGAGGCAAGCGTGTGCGCCCTGTGCTGATGCTGATGGGCTATAACCTCTTTAAGGATGATCCAGAGCGTATCATCACGCAGGCCATCGGACTGGAGACCTATCATAACTTCACCTTGTTGCACGACGACTTGATGGACAATGCCGATATGCGTCGTGGTCACGAGACGGTGCATAAGAAGTGGAACGCTAATCAGGCCATCCTCTCTGGCGACACTATGCTGTTGCAGGCTTTCGAGCGTGTGGAGGCCTGTGATGTGAAGTATCTGAAGGATGTGTTTGCCACGTTTATGCAGACTACCTATGAGATTGATGAGGGACAGCAGCTCGACGTGGAGTTTGAGACGCGTGACGACGTGCGTGAGGAGGAGTATATCGAGATGATTCGCCTGAAGACGAGTGTGCTGCTGGCCTGTGCACTGAAGATCGGTGCCATTCTCGCTGACGCCTCGAAGGAGGATCAGGAGAATCTCTACGGCTTTGGTGAACAGATTGGACTCACGTTCCAGTTGCAGGACGACCTGTTAGATGTGTATGGCGATCCGAAGGTGTTTGGCAAGAACATCGGCGGCGATATCACCTCGAACAAGAAGACCTATATGCTCATCAATGCCGTGAACCGTGCGAATGATAAGCAGCGTCAGGAACTGATGCGCTGGATTGACGCCAAGACGTTCGACCGCGACGAGAAGGTGAAGGCTGTGACGGCGCTCTACGACGAGATCGGCATCCGTCGGCTGTGTGAGCAGAAGATCGAGGAGTGTTACGCACGCGCCCAGACGTTTATGGATAAGGTCAGTGTCAGTGAGGAGCGCAAGGCCATCCTGAAGGCCTACGCCGCTGCGATGATGAAGAGACAGAGTTAAAACTTTGAACTTTGAGCTTTGAACATTGAGCTTTATGATTACCAAGAGCTTTGTTGATACACACTGTCATCTTGACGGAGAAGAATTCGCAGAAGACTTGGAACAGGTGATAGCCAGAGCCAAGGAGGTTGGGGTGAAGGCTATTGGCGTGCCAGGCATCGACCTGAAATCCTGTGACTCAGTGATGGCTCTATGCGAAAAATATCCTGGCTTCTGTTTCCCTATGCTCGGCTTGCATCCAGAGGAAGTCCGCAACGATTGGAAAGATGTCTTGTCTACCATTAAGCATATCATAAAGTTCTTGGCGATGCCAAGCGGCAAAGCCGAGCGCAAAGCTCAAAGCTCAAAGTTCAAAGTCATCGCCATTGGCGAAATCGGTCTCGACTTTTACTGGAGCCGTGAGTTCGAAGAAGCTCAGTTACAGGCATTTGAGGAACAGGTGCGATGGTCCGTAGAACTGCAGTTGCCACTGATGATTCACTGTCGGAAGGCACAGAACGAGATGGTTATTATATTAAAGAGGTATAAGGACGATCTGCCTGGTGGCGTGTTTCATTGCTTCACGGGCAATACCATCGAGGCGCAGGAACTGTTGAGTTTTGAGCGTTTCGTGCTCGGCATCGGCGGCGTGCTGACGTTCAAGAAGTCCAAACTCCCTGAGACGCTCAAAGAGACTGTGCCCCTGGAACGAATCGTGCTTGAGACGGATGCACCCTATATGGCGCCAGTGCCAATGCGTGGCCAGCGCAACGAACCCGCCTTCATGGCCTATGTCCTTAGCAAGCTCGCTGAAATCTATGGTGTCGATGAAGAAACGGTGTCTGCTGTGACCACCGCCAACGTAGAGCGGGTGTTTCCATTGATAGTTAACAAATCATAAAGTTCAAAGTTCAAAGTTCAAAGTTCAAAGAAAATGATTACCTTTGCATCCGCAAATCAACAAGGAGAGGTGCTCGAGTGGTTGAAGAGGCACGCCTGGAAAGCGTGTAGCCGGCAAAACTGGCTCGCAGGTTCGAATCCTGTTCTCTCCGCAAACGCAATGTTTTTTCCTACACAGCTTATGAAAAGACTGACTATTCTGATTGCACTGACCTGTTTGCTCTTTTTCGCGCAAACGATACAAGCACAAAATTCTTCCCCCCAAGACAGTGTGGCTGCTACCGTCGTGGTTGCTGATGACTCTCTGGCTATGGCAGACTCCCTGGCTGCAGAGGCGATGGTGATGGACGATCCAGAGGCCGACGCTGACGAGGAGGGTGGTTTCCACAAACAGTTGAAGACGAAGTTCATCGATGGCAACGCAGGCTTTATGTCACTTGTAGCCCTCGCCCTCGTGCTGGGACTGGCCTTCTGCATAGAGCGCATCATCTATCTGACACTCTCGGAGATTAAGACGCACAAACTGATGGAGGACATTGAGAACCGTCTGAAGCATGACGATGTGGAGGGTGCGAAGACCATCTGCCGTAACACGCGTGGACCTGTGGCCTCTGTGTGTTATCAGGGTCTGTTGCATATCCACCAGTCGATGGATGCCATCGAGCGCTCCATCACGAACTATGGTGGTCTGCAGGCTGCGAACCTCGAGAAAGGCTGTTCGTGGATCAAACTCTTCATCGCGATGGCACCGTCGTTGGGATTCCTCGGCACGGTCATTGGTATGGTGATGGCGTTTGACCAGATCCAGCAGGCAGGCGACATCGGACCTACCATCGTGGCGCGTGGTATGAAGGTGGCCCTCATCACGACCATTTTCGGTATTGTGGTGGCTCTGATCCTGCAGTTGTTCTACAGTTACATTCTCTCGAAGATCGAGCGTCTCACCGCCCAGATGGAAGAGAGTGCCATCACGCTCCTCGATATGATCACAGAATACAAATTAAAGGTGAAAAAGTGAAAAGGTGAAAGAGTGAAATCATAAAGCTCAAAGTTTAAAGCTCAAAGTTCAAAGTCTTCAATGAATAGTTTCGTTTCGCCCTTCTTCGCTGATGTGATGCTCTGGCTGATGTACATCGTGCTCGCTGTTGCGCTCTGTGTGACGGCATACAGCGTATGGCACGGCATGCGCACCCGTCGTAAGGGCGACGATATCGTCAACCGCGTGCCGGCGGGTAGGATAGGGTGGTGCGTACTCATCGGCCTGCTTCTCTGCCTCGTCGTCACGTTCCTCTTGGGCTCCTCCAAGCCCGTCATGACCAACGGCCAACCCTTCACCAGTGTGTTCTGGCTGAAGGCTACGGATATGTTTATCTATACTTCTATTCTTTTGATTATTGGATGTTTCGTAAGCGCTTTCGTCAGCAGATTCCGGAGCTGAACACCACGTCGACGGCAGACATCTCGTTCATGTTGCTGATCTTCTTTCTCGTGACATCGTCGATGGACACGGACAAGGGTCTCTTGCGCCAGATGGCGCCGCCACCCCTGGAGAACTCCCAGCCGCAGGACGTGAACAAAGACCTCGTGATGCGTGTAGAACTAGACGCCCACGACCAGCTCACATGCGACGGAAAACCAGTGACGCTTCAGGAACTCTCAGAGGCTGTGGTCTCTATGGCTACAGTGAACAGGACGGAACATATCGTTGCCATTCAGGCTGACCGTGCGACCACCTACGAGGCCTATTTCCGTATGCAGGATGCCATCGTCGCCGCCTATCACCAGTTGCGCGAGCAATATTCACAGAAGCGCTATGGCAAGTCTTATCGTCAGCTGACGTCTGAGGAGCGTTCCCTCGTCAACGAATACTACCCCCAGCGTATCAGCGAATCTTTCCAAGAGAAAGGAGGTGGGCAATGAGACCTATGCGCAGTATGTTTCACGACCGTCGCCGTCAAGGGGTGCCAACGCTGAATGTCGCGTCGATGCCCGATCTGATCTTCACCGTGCTGTTCTTCTTTATGATCGTCACCCATATGCGCAGCGACGAGGTGAAGGTGCGCCTCGAAGTGCCTGCCGGCTCAGAGGTAAAGAAGCTCACGGGCCATCCCGCGATCATTAATATTTATATAGGGAGGCAAGGAGACAGGGAGACAAGGAGTCTGGACAATACCTGGCTGGTGCAGTTGAATGGCGACCTCGTCAGTCCCTCAGAGATCCCTGCCCGTATCAATGCCATTCGCAGCAAGCTCTCCCCAGAAAATGCCGAGCGGCTGACGGTGAGTTTCCGTGCAGACCGTCAAGCACCTATGGGACTCGTCAGCGACGTGAAACAGGCCCTGCAACAGGCCTACGCCCTGAAAATCAATTACAGTGCCACAGAAATTAGTCCATAATTGTTCGATATTTCGAAAAAAATGTTTATCTTTGCACCGTGAATCACTAAAATCAACAAATAAATCAAATAAATAGTAAATCATAAATCATTAAATCGTAAATCAAAATGGCTTATCAAGAAGTAACAACGACGGGTTATGGTACCCGAGTAGGCAATTCTTTCAAGGCTATTGGTGGCGGATTCCTGATGTTTGTACTGGGAACGGCGCTGCTGTGGTGGAACGAAGGACGTGCCGTGAAGACAGAGAAGATGCTCGACGAGGCTGGCAATGCCTATGTGGAGATGGAGAACCCCAACAAGAAAGACGCCTCGCTCGAAGGTGAACTCATCTGTGGTACGGCTATGGCTACCACTGAGGACTCCCTCGTGGATGCCCAGTTCGGTATCGGCGCGAAGGCCATCTCCATCCGTCGCAACGTGGAGTACTACCAGTGGGTGGAGCACTCACAGACCAAGCGCGAGGACAGGCTCGGTGGTAAGGAAGTGACTACGACCACGTACACCTACACCAAGGAGTGGGTGTCGAGTCCTATCGAGTCTTCGGATTTCCACGACCCCGCCTATCAGAATAAGAACTCAGTGCTGACCACCATCGACGAGTCTGAGCAGTGGGCAGAGAATGTGAAGTGGGGAGCCTATACACTTTCTGAAAGTCTCTTCCACCGCATTTCCTCCCGTGAGGCCATCGACCTCGCCATCGCCGAGGATCTGCTGAAACAGTTCGACAAGTCTACACAGGCTGCCTATGAGCGTGCCCATGGTCTGGTGAATACTGCCATCAATAAGATCTCGCAGCCTGCACAGCCCGTACAACAGCCTGCCCAGGTGGCCATCCCTGATTCCATCAAGGCCCTGCTGCCTGATTCTGTCAGGGCTAAGCTCGACTCTATCCAGGCCGTGACGGACTCTCTGAACAAGCAGATGGCCAATGCCGAGAACAAGAAGGATCTGCAATATGTCCATCAGGCCAGCAACGTGCTTTATTTCGGACGCGTGCCTGGTTCTCCAGAGGTGGGCGACGTGCGTGTGACCTTCGAGAAGGTGGTGCCTGCCAAGGTCACGGTGATGGCTGTGGTCGACGGCGACAGCTTCAAGCCCTACAAGGCCAAGAACGGCAAGCGCTTCCAGACGCTTGTGATGGGCAAGAAGAGCGGCGATGAGATCATCGAGGGTGAGAAAGAGGCCAACAACATGATCCTCTGGGCTCTCCGCATCCTTGGCATTATGATCATCATCGGCGGTCTGAAGGGTATCTTCGGATTCCTCGAGACCATCCTCAAGGTGGTGCCGTTCATTGCCGGCATCTTCGGCTGGGGCGTGGGCATCGTCTGCACGGTCGTGGGTATCGTGTGGTCGCTCATCGTCATCGCCCTTGCATGGCTCTTCTACCGTCCAGTGCTTGCTATCTGCCTCCTCGCTATCGCAGGCTTCCTCATCTGGGTCTTCGCCTTCAAGGGCAAGGACAAACTGAAGGAGCTCGCCGCTAAGGGTAAGAACAATCAGACACAGCCTGCACCTCAGAAGGCAGAGTGATGAGAAAATATTTTTGTTTCATTGTTGCAAGTGCGCTGGCCTTGATGGTCGGATGCACGAATAAAGGTCAGACAGCGGGTGGAGCCGACAACGACTCCCTCGCTGTCGACAGTCTTGACGGTGCTGTGGCCGAGGTGTGCGACACCACGCCACAGCCTGTGTTCCTCTATTACTTCGACCCTGATCACATGCAGGTGGTCTATTGGACGGACGCCAAGGAACCAGACCGTGCCTGGTATGATAAGAACGGCATGTCGGAGTATTTCGCTGATGCCCACAAGGCTTGGGAACAGTTCGACGGCTATCGTCGCAATGCCGCAGGCTATACGCAGATGCTCGTGGGCGATATGAAGTCCGTGCCTATCCGCTGCATCGGCGAACAGCTGAAGAACCCAGACGGTGAGGACCTCTTCCCTGGTGAGCTGCACAGTCGTAAGACCATCCCTTCGCCAGGTATGAAATACGCCCTTGTGAATCTGAAGGACTCCCTGCGCGGCGAACACTTTGCCGAACTCCTTGTCATCGTCCACGACGACTATATGAAGACGCACAAGCGCCTCGCCACGAAGCTCGAATCGCCCTTCGACGTTGGAAAGCCCCTGCCTGCCGCCGTCATCAAGCAGCTTGAAGAGCAGTATGGCATGAAGACGCAGCGCTCGGAGCTCACCTATACCATCGGCGACCGTTACAAGTACGGCATCCTCCAGTTCAAGCCGAAGGGCAAGAAGGTCTTTGCGCTCGAGGTGGTCACAGACGGCGACAAGGTCTATTCCATTCCCGTCGAAGGCCAGTACGACGGAGAGGACATGAACTCCACGTGGAATGTCGATGACGGCGGAGAGTACGCCTCCAGCGGCATTGGCGCCGCCTTCGAGGGACCTGACGGTCTTGAATTCACCTTCGAGCATCGTGCCCCTGAGAGTGCCACCGTCGGCATGTTCTTCCTCCGCAACGGCAAGCTCGAGCGTCAGACGCTGGAGGTCTATCACCAGCTGGTGGACGAGTCGCGTCCCCTCTGGAAGAAGGACATCGCCACCCTGCGCAAACTCTACCTCGACAACGATCCCCACGAGAATAAATACTACAAGCTGACGAAGTACCGTTGGATAGACATCGACGACGACTTCAACGAAGAGCTCTGGATGCGTGACAAGGACGACAAGCATGGCGCCTTCTTCACTGTGAAGGACGACCATATCCAGCTCATCGGCGTCGAGACAGACAAGCTGCATCCCTCGTTCACGCAGGTGCGTGACGGCAAGGGCTGGCTGCGCATCTCAGGCAGTGCCGGAGGTCCCGCTGTCTTCTCGCAGATCTACGAACTCAAGCAGAGTCAGGTCATCCATCGTATGACCGCCCTTGAGGTCTATGGCGAATTCGACGAGTGTACCTTCGACGGCAAGCCCTTCGCCAAGGACAAGGCCGCAGACTATATCAAGTCGCTCCCTGTTCCTCGTGATCCCTATCTTTACTGGGCCGAGATTCAGGAATAGTCCTATTTAAAACCTTGTGACGATGAAGAAAAGAACGTTTGCAAACAGATTGAGCCTGAGAATCATGGTGGTGCTGCTGGTCATGTTCACCGCCATCATGGCCATCATCTATGCCATCACCAAGGACAGTATGGCCCGTGAAGCCGAGTCACGCTATGAGAGCATCATTCTGAACGCAAACGAGAAGATACGTGGTGTGCTCTCCGACGTCTATGTGGGTGCCATCAACAACATCAGCGATATCGAGCGCGATATTGACGATCCTGACAAGTTGCAGGCACAGCTGGAACGTATGGTCAGTCAGAACATGTATATGTCAAGCTGCCGTCTGATCTTCGAACCGGATTTCTACCCCCAGAAGGGACATAACTATGAGATCTATGCCTGGCGCGACTCTACAGGCATGATCAGAGGCAAACAGATGAACGAGAACCATCCCGACTTCCTGACTCACTCCTGGTATCAGGAAGCCTTCGACAAGCCCGAAGGTGACTGGACACCCCCGTATTTCGACCGTGCTGCCTCACAACAGCTCACAACCACCTACATGACCCATATCCACGATCATCAGGGCCGTAAGGTCGGTATGCTGGGAGCAGACGTGTCGCTGGAATGGCTCAGGAAGAGGCATAAGCGCCTGGATGCCGAGAACCACGAACGTTTCGAGAAAGACTTCAAGCACCAGTCTTACACCTTCATTATCGACATCGATGGCACCTACCTGATCCATCCCGACGAGAACAAGGTGCTGAAGCAGAAGTTCCAGGATGTCACAGCCCTGACCCCCGACACGCTTGATGACGTGATGGCCCAAAAGATGATGAACGGCGAGAGCGGCACTTTTCAGTTCATGAACGGCGACATCGACTCTTGGGTGTTCTACTCGTTTGTGAAATACGCCGAGTGGACGGTGGTGATCGTTGTGCCTGAGGCTATCATCCATCACAACGGAAACGTGCTGGTCTACATCATCCTCGCCATACTCTTCGCAGGTCTGGTGATCATCTATCTGCTGAGCCATCACATGATTAAGAAGAATATGCGCCCGCTGACACGTTTCGTCACAGCAGCCGGTGAGGTGGCGAAGGGACATTTCGGCATCGAGTTGCCGGAGGTGAAGACCCGTGAGGTGAACAGCCTGCGCGATGCCTTTAAGGACATGCAGGCCTCGCTGACGAACTACGTGGAGGAGCTGAAGAACACGACGGCCTCGAATGTGGCGATGGAGCAGGAACTGAAGATTGCCAGCGACATCCAGCAGCAGATGCTGCCGAAGGTCTATCCGCCGTTCCCTGAGCGCACAGACATCGACATCTTCGGCGAGGTGGTGACGGCCAAGAAGGTGGGTGGCGACCTCTTCGACTTCTTCATCCGCGACGAGAAGCTCTATTTCAGCATCGGCGACGTGGCCGGCAAGGGTGTGCCTGCCGCCCTGGTGATGGCTGTGACACGCAGCATGTTCCGCAGTGCCTCGATGACCCACACCTCGCCAAAGCTCATCGTCGAATCCATCAACCGCTCCGTGTGCCAGAGCAACGATTCCTTCATGTTCGTCACCCTCTTCATGGGTGTGCTCGACCTTGCCACGGGCCGTCTGCTCTATGCCAATGCCGGCCATGAGCCTCCTGTGCTGGTGGGTGGGGCCCACACCCGTTTCCTCAATGTGAACAACAACATCCCCTTAGGCCTGCGTCCAGACTGGGAATACACAGAGCAGAAATCGCTCATCGACAAGGGCTCTACCCTGTTCCTCTATACCGACGGCTATCCAGAGGCAGAGACGGTGGAGCGTGAGCAGTTCGGTAAGGAGCGGATGTGTGCAGAGGCTCTACGCCTGTCAGCCGAGCACCTCGACTCCCGCACCTTCGTCCAGAAAATCCGCCTGGCAGAGCGTGAGTTTGTGAACTACATCCCTCAGGGCGACGACATCTCGTTGCTCGCCATCAAGTATAAGGGCAGTATGACCCTCCGTCACTACCACCGTGGCATCTCGCTGGTCAACGATGTGAAGGAAATTCCAGCTCTGGCCATCTTCGTGGGAAGCATCTGCGAGGACATGCAGTTTGACGAACTGACAGCGTCTGGCGTCCGTCTGGCTGTCGAGGAGGCTGTGGTCAACGTGATGAACTACGCATTCCCAGAGGGTGTCCGTTCCACAATCCTTCTGGAGGTCGATGCCGATGACGAGGTGGTGACCTTCGAGCTGCGTGACGAGGGTGCTCCCTTCGATCCCACAACCAAGGAAGTGGACGTCGACAGTCTGGTGAAGAATGGTGTCATCGGCGGCCTTGGCATCCACCTGATACGTCACTACATGGATACCGTGACTTACGAACGCAAAGACGGTCAGAACGTGCTGACGATGAAGAAAATTATAAAATTAAAGAATTAAAAAATTAAGATATTATGGAAGCAACGATTAGAAAAGACGATGAGAATCAGGTGACCTTGATATTTGACGGTTACCTCGACACCTCTGTAACCCCACAGACGGAGAAGGAGGTGGAACCCCTCTACCAGTTCAGTGACTGCGAAATCATAATCGACTGCAGCCGCCTGCAGTACATCTCCTCCAGCGGCCTGCGACTGCTGATGGCCATCAACCAGCGCTGTCGTGCCAACCACTGCAACCTTTATATCAAAGGCATGCAGGAGAAAGTGAAGGATGTATTCCTGACAACGGGTTTCACCAACTTGTTCGAGTTCAAGTAGTCTGACTCTTGTCCTTGGTCGTCACCAGATAATTGGCTATCTTGCCTTTCGCACCGTAGAGAGGCTGGACATGGCATTCCACAAATTTGTCGATGCCATATTCCGGATAATACAGATGTCGCACCACACGCACCTCCTGGCGCTCATTGGGCTTGAAGATCTCCTTGAAGAGGCTGTTGTCGATGCCTGACAGCATTTTCTTCATTGCTTCGTTATGGTCGATGAGCACGCCCTTGCTGTCGTAGAACGACATGGCGATGTATGGGTCGCTCAAGATAGCTTCGTATTTATGCACGATGTTGCGTGCGGCGTGGTAGGCCTCCATCTCTGAGGTCACGTCCGACACGGCGTTGATCACGTAGGCAGGCCGTCCGTTCTCGTCGAGCTCACAGATGGCATGTCCCTGGAAGTTCAGGTAGTGGGGCTCTTCGTCAGTGCCCTGGTTCCACAGCTTATTCAGTTCGAAATGCTGCTCGCGCCCCTCATGCAGGCTCTTCGTCCTTCTAATGAACTCCTCCCGCTGGTCAGGATGGATGCGGCGGATATATTCCTCCAGCGTCATGCCTTCCTTGGGCAGGATAGAGCCATATTGGTTGGTGATGCGGTCCTTGGCAATCTCATACAGCATCACGTCGTAGTTGCCCATGTGCAGGGCCCTGGTGATCATCTCGTTGAGTTCTGAGGATTTGCGGGAGACCGTTTTGACGTGTCTTCTGACCAGGTGGATGAACAGCCAGAGTATGGCGGCAATCAGTATCAGGGCTACGGCGAGATAGAGCACCAGACGGGTGTAATCCGTATGCACACGTTCCGGATGCAGCCAGCGGTTCTGGATCTCTGCTATGTCGCCGTTCTGCTTCAGGCGTGAATATTGGTCGTCCATCTGCTCGATGAGTTGACGGTCTCTGCCGATGAAGTGTATCTCGGCTACGGAGTCCTTGCTGGCACGGCAGTAGTTGATGACATTCTCTGAGATCACGTGTGAGGTGCCCTTATAGTCGCGACCGTCGGCCAGAATGAGGTCGGCATCGCCACCCTCGAAGGTGTCCTGTGCCACGATCCATTCCTTCATGATGAACGTACAGGGCAGCCCCAGCTCGTCCATCACCGCCTTGATCACATCAACATTGACGCCTGCCGCCTCGTCATGCTCGTTCAGGAACTCGTAAGGCGTGTTGTCGCGGTTGCAGACAATCACCACTGGCCGCTCCTTGTTGTATCTGTCTGTCAGTGCCTGCGCACTTGTCTGCAGCACGCTTGCCAGCAGGATCAGCATGGTGAGCGCACGACGGCAGAAGGCGAAGATGCCCAGCAGGCTGTTATCGTCGTCGAAGACGGTTTTCAGGCTGTATTCCATCTTGGTCTTGCCGATGGTCTCGATGGCGTGATAGCCGTCGTATTTGCTCAGGTCTTCCTGCTCGAGGTTGAAGAAGTCTTTGATGTGGATATGCTCTTTGATCATGTCGTCGCTTTGTCGCTGGACAATCTCACAAGCTTTGGGATTGGCATCGTGCAGATAGCCATCCTTGTCGAAATAGACGATGGCCGCATCCTGATTGTAGAAGATCGACCAGTAGCGCAGGGTGCGCTCGTCTTCGAGCTGTTTGAGGCGGTGCTTCTCCGTCACGTCCTTCTTGATGCCGATGATGACGGTGGGCTTGCCGTTCTTGTCGCGTCTCAGCACGGAGAGCACCACGACGAAGTCGCGCAGTTCGCGGTCGCCGCCTTCGACGTCCTTCGCCTGCAGTTCCAGCGTGATCTCTTCTTCCTCGTGGCCCTTGGCGTCCTTGTGCTGGCCTACGAGCCTGTCGATGGCCTGTCTCAGCATCCGGTAGTCTTCGTTGCTGTAGCGCTCGGCAAACTTTTCCATGGGGTAGGTGTAGGCCACGCGTCCGTCCTTGTTGTGCCAGGCGAACTCGTGCTTCACCGCATCGTAGGTCCAGATGCGCACCTTGCTGGTCTCGATGATCAGTGCCAGACGGCGGTTCAGCTTCTCGTTGGCCTTTCTCACGCGACGGTTCTGCAGCCTGAAGCTGATGACATAGGCGACGGCCATCGCCAGCAACAGCAGGGCTAATCCTGTCAGATACCACACCCAGTCCTGTGTGGCCTTCGACTCATGGTCGGGATAGAACCACTTGTTCTGCAGCGGGGTGATCTCGTCGTCCATGTACAGGTCGGAGTAGGTGTTGTCGAGAAGGTTCAGCAGACGCTGGTCGTTCGACATGAACTTATACTCGCCGTGCGGCATGTTCACAGGTGTGAGCACTACATTATTTAAATGATAATGCTGTATCAGCCATTTCAGCGAGAGCGTGTTCCACACAATCTGATTCCGTTTCTTGTCGTTTACCTCCTGTATCGTTTTCCGCATGTTGTTGCTCACGATGGCATGCGCTTCCCAGCCGTAGTCGTGCATCAGGTGATAGCAGAGGCTCGAGTCGTTGACGAACACCCTGACGCCAGGCTTGTTCAGGTCGCGGAAGGTCTTGACCTCTATGTTCTTGCCCTTCGGCGTCACCACACTCTGGGTGAACAGGGTGATGGCATTGCGCCCGTACAGGCCGTACTCGTCGTGGAATCCTGCTGCCAGACCGAACGTGAGGTCGGCCTTCTTGTCCTTCAGATCCTCAAACACCTGCTGTTGATGCTTCAGCCTGATGACGTACGGGATGTTCAGCTTGTTCATCAGCAGGCCGATGAGGTCGATGTTATAGCCCTCGGGCTGGCCATCGTCGTTGATGTACGAATAGGGCCACAGATCCCAGGCGTCCTCATACACGAGCGGATTCTTCTCGGTATATGTTTTTACGCCTTCCGCTTGGGCAGAAGATAGTGAAAAACGGCATGTGAAAAGTAGTGTCAGTAGCAGGATTCGCTGCCACCTAGTCGTCCATAGGTATCTGTTATTTTTAGGCATCATAAGCTTGTTTATATGAAATTTTCTGCAAAGGTATGCATTTTTTTTCGGAAAAAGCAAGAAATTCTTGAAAAATTTTTGTAACTTTGCCCCCAGAACAACTTGAATAATTTGATATTGTTGGTAAAAAACAGACATATATGAAACGGAAAATCTATGTATTGTTATTAACAGTCACCTGTCTGCTCAGCATGCCCACGATGGCAAAGGGAGACCTGCACATGACGGAGTTGCAGGCGGAGATGCTGCGGCTCATCAGCACGCCAGACAGAGAAAAGTTTACAGAAGTCACAGAACAGCTGAAGGCAGAGTGTCATCGGCAGGGCGACGAACGCCTGTTCTATATCGCCTGGGGTAATCAGTCCACCTACGAAGCCACCCACCAGAACTATATGAAGGCCGAGGAGATCGCCGACCAGATCGCCGAGTATGCCGGAGACCAGAACAGTCACTGGGGCAATTATATCGTCCTGCACACCAAAGCCGTCAACGCCCTCCAGAAACAGGACTACGAGGCGGCAGAGGAAGGATTCCTGAAGGCCGTCGACTTCCGCCATAAATACTTCCCTGGCGAGAGTGCGGGCGACGACTTGCAGGAACTGATGAAGATCGCCAACCACCGCAAGGATCAGAAGGCCGGACTGAAATACGCCCGTCAGATCCTCGCAGAACCCAACGTGGCGCCCATCCACAAGGGTAGGGCGCTCTTCCGTCTCAGCCAGTTCGCCTTCAACAAAAACAACCGACAACTCTACGACAGCATCTACAACGAGCTGATGGCCTTGAAGGAATCCGACGGCATCGGCACCATCGAGCCTGTGGTTGAGGTGAACTATCATATCATCAACGGCAACTATCAGGAGGCGCTACGCCTCTGCAAAGAGCTCGCCCCCGACAAGCAGGCAGAGCGCATGGCGGTCATCTACCACCGCATGGGCGACAACGAAAAGGCCTACGAGCAGATGGCTAAGTTTAAGAAGATCAACGACTCCATCGTGCTCGTGTCACACGGCAATGTCGTGGCCAGCTGTTACGTGCAGATGAACAATGAGCGCATGAGACTCGAACAGAAGATGCTCGAAGAGGAGAATGCTCGTCTGAAGCGGATTATCATCTATTCCATCATCTGTATTATCGTCATTGCCCTCGCCGTCGTGATCCTGCAGCATCATCTGCGCATCAAGCGTCTGGAGAAGGAGAACGAACGTCTGGAAAGGGCCCGCAAGAAAGCCGAAAAGGCCTTCGACATGAAGAATGAGTTCATCAACAACATCACCAACGAGCTGCGAGCACCTCTGAATCCCATCGAGGGCTTCTCCGACATCCTTGGCACCAAGGACTACGAGCTGCAGCCCGAGGAGCGCGAGGAACTCAGCAAGATGATCAAGGACAGTTCGAAGACCATCACCAAACTCATCGACGAGATGGCCGAGCTCTCCTTCTACGAGAGCAAGAAGTCGCTGCCCACAAACTACAACCTGTCGCCCAACCACCTCTGCCGCCACATGGTCGACGCCTACAGACCCAGATGCAAGAAAGGCGTGAGGATGTACTTCGAGACGGATCTGCCAGACAACTATGAGGTGCTGACGAATTACGAGGCCATCGAGGTGCTGTTGAAACACCTGATCGAGAATGCCATCCAGTACACCGACGAGGGTGTCATCACCGTTGCCTGCACGGAGTATGAGGACAAGGTGCGCACCAGTGTGACGGATACGGGTAAGGGCATTCCCTTGGAGCGTTATGAACACGTCTTCGACACCTTCCGTGAGATGGGCGACAACCAGAAGTTGCAGGGCATCGGCCTCTCCATCTGCCAGGCCATCGTGAAGCGGCTCGGCGGCAAGATCTGGCTCGATGTGAAATATATCAACGGCTCCCGCTTCATCTTCGAACTCCCGAAGAAACTGGGGTGATTTTTTGCCTCGTGTCATTCCGTTGCCATTGAACTACCTTTTGCTGCGCAAACATTTCCGTGTTTTCCGTGCGCTCGGCTTTGCCGCTTGCTACCGGAGGGACGCAAGAATTCTGTGTGCCAATCAAACAAAATGTAAAGCAATTTCAGAATTATCATTTCGCCCTGAAATCCCCGTTTTTCAGCCTGTTTTAGCTCTCTGGACTTTCCCTAGGGGAAACCCGGACTTTCCCCTAACGAAACTCCCACTTTCCCCTAACGAAACTTCCCGTTTTCCCAAGGCTCTCTCCGTGTCCTGTTTTCGTGTTTCTATTATGTAAAGACTTTTCTTAAATATATTGAGTCATTGACGGCGTAACGCCGTAACGCCGTAACACCGTAACATCTGCTATCTGAGAATTGAGAAAAACAAAGGGAATAATAATTATATTATATATATAATTATATATATAATATAAAATTTATATGATTATTTTTGGTTTTTGAAAACCACTAAATGTTACGGTGTTACGGTGTTACGGTGTTACGTTTTGTCCTGCTGGTGTCTTTTCCTGATTTCGGTTGACAGTTTTTTGCTTATTTCCTGATGTGGTTGACAGTCGTTTTACTGAACAAGTTGACAGTCTTCCTGACATCGTTGA
>ONCZ01000053.1 GCA_900316445.1 uncultured Prevotellaceae bacterium | reverse complement strand
ATTGCCATAATCTTAAATGATGTTGTTTTAACTGAGCAAATTTACGCATTTTGCGCGAGATTTACGCATTTTGGACTTGAAATTTATGATAGTTTATAAATTCATGGCACGCCCTCTATTTCATTTTGTTCATCGTTCTGATTTTCTCCAGCATCATGGCGGCCCACTGGGCATCGCCGGGCTTCTGGTAGCGCGCGTTTCCTGCGGGAGTGGGGGTAAAGACGGTGTAGGCCTCCGGTGTAATGTCGATGGTGAAGCGTTCGCTGAGGGTGAAGAGCGAATCACCCTCTATAGCCTGAATGACACACATGGGGTCCCACATCCGTTGTCCCGTATTGCAGTCGCATGTCATATACACCTGCTTGATGGGGTGGCGGTCAGTCCACGACACGTCGGCGATGACTTGCTCGGGGGTGTATTCCACGGTTTGTCCCACCTCCATAGGTGAAAAGACCATGTCCACATCCTTCGGCCATAAGTCGAAGAAAGCTAGAGCGAACGTGATGCCCTGAAGAAAGTTGTAGTCGGGCTCTTCGGCTTTATCGAAGACTCCGCCCTGCATGTAGATGCATTTCACTTTCCGACGAACAAGTTCCACACCGTTGAGAACGGAATATTCATCAGCACCCGATTGCAGCAGTTGTGCCAGGCACGTGACGAAGCCAGTTGTCACGATGCTCACCGAGTGGTCGGGCTGCTGAGCAAGCAGCTGGCGATAGAGCTTATAGCCGTCGGGGATACTCTCGTGTCGGTCGATGGTACGCGGGAACATCGGAGTGGTGCCATCCGCCTCTGTCATATAGGCCACCTTTGCATAGTCTATCCACACCTTCGGATTCTTGATGCCATCCTTCACCAGACCGATAGGAACATAGGGATGACCGAAATACGTGTTCATCACATCGGTAAAATCAGCATTCGCTTCGCCCTCGCGGTCCACTACCACGCCCAGCAACCTGCACAACCGCTGTTCGTCATAGCGATAGAGCATCTCCAGCGCGAAGAGGTCGTCTGTCGATGAACCGATGTCAGCATCGAGAATGACAAGCGGTATGCCCGTGTACGTTTTGTCCGGTGCCACAGTCTCATCCTTGTTCGAGCATGAGGTCAGCACCATATTACTGCAGACGAGGGTGAAGAAAAACACCCAGTTCATGATTCTTCTCATAATCGTTTAAATTGTAATCATAATCGTTTAAATTGTAATTACCGGCAAAGATACGAATAATTCCACACATTCGTTGCAATTCTTTGGAATAATCTACATACTTTAACGAAAGGCGGCCACAGGCTCACAGTACACTTTTTTAAAAAAGTAGGTGAGACTCCAATTTCTTTTATTTATCATAATGCTGATTCTAATAATTTTGTAGTCATAAACCTTGTTGACATATTTCATACAATTCCTAACTCTCTAAAAGTGTCCGAAATCGCCACGAAATCATTCCTTTGACTTTACAGGCACTAAACTTTGAGTTTAGACTAACTAAAGTCCGACTTTACACTAACTAAACTCCAAGTTTAGTCTGGGGAAAATTCTTCATAATTTCCTGTCTTTATGATTGTATAAATATTTCATTTCAAATTTCATTTCGTAATTGATAGATAATAATCGCTGAAATCCTTGCAACCCGGCGGCAGTTGATGATGCTCCAGATTGGGAAAAACTTTCTGCAACTGCATGAAGAGTCGTTCGCCTGGCTCGTCGCGATCTGGATACATGTGGAACTCTGTTGACAATTGAGAGTTGACAGTTGACAATTGTTCTATGTCCTTCTTCGTTAGCAACGTGGCTGACGGGATCGCGATGGCCTTATGACCGGCTGAGAGCATCGCCCAGCAGTCGGAACAGCCCTCGGTGATATAAAGCTCGTCGCCGGGACGGAGCCTGTTCAGCACGGGCAGATTGTAGATACCGCATTGCGACCCGCTGGGGAAACGGAAACGAGGTGTCGCGCCCTTTATCAGGTTACGGTTCTGGATGCCCACCAGACGGCCCTCCTTGTTATAATAAGGTATCTGCAGCCAGGCGACCCCTCCCCTATCGGTCCACGACGTGAGCCTACACCAGCGCACGACTCTTGCATCAATCCTGCGCTCCTCGAACAGAAACCGTCTTGCCGCCTCGTTCAGCCACGGCCGCTCGAAGAACCGTTCATACCTCGCCGCCTCAAAGGTAACTTCTTTCCCCTCCTGAGTTAGGAGGGGTTGGGGTGGTCTGAACAACGGATTGTTCATCACTACCCCCGCCTCATCTGCCAGCCACCTGCAGGCCTCCTTGAAGTCCTTATTCATATATCTCATCACCAAATCTATCGTCCCCCCGCTGACCCCGCACACAAAGCAACGGTAGCTGTTGCGCTTAACACTAAACGACAAACTCGCGTGATGATCATCGTGAAACGGACACAAACACTTATGCCTGCTCACACTCAGTCCGAGCCGCTCCGCGACCCCCTCTATCGGGAGATCGCGAAGCTTTTGAAGTTCAAACTTATCCATAATTATGCATTATGCATTATGAATTATGCATTCTTCAGGTACTCCTCCGTCTTGGTGTAAAGTCCCGTCTGGTTCGAGTACGTGATGAACTTGCGGAACACCCATTGGCGTAACTGTGCATTGGCACCCTCTTCACTCTTACCGAGTTTGACGCGCAGAGCCTTCAGCTGCGCCTCGTTGAACGTTTCGGGCAGGCCGTCGAGCATGTTCTTCGGACCACGGCGCTGAGCCTCGCTCACTAAGTTGGCGTCCTTAGAGTTTAACATATCAGAAAATATCTGCATTTTGCTCCAGATGTCACGATAACAAAGCCATTCTACCAGATCAGCCATAGACCGCGTAAAGACCTGATTATTGAGAATCCAAAGTATGCAGCCTGCCTTCCAAGCTGAGTGCAAGGCTCTTTTGCTGAGATCCCAGAGGATGTCGTCGTCGACCAGGTCGGCCAGCGAGGCCATATCTGCGGCCAGTTTGTCAGCCAGTTTGTTCAGCGGGCGGATGATGAAGCGGCCCTTACAGTTGCCCAGACGAGCCAGATACTCATCCAACTTGCGGTAGAACTCATCATCATACTTGCCCTGCCTTGGTATCCGACCGTCACGGCTCGTGCGTGGCTTATAGGAGAACACCATGCGTCCAAAAGTACCGTTGAAGAGCTCGTTCTTGTAGAAGTCACGTGCTGAGTAGGGGTTGGCAGAAAGCGTCATGCTGGCTCTCAGAATCGGGTTTCCCGTGACACCGTCTTTCGTTGCCCTGAGAGCACCGGCGCGAGCCATATCATAGATGTTCCTGATCATATGAGACAGTTTTTTATGACCGCCGCAGAGGCCGTCGGCCATCTCCACCTCAGGCAGATTGAAGTATTGCGTGCGGCGTTCCGGCTCCAGAGCCATGCTGTTCAGAAGAAAGCCAGCTGCCGTCGTATCTACCGGGGGGAACCAGAGTGCAACGTCTGGTCGGGCGGTACTGTCCTTGCCGCCATTGACATTCGACTGTCTCTGCCACGCCACAAGTTGATTTGTTACGGCCTTGTCATGCAGACGGAAATCACGGCAAATAGCTTCCACAAGTGGTGACAATTGGCCCTTGTTACAGCCCGAATCGCCAACTAAGTTGGCCATCAGGCCACATAACTCCTTCCAGGAATTGTCAGGATACTGAAATTCTGCGCCGCTCACATGTGCGCCAAGAGAGGGGAAAAACATCGGAACCAGGGGTTCTTGGATGTCTTTTGATGCCTGTGAGAGCAAGAGTTTGATGCATTCTGTGCCCTTTCCGAGGTTCGGCATCTTAGGTGCTGTTGTTTTTGTAATGTCGTATTTCATTGATATTCAGCTTTTTAGATAATTTACTACTGACCTGCCCGTTACAGTTACAGTTGTTACAGTATACTTTCTTTTTCTCGCAAAAACCTTAAATATATATATAATTATCTGTATATCAGTAAGTTATATAACTTTTATAAGATTTGGTGAGTCTGAGAAACCTAACTGTCACAACTGTAACTGTCACAAGTCTTACTTACTCTCGGCCTCCACCGATCCATTCTCTATAAGGTCTTCAAGAGCCCAGAGCAGTTCGTTGGAGACACCGGCAGCATACTTCTCGACGCTGAAATCTGCCCCCATCTTCACGGGTCTGAAATTCGGGCGGTAGGTGCCGTCGTCCCTGCGGGTGATGGTGATGTACTGGCCGACATAGACGTGCGGGTTGCGCTTCTCAACGCCTTGGGCGACAGTCTCGACGAACGTGAAGTGTTCATCGTAGCGGAATTCCTCACAGATCTCGTCGCGGCGTAAGATTCCCTGATAGTCCTTACCTACCTTCATCTTACTGTCGCTACGAAGCAGAGTTTTCAGATCCACGCCCAAATGCGTGTTGCGGTTCCAACCTTGTTCTTCACTTTCGGTTGTGTGTCCACGATAAGCAACTGCCAAAGGTTCGTTGCTGTTCTCCAAATAGTCGTGTAGGATTTCTCCTACGATGCGAGGCTCGTACTGTTTTTCAGACCTCACGCGAGAATTCTTATTTTTTCTCATTTTGCTTAGGGCAGTTATTGTTGCCCTCAGCAATGGGGTGGAAATGCCTGATTCTGTTAGAAGAATTATCGATTTTTCTAACAAACAAATTCTAACAGACAATTTTTCTATCACAACAAAGCCGAAACTCTACATTTAGCAGAATTTCGGCCTACAAAAAATATTCAGAAAAATGCTTGTTTCTAACAGTTCATCTAACAGCCTACCTTATTATTCATACCATTTATTCAAGTCTTTTATGACATGAAGTTCTTGCTTATATACCGCATTCATAACAGAATCGCTATAATCAAAACCGTCACCACGACCTTTTGTGGGCAATGCCTTAAGTGCGACATCTGGGTCAAGGACGACAATAATCAAGGCTATACGATTTTTATCTTCAGCAGATATTCGTTCAAAATTATAATTAACAGATTTCAGTCCAAACTGATTTTTAATAATGGCTGATTCGCTGGCTCCAGTCTGTTTTTTAAAGAAAGGCAACTCATTTAGACTTTGAATCAGAAGGGTCAGAATAGTTTGAGGTTTTCCAATCCATTTCAAGTTACATGCCCGATGTTCTCCGTTGAAGAAGTCGTAGAAATCATCGGCTTTTTTAGGTTCTACTATCCATCCCCAGTTTTGCATCAATATCATAGCACGTTGGAGCCTGTTTGTGCGAGTTGTTTCATCGTTGCAGATATATTTCATTACGTATGGAGTCTTATCATCTGCTTTTGTAGGTTTCTTTGGTTTTTTAGGCTTTTGTGGATGAAGGACCTCTTCAATTTCCTTGGTCAAGCTTCGTGCTGACACAAAATATTCTGCCATCCATGCCATCATTTCCGTCGTGTGCTGATTAACCGGCTCACGAAGTTTTTGCTCAATATTCAGACATTCTTTAATGCCATAGAATTTGCAAATACAATCATGAAGTACTCTCTGAAGAGTGCCACGATAATGTGAATGATTGACAGTCGCTACACCATACATCACCATGTAAAACAACATGGCAACTTCAGTCTTTGTATCTTCTGGTCTACCCGTCATTTGGTCTTGCGTGCGATATTGGTTGTACTTCTCTGTCCACAAACTGTGGCATAGCTCGGTCAATTTATCTCCTGTATGTATGATGCTATCCAATGTCAACGAAGCATCAACGAACAACTGTTCTGGAGTCATAACCATCGTAGGACACAACTTCTGGAACTCACCAAATACCGTCTTACACAACTTGTAGTAAGGGTGCTCGCGAAAATGCTCTTTTACCTTACTCCATTGGTTTTGTTGGTATCTCTTCGCCATCTTTTCCTTTTTTTACCTTCTCAAATACTTCATCCAGCCATGATCTCAAATCGAAATCGCTCGTAACAATATCAGGAGTGATAAAATCCTTAAAATTGCTGACAACTACATCGTTCATAGGATATTTTGCAACTATTCCTTTACTGACGGTATAATCACCATAATCTCTGAATTTGACCGTCAAGTCAAATGCGTTATCCGTAGAATAAGTAACAACCGTTGATAGTTGCTTAAGTTTATCGTTATCAACAGTCGATCCCATTTTCATGGTTGTTGCGCCACTTATGGCATTATAGAATTCCAGAATCTTGGAATGATAATCCATCTGTTCTGTCAGAGATTCTGGTATTCTGGCTGTTGGCTTACGTTTTAAATTAACATACTCAAATGTAAACGATTCAACCACATCTCCATGGTCTATGGTGCGTTGGTCAACGAATTCATCAAACGTTGTTGGTTCTGGTTTCTCTTTGAGCTTTATATCAATTCCCATGCTTTTTGAGAGTTTGTCATTGAAGAAACCTTCAAGGCTATTCTTGATTGTGATCGTCTTACTGTCCCATGCAGAGGTTTTCTCTATGGCCATCTGGCATTTGCCATCACGATAATCGACCACAACATAACCAAAGGGATAGTTTGATTGTGGAACACCTATACAATCCTTGACTTCGTTTCCCGTATTCTCTGGCAGGTCGTAAAAGGTGAAATTTTCCTTGTTGTGTATTCGGAGTAAGGCTATACCATCCTCATTTCTTAGGACGCAGTTAGGTACATGTTCCTCTTCGCCATTTCGTCTGATGCGTTTCAAATCAAGTTCACTACCTTTGTCACCAATGCTTCTACCCAAATAATAATTGGGAAAGCGTTCTACGGATTTGTCTGGCTCAACATTTTCATAATGAAATAACTGGGGAGTTACAGTTATGTCGATGTTGTGGATGATGTAATCGTTCATCTAATTGAGATTAAAATTGATTAAAATGTAAATGCAAAGTTTTTAGCCATAGGGGCATCTTATAATTGATGCCATTGCAAAAAGTGTGCCAAAAAACTTTGCCTCACAACATGTCAGACCATACACAATACACAAAATAATCAGCGAGGGCTTTGCCGACATGCATTATAGCAACAATGAATATTTTGTATATTAGCTGATACTTGAATACAAAGATAATGAAAACATCAAATAAGGTCGTTGCTGCAACGATCTTATTTGATGAACAATCCACATTATTCGCAACCTTCAACAATTTTAATTTCTTCTTCTGTCAGTCCGTAGAGCTGATAAACGAGACGGTCAATTTCAGATTCCAAAGTTGTTGTGTCAGAAGAACTATCCTTTTTCTTCTCTGAGATGATTATTTCAACTATATACAATATTTTTTTCGCTATTTCGCCTTGGGGGTAACTTAACGGAATCTTTTCTAACACAGTTGCTCCATAGGAAAAATAACCGCCTTGCTTAACTGGTGCGACTTTATGAAGATAAAATTCAACTAATTTAGAGTTTAATATTCCAAGAAGAACTTTTATTTCGATATTAGTATTGTTTGTTGCTATTGCATACATGTTACCAAACGAAAATGCATAACCTTCATCATCAAGAACAAATTTGTTGTGATTTACAATACCAGGGCCTAATATCTTTTTCCCTTTAAACAATCTTAGTGTTCCAAATCTTACTGGCTGATACCAATGCTTCTTATCCCCCATTACATTTCTAGAATCTTTTCTAGATTTTAAGACTAATTCCTTATTTTGAATGTGACTATATGCTCGTGGGTATAATTGTTTGATTGTATCAAGTGGTATTACTTCCGTGTCACCATTACTGGCATAAGTACATGGATAAAACATCTTTAGTTTTGGTGATCCAAGATAATAGCGTTGTATATCATCCGTTCTTATTAAATCAAGAGATACCTCTTCTTCTGCAGGAAAGGATTCGGGTTCAAAAATATAGCTATCATCATTTCCTGTAATAATTCCACCTTTTGCAAATGCTATATCAGAAAGAGGAGGGTACGATTGTATTTTTTTTAGAAGGTCTTTATCTTTACTAAAAACAAAAGACCAAGGCTCATCAGTAAAATCATCATATTTACACTTTTTAAATTCTCCTGGAATAACAAATGGTAACTGAGGAACTTTGTAATAATCAAATGACTCTGTTTGGAAATGGGATAGGAAAAACACGCTGACATATGTAATTGCACTTTCAAATACAGGAAGTCCAGCGAAGTCTACAATTTTATTAAGAAGCCTCTCCTTAACTATAAACTTTCTCATTAGTCGCCCATATTCTGCTGATACAAATTGGTTTGATGTTATATAACATAAAATTCCTTTTGGGGAAATGCGACCTATCATTTGTTCTATAAACAATGTTGAAATATCAACACGTTTCCAAGCTGTAGAAAAGACTTTTTTATACAAATCGATTAGATGATGTGGAAGATTTTGCACACGGATATAGGGAGGATTACCAATCACAATATCAAAGCCACCTTGTGAGAACACATCATAGAACCAAGTGTGCCAAAGCATGAACTGATTATTACCCGAGAGGTCGAGGTCGCCAAAGTCCACATTAATGCTCTGCTCTTTGAGTTGCTTCTTTACATTATTAATAATTGAGGTGCGAAGTTGATTTTTCTCGTTGTGGCTTGTGCAATTATAATATTTAGCAAGCATATTGCGTAATTCTTCACGATAGACATCCACCATGTTATCGAACCAACTTAACCCTTCTTTCTTATCGTATTTCCTTTCTGTCATCGTTGAAAGGTCAATACCCTTATACTGTTCCAAAAGCGAGTTGCCTTGCATAATCTTGAAGTCGAGGTTGGGCAATGCCTGGGGTGTTTCTTCATCAACAATAAGAGATAGCCAGAAACGGAGGCGGGCGATATCAACGGCACCACGCTCGATATCAACGCCATAGATATTTTGCTGAATGATATGCTTCTTGATTTCTGCGGCTTGATGCTGGCTGATGCCTTCAAGGGCTGTACGGCAAAGAAAGAGTTCTTTTAGCAAGCCCATGGGGAATGCGCCAGAGCCAATGGCAGGGTCACAAATTTTCACGTCCTTTAATCGCTGGTCTATATCGTCTGCAATATTGCCAAGAGTTGCAGCATCGCGGGTGGTTACAAACTGACGAATGGCTTCCTTTGTTGGCTCATCCTCAACATCAGTTTGTAGATAGGCTATAAGGCTTTCGCGACACATATAAGTAACGATTTCCTTTGGCGTATAGAAGGCTCCTTTATCCTTGTTGTCTTCCAACAGATTCTCGAAGATGCGCCCTAACATCTCTGGGTCAACGCCAACTTCTGCATCGTCAGGATCGTTTTCGTCAATGGTGAAGTTGTAGCTGCTGAAGAAGTCAAGCATCTGCTGCATATACTTGGCAGGCAGAGGGAAGTTTGTTTCGTCTGAGGCATCACGCTCGAACAAACCACCGTTCAAGTATGGTGTGCGATATTGAGGCAGTTTTCTCACATCCTCGCTATTGAGGTCGTTGAAGAGCGACTCCAACACATTGTCGATAAAGTGATCTTTGTCTGCAGTCTGAGCGAAAAGGTTCTGGATAAATTCAGGATCACCACTACCCCATTCTGCATTTGCCGGAACACCAAGCCAACCTTTCTTCTGTAGGAATTGAAGGAAGACAAGGCGGCCCATCAATTTCTTCACATAGTCACGCACGGCCTTTTCAGGATTCGCAAAAGCAGCAAACTCCTGCATGATGTATTCGCATGGATCGTTTTTCACTTGCTCCTCCCACTTGTTGTTTACCTTCACCATCCGCTTGCCCGTAATGAACTGGATGATGTCCTCGTAGTTCTTCTTATATTCGTCAAAGAACATATCGCTGACGGCATCTACGGAGAATGCTTTCGTCAGGTCTTTCAGCTTCTGGCTACTGGCTTTCAGCTTCTCAAACTGCTGAATGGCCGTGCGGCTGCGATGGCCCTCACCAAGCAGATAGGTGAAGCGTTTGGCATCTGTCGATTCCTTCTGATATGCTCCATCGTCGGCAAACGTCCAAGCCTCGCTGACATACGAAAAGCGAAGCACACTCTCGTTCTTGCGATAACAGAACATAAAGGCTCCTGCATTGCCGTTACTACGCCAAGTTGTAAGCAGCATATCACGGATACCTCTGCGGTTGCGCTCGATATCTACACTATCAGATAGTTCTACTTCATAGACACTTATGGTCTGCTCGTCACTTAGAGTGATGGTCCCAAGCCATAATGCCTGTTTGGCATATTGACTATTAGCAGAAACGGCTGATGGCGAGTTCCAGAACTTGATCCTACTGCCAAATATATCGTGTAACAGGGTTTGCCAGTTCTGACGATTGTATTTTGATTCGATAACAGGTCTGTAATCCATAGGGCTTAGTTATTTTGAAATGATTCTGACAATATGATGGTAGCAGCAGACTCCTCTTCTGCATGCTGCATTTCTCTGTAATAGGTGTTGTACTTGTTGGCCATATCGAGCACTTGCTTCAAGGCATCTTCAAAGGTTAGCTTAGCCTTGCTGCCTCCCTGACGCTGAAGGTCTTTCTGAATACGTTGCAAGCGTTTTGCTATATAAGTAATCGTGCCTCGTTCAGCCAATTCTTTCAACTGAATGATTTTCAGGCGTGTGTCACCATCTTCGATATGAGGCAACATTCCATTCAACAAACTGACAGCCGTTGTGACCTGAGCGCCAAGATTGCTACGTTGGTTTTGGTTGGATTCTTCCTCTTGTATCTCCTGCTCTTTGGCTTTGTTAAATGCATTCAGGGCTTTTTCCACATGTTCATGATGTTGCTCCAGTCTGGGCACGGCCTTTTCTTCAGGTGTAGCCTTGAAGTAGTTCAACGCATCGAGTACAGATAATTCGCGCGTCTGCTGGTCGTTCACCAGATAGAATAGTTTGCGGAAGTTGGTTTTGAGAAATACCAATGAATCGCCAGCCAGCGTGACACCATCCAATTCTCGTGGCGCACGACCAGTCCGGCTTCTCAATGATAGTTTTTCAATACGCTTATATTCCTTTCGGTTCTGCTGATAGAGTGCTCGCAGTTCCTCGTAGAACGGCAATTCAAGATTGCGGTCTTCCTGTTCACGTTTGATACTCTCCTTGAAGAGTTTATCGAGGTCGCGATCAATAATTTCCTCTGTAGAATAGATCTGATTATCTTCACCAAAAGTGGTGTGGAAAGTCTGAATCTTACTTAGGGCTATCTGATTCAGTTTGATTTCCTGATTACCTTGTCGTGAGGGATAGAAAACATAGTTATGGATGACGCCAGCCTTAGAACCAATACGATTCACACGACCTATACGCTGCATCAATCTGGTACTATTCCAGGGTGTATCGTAGTTGATGATGATATTGGAGCGATGCAAGTTCACACCCTCAGCCAACACGTCTGTGGTGAGGATGATGTTATAGTCATCTTTCTTCTCTTTCCAGTTAGCATCAAAGTTCTCACGAATGGTCTTGAAAAGCTGACTCCTGTTCTTAGAAGAAATCACAAGCACATCCTTACGATTAATTCGGCGTTCCAGATATTCTACCGTATCGACAGATTCTGAGAACACGACGAGTTTCCCTTCCGGATTCTTGTCTTTCTTAAACAATTCATGTTTTAGTAGGTCTTCAAACTTGGCAAATTTCGAATCATCATCATCGCTAATGTATTCCCACTCCAACCACATATTATCCAGAAGCTCTTGATCAGTTCTCAACTTGTCTATGTATTCTTCATTGAAGTGTTCTCGTTTGAAGGAGGCGTTCTTGGGATTCACCTCCGCTTTCTCGTTCATCTTCTGTTCAATCTCTTCCTCGCTGTAGCCAGCCTCTATAAGTGCATTAATATCCAAGTCGGGGGCAATATATATCTTATCATTCTCCCACATGTCTATCATATTCTCATTAGCCTGACGGAATGCCTTGAGCGATTTACTGAAAGCATAGAAACTACTTTCCAGACGCTTTACCAGGCCGTTCTTACGAATGCCTGCCAAACTGCGGCTGATAACCTCTGCATTATCATACAGGCCAGGAGCAGCATCTGGTTTCAGGTAGGCAATGGCTTGATAGCGGGCATAGGTCAGTCTCTTGTCGAGGATGTTCATAGCCTCTTCAAACAGATTTGCCAAATGGTCGTTCAACTCATAGTCCTTTTTGACGGGCTTATCTACCTTCGGGAATCCGTTCGCATCTTTATTATATCGGGCGATGCCCTCGATATCTGTTCTCGTTCTGCGGACGGTAAGAGGCTTGATCACTCTGTCACGAACCCTCTCTGCCAATTTCTTGAATTGTTTCAAATCGAAATTCTCCTGCTTGCGGAACTTACGGAATTCAACGACTAAAGGAGAGAAGAAGGCTGTCAGATTGGGGACGCCGTCAATGGTGCAATGGCGAGGGTCTTGGAACATCAGTATCTGATTATAAATATCTGCAGGCGTATTGTTCATGGGCGTAGCAGAAATCAGCATCACCTTTTTCTTATAGCCAGGAATATAGCCCGTTTCCAAACGAGGCATCTTACAGATTTCCTGCAGCTGGTTGAAAGTTCCTGTTGTGTGATTACGGAATTTGTGGGCCTCATCTACCAATACCAAGTCGTATTCGTCAGCATTCCAAACGTCGTAGTTACTTTCATCAAGCACTTTGGATAGACTGCCATTACTTACGAAACAAGTATACTTTTCGAGTCCGAAATCCTTGAAGGTGGTCTTCCAGTTCTGCTCGACGGCTGGCGGATAGACCACCAATATCTTTGTATGTTCAGGGCCATTCTCAATCAGGAATTTCTTAGCTATCATTGTGGCAATAACTGTCTTACCAAGACCGACCACATCTGCCAGGAAGAAACCGTCATAGCGAAGCAATTTCTGATAACCCTCTACGACAGCATCTGCTTGATAGTCGTATTTGGTATAACCCGTAGGCATGTCGAAAGGATCTTCTTGGTCGATAGCCAACACGCGGTCGCTGAAATATTCCATGAGCATCTTAATGTAGAGCTCGTAAGGTGTTACATCACCTTTCAGGTAGGTCTTATCAAGAGTGGTTTGATAGTCTTCTGCGTTGATTGGCACATTCTTGGCTTCTTCCCATAGCAATTCAAACTCGTCTTTGGCAAACTGCACATCATCGTAACGCTCAAGTTTGACATTGAATTCGTATTGTTTTTCTTCGCTGATACCCAATCCGTTGCCACTCAGATTGCTACTACCAGTAATGGCAGCACCAAAGCAATGCCGGTTGTAATTATCCGGATAGAGAATATAGAGCTTGGCATGAATCTTTTTCGAAGGATGGGCACGCAACTCCAGTTTTCCATCAACCAGATCTTGAACCATCTGGAGCATACCGTCCTCCACCTTTTTGGTGTAGTGTGACTGTTCTATGTCTTCTTTTAACAGCCTGAGGCATTCTTCTTTTACTTCTTCCTCTGCACCAAAGAACAATTCGCCTTTCTGGTTGGCTTTTGCAATGTATTTATCAACATCGATGCCAATCAGAATGCGAACCTTATTGATACCATCGAGGAAAGGCCGCAAGGAAAAATAGCCCGATGCCCGGAGAAAGCCCACGACAGCATCAAGGTTCTTCACTTGAGGGTTGTTAGCAAGGATACCCTCAAACTCCTTCATCAACGTGTTCCCATCCCTGTTAGTAAAGAAATGGGAAGAAATAGGTATGTCTGCCATATCTACGCTATAGTCTTAGGAGCGAAAGGACTATCTCGGAGAAAATGGGTCTATGCGATAAGACCTCAGGACACGAAAAAGCGCAGATTGGCGCTCATCAATGTCCCAAGGTCCTAGCAAAACCCATATACGAAGATAAGTCCAGTCTACGCTATCGCGCAGACGTTGGCACTTATTCGTTTCGTATATGTCTGTGAAGTTGCTAGGTTCAGGGACACTACCGAATATAGCACTAACGCTATGATTATTCCAACAAAAATCGCATCGGCACCTCCTCTGAGGCTCGCTGAATTGTGACCGTTTAGACAGCCGCAACTCCCGCTTACGTCGCCCTCTTGCGTAAAGAGGATTCAAACGTGTCACGACGATTAGCCAATACTTGATTGCAAAAGTACAAAAAGATTTCGATAACCAAAAGGATTTATCGCTTTTTTATTAAAAAAAGTATGGAAACAGATTGTTTGTTCAGAAGAAAGTCGTAATTTTGCAGCGTGAAAGGAACCTATTAGGATAAGAGCCCCAGTTGGTCTGGCAAGCGACTTATGTAAATAGAAGCACTTTTAACCTCCGCTTCAGATGGATAGCCCCGGTTGGTCCGGCAAGCAAGGCCATTTGAGCGGAGTTCCTTTTTGTAGCAATCCAGATTCATGCCCGTTTTTTTTAGAAAATAATTGAGAATCTATTTGGTGATCTCGGATATTTTTCTTAACTTTGTAGGCAGATAAAAGTTCTATATGAGCTATATAAATAACCCTAATTATTCACCATTTAAAACATGTAAAATTATGAGTAAAACAGTTAGAACGATCCTTCAGGTGATCAGTTATGTTATCGCTGCCATTCTTGGTGCAGCAGGAGAAGCGATGCTTTAGGCCATGGAAAACCAGAAAGGCTTTAAGATCTCTCAGTACGCCTGTGCGGTATTGCTCATCGTGAGCAGTATCGCGCTCGTGGCGTATCAGGTAGTCCATATCGACGATGTGGCAGGCGGGTTGCTGTATTATGTGGCGCAGTCGTTTTTGCTGGCAGGGTCGATCTTCGGACTGGATCAGTACATTAGAATCATTAATAAGCATTATCACGAAAAACAATCTTAACACGAATGACCATGAATGAAACACGAAAGATCATGAATTATAATAATGTGAGACTTTCGCCTCATTTTAAGCTGGGCGAATTTCTCAATTTTGGTAAATACCCAGAGAACATCCCGTCGATGCAAGATGTTGTAAATCTGCCCTACGGCTGTCATCAGCTGCTGGAACCGGCAAGGCTGATTGTTGGCCCCATCATCATCAACTCGGGCTATCGGAATGAGGCTGTCAATCGCAAGGTAGGAGGCGTCAAAAATTCTCAGCACCTGCTTGGTCAAGCCGCCGACATCCGCCCGAAAGATCCATCGCAGTTCCAGCACTTGGTCGATTTCTTCAAGTCTTGGGAATATACTGACCAACTCCTGACAGGAAACGGCTGGCTCCATATCTCTTGGAACCCTTTCGCAGCACCACGTCACTATGTCCGGATCGGGTACTATACTACCTCACAAAGGGTCTGACCCCTTGTGAACACCTTGTGAGATTTTGTTGATATTATTTAACAAAAATAATTGGCAAAATGCTTGCGTAATTCAGAAAAAAGTTGTAACTTTGTAGGCAGAAAACAAGGGGAAAGGAAAGACGGCAGTAGAGCATGATCAGACCACCCCAGACCCCTCCTACTCAGGAGGGGAACAAGCGAGAGCCAGCGACTCGGAGTAATTCCTGGCATAATAATTTAATACCATAAAAAATTAAACAGTATGGCAAGATCTAACATTCCAATGGTCATCAACCTTCGTCAGAACACGAATGATGACTCAACGGCCTTCGGTAAGTACTTCGCCGAGGTCGACGCCAAGGAACCCTTGAACCTGAAGGGTCTGGCAAAACACATGATGGAGCACGGTAAAATCTCCTCTGAGGAGATGTGCAACCTGGTGCTGGGCGAAATGGTGAAGTGCCTCGTACTGGTCAGGGCAACGGCAAGAACGACATCGAGACGGCCGTGGCCGGTGGTGCCGACGCGATGATCAACGGCATCCGCATCAACTTCACGCCCGAGAACACGAAGGGTGAGCAGCTCACCTCGCGTGCGCTGAAGAAAGAGTGCGTCTTCGAATGGGGCTACGTGGTGGAGAGCGAGGTTCGCACCATCGGTGGCAAGAAAAAGCGCTTCCAGAAGAAGACACCGATCAGCTACGTGCTCGCACCCCAGGCAGACAATTCCGGAGGCGGCGGTAACTAATTCTCCCCCTTAGTAAGGGGGAGCTAGAGGGGGTCTGAAGAAGCGAATGTCTTCTGGCATCAGCCGTTGTTCAGACCACCCCTAACCCCTCCTAACTTAGGAGGGGAAGAGATTACCGGATATCGCGGTCGTCGAGAACCTTGAATTTTGAACGTTGATGGCAGACTGTTTCCAGATCGAGAGTGAAGGAAACGGTCTGCTCTTTATTTGGCTGGCATGAGGCGAGCGTCTTGCCGATGGGACTGATAATCGCACTCTGGCCACGGTAATGAGAATACTTGTCATCGCCCACACGGTTGCAGCCGATGAGATAGGCCTGATTCTCCATCGCACGGGCTCGTGTGAGAATCTGCCAGGCATTCTGACGACTCTCGGGCCAGTTCGCCACGGCAATGATGGCATCGTAGGCCAAGGCGTCAGAATAACGGCTCCAGACGGGGAAACGCAGGTCGTAACAGGTCAGCAGCAGGATGCGGAAACCACAGTATTCCACGATGGAATGGGACGAACCGGGCTGATAGTAACGGTCTTCGTGGCCGTAAGTAAAGAGATGGTGTTTATCATAATATGTCTCGCTGCCAGAACGGCCGTCGATGAAATAATGACGGTTGACGAAGAATTGAGAACTGAGAATTGAGAATTGAGCGCTCGAGCTTTGCTCGCTTGCTACCGAAGGGACGCAAGAATTATGATTACTTAGAGAGATGGCTAAACTGCCGGAGATGGCGCAGTTTAGGCGGCGGGCGGTGGTGCGCATCCAGGACAAGGAGACACTGGTGGATTCGGATTCGGCGATTCCATCGGGTTCTGTGGCAAAGCCGGTGCTCCACATTTCGGGCAGTACGTAGAGGTCGCTGCCTGGGGCTTCGGCCATAAGGCGCTCCACACGACGAATGTTCGCAAGGGGACTACCCCACTCGATGTCAAGTTGTATGATGGTTGTCTTCATTTGATGTAGAATTCTTGAGTCAGTTCCCGATACCAATCGCTCCTGATTTGGGGCGAAGATTCGAGTACTCCATGAGTGATATCAATCTCATTGACAGGATGTTTCGCAAATTCAATCATGTAACGCTTTGGAGATTTCTTGGGCGTGGTCTGAACGCTGCAGAGACGGCTGATGAAGAACCCTCTGAGGTGTGCCTCGCTCTCCAGACGCGAACGGCAGTCGGCTGGAATGATGACCGAGAATCGACCGTCTTCTTTCAACAGTCTGAAGGCGGACTCCACCAGCTGGCGATAACCCAACGAGACGGTATGCCTTGCCTCCGTGCGCTGGGGATCAGGACAGACGAGAGAATCCTCGAAAAAGGGCGGATTGCAGACGATGGAATCGAACTTTTCCGAATCCTCAAATGTCTGGACATCAGCCTCCAAGACCTGAATCCGATCGTCAAAAGGCGATGTCAGGACATTCTCCCGAGCCTGAAAGACCGCCTTTTCATCGATGTCGATGGCGATGACCTGAGCCTCTGGATAGCGCTGAGCCATCATCAGGGCGATGAGTCCTGTGCCTGTGCCGACGTCGAGCACACGGCATGGTCCGGCAGACGCTAAAGCCCAGGCTCCCAGGAGGGTTCCATCGGTGCCGACTTTCATCGCACAATGCTGCTGATGGACGGTGAATTGTTTGAACTGGAAGTATCCGTTTGCCATTTTCAGTCTGCAAAGATACTTATTTTAAGTCATAGAATGCGTGGATTAACACAGATTAATAATATAAATAGGTGGAATCTGTGGCTTTTTTCGTATCTTTGCAGCCAATTTGTTAGAATAATAAGGCAAATAAAAGAAATATGAGTAATCAGAATAATAACGCATTTCAGATGATTGCAGACGTTGACGGAGACCTGAAAGACCTGCTCAACGTGCAGGTACCCCAGGCGGTACCTATCCTCGCCGTGAGAAACCTTGTGTTGTTCCCAGGGGTGGTCTCCCCTATCCTCATCGGCCGTGATTCGAGTAAGAAATTAGTGCAGAAAGCCGAGAAAACAGGCCAAGTCATCGGTATTGTTTGTCAGCGTGACCCAGATGTGGACTTCCCCCTGCAGGAGGATCTCTACGAGATCGGTGTCTATGGCAAGGTGATGAAACAGTTGACGCTGCCCAATGGCAACCTGACCACCATCATCCAGGCCTTGGGTCGTTTCCGTCTGGATAAGATCGTGAAGACCACTCCCTATCTCGAAGGAATCGTAGAACAGTTGGAAGACATCGAGCCGGAGAAGAAAGACCGTGAGTTCAAGACGGCCATCGACGATCTCCGCAATATGGTGAACCAGTATATCAATGTCAGCGAGGACATTCCTGACGAGGCAACGTTCGCCGTGAAGAACATCTCCAACAACGTGATGGCCCTGAACTTCGTGTGTTCGAATATGCCGTTCCCCGTGAAGGAGAAGATGGCCCTGCTGGAAATGGAACACGTGAAGGAGCGCCTGTTCAGCGTGATGAAGATCCTGAACCGTGAGATCAACCTCCAGAACCTGAAGGCCGACATCCGCAACAAGACGCGTGAGGACATCGACGAGCAGCAGCGTAACTACTTCCTCCAGCAGCAGATCAAGAACCTGCAGGCAGAGATGGGCAATGGCGAGTCGACACCCGAGAAGCGCGAACTGCTGCGCAAGGCCGAAGGAAAGAAATGGCCGTATGAGGTGAGCAAGGTGTTCTATAAGGAGGCCGACAAGTTGGACAACCTGAATCCGCAGAGTCCCGATTTCAACGTGCAGTTGAACTATCTGCAGACCTTCGTCAGTCTGCCTTGGGGCGAATACACACAGGACGACCTGAACCTGAAACGTGCGCAGAAGATCCTCGATCAGGACCACTACGGTATGGAGAAGGTGAAAGAGCGCATCCTCGAATATATGGCTGTGCTGGCTCTGAGGGGTGACCTGAAGAGTCCGATCATCTGCCTCTATGGTCCTCCGGGTGTCGGTAAGACCTCGCTGGGCAAGAGCATCGCCTCGGCTATGAAACGCAAGTATGTGCGTATGTCGTTGGGTGGCCTGCACGACGAGGCGGAGATCCGTGGTCACCGCCGTACGTATATCGGTGCCATGCCGGGACGTATCATCAAGAGCATCCAGAAAGCCGGCTCGAGTAATCCCGTGTTTATCCTCGATGAAATCGACAAGGTAACGCAGATGACGCACAACGGCGATCCTGCCTCCGCCCTGCTTGAAGTGCTCGACCCTGAACAGAACAACGCCTTCCACGATAACTATCTCGATGTGGACTACGACCTGTCGAAGGTGCTCTTCATCGCCACGGCGAATAACCTCAGCACCATTCCCCGTCCCCTACTCGACCGTATGGAGGTGATAGAGGTAAGTGGCTATATCACAGAGGAAAAGTACGAAATCGCGAAGCGACACTTGATACCTCGTGAGCTGGAGAATACAGGTCTGAAGACGCGCAGTCTGAAACCGACATTCAACAAGGCGGCTATTGAGATGATTATTGAGCGATATACGAGGGAGAGTGGCGTCAGGCAGTTGGAGAAGCAGATAGATAAGGCGCTCCGTAAGATTGCATTTAAGAGGCAGATGGAGGCGGATCAGACCACCCCTGACCCCTCCTACTCAGGAGGGGAAAGCAACCGCTATCAGAAGATCACGCCTACGGAGATTGAGGATCTGTTAGGAAAGCCCCCATTCTATCGCGATATCTATCAGGGCAACGACTATGCAGGCGTCGTCACAGGTCTGGCCTGGACGAGTGTCGGCGGTGAGATCCTCTTCATCGAGACTTCGCTCTCGAAGGGCAAGGGTGCGAAGCTCACGCTGACTGGTAACTTGGGTGATGTGATGAAGGAGAGTGCCATTCTGGCGCTGGAGTATGTGAAGGCCCATGCCGAAAAGCTGAATATTGACTACCGCATCTTCGACAACTGGAACATCCATATCCACGTGCCAGAAGGAGCGACACCGAAGGACGGACCGTCGGCAGGTATCACCATCGCCACCTCCATCGCCTCTGCCCTCACCCAGCGGAAGGTGCGTAAGAACACGGCGATGACGGGTGAAATCACCCTTCGCGGAAAGGTACTCCCTGTAGGTGGTATCAAGGAGAAGATCCTTGCTGCCAAGCGGGCTGGCATTACGGATATCGTGATGTGCCGTGAGAACGAAAAGGACATCAATGAGATTCCCGATGTCTATCTGAAGGGGGTGACATTCCACTATGTGGAGAACGTGCAGGACGTGTGGGATTTTGCCCTCACCAATGAAATCGTGGAGCACCCGCTCGACTTCACGATTCCAGAAGAGGATGAAAAAGAAAACAACAAGAAGAAATAAAACGACAACTATGACAACAATAACAACTTTTTCCTTAACGGTCAAAGACCGTAACAGTTGTCTTGGTTGTCTATGTTGTCGTAAATAGAAAGAGTTGTTGTATTAATTGATGAGATTTGAAGTAGAACATAGTGACAATGCGAGTAACGCCAGGGCTGGTCTGATACAGACCGCTCATGGTCCGATTCAGACGCCTATCTTCATGCCCGTCGGTACGGTGGGCAGTGTCAAGGGTGTCCATTTCTCCGAACTGCGCGAACAGGTGAAGGCACAGATCATCCTCGGCAATACTTATCATCTCTATCTGCGGCCTGGTCTTGACATTCTCCGAAAGGCTGGCGGACTACATCGGTTCAACACCTGGGATCGTCCGATACTGACAGACTCAGGCGGCTTTCAGGTCTTCTCGCTGACAGGTATCCGTAAGTTGCGTGAGGAGGGTTGTGAGTTCCAGAGCCATATCGACGGCTCGCGGCATATCTTCACGCCGGAGAACGTAATGGACACCCAACGTGTGATTGGTGCAGATATTATGATGGCCTTCGACGAGTGTCCACCAGGACAGAGCGACTACCAGTATGCCGAAAAGAGTCTGCGGCTGACACAGCGCTGGCTGGAACGATGTGTAAAACGATTCAACGAGACAGAGCCTCTTTATGGTTACAACCAGACGTTGTTCCCCATCGTGCAGGGCTGTACCTATAAGGATCTGCGTCAGGATGCTGCCAAGCATGTGTGTGATATGCTGGCCAGGTTGAACGACGGTGGTGGCGCATCTATCGGTGGCTTGGCTGTGGGAGAACCGACGGAAGTGATGTATGAGATGATCGAGGTGGTGAATGAGATTCTTCCCAAGGACCGTCCCCGTTATCTGATGGGCGTCGGTACGCCGCAGAACATCCTCGAAGCCATCGAGCGTGGTGTGGACATGTTCGACTGTGTGATGCCCACCCGTAATGGCCGTAACGCCATGCTGTTCACCTACGAGGGAACGATGAACATGCGTAATAAGAAATGGGAGGACGACTTCTCGCCCATCGATCCAGAGGGCTGTGAGATAGACCGTATCCACTCGAAGGCCTATCTCCATCATCTTTTCAAGGCCCAGGAACTGCTGGCTATGCAGATCGCCTCAATCCATAACCTCGCCTTCTACTTGCGACTGGTGACGGATGCCCGTCAGCATATCGTGGCAGGAGACTTCGTGCAATGGAAAGGGTCGGTGATTGAGAAATTAGGAGTAAGGAGGTAAAGGAGTAAGGAGAGAAGGATAAAAGGATGAAAAAGAGCAAGTACATCAGAGTATGGTTCCGGAAGACGGGACGCCTCCTGCGGAAATATCTCCGTTGGTTGCGATACCTGAACCCCTTACGGCTACTGTCACGCCTCGACAGGTATATCATCTCCAAGTTCATCGGCACCTATATCTACTCCATCATCCTCATCATCTCCATTGCCATCGTCTTCGACATCAACGAGAACCTGTCGAAGTTCACGACCTTAGGTGCCCCGTTGAAGGCAATCGTCTTTGACTACTACGCTAACTTCGTGCCCTATTTCTCCAACCTCTTCTCGCCGTTGTTCGTGTTTATCGCCGTCATCTTCTTCACGTCAAAACTGGCAGGAAACTCTGAGATCATCGCGATGCTGGCGGCTGGTGTGAGTTTCAAACGGCTGATGCGGCCCTACCTACTCTCTGCGGCTCTGATAGCCTTGGTGAACTACTACCTTGGTTCCTATATCATCCCCCATGGAACGATAGTCAGACAGGATTTTGAGGCGAAGTACAAGAACAACAAGAAGATCACCTCCGCCAGTAACGTGCAGTTGATGGTGGGACCAGGTGTGATTGCCTATATCCAGCAGTATGATAACAACACGAAGAGCGGTTATGGTTTCTCGCTCGACAAGTTTGAGAAGAAGAAGCTCGTCAGTCACATGACCGCCTCTACCATCCGCTACGACTCCATCAGCGAGGACCGATTCCATTGGAAGGCGCAGAATTACAAGATCCGAACATTGAGAGGTCTGCGCGAAGAGATCAAATCGGGAGCGGTCATAGACACCATCATCCACATGGAACCGATGGATCTGGTCTATTCGGACGGACAGCAGGAGACTTTGACTTCCGACGAGTTACGACAGTACATCTCGAAGCAGATAGAGCGTGGCTCGACCAATGTGGTGCAGTATGAGGTGGAGTATCACAAACGCATCGCCACCTCCTTCGCGTCGTTCATCCTAACGGTGATCGGCGTCAGTCTGTCCAGCAGGAAACGAAAGGGAGGTATGGGCGTCTATCTGGGTACAGGTCTGGCACTCTCGTTCTCCTATATCCTACTGCAGACCATCAGCTCGACGTTTGCCATCAATGCCGACACGCCACCGATCATTGCCGCATGGATGCCGAATGTTCTCTATGCCATCATTGCATACTTCTGCTACAGACAGGCGCCGAATTAAAGGTAAAAAGGTGAAAAGGTGAAAAGGTAAAAAGGTGAAAAAGTAAAAAGGTAAAAAAGTAAAAGTGAAATTTGAAGAAACATATTTGAACGATAATATCCTCGATGCGCTCTATGACATGCGCTTCGACGAGATGACGCCAATACAGGAACGTTGTATCCCTGAGATTCTTGACGGTTACGATGTGCTGGGAGTGGCACAGACGGGAACGGGTAAGACAGCCGCCTATCTGCTGCCCATCCTCTCACAGCTGGATGACGGTGACTATCCCAAGGATGCCATCAACTGCATCATTATGTCCCCCACCCGAGAACTTGCCCAGCAGATAGACCAGGCCATGCAAGGCTTCGGCTATTATCTCGACGGTGTGTCGTCTGTGGCTGTCTATGGTGGCAACGACGGTGGACGATATGAACAGGAACTGCGTGGCATGCGCCTTGGTGCCGATGTGCTCATCGCTACACCAGGACGTCTGCTCAGTCATCTGAAAGTGGGAAACCTCGACCTCTCCCGTTGCAGCTTCTTCGTCCTCGACGAGGCAGACCGAATGCTTGACATGGGATTCATCGACGACATCATGAAGATTGTGCAGCAGTTGCCGCAGTCGTGTCAGCGTATCATGTTCTCTGCCACGATGCCGCCGAAGATCCGTGAACTGGCCGTCACCCTGCTCCACAACCCCGTGGAGGTGAAGATTGCCGTCTCCAAACCTGCAGAGAAGATCCGCCAGAGTGCCTATGTCTGTTATGATCCGCAGAAGCTGAAGATCATCAACCACATTTTCAAAAAGGGAGACCTGCAGCGTGTCATCATCTTCTCCGGAAAGAAAGAGAAGGTGAAGGAGATAACCCGAAGTCTGAAACAGATGCACATCAACTGCGACCAGATGCACTCAGACCTCTCCCAGCAGGAGCGTGATGAGGTGATGTACCGTTTCAAGGCAGGACAGACGGATGTGTTGGTGGCCACAGACATCGTGGCCCGTGGTATTGACATCGATGACATCCGCACCGTCATCAACTACGATGTCCCCCATGATGCTGAGGACTATGTCCACCGTATTGGTCGTACGGCCCGTGCAGACCGTGACGGAGAGGCCATCACGTTCATCAGCGAGGCAGACATTTACCGTTTCCAGCAGATAGAGCATTTCCTGGGTAAGGAGGTGGAGAAGATTCCTCTGCCTGAAGGACTCGGCGAGGCACCTGTCTATACCAAACGCGAGAAGAAACGTTCCAACACCCGTCGTTATGGCCGTTGGCACTCGAAAGGCAATGGTCAGAACAGTCAGGCAAAATCCAAGGCCAAGGGACAGAACAGCCAGGCAAAATCCAAGGGTCAGGATGGCGCAAAGAAGAAGAAACGTCATCACCGTCCTAAGGACAACGGCCAAGGTAATCAATCGTAAATCTGTAAATCGTAAATATGCTAACTCATCCTATCTGCAAAATCAACCTCGGGCTTAACGTCGTTGAGCGCCGTGCTGACGGTTACCATAACCTGGAGACCGTATTCTATCCCGTTCCCATCTGTGATGCCCTTGAGGTGTTTGAGATGGACGAGCAGTTCCCTTCTGCTGTAGATTGTGACCTGAAGGTGACGAACATTGTGATTGACGGCGATGAGCAGAAGAACCTTGTGGTGCGTGCCTACAACCTTTTGAAGCAGGACTTCCCTACCCTGCCGCGTATACACGCGCATTTATATAAAGGTATACCCACTCAGGCCGGTATGGGAGGTGGCAGCAGCGACTGTGGTTTTATGATCACACTGCTTAATCAGATGTTCCAACTGGGGCTCTCTGATCAGCAGATGATTGACTATGCTGCCCGACTGGGAGCCGACTGTGCATTCTTCATTTTGAATAAGCCATCTTATGCCGAGGGTATTGGTGAGAAGCTTGAGCCCATCAGTCTCTCTCTGCGTGGTTGGTATCTGGCAGTAGTCCGTCCAGACATCCCCGTCTCTACGAAGGAAGCCTTCTCACTCATCACCCCACAGCATCCTGCACTGAACTGTCGTGACATCGTCATGCAGTCTGTAGAGACTTGGCGTGACTGTCTGACCAACGACTTCGAGAAGAGTGTCTTTGCTCTTCATCCAGAAATTGGGGCAATCAAGGATCGTCTCTATGACATGGGGGCTGTCTATGCAGCGATGTCAGGATCAGGTTCTTCCCTCTTCGGGCTTTTCCGAGAACCGGTTTCCCTCGATGAGTTTAATGCCGAAGGCACGTTTAAAGCTGTCATCCTTCTTAAATAAGAAACTCTGGAATTTCCAGAGTTTTTATTTCCCCTCCTAAGTTAGGAGGGGTTAGGGGTGGTCTGCGCTCGGCTTTGCGCTTGCTACTGCATGGAATCAAAAAAAGCAAGAATTATCCATCGTTCAGACCCCCTCTGGCTCCCCCTAACTTAGGGGGAGAAGAGGTTACTGAATACCGTCTTCGCGGAGTTTCTTCTGCCATTTCCAGGCACTCTTCAGAACCTCCTCCGTGGGTGTGTCAGCCTTCCAGCCTAAGACTTTATTGGCTTTATCGACGTTACCCCACACCTGCTCGATGTCACCTTCACGACGGGGCGCATAGGTCCAGTTCACTTTCACGCCTGTGGCCTTCTCAAAGCCCTCGACCACCTCTAAGGTAGACAGACCTTTGCCCGTACCGATATTGAATACCTCCACAGCATCAGTCTCGGGCTTGTCGAGTACGCGCTCCATAGCCTTCACATGGGCCTTAGCCAGATCCACCACGTAGATATAGTCGCGGATACAAGTCTTGTCGGGAGTGTTGTAGTCGTGTCCGAAAATCTTCAGTTGTTCACGGATACCCATGGCCGTCTGTGTCACGAAGGGAATGAGGTTCATGGGCACACCGTTGGGCAGCTCGCCGATGAGTGCTGAGGGATGGGCGCCGATGGGGTTGAAGTATCTCAGGATGATACTCTTGATGGGAGCACCCGAATGGATATAGTCCTGGATGATCTCCTCGTTGATCTGCTTCGTGTTGCCGTAAGGACTCATCGCCTTCTGGATGGGTGCATTCTCCGTGACAGGCAGGTTCTCCTGTGAAGGCTGACCATAGACGGTGCAGCTCGACGAGAAGATGATACCCTTCACATCGTACTTCGGCATCAGTTCCAACAGGTTGATGAGTGACGTCAGGTTATTGCGATAATAGAGCAACGGTTTCTCCACACTCTCACCTACGGCCTTCGAGGCAGCGAAATGGATGATACCTTCAATCTTCGGGTACTTCTTGAACACCCCTTCAAGGGCCTCGAAGTCGCAGCAGTCCACTTTCTCAAAAGCAGGACGAATGCCTGTGATCTTCTCGATACCGTCCAACACATTGATGTTCGAGTTCGAGAGGTTGTCGATAATCACTACCTCATAACCTGCTTCCTGCAGTTCGACGGTTGTATGGCTTCCTATGAAGCCCGTACCGCCTGTTACTAAAATTGTCTGTTTCATTTATCTTTGTTATTTATCATTTATCATTCATCATTCAGGGCGAAGCCAGCTGCCCGCTTCACTCCGGGAACGGGTTCTCACCTGCCTCCGGAACAAAGCTGTTCTCTGCTGCTCTCTTCTGATAGACGACAACGGTTCTCTCCACGGTGTTCGTCTCATTTCTCATATAGATGATACCCGATCTGGTGCCATCCGTCTTATTCGGACTGGCGGTGATGGTCACCTTACCGTTGCCCTCTCCAGAGGCGGGATCAAGGAACAACCAATCTACATCCGCAGCAAGATTCCACTTACAGTTGGATTTGATAGACAGGATATTCTCTTTTGTATCCGACATGGTCAATTCCTCGCTGGCAGCGATATAGTCAGGTTTCTTGCCAGAATCGGCATCATCGTCGTCACCGCCACAGGCAACGAATGCAATCATCATCAACAGAAATATCGTTGTTTTCTTCATCATCTCAATCATATCTGTCTCCTTTCCTATTTAATGATCATTTTCTTTCCTTCTACCACATAGACACCAGGCTTCAGTCCGTTTCTGATGTCAGTCTTTGAGGCACAGCTCTTGACCAGCACACCCCGCATATCATACACTCTGACACCCTCGGCAGTCTCATCGACCATATTCCTCACGGACTTAATGCCGGTAGTCATACCATCCAGCACACCGATGGAACGGGTGTTCGAGGTGGTGGTCATATAAGCCTCGAAGGGATACACGGAACGGAGTCCCTTCACGAACTTGCTACCCTTGTCTGCCTGCGAGTAGGTCACGATGTCGTTATTCACGTTCAGAGCCAGAATGGCGTCATCATTCTTGTTGACATAGTTAGGAACGAATGTGCGGTCGCTGAACTTGACGCTGTTCACGTCACTTGATTTCTTGACTTCCACATTCTCCGACTCGAACGTCACCTTGCCGACAATCCGATAGTCCGTCAGATAGAAGGCGTTGTTCGGCATACTAATTAAATAAGGTGTATTGGCCTTGATGCCTTCTGCCTCCTGATAGCCACCGGATGTCAGTTCGTACAACCAGAACGGTTTCTCCTCACTTTCTGATGTCCACTTCTTGAACGGGAGGATGGTGCCTTTGCTGGCGTGCTTAATGGTCTGCACATCGTAAGGCAGGGCGATGGTCTCCCATCCCTTCGGCTCCGTGATACCGGTTTCCATCGAATAGTTATGGGTATAAGAAATCTTCTCTGCCTTGAAGGAACGCGGACAGTAGAAGTCGTTGCCTTCCTTACCGTCGGTCAGTACGACGTTCTTGGCGACACCATCTACCACAGCGTTCTGGTCAGCCCACGCCACATACTTCGCATCGCTCACATAGAGCAGGAAATTCGGATTGCCGACAATGGCCTTGAACTGTGTAGAGGGATTCCAGATGACGGCAGCCAAATCCGTACAGTTCGACAGCGCATCCTCCCTAATGCCAGTCACTTCCCATTGGTTATCAGCGTATGCCACTTTCGCCGGTACCTCCAGAACCTGCTGATTGTCACCCGATGTCACAGTAACTTGATGATCTGCAAACGAAGACACCAGATAGTGGATACCGTCCTTTTCAAATGTCATCTCCATCGCTTCGAATGAGATGTTCACATTGATATCAGCACGAATACTGTTAATCGTGTAATGGTTATCAACGATGGCCGAGGTCACGTCGCTACCATTCACTTTCAGCGATTTGGTCATATAGCCTTCATCCGGTATGAAGGTCAGCACCGTTGTAGTGTCTTCATTGAAATATGCCGACCATGATCTGTCGCGGAGGATGACATTGTCGTCGACGGCTACCTCACCTTTTCCTGCGACATAGACCGTCAGGATATACTTATTGACAGGAATCTCCTCATATTCGGCAACAAGTGCCGTATTCTTCTTGAGATTCTTGATGGAATACTGGTATTTACCCAACTCCGAGGTGATATCCAGATCGTCGAGCATGACTTGCTTGATACGCCAATTGTCACCAGGACTGAAGGTAATGAAGGCATCCACACCGTCCTCTATTCTGAACACTTCCGTCGTGTCTTCCACCTGTTTGTCCTGGATGTTGACGGTACCCTTACCGATCGAGGTGACGATCAGGCGATAGTGTATCTTCTCATACATCACAGCCACCTTATAGTCTTGATCGATATAGGCAATGGCATATTCGCCGAATCTGGGTTTCTCCGTTGTCAGCGTGTCGGCAGCATAGATGTCTGCAAACAGACTGTCGCTGATGATGGTATCATTCACCGCCACATCCATAATCTGATAGCCCTTATCCGAGACGAAGGCCACTATCAGAGAGTCACCCTCCATAAAGGTGTACTCAATGGAGTCGTTCCTGATGATAAGCGAGTCGTTGACCAGCGAATCGACCATGTTCATCAGAGAGTCACCCTTACAGATGGCCTGACCGTCTCCCTTCGACAGAATGGTGATCTTAAATTCACCACCGATGATCTTATAGAACTGTCTGGCCCAGCTTTCTTCATTCATAAAGGCGGCTCTTGAACCTTTGGGCACCTTCAGAGTAGCTTTTTCATAGATACCCTCAAACACGCTCAGATCAATTTCAAACGGTTTCTTGAATTCTACCTGTACCCACCTCAGACTGTCACAATCTTTGAAGGCTGCCTTCTCAATCTTCTCCATGGTAGCTGGGAGTTTCAAGGAATCCAGACGGGTACAACCCTCAAAGGCTGACTCGCCAATCTCCTTCATCTTATCGGCTATCGTGACGGAGTCCATCTTCTCACAACCCAGGAACGTTGCCTTGGCAATCGCTGTGAGTTCCTCTGGCAGGGCCACATAAGGCAGGGCGATACAGCCTGCAAAGGCAGAGTCGCCGAGTTCTTTCAGTCCCTCGCCCAACAACAGCGATTCTATCTTCTCACAATCCTTAAAAGCAGAATTGCCGATCTTCTCCACCGACTTCGGGATTTCCACCTCTGTCAGGCTGATACAACCATCAAAGGCAGAATTGCCGATCTCTTCGACGCCATTTTCAATCGTGAGCTTCTTCAGTTCCTTACAGCCCCTGAACGCACCGTCCTTGATCACCTTCATTGAGGCAGGAATGGTCACTTCCTCCAGACTGCTGCCGTCGAAGACCGACTCACCAATATCTTTCACAGAGGCAGGGATAGTCACCACTTTCAGTTCACCACAACCTTCAAAGGCAGAATCACCGATCTCTTCCACACCTTCCTCCAGTTCTACTTTGGTCAGGCTGGTACAGTCCTTAAAGGCCTTCTCTCCCACCTTCTTCACTGTGCTGGGAATAGTCACCTCTTCCAGACTCGTACATCCCTCGAAGGCTGACTCTGCAATCTCTTCCACGCCTGTCTCTATTTCTAGTTTTTCCAGACTGGTACAGTCCTTGAAGGTCGTCTTGTCAATCAACTTCAGACTGCCGGGAATAACCATCTCTTTCAGACTGCTACAGCCCTCAAAGGCTGATTCACCTATCTCTTTCACCTTCGTTTTCTCACCGAATTCAAAGGTCTCCAGACTGGTACATTCCTTAAAGGCATTCTTGCCGATCTCGTCGATGTCGCCGGTAAGCTTGACAGACTTCAGTTTCTTATTGCCCTCAAACATCGACTCGACAATCTTCTTGATGTCGCCCTTGATCTCAATATCCTCCAGACTGGTGCAGTTCTTGAAGAAATCCTCATTAATCTCCTCGACATCGCAGTCAATCTCTACAGTCTTCAGATTAGTACAATCCTTGAAAAGGCCTTTACCCAGTTCCTTCACGGATTCCGGAATGACAATACTTTCCAGTTTCGTACAGCCGTCGAAGACCGAATCACCGATCTTCTTCACGCTTTTAGCAATATCGATCGTGGTCAGACTGCTACAGCCGCTAAAGGCAGATTCACCAATCTCTTCAACGCCATCGCCTAACTCGATCTTTGTCAGGCTATTACATCCCTTAAAGGATTCTTTGGGAATCTCCTTCACGCTGCCTGCAATATTCACGGAGGTCAGTTTTGAATTTCCGGAGAAAGCATCCTCCGTCATGGCACTCACCTTATAGCTCGTCTCCTCAAAGGTCACTTCCTTGGGGATGACAATACTGGTGGCAGCATCCTCAACACCCTCGACTTCTACCACGCCCTCATCTGTCACATGATACTTGACATCATCGACGGTAAAGTTCTCTACAGCCTCCTTTTCTTCGTCGTCAGAGGGATCGTCACCATCTGCCATAACGGCACCATACGAGAATGCCGACAGGGCTATGATGAACATCAGTGCAAATAAAGATGATCTTCTCATTTTATGATATGACTTTATGATTTATACCTTAATTATACTATTTTCAAGATGCAAAGATAGGAAGATTATTTGAACTTTGCAAATATTTGAGGTAGAATTTGGTAATATCATGAAAAATAACTAACTTTGCACACAACTAAATGACAAATAGATGAATAAGTATCAACATTGGCTGTGCGTCGCACTGGTGTTTTGCGCTGCCTGCGTCGTGAATGCCCAACCGAAGCTGGTCTTCACCCCACAATGGACGGCTCAGTCGCAGTTCGTGGGTTTTTATGTGGCGAATAGCATGGGGTTCTATCAAGAAGCGGGTCTCGACGTGGTGATCAGGCACCCCTCAGCTTCGAAACCAAGTATAAATTACCTGACAGAAGGCGAGAGCCAGTTCATCACGCTGAATCTGGTGACGGCCATGAGTTTTATAGACAATGGCATACCTTTGGTAAACGTCCTGCAGATGTCTCAACAGAACAACCTGATGATAGTCTCCCACACACCGTTGAATGGCAAGGAGAGCCTTCGTGGCAAGAAGGTGGGCCATTGGAAGTCTGGCTTCAGTGAGTTGCCAATGGCGATGGATAAGAAGTTCGGGCTCGGCATTCAGTGGGTACCATTCATCTCGAACGTCAACCTCTATATCTCCGGCGCCATCGATGCTACAGTGGCCATGAGCTACAACGAGTTCTTCCAGCTGAAGATGGCCGGACAGCGCATCAAGGATGAGCAATTGTTGTATATGCGTGACATCGGTTACAACGTGCCAGAAGATGGTGTCTATGTGACAGCAGAATTCTATCGCAAACACAAGGATCTCGTAACAAAGTTTGCTGAGGCCACCCGCAAGGGCTGGGAATGGGCCGTGGAGCATCCTGATGAGGCACTCGACATCGTGATGGTCACCATGCGACAGAGTGGTGCCATCGGCAATATGATTGCGCAGGAATGGATGCTGAAACAGATTCTGAACCAACTGGCCGACAAGGATAGCGGTCTACGCTCCTACAAGCTGGAGCCGAAATCCGTAGAACTGGCTAACCGCATCCTGATGGAGAGCGGATTCATCAAAAAAGAAATCACCTATCATCAGATTACACAACTATGATCCAGACAAAAAAAGCGAAAGGATTCCGTTCGTTGCATTCCAGGTTGACGCTATGGGTCATGCTGACGGTATTGGCCGTCTTCGTCCTCATCACCATCATCATCACCAACGTCATCCGTAAAGCACTCCTGAGCAGTTCCGAGGAGAATGCGAAAAGCCGTATCGAGATTGCCAATCAGCACATCAACAGTATACTCGTGGGAGTGGAAGTGGCTGTGAATAACGTCATACCAGAGGTCTTGGAAAATCTGGAGAACCCCGACCAGTATTATGCGATGGTTCAAAAGATTCTGGAGCTCAATCAACCCATCATCGGCTCTGCCATTGCCTTTGAGCCCAACTATTTCCCTCAGAAAGGCGAGCACTTCTCACCCTACGCCTACCGGACGGTGAACGACTCTATCTGCACCAAGCAACTGGGCTCGTCGGAATATGAATACCACTACATGGACTGGTATCAGATACCCAAACTTCTGAAGAAGAGCTATTGGAGTGAACCTTATTACGATACAGGCGGCGGTGAGCAGATGATGACCACCTACTCGCATCCTATCTATGACAAGAATGGCAACATGATTGCCATACTGACAGCAGACGTCTCGTTGAACTGGCTGACGGAGCTGGTGGCGAAGAGCGACATCGAACTGAATTCCAAACTTCAGGGTGCTCAGGATACAACCGGACTAAAGATCAATGATCAGTTTCTGTATACGCATGCCTATTCATTCATTATCGGACGTGGTGCCACCTATATCACCCACCCCATGAGCGAACGAATCCTGAACGACACCTACTTCGTTTACTCCATGGAGACGAACGACTCCATCGATGCACAGATTGGTTACGATATGGTGGACGGTCTCTCCGGTATGCGTGAAATCATCCGCGACGGCGTGAAATTCCTCATCTGCTATGCGCCTATCGAGCGCACAGGATGGTCGATGGCTACGGTTATACCTGCCAAGATCATCTATGGCAGTTCGCAGTTGCTCAGTTACCTTGTCCTGCTCATTATGTTTATAGGGTTGGTCGTGCTCTTCCTCATCTGTAACTCGGTGGTCATGCGCATCACCCGTCCGTTGGCACGCTTTGCCGACTCTGCCGACGAGGTTGCTAAAGGAAATCTGGATGCGACGCTGCCCGACATCAAGACCAAGGACGAGATGGCTCGTCTGAGCCAGTCGTTCTCACTCATGCAGACCTCTCTGAAGCAGCAGATGGAGGAACTGCGTCGTTCCACCGCCTCGAAGGCAGCCATCGAGAGTGAGCTCAAGGTAGCCAGCGACATTCAGATGTCCATGCTGCCGAAGATCTTCCCCGCCTATCCCGATCGTGACGATATCGATATCTTCGGACAGCTGACACCGGCGAAGGCCGTCGGTGGCGATCTCTTCGACTTCTTCATCCGCGACGAGAAGCTCTTCTTCTGCATCGGCGACGTCTCGGGCAAGGGTGTGCCCGCCGCCCTGGTGATGGCCGTCACCCGTGCCCAGTTCCGTACAGTCTCAGCCCATGAGTCAATGCCGGAACGTATCATCACCCGTCTGAATGACACGATGAGTGAGGGCAACGACTCCAACATGTTCGTGACGCTCTTCGTGGGCGTGCTCGACCTGCCGACAGGACGTCTGCGTTATTGCAATGCCGGCCATGACTCACCCCTGCTCATCGGGTCCGGTATCGGCATGTTGCCTTGCGACTCCAACCTGCCTGTTGGTGTGATGGGCGACTGGAAGTTCACGATGCAGGAAACGCAGATAGATCCCGGCACCACCATTTTCCTTTATACCGACGGACTCACCGAGGCTGAGAACATCAAGCATGACCAGTTCACCGAGGAGCGTATCTTGAAGGTGGCAGAAACATCCCTGGCTACAAACAATCACGACCCTCATCGGCTCGTGGAGAATATGACTACGGCTGTCAAGGAATTCGTCAATGGTGCCGAACAGAGTGACGACCTGACCATGCTGGCCATCCAATACACGAAGCAGCAACTCGACGTGCGCTACCAGCGCAGCCTCACGCTGACCAACGACGTCCAGCAGGTGCCCCAGTTGGCAGAATTCGTCGATAACGTCTGCGAGGCGATGGGCTTCGACGACCTGACCACCATGCAGATGAACCTCGCCATCGAGGAGGCCGTGGTGAATGTGATGAACTATGCCTATCCAGAGGGAACGACGGGAAGCGTCAATATAGAGGTCCAGGCGAACGATGCCAGACTGAAGTTCGTTATCTCCGACAGCGGCAAGCATTTCGACCCCACGAGTGTGGCTGAGGCCGACACGACGCTCTCGGCAGAAGACCGTTCCATCGGCGGCCTCGGTATCTATCTCGTCCGTCAGCTGATGGACAGTGTGAACTACGAGCGCATCGGCGGCTTCAACGTCCTCACCCTCCGTAAGAAACTCAACAAATAAAGTAAGGTGTGTCAAAACACAAGATTTATATAAGAACAACGGATTTCACGGATTTCACGGATTTAAGCCCTGCTGATAATCAGCGACTTAGATAATCCGTTTAATCCGTGAAATCCGTTGTGGTTAATATTGACACATCCTCGTTTTGTTCAGGTCACTTTATTATATTATTGAGGTCCGTGAGGACCCTTATGACCTTTCTCGTGACGCTGCTGCATGTCGGCTTTGTACTTTTCATACTGCTCTGTCGTCATGATCTTCTGCAGTTCTGCATCGTAGGCCTTCATCGTCTCCATCATCTCCTTCCGGCGATCCTGACGCTCACCCTTTGGCGGTTCCGGACGCTCCCCCCTCATATCGCCCTTTGGAGGTTCCGGGCGTTGTCCTCGCATGCCATGAGGTCCGTGGTGACCATGATGTGGTGGGCGCATCTTGTCGGCATACGCCGTGTTCAGTTCCAGCAGTTTCTTGGCTTGTTTGTCATTCAACTGATAGTCCTCCACCATCTTGTCCGTGCGGTGTTTCACCATCTCCTGCTTGCGGTTGTTGTCCTCTGACGGCTTGTTGCAGTCCTTGTCCTGTGCGACGGCTGCCGTGCTAACCATAACGGCGGCTAATAGTGTCATTATCATCTGTTTCATCATCTTTTGTTTTTTAATTGTGATACATTTTTGTGAATTATCTCTTGCGTTGCAACTGTCTCTTTGACTCTCCGTCGCCCGCAAAGTTTAATCCACTCTCCCGCCCTTTCAGCCAACTGCCCGATTTCTTCAACGAATCCAACGGGTGGTATTGTCAATGTTCAATGGGCCGTATGGAACTCGCCCAACGTTATTTTCCCTACATCCAACCACGCTCAGCCTGGCAAAAACTCAAATCTATGCTGAGTGAAGATCCGGATCTCGCGCACCTTACAAAACTCAAGCGCCGAACGTTTCTTCCTCTCGAAGTAAACATTATTTACCAACACTTAGGGCATCCTTAAACTGCCATTTTTCAGGCCGTTTTCGCGCCATTGACTTTCCTTAGCCCAAACTCTGACTTTGCTTTATTGAAACCTCGACTTTATAGGCACCAAACTTCGAGTTTAAATGGCCCTGTTTTAGTGACAACATTCGCACTCACTAAGATGTAAACAATTTTTTCTGAACCGAAATCAGGAAAAGACATGTTTTTCTTGCAATCTTACAATCTTACATTCTTACACGACCTACTATTTTTGTGTATTCGTTAAATTAATGATAATATATATTATCATTAAACTATCGTTTCCACATTTTACCCTACCCTGTGTAAGATTGTAAGAATGTAAGAATGTAAGATTTTGCTGGGCGAAATACTTGCTGTTTCGGGAAAAAGTTGTATCTTTGCAGCATAAAACGCACAGAAGGGACAGTCCCCATTGTGATAAGAAATCAGTATAAAATGAACTAATTACAATATTTGTATTATGACTAAAAAGTATCTAATGACACTCGTAGCCATCCTTAGCTGCGCAATGACCGTGGCGTTGGCAACTGGTTTTCTGACATATCAGGCATGACCTACGCCAAGTGGAATTATGGCAAGACGTGGCAGAACACCGAGTTCAAGGCCGACGGAACGGGCAGCACCCGTGTCTATTACACCTTGGATGATAAGGCTATCGGCTGCGAGAAGATAGACTTCAGCTATACGGCTTCTGCTGACGGCGTGCTGACTATGGCCCCAACGGACAGGGAGGCCATGCAAGCCAAGTGGCAGGTAGCGGGCGACGAACTGCGCTTAAGCGATGATATCACCAGCCAGAGTTTCAAGAAGACCACCAGCGACATGACCGCCAAGTTCGACACCTGGAGCAAGACGAAGGACATGATTGACGTGCCGCAGCCCGCCAAATACACCGTTTTCGTCTATGGCAATGCCGGTGGTAAAATGGATAATGCCATAGAAGAGGGCTTCTGGGAGAAAATACAAAAGTACCTGACCGACCACAACAACGTGCGCGTGATGTGCATGTATAAATATGGTAAGGACGAACCGGATGCAGGAAACCCCTTTAAGGGCAAATATGCAGCTCCTGGTGACATCGTATGGTTTGAACTGACCGACAAGACTGACCTCAACAAGATTAAAGAAAGTGGTCTGCAGGCTTTAGGCATGGGCGAGGAAGCCAAGCAGCTGAAGATATGCAATCCTAACACGATGCGCCTGTTCCTTGAGTTCAGTAGTCTGCATTGTCCGGCCGAGGATTACGTGATGGGCATCTGGGGGCATGGTTCTGGCTTTGATGCTATGAACGATGTGCCAGGCAAGTATGAAATCAAGAATCTCTCACGTGGTGTGATGACCGACGAGTGGGTAGATGGCGAATGGATGGATATGTACCAAATGAATGATGCCATGAAGACTGCAGGCATCGACCATTTTAACACGCTCATGTTCCACAACTGCTATATGGGCAATATAGAGACACTGACACAGGCATATAAGTTTGCCGACTATATCTTCGCCTCGGCCCACGTGCTTAGCAGCAACGGCGAGCTGATGACGGAATTTGTGCGCGGACTCGTGGAGACTGGCGATCCTGTGCAGGCTGGAGGGCTGATGTTCGAACGCTGTACACCTGTATGGCAAAACAGTTATGTAGATGAAAAAGAAGGAATATGCTGGAATGGCGACTATAAGATGATTCGCACAGACAAGTTCGAAGCTATCATCGATGCCGCCAAGCAGCTGTGCGACCGCCTCTTGGAACTTTATCCCACAGAGAAGGAGGCCATCGACCGTGCCACCAAGAGCGTGTATCGCGTCGAACCTATCGATGAGTATAAAAACGAATTCCTCACCCCCTTCTTCGACATTGCTAACTATGCCCAGCTGTTGGCCAAAGAGACCGACGATGTCGAGCTGAAAAACATCTCTGCCACGCTGGACAACGCCTTCAAGGAGGCTTTCGTACACTATCGCGACGTGAATAACAGCAAGGAGCATCTGGATCACTACACGCTGAGTGTATGTCTGTTGAGGCAACTCTTCTACACCTTCGACTACAAGACGAATGCTCCACAGTTAAAAACGCTGAACAATTACAATGAGGGCTACGAGAAGTGCGACTTCCACAAGCTGACGGGCTGGGGCAAGTGGCTCAACACCAACGAGCAAGCACTCGACAGCAACCCACAGAAAGGCGGCGGCGGTAAGTTGGATAAATAAGATACGTCTAGTCTGCTGCCATGTTGGAGAAAATCAGAACATTCAATAAAATACATTAATGTAAAGACTTTGTCATGCACAAAAATGGCAAAGTGTGCAAGAATGTATTAGTCGTGGGGACAGATATCTGAAGTTGTGTATGTGGGTAAGGACGTGGCCGAGGCACTGGGGTACAGCAAGCCGCTGAATGCACTGGCAATGCACGTAGATGAGTATGACTCCCTAAAACAGGGACCCACTACCAAAGCACCCTCGCGAATCGCGATGGTGCTTTTGGTTAGATGGCCGTACGAAACATACGGTCATAAACCATGGGGTAACGATTCGTGACGCCATCGGTCGCCAGCAAAACGTGACCACCATTAACGAGACCATCATTCCAATAATTCCAATTCCAATTAGGAAAATAAGGGTGCCAACTCGCTCTATAGATTATATAACTAATTGATATATAGATAGTTATATATATAGTAAGCAGAATTGGTGTGTCAAAAATACAAACTGGAATTGGAATAACTGGAATACTTGGTTATCAGTGATTCATCTAAACGGCTGATAATCAATTAAATACGACATTAGCAAACCCTCTTTCCCTAAGATGCCAAGCCTTGGAAAAGGGACAGAAAGTATAAAATTCTGGCTCATCCGACATTTCGAGTGATAGAATTATAGTTTAATAAAGAAGAAAGCCGCCATTTTGTTGTATATTTGTGTGACCAAATCCAAATATTACAATGAACAGCAGCTTTCTATATCATGCATGGGGTCTTCAAAAGCTTGAATGCAATCGAGAAGAGTACAAAGGTAGTGATTTAATTTTAAATGTCCGCTATCAACACCGGAAAAAAGTGTGTCCAAAGTGCGGAAAACGCCATTTAGTGAAGAATGGATACCGTTTTAGGGACTTTTTGGGTCTTCCAATAGGCAGGAAGCGCGTCATCATCCGGATGAAGATTCAGCGTTACAAATGCAAGGAATGTGGCTATGACCAGCAGGAGGATATACCATTTGCCACAGGTAGTCGCAGCTATACGCACCGTTTTGCCAAGTATGTAGTGGACTTGTTGAAGATGGCCACTCTGAAGGATGTCGCCAATATGCTTTCCGTAAGTTGGGACATGGTAAAGGAGATACACACCCACTACCTGCAGTTACACTACTCACCGCCATCCTTAGAGGGCGTGGAATGCATCGGCATTGACGAGTTTGCTGTCAAGAAGGGACATGTATATAAGACCATCGTTGTCGACTTGATGAGTGGACGTATAGTATATGTGGGTGACGGAAAGGGAGTAGAGTCCTTAAAGAAGTTCTGGCAGCGGGTGAAGAAACTTGGCATCAAGATCAAGTACGTGGCCACCGACCTTTCAGCGGCCTTTACCGCCTCTGTCATGGAGAATGCCCCTGATGCCATCCATGTCTTCGACCACTTTCACGCCAACAACCTCGTGCAGGATGCTGTGGATGAGGTGCGTCGCAAGCAATACGCCATGGAAAAGGATATCAACAAACGCAACGTGCTCAAGGGCAACCGCTATCTACTTCTGATGAACGGAGAGGACATCCTTGACGGTAAGTTTAAAACCAGGCTTGACAACGCACTCGCAATGAATGAGCCTCTATCAAAAGCCTACTATCTGAAAGAAGACTTCAGGGAGATATGGCGACAGCCGACAAAGGCCATGGGTGAAGCGAAACTGGAGGATTGGTGCAAAAGAGCCCAGGAAAGCAACGTACAGCCTATGCAGAAGGTTGCTGCAACAATCATGGCACACAGAACTGGAATCCTGGCTTGGTATGACGTCAGTATATCAACAGCAAAAGTAGAAGGAATCAACAATAAGATAAAAGTCATGAAAAGAAATGCATACGGATTCAGAGATGACAAGTATTTTCGATTGAGACTCTATGCACTACATGACTGCCGTATCACTCGAAATGTCGGATGAGCCAAAATTCTGCTCTCACAGGCCTCAAAAGACATCTACGAGCCCCTCATTCCGATGCTTTTTCCCTCTCTTGGCGAACACATCAGCGGCGCGGAATTTCAGTATTCTGACAACAGTTGGAAGCATTAATGTGGCATAATGGCTATCATCGTAGTCGATTCGAGCTGATACATGTACAAATCTCATAATAGGGACTATCCCTACTGTGCGATGTTCGGACTCTCTTTGAGTATAGTAGAAGTAGTACTTCATTTGGTGCGTTTAACAAACTATAAAGGAAGAATAAAAGCTGTAAAAAGATATTTTTGTATTTTTGCAAACAAAATAAGATAATAACTTATTAAATTTAAAATTATATGAAGAAAAGATTACTAACCATGCTCGTCCTGCTCATAGGGTGTAGAGCCCCAGACCGCCATTCTGCTCTATACTGACGGAGTGAACGAGGCGGTAAAAAAGAATGTGGAGGATGGCAGCAAGGAACTGTTTGGCGACCAACGCATCCTCGACGTGGCGAATGTTGCCATTCAGGAAGGTCAACTTTCTCCGAAGGCTATCATAGAGAACATAACACAGGCCGTCCATGACTTTGTCGGCGACACCGAACAAAGCGACGACCTCACCATACTTTGCATCAGATTCATTTAACAAATTGGAATAAGGTGTAAAAGAGAGCCCGAACGCATAGTAGCATTCGGGCTCTCTTCGGGTATAGTAGAAGTAGCTTGTCAGTTCTGGGCACCGCCTGCGATATCGAGCAACTCGGTGGTGATGGCCTGCTGGCGGCCCTTGTTGTACTGAAGGTTCAGTTCACGGAGCAACTCATCGGCATTGTCCGTCGCGGTCTGCATGGCCACCATACGGGCGGCGTGCTCAGAGGCCACGGAGTCGAGCAGTGCCGTGTAGAGCATCAGATGCGCCATCTTCGGCAGGAGCTGCGAGAGGACGGTGTTCATGTCGGGCTCGACGATGAAGTTATCGTTGAGCGGCTTGACTTCCTCCTCTACCCTCTCCGTCTGTCGCTCTCCACGCTTCTTCAGATACTCCTGCGACTCCTTCGTGGCAATGACACTGGTGAGGTCGCGCTCGTGGTCGGCCTTCAGCTCCGACTCGATGTCGATGGGGAGGAAGGTCTTCCGGGTGAGTATCTGCGAGCCTGCGCTCTTGAAGTGATGATAGATGAGTTCGACCTTATCTATCTGACCGTCAGCGAATTTCGTGCCAAGTTCCATGGCGATGTCGATGCACTGCGCGACATTGGGTTTGTCGGCCAGTGCAGAGAATTCGCCTTGCACATTCAACCCCAACTTCTGCGCCTTCTCATAGACCTTGCGGCCGATGGGATAGATCTCGACGTTTTCGCGTCCAATGGTCTGGGCGTATTCATCGACGGCGTGCATCATGAGCTTGATGGTGTTGTTGTTGAATCCGCCGCAGAGCGAGGAATTTGAGGTGAACACCACGAGTGCCGCACGCTTGATGGGGCGCGGCTGGTCGAAGATGGTGTGTGCCTCCGCCTCGGCTGCGAGGAACGACTTGAGGATGTGCTCCAGCAGCGACTCGTAAGGCAGCATGTTCTGAATGGCTACCTGTGCGTGGTGCAGCTTGCTGGAGGCCACCATCTTCATGGCCGACGTGATCTTGCGCGTGGAATTGACTGAGGCAATGCGGCCTTTAATTTCTTTCAGGCTGGGCATAGGCTATCAGCTTTTGTACGTTCCTGCGATGTCGGCCATGACGGCTTCGATCTTCTTCATCGTCTCGTCGTCGATCTTTCCGCTGGCGAGGGTCTCGATGACCTCGGGACTGGAGGAGCGCAGCTTGTCGAGGAAGGCATCCTGGCACTCACGCACCTTGACGATGGGCACGTCGCGCATCAGACCGTGTACGCCGCAATAGAGGATGGCGATCTGCTCGCCAACGGGCATCGGGCTGTACTGCGGCTGGATGAGCAGCTGGTTGTTCTTACGACCACGGTCCAACGTCATTGCCGTCACAGCATCCATATCGCTGGAGAACTTCGAGAAGGCCTCGAGCTCACGATACTGTGCCTGGTCGATCTTCAGCGTACCAGCCACCTTCTTCATGGACTTGATCTGTGCCGAGCCACCCACACGGGATACGGAGATACCGACGTTGATGGCGGGACGGAAGCCCTGGTTAAAGAGGTTGCTCTCGAGGAAGATCTGACCGTCGGTGATGGAGATCACGTTCGTGGGGATGTAAGCCGACACGTCACCTGCCTGTGTCTCGATGATAGGCAGAGCGGTGAGCGAGCCACCACCCTTCACATGGCCCTTCATACACTCGGGCAGGTCGTTCATCTGCTCAGCCACCTCCTGCTGCTCGTTCATCTTGGCTGCACGCTCAAGGAGACGGGAGTGGAGATAGAACACGTCGCCGGGATATGCCTCACGTCCAGAAGGACGGCGCAGGATCAGCGACACCTCACGATAGGCCACAGCCTGCTTGGAGAGGTCGTCATAAACGACGAGTGCGGGCAGACCACGGTCGCGGAAGTACTCACCGATGGCGGCACCTGCGAACGGTGCATAGTACTGCATGGCAGCTGGGTCGGCAGCGGTGGCTGCGACGATGATGGTGTAAGCCATGGCACCATGCTCCTGCAACGTAGAGACGAGTGCAGCCACGGTAGAGGCCTTCTGGCCGATGGCGACATAGATGCAATAGACAGGCTTGCCTGCCTCATAGAAGCTCTTCTGGTTGATGATGGTATCCACGGCGATGGCGGTCTTACCCGTCTGGCGGTCGCCGATGATGAGCTCACGCTGGCCACGGCCGATAGGAATCATCGAGTCGATGGCCTTCAGACCTGTCTGCAGTGGCTCCTTCACGGGCTGACGGTAGATCACACCGGGGGCCTTGCGGTCGAGCGGCATCTCGAAGGCGTCGCTCAGATCGATGTCGCCCTTGCCGTCGATAGCTTGTCCCAGCGGGTTGATGACACGGCCGAGCATGTTGTCGTTGACACGGATGGAGGCGATACGATGGGTACGCTTCACGACCATGCCCTCCTTGATGCCCGAGGTGTTGCCCAAGAGCACACAACCGACGTTGTCTTCCTCAAGGTTCATCACGATGGCCATCGTGCCGTTCTCGAATTCGAGCAGTTCACTGGCCTCGACGTTGCGCAGTCCGTAGATACGGGCCACACCGTCGCTGACGGTCAGCACGGTACCCACCTCGTCGAACTTCTCGGCGCCGGAGATACCCTTGAGCTGGTCGAGCAGTACCTGGGATACTTCGCTTGGTTTAATCTTATCTGACATTTGATTTTACTTTTTTAGTGTGTTAAGAATTGAGTTGAGCTTGGACTTCACACTCGCATCCATGCGGTAGGTGTCGTACTCGAGGATGAAGCCGCCGATGATGTCGGGGTTCACCTCGGTCTCAAACTCCACAGTTCCATTAGTCTTGCTCTCCACCATCTGCCGCATCTTCTGCTCGGTGGCAGGGGTGACGGCTGTGGCGGTGATCAGTCTGCCACGGATGACATTCTTCTGTTGGCGGTAAAGAGTGACGTACGAATGGGCGATGAACTGCATCACGCTCTCACGGTCCTCCTTGAGCACAAGGGCGATGAAGGCCTTGGCCAGGGGGGAGGGCTTCTTGCCGACGGCTGTCAGCAGGAGCGTCTCCTTCTCGGCCTTGGAGAGCATGGGGTTGTTGATCGCAGACCTGAGCTGCGGCACGTCGGCATAGCTCTTGGCGAGCTGCTGCATCTCGGTGTAGACAGCATCTTCGGCCTTCGCGTCGATAGCGCTCTTCAAGAGTGCTCGGGCGTATCTTACCGATATGACTCCAATATCCATACCTTTATCGCTTAATTAACAGTAGAGACATCATCCAGCATACGGTCGATCAGATCCATCTGCGCCTTGTCGCCCTTGAGGTTCTCCTTGAGAATCTTCTCGGCAATCTCGACGCTGAGGGTAGCTACTTGCTTGCGGATGTCGGCGATGGCGGCCTTCTTCTCCTGTTCGATGGCGACGCGGGCGTCCTCCATCAGACGGGCTCCTTCGGCACGGGCCTTGTCCTGGGCTTTCTCTACGATGGCATCGCGGGTCTCGGCAGCCTCCTTAAGGATCTGTGCCTGCTTCGAGCCGCTCGTTGGCCTCATGCGCCTTGCGCAGTGAGTCGTCGATGAAAGCCTGACGCTCCTTCACCATACCGGTGATGACAGGAAAGCCAAACTTCCACAGCAGGAAGAACACCACGAGGAACGTGATGGTCATCCAGAACAGCAGGCCAGTACTCGGAATCAATAAATCCATAGCTGAATTCTTTTTTGTAGTTAATGGGAGTTATTGGGAGTTAAGAGGTCTGTGACCTCTGGAGTTAACGGACATTACTTCTGTTGTCGTTTGGAGCCTCAGACTATTGTCTGTTAACTCCTATCGGCGAAGCCGTCTAACTCCTGTTAACTTCTGCTAACTCCTTAATCACTTTTAAATGCAGAGGAATGCGATAACGGCTGCGAAGAGTGCAACACCCTCGATAAGAGCAGCGGCCACGATCATGTTCGTGAACAGCTTGTTCATCACTTCCGGCTGGCGAGCCATGGCGTCCATAGCCTGACCACCGATTTTACCAATACCAAGACCTGCGCCAATAGCTGCGAGACCTGCGCCAACTGCGGCGCCTAACTTTGCAACACCTTCTGCTGCCAATAATGCTGTAATCATAATCTTTTGAGTTTTAAATTGTTAATTATTTAATGTTTTAATCTTTTAATCTCTTAATTTTTTAATTTTACTCGTGTTCGGGTTCTACACGTGCCAGTCCGATGAAGACGGCAGAGAGCATCGTGAACACCATCGCCTGGATGAAGCAGACCAGACACTCGAGGCACATCATGAAGACACTCATGATGACGCTGAGGGCCGACATCGAGAGCTGTACGGCGACAGCCTGCGAGGCCACGAGGAAGATGATACACGTGATAGCCACTGCGATGGCATGGCCTGCCATCATGTTGGCGAAAAGTCGGATCATCAGGGCGAAGGGCTTGGTGAAGATACCTACGAACTCGATGACTGGGATGATGGGGATGGGCGCCTTGAGCCAGGTGGGAACCTCAGGCCAGAAGATGTCCTTCCAGTAGTGCTTGTTGCCCGAGAACTGCACGATGAGGAAGGTGCAGAGGGCGAGGAAGAACGTCACGGCGATGTTACCAGTCACGTTGCCCGATCCCGGCGGGAAGGGGATCAGTCCCATCACATTGCACGTGAAGATGAAGAAGAAGCACGTGAGCAGATAGGGGGTGTACTTCTCGTAGCCTTTCCCTACTCCGGGCTTGATGATATCATCGACCACGTACATCACGAGCATCTCGACGAATCCCACGAAGCCACCAGGCGCACCATCGGAGGCCTTGCGCTTCTTGTACCAGCGGGCGCTGAACAGGATGCAGCAGAGCAGGATGATGACGTTGATGAACATCACGGCGACCGTCTTGGTGATGCTGAGGTCGAGCACGGGCTCGCCGTTCTCGACAATCTTGCCCGCGTTGTCACCCTCTGTAGCGATGGCCAGTCCGTAAGGCCCCTGGCGCAATCCGTTTGCGTCGGCATGGTGCTCAAACTTCGAGGAGCAGAACACGTGCCAGCCTGTGGAGCTGTTGACGATGACGGGCAGGGGGATGACCAGTGACTTGCCCTCACCGAGGTCGGTCACGTGCCAGTCGTGGGAGTCCTTGATATGCTCAAGCACCACCTCCTTGGCTGAGAAATCCTCTGCCTGCATCGCCGGCACCAGTGCGAACAGCACGAGTGACAAGCATAGCAGTCGTTTGATGTGATTCATTATTCTTTCTACTTAATGTCTTAATTTCAGTGTCACAACCATCGTTATCGCGTACATTATTAAAAATATGGCGGCGAAGCGGATGGCGTCTTCTCTATTCTCGGTGAAGGATACGTAGAGCCCGACAACCGTCGCGACGAGCAACATACGTATCGTTGCCATGATCAGATAGAAGTGTACCAGATGATCGGGTGCCTGTCGCTTGACGACATCATAGCCTTTCACGTAGGCCACGCCTAAGAGGGTGAAGAAGAGGACGGAGAGGAAGTATTCCACGGATTGCCGCGATTACTCCTCCTTCAGTTCCACACAGAGCGAAACCTGATTCTTCTGTACCTCCACGAATCCACCGAGGATGGGCAACACGTTGCCGGCATATTCCACATCGCCTTTCGTCAGCGTGGAGATGATCGGGGCGTGGTTGCTGAGAATCTCGAAGTTGCCCTGCGTTCCGGGCACCTTCACAGACTCCACTTCACCTGTGAATTCAATCCTTTCGGGCGAAACTATCTTCAACTGTAACATAAATGTAATTTACGATTTACAGATTTACAATATACGATTTAGCCTTTCGCTGCCTCGAGGAGTTTCTTGGCCTTCTCCTTCGCATCCTCAATAGTACCGACATTGAGGAATGCCTGCTCGGGCAGGTCGTCGACCTCACCGTCGAGGATGGCATTGAAGCCCTTGATGGTATCTTCGATGGGCACCATCACACCGGGCAGGCCAGTGAACTGTGATGCCACGGAGAACGGCTGCGACAGGAAGCGCTGTACACGACGTGCACGGTTCACCGTCTGCTTATCTTCATCAGAGAGCTCATCCATACCGAGGATGGCGATGATGTCCTGAAGCTCCTTGAAGCGCTGCAGAATCTGCTTCACACGTTGGGCACAATCATAATGAGCCTTACCCACAATGAGCGGATCAAGGATACGAGAGGTGGATCCCAACGGATCCACTGCGGGATAGATACCAAGCTCAGCAATCTTACGATCGAGCACCGTCGTTGCATCCAGATGAGTAAACGTGGTAGCAGGTGCAGGGTCGGTCAAGTCATCGGCAGGCACATACACTGCCTGTACTGATGTGATTGAACCAGTCTTCGTAGAAGTGATACGCTCCTGCATCGTACCCATCTCAGAGGCCAGTGTCGGCTGATAACCCACGGCTGAAGACATACGACCGAGAAGTGCGGATACCTCAGAACCAGCCTGGGTGAAACGGAAGATGTTGTCGATGAAGAACAGGATATCGGCAGCACCGCCGTCCTTACCGCCACCGTCGCGGAAGCCTTCGGCCACCGTCAGTCCGGAGAGGGCTACGGAAGCACGGGCACCGGGAGGCTCGTTCATCTGACCATAAACCAGTGTGGCCTGCGACTTCTTCAGTTCCTCGGGATCGACGAGACTCAAGTCCCACTTACCCTCGGCCATAGCCTCCTTGAACTTCTCACCATAGCGGATAACGCCCGATTCGATCATCTCGCGGATAAGGTCGTTACCCTCACGGGTACGTTCTCCCACACCGGCGAAGACGGAGAATCCGTTGTGTCCCTTGGCGATGTTGTTGATGAGCTCCATAATGAGCACGGTCTTACCCACACCGGCACCGCCGAAGAGTCCGATCTTACCACCCTTCATATAGGGCTCGAGCAGGTCGATCACCTTGATACCCGTAGCGAGGATCTCCTTCTTCGTGGAGAGTTCCTCGAACGAGGGGGCTTCGCGGTGGATGGGATAGGCACCCTCCATGTTGAGCTGTTTCATACCGTCGATAGGCTGTCCGATCACGTTCAGCATACGACCTTTAATCTGATCTCCCGCAGGCATCAGGATAGGTGTGCCGAGAGGGATGACTTCCAGTCCACGCTGCAAGCCGTCGGTGTTGTCCATAGCCACGCAGCGCACCGTATCCTCGCCGATGTGCTGCTGCACCTCGACAATCAGGACGCGCCCGTCGCCACGATCGATCCTCAAAGCCTCGTGGATCTTCGGCAACACCTTCTCAGCCTCCTGACCTTCTGTATCGAAATAAACATCGATGACAGCGCCAATAATCTGGGAAATGTGTCCAATAATTTGTGACATACGCTTGTTAGTTTATTTAAGTTATACTCGTTTTTAAGTTATAATTATGTTTGCAAAGATAGCGTTATTTTTTGAATTGAGGAAATTTTTTGGATGTTTTTTACTCAAATACGCAACAATCGGCGAAATTTAGGACTTCCGCAGGGCGATATTATAGTTATAATATGTCTGATTGCCTGTCACGTCCTCAAGCACCTTGATGAAAGGCGGGAAGTTGACGGTTTCCTGTTCGCCCACTCCCTTCGTCTCCAAGATGACCAGATCGTTGACGGGCGAGAGGAAGGTGTCGATCTGGAAGAACTGCCCTTTCCAGATGAAACTCTGACGCCGCTTGACGATGGTCTGACGGTAGGGATCGGCCTGCTGGAGCATCTGCTCGTAGAGGTTGTTGTCCACCTTCCGCTCCGTCTCGATGACCTCCGTGTCGGAGATGCGCTTTGTGGAACGGTGCAGGATGACCACCTTTCCCCCACTCCATTCCCTGCGGCGCAAACGAATCTCACAGCCCGGCTCTGCCACGAGATAGGTCTGGGTGATCATACTGTCGGAACTCTCGGGTACCTCACCGGTGATCTGAACACGATAGACACGTTCGTCGTGTGGGGTCTGCGGCAGTCCGACAACCTTCGAGATCTCCTTGAGCACACGGTTGAGCTTGTTCTCGAAGTCATCGTGGTTGTTGATCACACGCAGATGGGGATGGCCAGTCCAAGCACGGATCACCTTCTTGTCGAGTTCCCGGGCAATGCGCAGTCCTTCCTCATTGGCCTGTTCGTAGCGGGTGGCATTGGTGGCAGTGGTATAATACTGTTCCGCACCATCGGCAGCCGACACCAGATGCAGTACGGCATCATAGCGTTCCATCAAGGCGTTGGGAGTGGTACCCGCCATAGCGGTGATCTCCTCCCACTCCTCCGGCTTGATATAGGCAGAGATGTCCATCGTACCACGGTCGCAGACGATAAGCACCGGCTTCGTGCAGACCTCGGCGAGACGCATAAACTGGTCTTCAAAAGCCAGCTGCGTCTCCAAGATAGCCCGCTCTCCCTGATAATACAGGTCGCGGTTCGGCGTCAGGTAGTTCCAGCCGGCGGTACTATAGATGGTAGGTACCTCCGGCACGTTGAACACCTTGTAGCCGAATCCCGAGAAGTATTCAGTGATCTTCACCAGTGCCGTAGTCTTACCGGCACAAGGTCCTCCCGTCAATACGATCTTCTTGATATCAGGCATTATATGCTGAGTTCGTCGAGCACGTTGATAAGACGCTTGTCGAAGCGCTTGTCGGTGCGGATACACTCACTGAAAGGCACATAGACCACTTCGTTGTAGCGGACACCCACCATAACGTTGCGCTGGCCTTGTATGATGGCCTCGATAGCACCGACACCTGTACAACTGGCTAAGATACGGTCACGCGCTGAGGGACTACCGCCGCGCTGCAGATGACCAAGAATAGATACACGCACATCGAATTCGGGGAACTCGTGCTTCACACGGTCGGCATAGTAGAGGGCACCACACTTGGGACTCTCCGACACAATGACGATACACGACTTCTTCGACTTACGGATACCACGGCCCATAAATGCTGCCAACTGGTCCACATCAGTAGATTCCTCAGGAACGATGGCAGCCTCGGCGCCACAAGCGATGGCGCAATTCTGTGCCAGGAAGCCGGCATCACGACCCATTACCTCGATGAAGAAGATGCGCTCGTGGGAGTTCGCCGTATCACGAATTCTATCGACGCAGTCCATAATGGTATTCATCGTCGTGTCGTAGCCGATGGTGGCATCTGTGCCGTAAAGGTCATTGTCGATGGTGCCAGGCAGACCGATGACAGGGAAGTCGAACTCCATACCGAAGTCGCGGGCTCCAGTCAACGAGCCATTGCCGCCGATGACGACCAGGCAGTCAATTTTCTCCTTCTGACATGTCTCGTAGGCCTTCTGCTTGCCCTCGGGTGTCGTGAACTCCTTCGAACGGGCGGTCTTCAGGATCGTACCACCACGGGTGATGATACCCGAAACATTCTCTGTCGTGAAAGTTTTTACCTCATCATTAATAAGACCTTCATAACCACGGTAGATACCTTTGACTGTAAAACCGTTGTAAATACCTGAACGTGTCACGGCACGGATAGCCGCATTCATTCCTGGTGCGTCACCTCCTGAGGTGAGGATACCAATAGTCTTAATTTTTGCCATACCTTATAATAATTAGTTATACATAATAAATCTCCAACCAAAGGACTATCAGTCCGACAGCCCATCCAGCCAGCACTTTCAGTGTCATGTTCCTGAGGTACCAGCCTACACGGATATGTTCCATCTGCATCAGTGCCAGACCACTGACTGATCCCACAGAGAGCAGACAGCCACCTACTGCCGTACAGTAGGCAATGATCTTCCAGTAAGAACCGTTGGCGATGAAACTGCCCATATAGTCACCGGGCAGTGCACCCTTGACCACGGGATAGAGTGAGATATCGCTGATGGCGATGGTGAACGAGTCGACAAGGGCGCTGAGGAATCCCGAAACGATGCCGAGGATCCACACGTTATGGATCGTCTCATCCATCCACTGTGCCACGTCAGGGAAGACACCCGTCTCCGTGACAACACCCATACCCAGCATAATACCCATCACGAAGAGGATCTGCTGGAGGGAACCATACTGCAAGGCCCTGGGGATGAAACGTTGTGACATTTGGTCTGCATTCATCAGCTTGCGGTTAAAGGCCTCGTTGACCACCCACAATACACTCAGCACACAAAGGGCACCGAGGAACGGTGACAGTTTGGTAATGTTGTGGAAAGTGGGGATGAACCAGAGACCGCCGATACCCACGAAAAGCATCACGACACGTTGCCAGGGACTGAGGTTCGTATCATCGCCACGATAAGGCATCGGCGACCACTGCGTGTCGAGTCTCTCCGGCAACGCACGATTGATGAATATCGTCGGAATCACCCAGGCCAGGATAGCCGGCAGTGCCATATACGATGAGAAACTGGTGGCCGTGATGGCCCCGTCACCCCAGAGCAACAGTCCCGTAGGATCACCGATCACCGTGAAGCATCCGCCACAGTTGGCCGCAATGACAATCGCGCAACCGATGAGCATCCTCTGCCGACGATTCTGAACGATGCTGTGCATAATCACCAACATCATCGTGGCAGTGGTCAGGTTGTCGAGATTGGCAGAGATGACGAACGTTGCAAAGGTGATGGTCCAGAGCAGGCGTTTCGGATTACGCGTTTTGATCCATTTCTGGATGAAGTCGAAGCAGCTGTTATTGTTCAGAATCTCGATGATGGACATCGTTGCCAAGAGGAACATCACGATACTTGCCGCACGACCGACATAATACAGAAAGACATTGTCGTGGATGAAGTCCTTCACCGCGTCACTCGTAGGTTCGGCACCACTCAGGAACTCGGCATAGTCGTCGGGGTGCATATCCGTCACGAAGTCGGTACCCCAACAGATATAGACCACCCACCCCACCGTGCCTAAGAACATGGCGATGGCAGCCTTATTGACACCCGTCATGTGACCGGTGGCAATGAGCAGATAGCCCAGAATCAGCAATATTACTATTATCAGTGTCATATCAGTCTCTAATTTAAAATCTCGACAGGTGCCCAATACCAGAAGATGGTACCATGTCCGTCTTCCTCATTGTCACGGGCTCCGATCTTTCCCTTACCCTTTTCCAGAATGGCCTTGCAGATGCTCAGACCGAGTCCCGGCGTATCTTCCTGGACGTATGTATTCTTATCCGACAGGAGGGCGAAGATATTATCCTTGAGTTTGGCAGGCAGTCCGTTGCCCGTATCCTTCACCTCCACGTACAGGCCACCCTCTTTTCTGTAATAGCTCAGGGTGATCTTTCCCTCAGTGGTATGCTGACGGGCGTTCTCAAGCAGATGCATCGTCACAATCCTCAACAGTTTGGGATCAATCATGGCTCGCAGACCACCGATAGGTTCGACGACCTCCAGCTCAACTCCATTATTTATCTGCATACGAGTCTCGGTGGCATAGGCCGTCATTTCATCGTCGATATCCGTCACCTTTCTTTCAAACAACTGTCTGTTACCCTCGATATCTGAGAGTGAGAGCAGTTCGTTAATCAGATGGAGCAGTTGCAGACCATTATTGTTGATGAGTTCCAGCAGATGCTGGTATTCCTCTTCCGGCATATCGTTCTTCGACATGGACATGAGCAGGTCTGAGAAACCGATGATGGCATTGAGCGGGGTACGGAGGGAGTGGCTGAGATTGTTGAGGAAGATATCCTTCAACTCCTCACTCTGCTGTGCCCGTTGCATCTCAAAGAGGATATGCTTGCGACCGATGCGTTGCTGAACGATGAGGCAGATGAGCGCCACGATGATGATGGCTGTGATCAAGAGCCATACCCACATCGGGATATAGAGTCCGCTGAAGGTGGTCTTAATGTCACCATAAACATCTTCTACGACACCATCCTCGTCCATCTTCTCCAGTTCATTGTTAATCCTGTCGATAAGATGCCTGTCGTGACTGACATAACAATACTCTCGTGGCATCAGTGCCAGGTCTGTGGCCACCAGATTATCCAATCCCTCTTTCTCAATCAGATACTTGGCCTGATAACGGAAACAGATCACCGCATCGTATTTGCCTTTCGAGAGTTCGGTGAGTGCTCTCGTCAGGTCTTTGATCAGGAAGGGTTTAGCACCGACTTTCTCCAACGTATCCTTCATGGGGCGCGACATCATCATCGCAATCTCCTTCCCACTGACATCACGAAGACCATAGGGAGGCTTGTCCGTATCGCGATGGACAATCTGATAATACAGACGGAACACGGGACGGGAGTAGTTGGTGATGTCCTTACGATAGGAGGAATAGACCATCATACCGAGATCCACACGACCTTTGATGATGTCGTCGGCAATGTTTTCCCACGTATTGGGTGCATAGGTGAACGGCAGTTGCAGTCGTCTCATCAGTTCCTGGGTGAACTCCACATCAAGACCATGAGGGATACCGGCATCGTCGACATACTCCAACGGCTGATAGTTCATATCGATACCGAAAATCAGGGGCCTTTCGTTCGAATACCGAAGATTAACAGCCTTGCCCAAGAGAGCAAAGCACATCAGCAGTAATATCAGTCCTGTCCGTTTCATACTTTCTGTATTCGTATGATTGGGCACAAAGTTACGAAATAATTTTTAACTACCAAAACTTTTTGCTAAAAAGTCCATAAAAAAAGAAATATCCCCGCCTGATGAGCGAGGATATTCACAATATATTCAGTTTTACTTAGCCACCGAAATTGTCATACATGATGCTTTCCGGTTCAACGCCGAGCGAGTCGAGCATCGAAACGACAGCTGCCGACATCGGGCCAGGACCGCACATGTAGTACTCCACATCCTCGGGAGCCTCGTGGTCCTTCAGATAGGTGTTGAGCATCACCTGATGGACGAATCCCGGAGTGTACTTCACGCCTGCGGCATCGGCTGCGGGATCGGGACGGTCGAGGGCCAGATGGAAGTGGAAGTTCTTGAACTCCTTCTCCAGACCGAGGAAGTCCTCGAGATAGAATACCTCGTTGAGGGCACGTGCGCCGTAGAAATAGTGCATCTCGCGATCGGTCGTGTGGAGGGTCTTCGTCATGTGCATAATCTGTGCACGGAGCGGAGCCATACCGGCACCACCACCAACCCAGATCATCTCCTTCTTCGAGTCGAAGTGCGGATGGAAGTCTCCATAAGGTCCGCTCATGATCACCTTGTCGCCGGGTTTCAGCGAGAAGATGTATGATGAAGCAATACCCGGGTTCACCTCCATGAAGCCGCTCTTGTCGGGTTTGAACGGAGGCGTGGCGATACGGACGGTCAGCATGAACACATCACCCTCTGCGGGATAGTTCGCCATCGAGTAGGCGCGGATGGTGGGCTCGGGGTTCTTACACTTCAGCGGGAACAGTCCGAACTTCTCCCACGACGGCAGATACTCGTCACCGATAAGACTCTTGTCGAAGTCCTTGTCGTAATCGATACAGTCGAAGGCAGGGATCTTGATCTGGGCGTACGAACCGGGCAGGAAGTCCATGTGGGCACCAGCGGGCAGCTGTACCTTGAACTCCTTGATGAACGTAGCCACGTTCTTGTTCGAGATGACGGTACACTCGTACTCCTTCACGCCGAGGATACTCTCATCGACATGAATTTTCAGGTCACCCTTCACCTTACACTGACAACCTAAACGCCAGCCGGCCTTGATCTCCTTACGGGAGAAGTGGGGCTTCTCAGAGTCGAGGATCTCCCCGCCGCCTTCAAGCACCTGTACCTTACACTGTCCGCAGGAGGCCTTACCACCACAGGCAGAGGGCAGGAACACACCGTTCTCATTGAGCGTAGACATCAGCGAGTTACCCTGGGCTACGGAGATAGTACGGTCGCCGTTAATCACAATATTCACGTTTCCTGAGGGCGACAGATACTTCTTCGCCACGAGCAGGATAATCACGAGCAGGAGTATGACGATGAGGAATACTCCGATACTATATGCTATAAACTGTGCCATACCTTATCAAATATTTAAGCCAGAGAAACACATCATCGCCATGGCCATTAGGCCGACGGTGATAAACACGATGCCGAGGCCCTGCAGGGGCTTGGGAACATCCGAATACTGCATCTTCTCACGGATGGCACCCATGGCCACGATGGCCAGTGTCCAACCGAGACCGGAACCGAAACCATAGACGATGGCATCGACGATCGAGGTGATGGCCTGTGAGTTGGAGGGATCCATGAGGATGCGCTGCTGCATGAACAGTGAGGCACCCATGATGGCGCAGTTCACGGCGATCAGCGGCAGGAAGATACCCAGGGCTGCATAGAGCGAGGGTGAATACTTCTCCACCGTCATCTCCACCAGCTGCACCATACCTGCAATCACGGCGATGAAGAGGATGAATGACAGGTAGCTCAGGTCTACGCCTGCCACGAGACAGTCAGGACCCAGCACCTTGGTCTGCAACAGATAGTTCACGGGTACGGTGACGGTGAGCACGAAGGTCACTGCCATTCCGAGGCCCAACGAGGTCTTCACGGTCTTCGACACGGCAAGGTAGGAACACATGCCGAGGAAGAAGGCGAAGATCATATTGTCGACGAATATCGACCGAAACAGTAATGAAATTATATGATCCATATCTTATTTCTCCTTATAAAAGTAAGCACGATGAACCCAAATCACACAACCAACGAGAATCAGTGCCATAGCCGGCATCGTCATCATACCGTTGTTCACATAGCCCATGCTGTAGCAGGCATCGGGAACGATCTGGAATCCCAGCAACGAACCACGGCCCAGCAACTCACGAACGGCACCCACGATGACGAGGATCATGGCATAGCCTAAGCCATTACCCACACCGTCGAGGAACGAAGGCCAGGGCTTGTTCTGCATGGCGAAAGCCTCCAGACGCCCCATGAGGATACAGTTGGTGATGATCAGACCTACATACACGCTCAGCTGAACGCTCACGTCGTAGGCGAAAGCGGTTAGGAATGGTGTTGCGGATGATAGAGATAATCACATTCGCAAAGGCGGTGATGACCGTCACAGCGAGACCCATCACGATGGCAGGCTTCAACTGTGAAGTGACAGCCAATGCCGAACAGATACCCAGTACCTGGCCCAGGATAGGATGGTCGAGGTTCAATGGATTGGTAAAAACCTCCTTATTTTGTTTACTGAATAATGCCATAGTTTACTCCTCCTCCGCTTTAGGTTCTTCAGTGACTGTAGAGTCTGCAGGCTCAGGTGTACACATCATCTTCGTAAAAAGTTCGACGGCATTCTTGCCTGCATCCTTCAGTCCAGCCTTGATCATATCATTCACACCATTAGAAGTCAGTGTGGCACCCGTCACGACATCCACCTGAGTCGTGGGATCCTCCACCTTCTTCACAATCGAGATGGCCACATCCTGAGTACCTTCGACAAACACCTTCTTGCCGATGAACTTCTCCTGCCAGGCCTGAGAGTCCTTGATCTCAGCACCAAGGCCGGCGGTCTCACTCTCGTGGTTGAAGTAGGCACCATAGACAGTCGGCGTCTCATCACCGTGGATGGAGACGTAACCGCTGATGCCACCCCAGAGTCCCATACCCTTCATGGCGACCACGAGGATATCCTCACCGTCGATCTCACAAAGGTAGTACTTCTGTCCGTCCTTCTCGGCTTCTTCCTTCACCACCTCGGCATACTTGGCTTCAGCTTCAGCGCCGTCGAGGTCGCGGATGTTCAGCGAGTAAAGGATCTGTTTCTTGATGTCGAGGGCCACGTTCGCATCCTGCATCGGCTTCAGGGCCTGATAGACGAATGCCAGCAGGAAGGCCACGATAACCACCAGAATCGCACTATATATAATAATGTACGTATTCGAATTCGTATTCAGTTTCATTTGGTACCTCCTCTCTTTAAGCGTTTCGAGATATTGCGCTCCACGATGAAGTGGTCGATCGTGGGAGCAAACATATTACCAAAGAAGATGGCGAGCATCATACCCTCAGGATAACCGGCATTCATCACACGGATGATGACAGCCATCGCACCGATGAGGAAACCGTAGATATACTGGCCCGTCGTGGTGCGGCAGGATGTCACAGGATCGGTAGCCATAAACACGGCACCGAAGGCGAAACCGCCGAGCACGAAGTGATGCCACCAGGTGATGGACTGACCTGTCTTGTCGAAAATCAGTGCCAGCACAGCACCGCCGACGAAGACGCTCAGCATCGTACGCCAGGAAGCGATGCCCATCAAGAGCAACATACAAGCACCGATGGCGATGGCGATGAGTGAAGTCTCACCGATAGAACCGGGGATAAAACCGCAGATCATATCACAGATAGAGGCATTGGGATCAATACCCTGAGCCATCTGTCCGAGCGGTGTGGCAGCGGTGAATCCGTCGGGCAGGTCGTTACCCAGTCCGAAGATTGAGCTCTGAGCCACCCACACCGTGTCACCCGTCATCTTCGCAGGATAGGCGAAGAAGAGGAACATACGTGCAGCGATGGCAGGGTTGAAGATGTTCATACCCGTACCGCCGAAGATCTCCTTACAGAAGATCACCGAGAAGGCGCAGGCCAGGGCCAGCATCCACAACGGACAGCCGATGGGGATGATCAGCGGGATGATGATACCTGAAACGAGGTAACCCTCCTGGATCTCCTCGCCCTTCCACTGTGCCCAGGCAAACTCGATGCCCAGACCTACGATGTAGCTCACGAGGATCTTGGGCAGCACTGCCAGGAAGCCGTAGAAGAATATCTCGAAGAAACCAGCCGTAGCCAATGTCCCTGCGGCGAGATAGTTCTGATAGCCGATATTATACATACCGAACAGCATGGCAGGCATCAGGGCGATGACCACCATACTCATAATGCGCTTCGAGTCGATGGCGTCGTGAATGTTGACGCCAGACTTTGACGTGTCGTTAGGCACAAGCGCAAACGTCTCAAAGCCGTCGAATACACTGCGGAAAGCATGCAGCTTGCCGCCCTCTTCGAAGCTTGGCCTCATTTTGTCGAATAAGTTTCTTATAGCACTCATGTCTTTATGCGTTTTCTTTACGTAAAATATTCAGTCC
>ONCZ01000135.1 GCA_900316445.1 uncultured Prevotellaceae bacterium | reverse complement strand
TCATTAATCCGTTCAACATAATCAATACCTCCTAATTATACTTTTAGTTTAACTTATTTGTTCTGATCGCCTCGGCTTGTTTGCTTCGGCTTTCACTAACAGATAAGCAAAGTACATGCCGACAGGTGGCTCAAGTGACAAAATGTCAATCGGAGAAGGTCATTATGGCACGGAATTTAAACTCGCTTAAACAATGCTAACGCTATCTTAAACTCCTTTAAACATTGTCTCGATTTTGACAGCACAAAAACTGCCATCTATTACAGACGGCAGTATCGAAGGTTGTTCAAGAATTGATCACTTCACCTCACGTTCCTGAATGGTCTTGCCAGATCCCCAAGCCGTTCCGACTTTCTCGCCGACTACACGGTACTCTCGTCTTCATCGAAGGTCACGACCTTGCACTCCAGCGTCAGCTTGTACTCGTTGATGATAGGTGCATCGACATTGGGACTTGGTGTGATGGTGAATCCCGCTTTAGCCACCTTGTCGGGCACGTCGTTGCCGGACACGATGCCGAAGTAGTCGCTCTGGACAATATCACCCTTCGTGGCAAAACTGATGGTGAAATCCTTCTTCAGACGGATATTGTCCGTGGTCTTGTGTTTGGAAAGTTCGAAGGTGATGTGCTTGGGGCCACACTGGCCACCCCATGCTGCCATCATCACGTCGGGATTCTTGTTTTCGTCCCATGTAGCAGCAATCATGATGGCGGGCAACGGTGTGATAACAGCCTTGTCGCTGAAGTTCTTGCGGCCTTCAACAGCCTTTACCTCGACTTTCTCCTGAGTGGGATTCTCGTTGACGCTTGCCTCACTCTTCTGCTCCTTGTTTCCACAGGCGGCAATGAGCAGTGTGCCTGTCAGCACGAGGGCTGATGATTTCATAAAATTCTTCATACCTTTATTCTTTTATTTCTTGTATTTTTCGATCATAGCCCGCAAGGTGGCACCATGATGGCCTTCCTGCTTGGCAAAAATCTCCATCTCGTCGGCAGCCTCGTTCATGCCTGCAGCCCGGAATGCCTGGGCAAACTGGTTCACCTGTTCCTCTCCCTTTTCCTCTCCGGCTGCAAAGTTCTCTGCGATCTGCCAGATGTCTGCATTATACTTGCCGTTGAGCGTAGCATAGAATCCTGCATGGACGGCCTCCTGATTGGCCATCTCAATGAAGGTCTCCGAGACCTCTTCGGGATAGCCTTGCTCCTTTGCCATACGTGCCAGGGCATAGTAAGTCATCACTCCTGCGGCTTCAGCCTTGGCGGCTCCGTCGCATAATTTCTCAAAATCTGTTCCTTTTGTAAGTCCGTAAATCATATTGTATTTTTTTATTGCTTTCTGAATTTATTCCGTAGCCGTTTATAACCTTCAACGCCCAAGATCGTCAGACCTCCATACTGGCAGGTCTTGGCCAGTCCGAAGAGCACAAGAAGGGTATGCAGCACATCAGGACGATGACACCAGTCCTGAACGAAAGGGATTGCAGCCACTCTTTGATCTTCATGCCCATTCGAAGTTATCCTTTCCTGCAGCTGTTACAGAGTTTCTTGCAATACTTCCAGCCACCTGTTGACCAAAGGGCGAGGAAGATGAGTATCGGCTGGAAGAACAGTCGGATGAGACGGGCCTGATCGGTGTTGAGACCGAAGGCATCGATATGGTTCACATACTGGTTGATGTTGCCTGGGAAGATGAGCACATAGAAGAGTGCGAGCAGCGCACCGACGAGTGCTTTCTTTTTCCAGAGGAACAACATGCCAAGGCCGAGGGCAATCTCAACCACGCCCGATGCCAGCACGACAAAATCTGTAAAGCCCGGACTGAACTGAAGCCATGTAGGTACTTGTGCTACGAACTCCTGACGAGCTATCGTCAGATGACTGATGCCTGCGTAGGTCATGAAGAGACCAAGTAGCAGACGGAAGCATAATTTGATATATTTCATTTTTGTGTCGGTTGTTTATTTCTTTAATGTTTCGATGATTGAATCTAATTCACTGGCCAGAAGCGTGTAGTCATCCATCTGGAGCGGGCAGGCTTTCAACGTTTTTCCCATGCCTGCAGGGATAAGCTTGTAGGCTTCTTCCTCCATATCGCGGCCTTTCTTTGTTAGGCTGACTATCTGCTGGCGCTTATCCTCCTTGCCACGCTTGCGAACCACGATATCAAGTTTCTCCATACGCTGAAGCAAGGGCGTAACGGTGTTTGTTTCGAGCTGCAGACGATGAGCAATGTCGTTCACAGGTTGGGAATCCTGCTCCCACAGCACCATCAGAACGAGGTACTGCGGATAGGTAATACCCAACTCATTCAGCATCGGCGTGTAAGCCTGTGTAATGAGACGTGCCGCCGTATATAGACGGAAGCATATCTGGTTGTCAAGCTGTAATTCTGCGTGCATGATTCATTTCATTGAAAATTGAATATTGAAAATTGAGCGGAACATTGACCATTATTAACCGAGCAATTCTTCAATGTCCTTCTCGAAGTCTTTGGGCTCTGTGGTGGGCGCAAAGCGCTTGATGGTCTCACCATCCTTCGAAATCAGGAACTTGGTGAAATTCCACTTGATGTCACTGTCCTTCTCCACGCTCTTGCTGATGGCCTTGAAGAGCGTCTTGGCAGCTTTAGCTTTCAGGCCGTTGTACTCCTCGGTGGGTGCCTGTGTTTTCAGATACTCGAAGATGGGCTGGGCATCGGGGCCGTTGACGTCACCCTTTCTCATAATCTGAAATGTAACACCGTAGTTCAGCTGGCAGAACTCCTCAATCTGTGCATCGCCTTCTGGGTCTTGTTCCTTGAACTGGTTGCAGGGGAAGCCGATGATGACGATTCCCTTATCCTTGTACTTCTGGTTCAGTTCCTCCAGTCCTGCAAATTGAGGAGTGAATCCACACTTGCTGGCTGTGTTGACAATCAGCAATACCTTACCCTGAAACTGTGAGAAATCAATCTCCTTACCTTTGCTTGAAAAAGCCTTGAAA
>ONCZ01000052.1 GCA_900316445.1 uncultured Prevotellaceae bacterium | reverse complement strand
TTACGGAGTGGCTCGAAAAGTTGATGGTTGACTTGTTGCAATTGAGGCAGGGGAAGTTCGCACAAGGCGATGAAATACTCTATTTCCACTCGTACCCTGTAACGAATGAGGGCATATTCAGAGAAATAGCCTGCCAATGGTTCGGTTTTGCTTCGATAACGGCCGTCAATAGGCGAGACGGCAGTCAGTGCATTTAATTCCATGTTCCTAAAAATCCTAATATTAATATAAGCGCTTATACTTTGATCCAGTACCAGCAACCTCCACGGCTGCGGACGAATCTTTCTTGTGTTGTGGGCGCTGACGGATTCGAACCGCCGACCCTCTGCTTGTAAGGCAGATGCTCTAAACCAACTGAGCTAAGCGCCCCTTTCTTATTTGCGGCTGCAAAGGTACAAATAAAAGTGAAGCGTGAAGCGTGAAGCGTGAAGAATTTGCTTCCGCATTGTATTTTTTTAACGTTTGCACTTTCTTAGCGCAGGCGATTCTTCACTCTTCACTCTTCATTCTTCACTCCTTTATAACTGATAGAGGTCGTTGGCTGCCATCAACTCCACTTTCTTGGCTGCCAGGATCTTCTCGCAGGCTTCTAAGTCGGAGGGACGGATGACCACTGTTGCCACGTCACCATTGGCAAAGGAGTACATATACTCAATGAATACGCCGTTGTCAGAGAGATGTCGAAGAACGACAGCCAGCGAACCACTGGTGTTTGGGCAGACGAATCCGATGACATCCGTGATCTTCACAGCGAAATGCTGTTCCTTCAGTACCTGGTAGGCTTTGTCAGGGTCGGAGACGATGCAGCGCAGGATGCCGAAGTCGCTGTTGTCTGCAATACTCATGGCCGACAGATTGATACCTGCAGCACCAAGGGCATCAGTAACCTCTGTCAGACGACCAGACTTGTTCTCGAGAAATACGGATAGTTGTTTTGCTTTCATATGCTTGTTGTTTTGCTTTACCTTGATTAATAATCAGATCTTACGGTTGTCAATCACTCGCTTGGCCTTGCCCGTAGACCTTTCAATGCCCTTAGGCTCGACCAACTTCACCTTGAATCCGAGGCCGATGACACTGCGCAGTTCTGCCTCGAGTTTCTTCTGCAGACCTACCATCGTGGCCATATCGTCGGTGAAGTATTCTTCCTTCACCTCGACCTTCAGTTCTGAGGTGTCGGTATTGTTCACACGGTCGACCGTTAACAGGAAGTGAGGCTCATACTCAGGCAACTTCAGGATGACATCCTCGATCTGTGACGGGAACACGTTCACGCCACGGATGATCAGCATGTCGTCGCAGCGTCCCAGGATACGATCCATCCTGACCAGCGTACGTCCACACTCACACTTCTCATAATGCAGGGCGGTGAGGTCATGGGTACGATAGCGCAGCAAGGGCATGCCCTCCTTCGTCAGATGGGTGAAGGTCAATTCTCCCAGCGTACCTTCCGGTAAGGGCTCGCCAGTGTTGGGGTCGAGGATTTCCGGATAGAAATAGTCTTCGTTCAGGTGAGTACCGTTCTGACACTCGCACTCATAGCCTACGCCTGGTCCGGCAATCTCTGAGAGGCCATAGATGTCGTATGCCTTGATGCCTAACGTCTCCTCCAGTTTCACGCGCATCTTCTCTGTCCAGGGCTCAGCACCGAAGGCGCCGACCTTCAGTTTGAACTCCTCCCGTGGCCACTCGCACTCTTTCATGGCCTCGCCCAGGAACATGGCGTATGAAGGCGTGCAGCAGAGGATGGTAGTGCCGAAGTCGTGCATCAGCGTCATCTGCTTCTGGGTGTTGCCAGAAGAGATGGGGATGACGGAGGCTCCGATGTTCGTGGCACCGTCGTGGGCACCCAGTCCACCAGTGAACAGACCATAGCCATAGGCCACCTGGAAGATGTCGTCCTTCGTGGCGCCATAGGCCGTGAAAGCCCTACTGATGGCCTCTGCCCACATGGCCAGGTCCTTACGGGTATAGAGTACGACAACGGGCTTTCCCGTCGTACCTGATGACGCATGGATTCTGACAATCTGACTCATCGGCACTGCGGCGAGTCCGAAGGGGTAGTTGTCCCTGAGGTCGAGTTTGTTGGTGAAGGGCAACTTGGTGATGTCGTCAATACTCTTGATGTCGCCTGGCTCGAGTCCCATCTCCTGGAACTTCTTCCTGTAGAAGGGGGTGTTGTGATAGACATACTCAGCCATCTTCACCAGACGACGGCTCTGGATCTCACGAAGTTGTTCGCGATCCATGCACTCAATGCTTTCGTTCCAAATCATGTTGTGTTTTATCTAGTTTGTTAATGTATTGTCAACTTTGTTGAGACTTGTTCTCTGCATCGATGGCCTTGATCTTCTCCTTGACGAGGTTCAGGTCGTCCTTGAGTTTCTGCACCTTGCGGTTCATCTCGTCGATGAGGCTGCTGCCCTTCTTCGAACTGGCATTGAGGAAGCCCAGGTTGTTTTCGTAGGTCTGGATTTCCTGCTTGAGTGTCTCGTACTGACGGAACAGACGTGCGCGCTCTGTGTCAAGGGCATTCTCGCCACGTTCAGCCACCTGCTTGAGGTTCTGCTTGAAGTTGTTCAGACGACGCTTGGCCACGGAGATGTTCAGTTCCTTATAGAGACGGTCGAGCACTTCATGGTATTCTGCATAGAGTTTGTCTTTCTCCTTGAAGGGCACATGGCCAATGGCCTGATACTCCTCGACGAGCGCCTGAACCTTCTCCTGGATATTGTCGCCAGCCTCTTCTGTGATGGCCTTCAGTTTCTCGACCACCTCGCGCTTCTTCTCCAGGTTGGCATATTCCTCGCTGTGCTGTCCGGCTCCTGCGGCCTTACGTGCCTCGAAGAACTTGTTGCAGGCACCCAGGAACTCCTCCCACAGTTGGTCGCCCAGTTTCTTGGGCACCATGCCGATGGTCTTCCACTCTTTCTGGAGGGCAATCAGTTTGTCGGCAGTGGATTTCCATTCTGTCGAATCCTGCAGTGCCTTGGCCTTTTCGATCAGGGCGCGCTTCTTGTCTGCGTTCTCCTTGAAAGAGTTTTTCAGGGTCTTGAAAAACTCGGCCTTGCGTCCGAAGAAGTCGTCACAGGCAGCACGGAAACGCTCGAAGATCTTCACGTTCATCTTCTGGGGAGCGAATCCGATGGTCTTCCATTCGGCCTGCAGTTCGATGATCTGCTTGGTGTGCTTCTCCCAGTCACTGCTACCCTTGTTCTCCTCAGCGGCGATGGCCTCCACCTTCTCACAGAGTTCGGTCTTACGGGCGAGGTTCTCCTCTTCTTTGGCACGGATGCCCTCGAAGTGCTGCTGGTGACGCTTGTTGATGACTGTGCTGGCAGCCTTGAAACGGTTCCAGATCTCCTCACGCTCCTCCTTGGCCACAGGACCGATCTCACGGTATTCCTGATGCAGTTTCTGCAGTTGGTGGAAGGCGCTGATGATATCCGGCTCGTCGGCCAGTTTCTCTGCTGCCTCGCAGAGACGTATCTTCTGTTCCTTGTTCTTGCGGAAGTCGTATTCGCGGGCCTCGCTGTTCAGGCGGAGCATGTCGTAGAACTGCTCGACATAGAGTTGGTAGTTACGCCACAGTTCGCTGGCCTTCTCGGCAGGCACGTTCTTGATCTCACGCCACTGCTGCTGCAGGGCCTTGAACTCCTGATAACTCTTGTTCGCCTCCTCGGGGGTGGTGATCATCGCCTTGATCTTCTCGATGATCTCGAGTTTCTTGGTCAGGTTGGCCTGTTTCTCGGCCTCCTGCTCCTTGAAGATCTTGGCTCGTTTCTCCTTGACGATGCCCATCTCGGCCTTGAAGGCCTCTTCCTGTTCATCAGGAGTGATCTGGTATTGCTCTGGATCGCCGCCACCGTCGACGTATGCCTTGAAACTGGCTTCGCGCTCTGCGATATGCAGTTTGTAGAAGGCGGTCTTCAGATAGTCCACCTCGTCTTTCTGGGGAGCCTCGTCGCCATGGGCGATCTCCCTGATGCGTTCCAGGATCTCGGCCTTGGTCTCGTAGACCTTGCGAGGGATTTCCACTTGAGGAGTCGTCTCTTCTGCTGATTCTTCCACAGGCTGAGAGGCCACTTCTTCCTTCATCACTTCACTGTTGCCCAGTTCTTCGCTTGGCGAAACGGCATTGCCGATTACGGGGGCATTCTCTTGAGAGTCCATCATTTAACTTCTTTAGTTACTGACACAAATTCTTATTAATGATGCGTCGCACCATCACATTTGGCGTCAAAGGTACTAATAAAATGTGAAAATGTGAATAAGTGAAAAGGTGAAAGGCGTAATTTTCTATTTTTTTAACCTTTCACCTTTTGGCCTTTTCTGTTATACGAGCCGTTTGTGGCGGAAAACCCACCAGCAGATGACTGAAACGACCACTGAAATGCACAGTGCGAAGACGAATCCATAGGGTTTCTCCTCCATGCCGTTGATGAGGTTCATGCCGAACAGTGAGGCGATCAGCGTGGGGAACATCATGATGATCGTCACCGAGGTGAGCGTACGCATCACCGTATTCATATTATTATTAATAATAGAGGAATAGGTGTCCATTGTCGACTCCAGGATGTCGGAGTAGATCGAGGTGGTCTCGCGGGCCTGCGACATCTCGATGTTCACGTCCTCGATCAGGTCGGCATCCAGTTCGTCGATCTGCAGTTTGAACTTCAGTTTCTGCAACAGGTTCTCGTTGCCTCGGATGGATGTCTGGAAGTAGGTGAGTGAGTCCTGCAGGCGGCTGAGACCGATCAGACTCTCGTTGTTCACCTCCTTGTCCAGGTTGCGCTTGGCCTTGTCGACGAGCATTGAGATCTGCTTCAGGCGCTTCAGGTACCAGACGGCACTTGAGAGGAACAGTCGGAAGATCATGTCGACGTAGTCGGTGAATCCCTCACCACGCCTCTGCTGGAACGACACGAAGTCGATCATCATGTTCGTCTCATAGTAGCAGACGGTGATGGTGACGTCGCGCTTATGGATGATACCTAAGGGGACCGTCGTATAGGGTGTCCTCGACCGTATCTCCTTGACGTAGGGGATACGTAGGATGATGAGCATCCAGCCGTCGTCGTATTCATAACGGGCACGCTCGTCGGTATCGCTGATGTCCGACATGAAGTAGTCGGGGATGTTGAACTGCTCTTCCAGTTCGTGCTGGTCTTCTTCGGTGGGGCATGTCACCTGTATCCAGCAATTGGGCTGCCACTCTGAGAGTTGGCTCAGTCCGCCTTGGGTGTTCCAGAAAGTCTTCATTTTGCTAATCCTTTTTTCGTTCGTGAAATGGTTTTAGCGGCAAAGGGATTAGCAGCCTTGCCACTCGTCCCCCGCCTTTACAAATTGTAATAATCCGCCGGGTAATCGTCCATAATTTGTTAATACTTTAGTGAATTTGGGTGCAAAGTTACGAATAACTGCGCAATAAACCAAATTTTATTGGGATTATTTCGTGCAAAAGATGCAGGGAAAGTCTGTCGGAGGTCTCTGGTAACTGGTCGCGAATGCCGTGTAAACCGTTTGTTGACTTCTGTCAACGAATAATTTGACTGGAGTCAAACAATCATTTGACTCCAGTCAGTCGATCAGTTGACTCTATGTCAACAGGTAGTCTTACTTCTCAGGAATGTCCTCCAATGTCTTCTTCAGCAGCGTCCAGAAGGGCTCGACGGTGGCGATGAGGGCGCGCTCCGTCGTGGTGTGGGGCGACTTCATCGTGGGACCGAAGCTGACAACATCGAGCCAAGGATACTTGCCGAGAATGACTGAACACTCCAGACCTGCGTGATCTACCTGGATGATGCCGTCCTCGCCGAAGAGGTCCTTGTATTCCTTCAGCAGCAGATGCAGGATGGGCGATTCGGGATTGGGGTCCCAACCTCCGTAAGAACCTGCGGTCTCCACCTTCATACCTGCCATCGAGAAGCAGCTCTCGAGGGTCTTCACGATGTAGTCCTTCATATCCTCGCGGCTGGAGCGGGCCAGGATTTTCAGCATAGCCTTGCCGCCGCCGATCTCGATGATGGCGAGGTTCGAGGAGGTCTCTACGACGCTGGGGTAGGAGGGAATCATACGGACCACGCCGTCGTGGCAGGCATAGATGGCATTGATGAGGTTGTCCTGAATCTCCACAGGCACTTCCGTCTTGGGCGTCTCAACGTCCTCGCAGATCACTTCGATGCCGCTCTCGATGCCTTTGTACTCGTCTGTGAAGTCCTCGAGCCAGTCCTGGGCGAGCTCCTTCAGCAGGGTGACGTTCTCTTTGGGCACCGTCAGCACGGCCTCGGCCTTGAAGGGAATGGCGTTGCGCATGTTGCCGCCCTGCCAGGAAGCCAGACGGGCTTCGCACTCCTCGATGGCCTCGCGGACGAGACGGACGAGCAGTTTGTTGGCATTGGCACGGCCTTCGTGGATCTCCAGACCGGAGTGTCCGCCACGCAGACCTTTGACGGTGACTTTTACAGCAGCGTCTTCAGCATCCGTTTCCACCTCTTTGTAGTCGAGCGTGGCTGTGATGTTGATGCCGCCAGCACTACCAATCACGAATTTTCCCCAGTGCTCAGAGTCGAGGTTCATCAGGATATCGCCCTGCAATTCGTCTTTAGGCAGGTCGTTGGCGCCATACATACCCGTCTCCTCGTCAGCCGTAATCAGGGCATTGATGGGGCCGTGCTTCAAGGTCTTGTCCTCCATAATAGCCATGATGGCAGCCACACCCAGGCCGTTGTCGGCTCCGAGGGTCGTGCCCTTAGCCTTCACCCACTCGCCGTCGATCCAAGGCTGGATGGGATCGGTCTCGAAATTGTGGGTACTCTCAGGTGTCTTCTGCGGCACCATATCCATATGGGCCTGCAGGATGACGCCCTTACGATTCTCCATTCCTGGTGAAGCGGGCTTGCGCATCACGATGTTGTTGGCAGGATCCTTGAATACTTCCACACCTGCCTCCTTGCCGAAGTCGAGCAGGAACTGCTGGATTTTCTCGAGATGGCCACTCGGACGTGGCACTTGTGTCAGTGCATAAAAGTTCTTCCAGATGCACACTGGGTTCAGATTCTTGATTTCGCTCATAGTTTTGTCTTTTTTGTGGAAAAGATAATCGGGGGTACGGGGGTGCGGGGGCACGGGGGTACGAGATTACCTCATCCGATAAATAATTATTGTTGTTTGTTGATTTTATCTTGTAATGATTTCTTTAGCGCTATCAGAGTCATTGATATTCTTGATGCTGTATTCTCCAGAAAAGAAAATTGTTCGTCATTTATGTAATTCAAGTCTCTTGATATTTCCAATTGGCACAATGTTTCAGTTAATGAGCCATAAGCTATATCGTAAAAGTGGATTCTTTCTTTTATCGCCATTCTACCAGCTCCTTCCGCAATATTGGAAGGAATGGAAATGGCAGCCCTCCTCAGTTGATCACAAAGAGCGTATTTCTCATATTCAGGAAATTCACGAAGCAACTCGTAAACCTGAATAACGAATTGCTTGGATAAGTTGTATGCATCTAGTTTTCTATAATAGAAGTCACTCATATAGTATTACTTATTAATCAATGGCAAAACTATTCTCGTACCCCCGCACCCCCGTGCCCCCGTACCTCCGAAAAACTCAATGCCATCCAGGCATAGATGCCGAGGGCGACGACAAGCATCGTCTGGACGGTGTGAACGATGAGCACGAAGTAGAGGGCATACTCATCGACGACGCCGTAAAGGATGAGCATCGTCTTGACAGCGAAATGCCAAGGGCCTGCACCATTTGGGGTAGGCACGATGACAGCTATGGAGCCGACGACGAAAGTGACCAGCGCACAGGCCAGTCCTAAGTGGGATGTGGCCTCGAAGCAGAAGAAAGTCAGATAGTAATGCAGGAAATAACTGACCCAGATGCCGAGGGTGAAGAATATGAACAACGGCAGGTTCTTCACGTCCTTCAGGGAGATGACACCTTGCCAGATGCCGCTGGCCGTCGCTTTCACCTTACTATATATATTAAGGCTCTGGAACAGAATATGCAACAGAATCAGGATAGCAATGGCACAAACAGCCGTCACCAGATAGCCCGTCAGAGAGAATCGTTCAAGGATGGTGTCGAGGCTGGTGCCTGTCTGGGTGAAGAACGTGCCAAAAACGCTCAGCTGGAACAGCAGCGTCAGTCCTGCCACCGTACCCATCAGCAGGGTGTCGATGGCTCTTTCCGTCACCACCGTTCCAAGAGCCTTCGAGAAAGAACAACCGTCGTAACGCTTCAGCACCCCACAACGGGTGAACTCTCCAAGGCGGGGAATGATGAGGCTGGTGGCGTAGGAGAGGAAGACGGCGTAGATGCAGACGGAGGATCTTATTCGAGGAAGGAGGAAGGAGGAAGGAGGAAGGAGATTACCATCTTCCTGTTGTTCTGTCACAGGATTATTATCGGAAAGATCAGCACTTGAACTATTCTCATTCCTCGTTCCTCCTTCCTCCTTCCTCGAATTATCTCTCGCAATCGGTTCCAGCGTCTGCTTCCATCGCCAGCCTCGGAACAGCTGCGCCAGGATGCCAAAGGGAAACGAGAGCAGCATCCACGTCCAGTCCATTTCCTCCAACAAAACATGCCTCAACCGCATGAAATCCTCGCCACGATACATCCAATAAAGAATGGCCCCACCCAACAGGATAGGGGCGATGATTTTGGCGATGTTAGTGAGGATCGTTTTCATTTCCATGGGGACAAAGGTACGAATAAAAATTGATACGTATCAATGAATTGTCCATTTTTCGCCCTTTTTCTGCCAAAATCTTGTCTGTGTACGCAAACAGTCGTACCTTTGCACTGTCTTAATACAAACAGGATAACGTTTTAAAGTTTAGAGAAAGGAAATAGTTATGGTTTTAGGTTTTATGGTAACCCTCGCCGTTGCAGTCTTTGTGGCTGAGGCTGTCAAGATGAACAACGACATGAATTTAGGACTGAAATAACGAAAGTACTTAGAAAAGGAAGCATAGACGAAGGCGGGCTGGATGTGAATCCAACCCGCTTTCATGTTGTTCTGTGAGTGCTTTACTCAATGATGGGAATCGTAAAGGTCTGGCCGTCTGTGAGGGAAATGGTGATGGATTTACCGTCTTCAGATTCCGTGATGCCGTCGAAGATGTCATCAGGCCCGTCAGCTCCATCCTTGCCGTCCTTACCGTCAGCTCCGTCCTTACCGTCTTTTCCGTCCTTACCATCGGCTCCGTCCTTGCCGTCCTTACCGTCCTTTCCGTCGGCACAGACACCCGTATCTTCCCAAGTCTCACCACTGTCGGTGGAAATTTCCCAGTTACGGGTCACCTCGTTGATGCGTATTTGAGGGATGATGGCAGGATTATCAGGATTATTCTGTCCGTCGCGTCCGTCAATACCATCCCTACCGTCTTTTCCGTCCTGGCCATCCTTGCCGTCTGTAGGTGATGCAGGGAGTTTGTTGCCGTCTCCGTCGAGTATCCATTCACCGTTCAATGTCCAGTACCATACGCCGTCGGCATCTTTCGCCACACTGATCAGGAAGTCCAATTCCCGTCCGTCGCGTCCGTCTCTACCGTCGCGTCCTTGCTTGCCTTCACGGATGGTAATGGTCTCATTGGTGTTGAACGTCAGGGTATAGCTGCCGTCGTGGTTGTTTGTGAACTGGGTGATATAACCTTGCGACTTCACCGTATTGACGACCTTTTGCAAGCCACTCAGGTCGGCCATGTAGTTGCTTAGCGTCTCTTCCAGGTATTCCACACGGCGGCCAAGATTCTGCAACTTGTCGGTATAATTATAGTCCTCGCACGACGCCACCGTCATACTCGCGATGAGTATGAGTGCCGCTGCGATGGTTTTAGTGACTGTTTTCATCTGTATTTCATTAGGAGTTCTTGTAAATAGGAATTCTGAAGGTCTGCCCAGATTTGGTGACGATGACCATAAACTCGCCGTCATCGTTGACTTCGTAATTGATAGACGTGAAGAACTGGTTGCCGTTCTTACCGTCGGCTCCGTCTTTGCCGTCCTTGCCGTCTTTACCGTCGGCTCCGTCCTTACCGTCCTTACCGTCGGCTCCGTCCTTGCCGTCCTTACCGTCTTTGCCGGTAACAGGAGTGCCAGTCGTTATCCAAGTAATACCTCCGTCGACAGAAATCTCCCAGACGCCAGTCTCTTCGTTGATACGAACCTGCGGCGAAACAGCATCCTTTCCGTCTTTACCGTCCTTTCCGTCTTTGCCGTCCTGTCCATCTTTTCCGTCCTTACCGTTGGCACGGACCTTGTCGCCGTTGGAATTGGTAATCCATTCACCATTAAGGATCCAGTACCAAAGACCGTCCTCACCTTGCTTGACGGAGATGTCCGGTATCTGGGCGTCTTTGCCGTCCTTACCGTCACGTCCGTCTTTACCGTCTTTAATCACGATGGCACCAGCCTTGTTGAAAGTGATGATGTAACCTTCGCTGTTCTCAGTGACATTAGTGATGTAGTCATTCGTCTCCATGACTTCGGCGATGGCGCGCATAGATTCCAGGTCTAAGTTCATCTTTTTGACCAGATCCTCCAGCTTGGTCACACGATAGTCCAAGGCGTCGATTTCGTCCTGATAGTCTGTACAGGCAGTGAATGCTGGTGCCATCAGCGTGAGGATGGCTGTCAGCAGGATTGTTTTGATTGCTTTCATATGCTTATACCTTATTTATATTAATAATCGAATGCTTGTGGGACGGGGTTGTCCGGATCGTAAACAAAGCAGATACAGACGCGGTTGTCCTCTGGAATGTCGAAAGGCTGCACCTTGTCACCCTTGGCGAAGCGGCGTATGCGCCACTCCTGGATGCCGGCGTCCTGCAGATACTGTGATACCACCTGGGCGCGTTCTCTCGAGAGTCGCATGTTGATAACCGGCGTACCAGTATCCTTGTCTGCATAGCCTGAAAGTCGGATGAAGGCTTTCGGATGCTCTCTCAGATACTGTAGCAGACGCGACAGCTTGGGTATCTGGTTAGAGCGGATGATGCTCTGGTTGATGAGGAAGTGGATGTTGACGTTGAAGGAGATCTTCTCGATGGGAACGTCCACGAACTCTTCCTGTTTGATGGGCTCCGGCGTCGGATAGTGATAGATCTCTTCATAGACATCCTCTGTCCGTCCGTGGCTCTTGCTGATGGTGAACTTCAGGCTGACGAGGGCATTGAAATGCCAGTCGCGGTTGTCGTTGCGGCCTAACTTGGAGTTGAAGTGGTCGGGTAGCATGTTGGCATTCACTTCCGCTCCGATAGAGAGGTTGTCTGTGATTCTATAGTCTGCGCCCAAGCCAAACCTGATGACTGGGTTCCAGCGGTTGTCCGTCCAGAGTTTCTGGAAGTCGATGCCAAAACGCTTGTCGGCTTCCACGGCATCGTCGTTGTTGAACGAATAGGCCACTCCCGCTCCGGCGAAGAGGAATACGTTCGCCGGCCGTTCCGGATTCCGCCCAAAGATCAGAGGCAGCAGTTCTAATTCCGCTTCTAAGGTGGGCTGGATGAAGTTCCATTTATACTTCGCCTCAGGATAGGCGTAACGGTTCCGGGCCCAGATGCCACTCAGGGTACCACGCAGGCCCCAGAGCTCGTCGAACTGATAGCCTGCGACAAGTTGAGCCGCTGGAGACAACAATTGTGAGAACTTGGCCTCGCCGACGTCATAGGCTGCTCCTCCCTGGGCTTTGACATACCAGTGAGGCACGAAGAACGGGCGCGATGCATAGACCAGCTTGCGCTCTACGATGGTGTCTTGCTGTGCGCTGACAGATAATACAGCGCTGACAATTAAAGTTAATGTGATAAGCAGTTTCCGCATATTTTAAGATTTTTCAGTTCCTTGGGGGCGTTTTTCTTTGCAAATATACGAAAAAAGTTTAATATGAATACCATTTTTGCTACTTTTTTTTCATTTCATCTAAAAAAAGTGTCTTTTTTTGATATTTATGACTTATTTTTCGTAATTTTGGGGCCATGAAACAAGTACGACCCAAGAAAAATCTCGGCCAGCACTTCCTGACTGACCTGAATATCGCCAAGCGTATCGCTGACACGGTGGATGGACCTTATGCCGATCTGCCTGTGCTCGAAGTAGGTCCTGGCATGGGTGTGATGACGCAGTATCTGGTGGAGAAGCCACGTCCGCTGAAGGTGGTGGAGATCGACCGCGAGTCGGTGGCATACCTTCAGGAGCATTTTCCACGCCTATATAATAATATAATAGGTGGAGACTTCCTGAGGATGGACCTCCACGATGTCTTCGACGGACAGCCTTTCGTGCTGACAGGCAACTATCCCTACGACATTTCCTCGCAGATCTTCTTCAAGATGCTCGACAACAAAGACCTCATTCCCTGTTGTACGGGAATGATCCAGCACGAGGTGGCCCTGCGGATGGCCTCGCAGCCTGGCAACAAACAGTATGGCATCCTCTCTGTACTGATTCAGGCCTGGTATCGTGTGGAGTATCTCTTCACCGTCGAACCAGGTGTATTCAATCCGCCGCCCAAGGTGCAGAGTGCCGTTATCCGTATGACGCGCAACGAGGTAACTGACCTGGGCTGCGACGAACAACTGTTCCGCCGCATCGTCAAGACGGTCTTCGGCCAGCGTCGGAAGATGCTGCGCGTCTCTCTTAAGCAGATGTTGCCGGCAGAGTCGTCTTTCTTTGAAAAACATGCCTCACTTCTCACCCGCCGACCAGAACAACTCTCCATTCCTGAGTTCATCGATTTGACGAACAAGGTAGCGGAAGCTCTTTAAGTGTAAAAATACAGTGTATTCGCACACAATTGGCGTGTGTTCGCACACAATGAGTTGATTTATATCAAAAGAAAGCTCGTTTTTGAATAAAAATGGGATAAAAATATTGTGGGGTTCAGAAAATCGTCGTACCTTTGCAGTGTCAAAAGAAAAAGGTTTAAGTTTAGTTATAGTTAGTTAGAGTTAATTGTTAGTTAGATTTAGGTTTTAGGTTTATAATTTTTGATTGGCAATAGGTATTTCTAAGGCGTTAGAAAAAAGAATTGCAAGTAAGGATAACAAGACGCAGTGGTGACACTCCGTTTTTTTCAAAGAAAAAGGTTTTTAGTTATTCATAGATTGTTGGTAGTCGTTCAGGAGTCGTTGATGACCCTTGGGCGGCTTTTTTTATGGCCCTTGTTCAGACCCCCTCTGGCTCCCCCTAACTTAGGGGGAGAAACAATTACTTTCGAGGTAGTCTTTTTCGATTGACGGCTTTCTTTGCTGGGGCTTTCTTCTGAGGCTCTGATTGGGGTAAGTCCTTGGTAACCACTGCTTTCAGAATTCGGATGTCTTCCAACGGACGGTCGTTCTTGTCTGTCTGAACCTGCTGGATCTTATCCACGACATCCATTCCTTCGACGACTTCGCCAAAGACAGTATATTGTCCGTCGAGATGGGGCGTGCCGCCGATGGTCTTGTACACCTCAATCATCTCTGGCGTCAGTTTCACGCTGCCTTGGGTGGCTGAGTCAAGTTTCTCCTGGATCTTCGCGAGTTGCTGGTCTTTGAGAATTTTACCCCAGACGATATAGAACTGACAGGCCGACGAGCGCCTTTCCGGATTAACTTTGTCGCTCTCCCTGGCCATCGCCACGACACCACGACGATGGAAAATCTGCGGCAAACGGAACTCCGCCTCAGTAGTATAGTCGAAATCGCCCGTGCCCAGCAGCTGTCCTGGTTTTGCGTGTTTGCTGTTGGTATCGCCACTTTGGATCATAAAGTCCTTGATGACACGGTGGATGAGCAACGAATCATAGATGCCCATCTTCGTGATTTTCAGGAAGTTGTCACGAGTCTGTGGTGTCTCGTCATAGAGGGCGATGCGGATATTGCCCGCCGTGGTTTCAAATAACACCTCCGTGCTCTTCGTTTGGGCGGAAACGGGAAGGGTGATAAGGGTGATGAGGGGGAGTAGGGTGATTAGGGATTGTAGGGTTCTGCGCATAGTGGTAATCATAATTCTCAATTCTCAATTTTCAATTCTCAATTATATTTTAAGTTTTAGTTTCTCTGCCCATTTGCCTTTGAACAGGCGGGTGAGGAAGATGCTGCCACGGAAGAGCAGCTCGATGGCCATCGCCGTCCAGACACCCTTCAGTCCAAACTTCGGAGCAAGGGTGGCAGCCAGTGTCAGACGTACAGCCCACATCGATCCGAGGCTCATAATGGCTGGGATGATCGTGTCGCCAGCGCCGATGAACACACCGTTACAGACGATGGCGGCCGCAAACATCGGTTCTGCCCACGCCTCGATACGGAGTACCTGTGTACCCAGGGCAATCACCTCCTCGACGGGCGACATCAGCGCCATCAGTTCTGGTGCGAAGATCCACATCAGCACGCCCATCAGCGTCATCACACCGATGCCCAGTGCCACAGACATACGGGCGAAAGACCGTGTGAGCAGTCTCTGTCCAGCCCCGATGCCCTGTCCGACGAGTGTCGTAGCAGCCTCGGCAATGCCATAGCCGGGCATGTAGCACAAACTCTCAACCGTGATGGCCAACGAATGAGCAGCCATAGCGATCGTGCCCAACGGTGCCACAATCATCGTGCTCACAATATACGCGCCTCCCATCAGCAGATGTTGCAGTCCCATCGGCGCCCCGATCTTCACAGCCGTGCGAATAGTGTCCTCCTTGGGCTTGAACGATCCTGACCGTCCCACCAGCGAGAGCATCTTCGACTTGACAAGCAGGAAATACATCATCGCGCAGGCCGTCACCAGCATCGCCAGTCCTGTGCCGATGGCAGCGCCCACGACGCCCATACCTAATATATATATAAAGATGTAGTTGAACACTACGTCCATCACGCACATACCGATGTTCAGTATCGAGGGAATCTTCATGTTACCCGAACATTTCAACATCGAGCCCGCCAGGCCTTCCATCTGGAAGAAGATGCCGCTGAGGCCGAAGATGGCGAAATAGAGCGAAGCGTCGCGGGCAATCTCCTCATTACCGCCCAGCCAATAGGGTAGGTAGGGGGAGATGCAGAGTGCCGTGATGGTGATGACGAGCGCCCAGATGATACAGCAGACGATCGACTGCCTGAGCACCCTTCGCGCCGCCTCCATGTCGTTTGCACCGATGAAATGTGCCACCTGCACGGAGAATCCCATGTTCGCCGCCGAACCCAGTCCGCCCATCAGCCAGCCCGTCGTCTCCACCAGTCCGATGGCCGCTGAGGCCTTCGCGCCCAGGTGTCCCACCATCGAAGCATCGATGAAGAACATCACCGTCGCCGAGATCTGTGCCAGGATGGATGGAATACTCAGGCTGACGATGAGCCACAGTTTCTCACGCTGTGTCATCGTACGCCCTTCCCGGATGTAGGAAAGCAACAATTCGCTGTTCTTCAGTTTCTGCATTTCTTAAACAATGATGCAAAGGTACAAATAAAAATGGATAATTCTTTATTTTTCACTTTTTTTGTCGTAACTTTGCGCCGAAAAAACGAATAACATGACACGAACACCACTTTTCCGATGGACTTGTCTGCTGACGCTTCTCGCCACCGTTGCCTCCTGCAACTGGGGTGATCAGGCAGGCAGTCGCGTCGCTCTCACCCCTGAACAGATACGCCTTGAGCATATCAACACCATCGACAGCACCACTCTCAGAACCATCCTCAATACTGATTCTGTCGATGGATCCGATACGCTGGCATCCCTCTCTGCCGACGCCTGGATGCTCATCGACGACGCCACAGGCATGATCCTCAGCCAGAAATACGCCGACGAACCCCGTTTCATGGCCTCGCTCACGAAGATGATGACCTGTCTGCTCGCCCTCGAGAACGGTAATCTGACTGACACCGTCCGCATCACAGAGGACGTCTTTATCTGCCGTGACTCCAGAGTGCGCCTGGGCGAGGGCTATCTGCTGGGCGACCTCGTTTACGAGATGATGCTCCAGAGCGACAACGATGCCGCCTATGCCCTGGCGAAGCACGTCGGAGGCGATACCATCCGCTTCTGTGAGATGATGAACGAGAAGGCTGCCTATCTCGGCATGGAGAACACCCACTTCGCCAATCCCAACGGCATGCCAGCCCCCGACAACTACAGTTCGGCCAGCGACCTTATCCGTCTGGCCCGCTATGCCATGCGCGACAGTCTGTTTGCCGCTATCGTGGGCACGAAAGAAAAGAAAGTTCCCATGATTGACGGTCGTCACATGGATTGCTATAACACCAATGTGCTGCTATCCTCTTACGACGGCTGCATCGGCATCAAGACGGGCTATACGCGTCAGGCTGGTTACTGTCTTGCCTCAGCCGCCACCCGCGAAGGCCGCACGCTCTACTGTGTCCTCCTCCACAGTCGCTCCCTGCGCACCCGCTTCGCTGAATCCGCCATCCTCCTCGATTACGGCTTCCGCGTCATGAAAGCCACAGATGACACAGATTCTCACAGATAATGAGATTTCCACAGTTTTTTTAATTGTCCCGCAGAAATAAAGGAAATAGAAGAAAGTGCCTTCGGCACGGATAATTATGTCACACAGAAATTCACGGAAATCACAGAAATTTATCGCTTCGCTTCTGTGCGCAGCCTTGTGCCGAAGGCACTTTCCGTGATTTCTGTGAATTTCTGTGTGACCATTAAATTTCTTTTATTTCCTTTATTTCTGCGGGACTTCAAATTCGTGAAATTAGTGTAATTCGTGGTCGAAAAAAACTATTTGGTGTTTTCTTTCTCGATGACCAGCTGACGCATATTCTTGAGGAGGTCGCTAGCGAAGATGAAGTCCGTCAGGCGCGTGTTCGTCGAGTGCATAATCTCGTCGCTCTTCCCCTGCCACTCCTTGTGGCCCTCGTAGATAAAGATGATATTCTCGCCAATACCCATCACCGAATTCATATCGTGGGTATTGATGATCGTCGTAATGTTAAACTCCTTCGTGATGCCCTGCAGCAGATCGTCAATCACGAGACTCGTCTTAGGGTCGAGACCTGAGTTCGGCTCGTCGCAGAAGAGGTACTTCGGATTCAGCGCGATGGCACGTGCAATGGCCACGCGCTTCTGCATACCACCAGATATCTCCCCAGGGAACTTCTCCTCTGCGCCCACGAGGTTCACGCGATCCAGGCAGTCCATCGCCCGTTTCCTGCGTTCGCGCAGGTTCATCGTAGAGAACATATCCAGTGGGAACATCACATTCTCCAGCACCGTCATCGAGTCGAACAGCGCAGCACTCTGGAAGATCATGCCCATCTCGCGGCGCATGTGCACCTTCTCGCTCTTCGACATCGCCACGAAGTCGCGCCCGTCGTAGAGCACCTGTCCGCTCGTCGGGTCGAACAGTCCCACGAGGTTCTTCATCAGCACCGTCTTACCCGATCCGCTCTGGCCGATGATGAGGTTCGTCTTGCCGTCCTCAAACACGGTCGAGATGTCCTTCAGCACCTCGCGGCCCTCAAAGCTCTTGCAAAGATTCTTCGTCTCGATCATGACAGCAGCTGGGTTAGGAAGACATCACTAAATAATATGAGAACGCTCGAGGTGACGACGGCATCCGTCGAGGCCTTGCCCACGTTCACCGATCCGCCCTCTACGGTATAGCCACAGAAGGCCGGCACGCTCGAGATGATAAAGGCGAAGAACTGGCTCTTGATGATCGACATCCACATGAACCAGGGCTTGAACGAGTGTTGCAGTCCCAGCGTCAGGTCGTCAGGTGGCAGCACATGGCCGACATACGCCGTGGCGTAGGCGCCGAGGATACCTGTGGCCGAAGAGAAGATCACGAGGAACGGCATGATCGTCAGCATACCCATGATCTTCGGCAGGATGAGGTATGAGGCTGAGTTCACACCCATGATCTCCAGTGCGTCGATCTGCTGCGTCACGCGCATCGTGCCAAGCTCCGAGGCGATGTTCGACCCCACCTTACCGGCAAGGATCAGACACATGATCGAACTCGAGAACTCCAGCAGCAGGATCTCACGCGTGGTATAGCCCGACACCCATCGTGGCATCCACGGGCTCTGGATGTTCAGCTTCATCTGGATACAGATCACCGCTCCGATGAAGAACGAGATGAGCAGCACGATACCGATGGAGTTCACGCCCAGCTGCGCCATCTCCTTCACATACGACTTGAAGAACATGCGCATCCTCTCCGGCACGGAGAACGTCCGTCCCATCACGATCAGGTAGCGACCTAATATTGCCAAATATTTCAATAGTATCATGACTCCTTACTCCTTCTCTCCTTTTATTCCCAAACTTTCCACCACCAAGCCATCATCTTGATGTCCTTGTTATACCGATTATAATAGCCGTAATTCGGATCCTGCGGCACGAACAACGACACGCCGTGGAATTTCTCCTCCGTCATCTCGAAGTCCGAGTAGTGGGTGTACCACGTCTTGTTCACCGTCCAACTCTTGGCGAATGCCTTGTCGATGACCACGCGGTCGAACGCCGCCTTCCACTGCTTGTACTCCGCGTCGGTGGCATACCGTTTCACGAAGTCACCAGCATCGTAGAAGATATTATAATCAGGAGAGAAACTTCTGGACGACTCATTGTAATAATGTATTAGCCCAGTCATGTCCTTATACTCCGTTTTCAGACCGCTGTAGATGACCTTCAGCACGTCGCTCGTCGCCTCAGCCAGGGCTCCCATCTCGCTCGTCTTCGTCACCGATAGCGGCAGACTGCCCTCATAACATTCGGCATACTTCTGCATGATGCCCCTGGCAGCGTCCTGTCGCTTGAACATCTCAGGCACCACCGTGGCATAAGGTGCTCCGGGGTCTGGGATTTCTGCTGGCGAGCCGACGATATAGTCCGTCACGTTCCGCAGCTCGTAAATCGACTCCAGACACATGAAGTTACAGCAGTCTGCGAAGATAAAATCCAGATGCGGCTGCCCCTCCAGAATGCGGCGGATGGTGGGGGTGTTCAGGAAGGGGCCGTTGTTTGAATACGGACTGTTGGTACCGTTGTCAACGCCGTAGGCTCTCGAATAGGCGATGGAGTCTGCTTTCAGCCAGCCCGAGGCGTGGCTCCACAGCACCAGGCCGTATCCCTCGACGGCGGGGTAGTGGCCATAGGCATACGTCAGCACCTTCTCAAACACGTGCGGGTCGCTCGAATAGTCGTCCTTGTCGCTGATCTGCATATCGGCGATCGACACCGAGTCCTTCAGCTGTCCGTTTACGATACGTGCCAGCCAGGGCAGCTCATTCTGTTTCGCACGGTCGAACCACACCAACAGCTGGTCGTCCTCCGACAGCATAATCGAAGCGTCTTTGATCTCCTTGAGGTCTGCATCTGCATAGTTCGACAGCGAGTTCTCAGCCGACATATAGACGAGCACCGTTCGCGTCTGCGGCGTCTTCTTCTCGTCGTCGTCCTTGCTGCAGGCCGACAGCAATGTCAGGCATGCCAGTGCCATGGCCGCCGTCCACACGAGATGTATCCTTGATGTAAGCTGTTTCATACCTTATTTATTTTTGACGATGCAAAGGTACAACTTTTTTCTGACACTCCAACAAAAAACACAGATTTGTTCCAAATTATTTCTGTGATTTCTGCGTATGTTTAAATCGTGTTGTAAAACAATTTCGCAATCAATAATTTCTTTCAAATATCACGTTTTCGGCCCTTTTCTGTCTCTTGGACTTTCCCTAGGGGAAACTCGGACTTTCCCCTAACGAAACTTCCACTTTCCCCTAACGAAACTTCCCGTTTCCCCAAGGCTCTCTCAGTACCCTGTTTTCTGGTTTATATTCTGTAAAGACTTTTCGTTTACTTCTATTATACTCTTACACATCATTGACGCAGTGACACTGTGACGCTGTGACGCAGTTGCATTTGCCATGTTGTCTTATACTGATATAGGTTGACACATTTAAGAACTTAATAAATGTGTTAAACGTATGAGAATTTTACATTCAAGATTTCCAAAAGAGAAGAAAGCGG
>ONCZ01000051.1 GCA_900316445.1 uncultured Prevotellaceae bacterium | reverse complement strand
TAAGCCACTCTTCGACATCAAGGCCATTCTCGACAAGAAGCAAAATTAAATTAACAGGCGCACGTGCGAACAGGGTGACGCATCGCCGAAGTCAAGAAATGCTGATGTCCTGAGGACAAAACTCCTCTATAGTGGTATGAAATGGGACAGGAATTACCACCCAAATTGACGCAGAACCAATGAAATTTGCAAAAATCATCTGTCATACAGAATATTTCAGGATTTTCCTTGAACGAAGTGAAAAACATTGTCCTCGGTAAACATTAGCGATATCTTTTAGTGTATATTTGTGGTTTGGTAACAAAAGAACTACGAAATATCACTAATTGCTTAACAATCAGACGTTTGATCTATAACTATTATCGCTGGACTCACGTTAAAATAGAAATTATGTCTATGCAAAGTCCCGAAGCCTTATAAGCACGAAAAAAGGCAGCACTAGGCTGCCCCGTATTTGAAAAATATTGTCATTTGCCGAGGGCGGCGAGTTTCGATTTGATCTTATCGACGTAGGCATCGATGGTGGCGACGGCGACGATGTTCACGATGTCGCGGACGTTGGAGCCGAAGTCAACGAAGTGGATGGGCTTGTTCAGACCCATCTGGATCGGGCCGATGATCTCCGCGTCGGAGCCGAGCATCTGCAGCATCTTGTAAGAGGAACGGGCGGAGGTGAGGTTGGGGAATACCAGCGTGTTCACCCGCTTGCCCTTTACCTTCGTGAACGGATACTGCTCGTCGCGCAGTTCATCGTCGAGGGCGAATCCCAGCTGCATCTCACCGTCGATGAGCAGTTCGGGATAGAGCTGCTGCATCTGCTCCACGGCGCTCTTCACCTTCTTGGCACCGCTACTGGTAGAGGAGCCGAAGTTGGAGTGGGAGACCATCGCGATGACGGGCTTCTCGTTGAAGAAGCGTACGGCGGTGGCAGCGAGCTTGGCGATGTCGACGAGGGTGTCGGTATCGGGGTTCTCGTTCACCAGGGTGTCGGCGATGTAATAGGTGCCCTTGGGCGAGTTGATGATGTGCATAGCGCCGAAGTGCTGGTACTCAGGACGGATGCCGATGACCTCCTTGACAACCTTCACGGTGTTGGAGTATTTCGTATAGAGACCGGTGATGTAGGCGTCAGCCTCACCTGTCTCGACCATCATCATACCGAAGTAGTTGCGCTCGAACATCTTGTCGTTGGCCTCCTGGAAGGTGTAGCCGTCGCGCTGGCGCTTCTCGGTGAGGATGCGGGCGTAACGCTCACGGCGCTCCTGTTCGGAGGGATGGCGCAGGTTGACAATCTCGATGCCCTCGATGTTCAGGTCGAGCTTGGCGGCGAGCTTGGCGATGTACTCGTCGTTGCCCAGCAGGATGGGGTGGCAGATGCCTTCAGCCTTGGCCTGTACGGCGGCCTTGAGCATCGTGGGGTGTACAGCCTCTGCAAATACCACGCGCTGGGGATGGGCGGCTGCGGTGGCGTAGAGCTTCTGTGTGAGCTTCGTCTCCTGACCGAGCAGCACGGAGAGGGAGTCTTTGTATTCGTCCCAGTTCTCGATCTTTTTGCGGGCCACACCGCTCTCGATGGCAGCTTTGGCAACGGCAGAAGAGACCTCGGTGATGAGTCGCGGATCGACGGGTTTGGGGATGAAGTAGTCACGGCCGAAGGTGAGGTTGTTCACCTTATATACGTCGTTCACCACGTCGGGCACAGGCTGCTTGGCGAGGTCGGCGATGGCATTGACGGCAGCGAGTTTCATCTCCTCGTTGATGGCGGTGGCGTGTACGTCGAGGGCTCCGCGGAAGATGTAGGGGAAGCCGATGACGTTGTTGATCTGGTTGGGATAGTCGGTACGGCCCGTGGACATCAGCACGTCGGGACGGGCCTCCATAGCGTCTTCGTAAGAGATCTCAGGCACGGGGTTGGCGAGGGCGAAGATGACGGGATCCTTGGCCATCGTCTTGACCATATCCTTCGAGAGCACGTTGCCCTTGGAGAGTCCCACGAACACGTCGGCACCGTTGACAGCCTCTTCAAGCGTGTGGATATCCGTACGGCTGGTGGCGAAGAACTTCTTCTGTTCGTTGAGGTCGGTACGACTGGTAGAGATGACACCCTTCGAGTCGAGCATCACAATGTTCTCCTTCTGGGCACCGATGGCCATATAGAGTTTGGTACAACTGATGGCGGCAGCACCGGCACCGTTGACCACGATCTTCACTTTCTTGATGTCCTTGCCAATGACCTCCATCGCGTTCTTCAGTCCAGCGGCGGAGATGATGGCCGTGCCGTGCTGGTCGTCGTGCATCACGGGGATGTCGAGACTCTTCTTCAGACGTTCCTCGATATAGAAGCACTCAGGGGCCTTGATGTCCTCGAGGTTGATGCCGCCGAAGGTGGGGGCAATGCGCTCTACGGCCTCACAGAACTTCTCGGGATCCTTCTCGGCCACCTCGATGTCGAACACGTCGATGCCACCGTAGATCTTGAACAGCAGGCCTTTACCCTCCATCACGGGCTTTCCGCTCATGGCACCGATGTCACCCAGTCCGAGGACGGCGGTACCGTTGGAGATGACGGCCACGAGGTTGCCCTTGTCGGTGTATTTATAAGCTGCATCTGGATTCTCCTGAATCTCCAGACAGGGAAATGCAACGCCGGGAGAGTAGGCCAGTGAGAGGTCTGTTTGTGTACGGTAAGCCTTTGTGGGCTTCACTTCGATTTTGCCGGGACGCCCGCTCTCATGATATTCCAGAGCGGCTTCTTTCGTGATTTTGACCATAGTTTATTGTGTATTATTATCCTTGAAATGTTTGATGCTGAATTGAAAATCGGGCACAAAATTACAAAAATATCACCAGATATTTGAGTTTTTTCTAAGTTTTTTCACTTTTCACTTTCCACTTTTCACTTATTTTTGTACCTTTGCAGCGGAATTTGTATGAATATGCAGGAAACAAAACCCATTTCGGCTTATAAACAAGGTCTGCGCTCGAAGATTATTGAGACGGCGCTGAAGGCTTTCCGTGCGCATGGCATCCGTGCGGTGACGATGGATGATGTGGCAACGGAATTGAAGATTTCCAAGCGTACGCTCTATGAGATTTTCGGCAACAAGGAGGAGGTGCTCTCGGAGTGCGTCGTGAAGTATTTTGAGGATCGTCGCCTGAATATGGAGGTGCAGATAGCGCATTGTAAGAATGTGATGGAGATCGTGATGGTGTTCTTCCGGAAGAAGATAGACGAGATCCGTCATACGAATCCGCAGTTCTATGCCGATCTGGCGCAGTATCCGCAGTTGGCAGACTATCTGAAGGATCAGAAGGAGCGTATCCGTACGGAGTCGGCGAAGTTCTTCGAGCGTGGCAGACAGGAGGGCTATTTCCGTGAGGAGTTCAATCCGGAACTGGTGACAATGCTCTTTGAAGCCCTGAACAAGTACGTGATGGAGAATCGCCTGTATCAGCAATATTCCTTCGAAGAGATCTTCAAAAATCTGGCTGTCCTTACACTGCGGGGCATCTGTACGGACAAGGGATTGAAACTACTGGATAAGTTGTTGTAATTTATTTGGCACGGATTACTCAATTATTTGGCACGGATTACACGGCTTTTATCAAAGACACGGCTTTTTCTGCGATAGAGAAAGCCGTGTCCTTATTATTAATAAGGCCGTGTTAACCCGTGCCTAAAAAATTACTGGTGCTGGTCGCGGAGCAAGTCGTTGACGGTCTTCACGGGGTTGAAGGTGCCGAGGGGCACTTCGACGAAGACGGTACTCCAGTTGCTCATTGCACCGTTCCACAGACCTGGTAACTCTAAGGCTTTCAGCTCTTTACCGGCTTTTGATTTAGAAGAGATAAAACCTGTAGTCTTGTCAACGAATGCAGGCAGATTGAAGGGCTTGCCCTGGTAGTCCTTCACGGCGCAGACGAGGTCTACAGGGTTGAAGTGCGTACCCTGGGTGAACATCTTCATATAAGCTTCGTTGTTCGTGTCGATCTGTGAGCTCTCGAGGATCTGCAGCGAGACGGTGCCATCCTGGTTGTAGGTGAGGAACGGACCGCCACCAGGCTCGCCCACATTCTTCACGACACCACAGACGCGCATCGGACGGTTCAGCTTCTCACGCAGGTAGGCGGCATCGGCCTTCTTGCCCTTGGCATCGGTGCAGAGGTTCTGGGCGACGAACTGGGCGATTTCTGCGATTTGTGCGTCGGTGGGATTGCCGTCGAGGACTTTCAGATACTCGAAGGCCTGTTTCTGCAGGGTGACGAGCACACCGGCGATGACCTGTTTCCATTCGACGGTCTCGGGCTTCAGACGATCGGGCACGACATTGTCGATGTTCTTGATGAAGATGACATCGGCATCGATCTCGTTGAGGTTCTCGATGAGGGCGCCGTGACCACCGGGACGGAACAGCAGCGAACCGTCGTCATTGCGGAACGGGGTGTTGTCGGGATTGGCAGCGACGGTATCGGTAGAAGGCTTCTGCTCAGAGAAGGTGATGTCGTACTTAATGCCGTATTTCTTGGCGAACGAGTCTGCCTTCTCAGCCACCTTGGCCTTGAAGAGCTCCATATGCTCGTGAGAGACGGTGAAGTGTACGTGGGCCTCGCCGTTGGATGCGGCATAAAGGGCACCCTCCACGAGATGCTCTTCCATCGGTGTGCGTGAGCCCTCAGGATACTTGTGGAACAGCAACAGTCCCTTCGGCAGCTGACCGTAGTTCAGACCCTCGGCCTTCAACATATTGGCAGCGACAGCCTTGTACTTGCCCTCGGCGATGAGCGCCTTGATGCCCTTGCCTTCGTTCTTCTGGCAGACGGCGTCGAGTGCGTCGTAGAAGGCGAACTTCTCGATGGAGTCGAAATACTTCTTTTCGAAGTCGGTGGTGGGCACATCGTAGTCGGCATCGACGAAGGCGAACATATTCTTGAACATACGGCTGGCAGCACCGGAGGCAGGCACGAACTTCACGATCTTGTTGCCTGCGGCCTTGTACTGGTTCCAGATGTCCTCATACTTCTTGCGCTCGTCGGCATTGGGGGCGATGATGCCACGTCCGATACCTGCGGCTGCTTCCAGCTTCAGGAAGGGGAATCCGGTTTTGAACTCGTTCAACTGATTCTCAATCTGCTCAGGGGTGATACCCTTCTGTGCAATCTGTTTTAAGTCTTTTTCTGATAACATAATTGTGGTATTTAGTCAAAATATTGGTGCAAAGATAATCATTTTTTTCTACGAATTGTACGGATTATACGGAAAAATAGGGTATTTTAATAAAAAATCTGTAAAATCCGTGTAATCCGTAGGAGATTTTATGTATCTTTGCCACAAAATTAGCACTTTATGGCAGATTTGTTCTCATTTACCTACGACGAAAAGAAAAAAATGGCCGCTCAGACGGCTGCCATCCTGACTGAGGAAATCGGTCTGGGTGACGACGCTGTGGAGGCCTGTCTGCTTGTGCCCGATGTGGACGAGGGAAAGATCTCCCACGACGAGGTGAAGGCGCGCTATGGAGAGTCCGTGGCCCGCATCATCGACGGTCTGGGGCGCATCCGTCAGCTTTATGAGAAGAATCCCGTCGTAGAGAGTGAGAATTTCCGTAATCTGCTGCTCTCCTTTGCCGAGGATATGCGGGTGGTGCTCATTATGATTGCCGACCGCGTGAACCTGATGCGACAGATGAAGGCCTTCCTGGAAGAGTCTGACGACGAGAACCGCAAGGAGCGTGAGGCATTCGTCAACGAAGTATCGCAGGAAGCTGCCTATCTCTATGCCCCCTTGGCACACAAGCTCGGACTCTATAAACTGAAAAGCGAACTGGAAGACCTTTCGCTGAAGTTCATGGAGCATGACGCCTACTACCTGATCCGTGAGAAGCTGAACCAGACGAAGGCCTCGCGTGATGCCTATATCGAGGCGTTCATCCGTCCTGTGGAGGAGAAGGTGAAGGCGGCAGGCATCAAGTGCCATATCAAGGGCCGCACGAAGTCGATACACTCTATCTGGGAGAAGATGAAAAAACAGAAGTGCGGTTTTGAGGGCATCTACGACCTCTTCGCCATCCGTATCATCATCGACTGTCCTGAGGATAAGGAGAAGATGCAGTGCTGGCAGGCGTATTCGATCGTGACGGATATGTACCAGCCCAATCCCAAGCGTCTGCGCGACTGGCTCTCAGTGCCCAAGTCGAATGGCTACGAGAGTCTGCATATCACCGTCCTCGGCCCAGAACAGAAATGGGTGGAGGTGCAGATCCGTACGGAGCGTATGGATGAGATTGCAGAGAAAGGCGTGGCAGCCCACTGGCGCTATAAAGGTGTGAAGGGAGAAGCAGGTCTCGACGACTGGCTTGCCGGTGTTCGCTCGATGCTGGAGCATGCCGACGGTCTGGAGGCGATGGACCAGTTCAAGATGGATCTCTATGAAGATGAGGTGTTCGTGTTTACCCCCAAGGGCGATCTCTTTAAGTTCCCGGTGGGTGCGACAGTTCTCGACTTCGCTTACCATATTCACTCCAAGATCGGCAATCAGTGTACGGGTGGCCGCATCAACGGTCGTGTGGTCTCCATCCGTTATCTGCTGAAGAGCGGCGACCAGGTGGAGATCCTCACATCTTCCACTCAGAAGCCTCGTCAGGAGTGGCTTTCGATTGTGAAGACCTCTCGAGCCAAGTCGAAGATCCGTCTGGCGCTGAAGGAAACGCAGCAGCGTGATGGTCTCTTCGCCAAGGAGATGCTGGAGCGTAAGTTCAAGAACCGCAAGATCGAGCAGGAGGAGTCGGTGATGTTCCACGTCATCAGGAAGATGGGCTTCAAGGAGGTAAGTGACTTCTACAAGCAGATTGCCGACGGACTGATCGATGCCAATGCCGTCGTAGATAAATATATAGAGGTACGTGAGGGCGAGAAGACCGTCACGGGTGATAATGTGGCACGTTCTGCCTCGGAGTTCGAGCTCGACGAGTCGAAGATTGCCGGTCTCAACACGACGATCTCTGATGATGTGCTGGTCATCGACCGTAACCTCAAAGGCCTCGACTATCAGCTGGCACGCTGTTGCTCGCCCATCTATGGCGATCCGATCTTCGGTTTCGTCACCATCAGCGGCGGCATCAAGATACATCGCATCGACTGTCCCAATGCCCCTGAACTCAGACGCCGTTACGGCTATCGTGTGGTGAGGGCCCGTTGGAGTGGCAAGGGCTCGTCGCAGTATTCCATCACGCTCCGTGTGGTGGGCAATGATGATATCGGCATCGTGAACAATCTGACGAGTATCATCTCGAAAGACGAGAAGCTCGTGCTGCGCAGTATCAACATCGACTCCCACGACGGTCTGTTCAGTGGCAATCTCGTCGTGATGCTCGAAGATACCTCACGCCTGGAGGCATTGCTGAAGAAGCTGCGCACCGTGAGAGGCGTGAAGCAAGTAGAAAGAATATAAAAACCTGAAAATGATATGAGACGACTAACGATTATGACAATGGTTCTGACTCTGGCCGTGATGTTTGGCTGTAAGCAGACTGCCGAAGACCGTTATGAGCGTTATCTGGAAGAAGTGGCTGACTCATCGTCGTTGATAGAGTTCATCACGCCTGAAAAAGACCCTGTGGCACCTCCGACAGATGACGGCGAAGATCCCTTTGTCGATGATGGCAAGGGTATCTATACCATTCCTGAGATTCCTCAGGAGCGCAAGGTGGATATGAATGCCAATACCTACGAACTCGAAAAAGTAATGCAGGGAAAAGAGTAATTTTTTCCCCTCCTGAGTAGGAGGGGCACCTTTGGGCGGGGTGGTCTGAACACCCTTATTCTCTATACAGCCAGGTGAGGAAGCGGTTAATCCAACGGATGCCGAAACGGAACCAACGGAAGGTGCTCTGTTCCTTGCCGCCGAAACGCAGGATAAACTCGCGGAAAGGATTCTTCTGGAACGGCAGGCCCACGTCCATAAAACACATATGGTCACATCCCCTTTGATAACAGTCCTGCATCGTGTCCCAGATGGTCATCACGTCAGGATGTACGTGGATGTATGATTTCCGTCGGAAAGCCGAATACCAGAGATACGCATTCCCCTCACTATACACGATAGCCGAACAGCCAATGACGCGTTGGTGATACTTCGTCACGAACAGCCGTCCGTCTTCTTCGCTCATAATGTTCCTGAAAAACTGATCGTCGGGGATATAGCGCTTCGGTTTCCAGAAGTTATGTTTCCGCAACAGCTTTGAGAAGGCCTTGAAGTCTTCCTCCGTCTGTACTTCATTGGTGGTCACACCTTTCTGACGGGCGTTGTCGATACGCTTCTGCAGCTTCTCGCTGATGCGCTCCTCGGGGGCGTGACGGTGCAGAGAGTTGTGGATGCTCATCCAGTGTACGGGGAAGAAGTGCTGCTGTTTCAGTTGCTTGTAACCCGTCATCTTCTGGCTCAGGTTACTCACCTCCAGATAGGACGTACGGTTGCTCAGTGCCTTCGTCAGTGCCTCGAGCATCAGACCGAAGAGCTGGTCGCGCGGATACTGGTCGTCGTTGTAATACTCACCTTCGCCCAGCACGCGGCAGTGGACGAGTAGGGGGAAGAGGAACGTACGGAAGCGCACGATGCCCAGCATGTGACTCACCACCTCGCCCTGCTCATTTGTGACCACCACCATATACGGTTTCTGACGGGGTGTCTCCCTCGTCATCTTGAAGAGCCGTGTGCTGTGAAAGAAGTTCGCATCCTTCAGCGGCGGCAAATCTTCGGTCTTCCGATATATGGTGGTCTTCAGTCCGTTCATACTGCAAAGATACATATTAATTGAGAATTAAGAGTTAAGAATTAAGAAAAAATGTATTTCCGACGGCAATTTTTCTTAACTCTTAACGCATAACTCTTAACTTTTCACTAACTTTGCAGCGAATTAATAACAAAATCTGATATGACATCATTCAAAGACCTGGCGCAGATGCGCCGCAGCCATAGGAAGTTTACTGACGAGGAAATCGACGCAGAGGATATGAAACTCATCCTGCGTGCAGCCCTTATGTCGCCCACCTCAAAGAGCCAGCGTGCCTGGCAGTTCGTCGTCGTAGATGACAAGCTCGACCTCGAGAAACTCGCCGATGCGAAGAACCTCGGTTCGCAGTTCCTCAAGGATGCCCCTGTCGCCATTGTCGTGCTGGGCGATCCTGTGCAGAACGACTGTTGGGTGGAAGACGGTTCCATTGCTGCCATCTCCATGCAGTATCAGGCCCAAGACCTCGGACTGGGCTCCTGCTGGATCCAGATGCGTGGCCGTGGCCTCGACGACGGTACTTCTGCAGATACCGTTATCCGTGGCGTCCTCGACATCCCTGAGAATTTCTCTTGTCTCTGCATCCTCGCCATCGGCCACTGGGCTGATGAGCGCAAGCCTCAATCAGAGGACAAACTCAAGTGGGAGAACGTTCATCTGAATAAGTTTTAAGGAGTCAGGAGACAGGAGTCTGTAGATATGATTAATTACGACTTAAATAAGATTAAGGCGATCATCTTCGATATCGACGGGGTGCTGAGTGCAGAGACCATCACGATGGGCAATGACGGCGTACCCCAGCGGACGGTGAATATCAAGGACGGTTATGCCATTCAGCTGGCGATGAAGCTCGGACTGCGCATCGCCATTATGACGGGTGCCAAGGTCGAAAGTGTGCGCCACCGTTATGAGGGACTCGGTGTGGAGGATATCTACATCGCCTGTGCCGTGAAGATTCAGACCTATGACCAGTTCCTGGCGAAATACGGCCTCACGGATGAGGAGGTGATGTATATGGGCGACGACATTCCCGATCTGGAGATTATGCGTCGTGTGGGCTGTCCTGTCTGTCCCAAGGATGCCTGTCCGGAGATCAAGGAGGCTTCTATCTACGTCAGCGACCGCAAGGGTGGTTACGGCTGTGGGCGGGATGTCATCGAGCAGACGCTCCGTGCCCAGGGCAAATGGGTGATGAACGCCAAAGCCTTCGGCTGGTAAGTTTGGCAACGGACTACACGACTAAAGGACTCTGCCGTGAAAAGTCGTTAAGTCCTGAAGTCCGTTGCAAAAAATAAAAATGTAATGACTAAGGAACATCATATAATTTTGGCGAGTAATTCGCCGCGTCGTAAAGAGTTGTTGGCAGGTCTCGGTCTGCCCTTCGAGGTGCGGGTGCTGCAGGATATCGATGAGAGTTATCCTGACGATCTGCCTGTGTCTGAGGTAGCCCTTTACATCGCTGGCAAGAAGGCCGATGCCTATCGTACTTCCCTTGCCGATGATGAACTCGTGATCACTGCCGACACTGTGGTTATCGTGGGCGATGAGATTTTAGGCAAACCCGTCGATGAGGCAGATGCTGAACGGATGTTGCGGCTCATCAGCGGACGTACCCATCAGGTCACTACGGGTGTCTGTATGCTCACCCGTGAGACGGAACGTTGTTTTGCTGTCACCACAGACGTCACCTTCAAATCACTCTCCGACGACGAGATCTACTATTACATCACCCATTACAGGCCCTTCGACAAGGCTGGCGCTTATGGCATCCAGGAATGGATCGGCTATATCGGCGTCACAGGTCTTCACGGCAGTTACTACAACGTGATGGGGCTCCCCGTACAACGCATCTATGAAACACTTCAACAAATCGACTAGACACATTATTATATTATAAAGACACAATGACACACAGGATAACACATCACGCCCGACTTACAGCTCTGCTGCTTTTTTTCACCTTTTCACCTTTTCACCTTTTCACCTTTTCTGCCTTTGCCCAAAAGCGTCAGATGGCCGAGGCGGAGAATTATCTGCGCAGCGGCAAGAACTTCGACAAGGCAGAACAGTTGATGACCAAGCTTCTGCAGGACTCCGTCAACCAGCAGAACCCCCGCATCTACAACCTCTTACTTCAGGCCGTGGAGAAGCAATACCAGGAGCTTAACGAACGGATGTACAAACATCAGGACATAGACACCCTGAAACTCTTCACCCTCAACCGCCGCATCTTCACCATCGCAGAGCGTCTTGACTCCGTCGATGCTTTGCCCGACAAGAAGGGTAGGGTGGATCCCGACTATCGTAAGGACAACTCCCTGCGCCTGCTCGGCTATCGTCCGAACCTCTTCTTCGGAGGTGCCTACCATCTGCGCAAAGGTGACTTCCTGACCGCCTACGACTTCTTCGAGACCTATATCGACTGTGACCGTCAGCCGCTATTCAAAGACCAGCGTCTGATGGAGCGCGACGTGCGTATGGGAGAGGCGGCCTACTGGGCTACATACTGCGGTTATCGCTTGAACGACCCGGTGCTCACCCTCCGTCACTCCGAGCTTGCCCGTCGTGACACCAGTAAACTCGATTACACGCTACAGTTCGTGGCTGAGGCTTGGAACCGTCTGGGCGACAAACAGCGCTATGCCGAAATCCTCTGGGAGGGCTTTGCCTTCTATCCCAATTCGACCTATTTCTTCCCCCGTCTGATGGATGCCTATACTGCCAAGGGCAACTATGAGCAGGCGCTCTCCGTCGTGGAAGAGGCTCTCAAAACAGACTCCCTCAACGAACTCTATCTCTTCGCCAAGTCCACGATGCTCCTTAATCTTGGGCGCTATGCCGAGTGCCTTGACATCAGCAACCGTCTCATCGCCCTCAACGACCGGATGGCCGATGCCTACTACAATGCCGGCACCGCCTGTCTGAACATCATCCTCGGAATGGACTCCCGTCGGCAGAAGAAACAGATCCGTAAGATGTACCAGAAGGCGCAGCCTTATATGGAGACCTACCGCCAGCTGGCCCCCGAGGCGAAGGACAAATGGGGGCCCGCCCTCTATCGCATCTACTTCAATCTGAACCTCGGAAAACAGTTCGATGAGATCGATCGCCTGTTGAAAAGTTTATAGTTTAATGTTTATAGTTTATAGATGATAACTTGGCAAGCCTTTGACAATTCTTGTTAATTATTTATAAAAGTAATCAACTATAAACCATAAACTATAAACCATAAACAAAAAAGTTGTATCTTTGTGGATTAGAAGTATTATTAACGTCTAAAACATAAAGAATTAGTGATTATGGCAGACAATGCACAGTTGATCGCTCAGTGCACAGCACGGGCAAAAGAATGGCTCTCTCCCGCCTTTGATGAGGAGACACGTAAAGAAGTTCAGGCAATGCTCGATGCAGAGGACAAGACCGCCCTCATCGACGCTTTCTATCAGAACCTCGAGTTTGGAACAGGTGGACTCCGTGGTATCATGGGTGCCGGTACCAACCGTATGAACAAGTACATCGTAGGCATGGCCACACAGGGCTTCGCCAACTACATCCTCAAGGCCTTTCCCGGCCGTAAGGATCTCGCCGTCGTCGTAGGTCACGACTGCCGCAACAACGGACGTATGTTCGCTGAGTCCGTGGCAGCCATCTTCTCTGCTAACGGAATTAAGGCTTATCTCTTCGAGAGCCTCCGCCCCACGCCGGAGATCTCCTTCGCCATCCGTCAGCTGGGAGCACAGGCAGGTGTCAACGTGACCGCCTCTCACAATCCCCGCGAGTACAATGGTTACAAGGCTTACTGGGACGACGGTGCCCAGGTGCTCGCTCCACACGATGTAGGTATCATCGAGGAAGTGAACAAGGTGACCATCGACCAGGTGAAGTTCGAGCCCAACTACGACCTCATCGAGATCATCGGTGGTGAGATGGACTGGGACTACCTGCAGGCCGTCAAGGAGGCTATGGTCGATCAGGATGTCATCCTGCGTCAAAAAGACCTCAACATCGTTTACTCTCCGATGCACGGCACGGGCCGCGTCATCATCCCCGAGGCCCTGCGTTCTTGGGGCTTCCAGAACATTCACGTCGTCCGCGAACAGATGGAGATCGACGGTAACTTCCCCACTGTCGTTTCGCCCAATCCTGAGAATGCTGAGGCTATGACACTCGGTATGAAACTCGGTACGAAGCTCAATGCCGACCTCGTCATTGCTTCCGATCCCGATGCAGACCGTCTCGCCATCGTCTGCCGCAACTCGAAGGGCGAATGGGAGATCCTCAACGGTAATCAGACCTGTATGATGTTCTGCTGGTACATCATCGCCAACAAGAAGAAGCTCGGCCAGCTCAAGGGCAACGAGTTCCTCGTGAAGACCATCGTCACCACCGAGGAGATTGCCGAGATCGCTAAGAAGAACGGTGTCGAGCTGCGTGACTGCTACACAGGCTTCAAGTGGATTGCCAACGAGATCCGCATCTCCGAGGGCAAGCAGAAGTACATCGGCGGTGGTGAGGAATCATTCGGATTCCTGCCGTTCGACAAGGTTCGTGATAAGGACTCCCCCGCATCTATCTGCCTCATCTGTGAGATCGCAGCCTGGGCTAAGGACAACGGTATGACGCTCTACGACCTGCTGATGAACATCTACGCCGAGTACGGCTTCTCGAAGGAGAGCACCATCAACGTGGTGAAGCCCGGTAAGAGCGGTGCCGACGAGATCAAGCAGATGATGGTCGACTTCCGCGCCAATCCGCCGAAGGAGCTGGGTGGCGAACCCATCGTGCTCTGGAAGGACTATCAGACGCTCGAAGGCAAGAAGGCCGACGGCAGTGTGGAGAAACTCAATATGCCTACCACGGCCAACGTACTCCAGTGGTTCTGCGCCGACGGCACGAAGATCTCCGTACGTCCTTCAGGTACTGAGCCGAAGATCAAGTTCTATTGCGAGATCAAGGATGCTGCCTTCAAGGGTGCTGCCGACTACGACAAGTGCACCAAGGCTGCCGAGGAGCGCATCGAGGCCATCAAGAAGAGCCTCAACCTCTAAAGTTAAATAGGAATTATGATTATAATTAGAGGGGAGCAACCATTGCTCCCCTCTACTATTTTTAGGACCCTTCTTCTGCTTAGATCTTTCGGTGATCTGACCGCGAAGAACGGATATTCCATATTCTACTTTTGTCTTATACTAAATCATTATGACAATGATTGGCAACTATCTTGTTCTTCGTGATTTTGTATTGTAAATAAAATTCGTAGCAATGCCATTCTTTTGTTATCGTTTTGTAACCATCTGATACACAGTGTCTTACGATTGTTTGGACTTTAGGCTAAGGAAACTCGGACTTTAGATAGGGTAAAGTCGGAGTTTACCCTAACTAAAGTCCGACTTTGGGCTGGCTAAACTCCCGGTTTGTCCTATGTAGATAAAATTTGTAAAATAATTTAGTTGAATATTTAAATAAGTTTTGTATGTTGAGACAGACAGTAAGTAACCCCTGTTAACTGTTCAGGAATGCCTCAGCCCGGGCGAGGTCCTCGGGGGTGTCGATGCCGACGGTCTCGACGTCGGTGATGCCCACACGGATGCGGTAGCCGTTTTCGAGCCAGCGGAGCTGTTCGAGACTCTCGGCCTTCTCCAGGGCACTCTGCGGCAGACGTGTGACCTCGGCGAGCACTTCACGACGGTAGGCGTAGATGCCCAGATGCTTGAGGAAAGGGTAGTGGGTGAGCCACTCGTCGGCCTCTATACCTCTTATATATGGTATGACGCTGCGGCTGAAGTAGAGGGCGAAGCCGCGACGGTCTGTGACGATCTTCGGCGAGTTGGGGTTGCGCACGGCATCAATGGTCTCGAAACGCTTGCCGAGGGTGCCGATCTGCGTGGCAGGGTCGTCGAAGAGGTGCATGAGCGTTTCGATCTGAGAAGGTTGGATGAAAGGTTCGTCGCCCTGAATATTGATGACTACCAGGTCATCTCCTTCCTCCTTCCACTTTCCGCTTTCCTCTATTTTCTCCACAGCCTCCTCTATGCGGTCTGTTCCACTTTTGTGGTCGGCACGCGTCATGACGGCACGTCCACCGAAGGCTTCAACGGCCTGGAAGATGCGCTCGTCGTCGGTGGCGACATAGGCCTCGGGCAGTACGCTGACGGCCTGTTCGTAGACTCTCTGGATGACTGTCTTGCCGCCGAGCACGGCCAGCGGCTTGCCCGGGAAGCGCGTCGAGGCGTAGCGGGCGGGAATTACGGCTATGAACTTCATTTTAAAATTTGTATTTTCTCTTTCTGGTTGCAAAGGTAATCAAAAATCTGCATTTTATCGTTAAATTATATGGAAAAGTTTGGGCGGCTGCAAAATTATTACTACATTTGCAAAGATTTTCAAATGACTACTCAATGACAACCAAACGATATATCATCACAATCATGGCCCTCATGCTCCTGATGCCCGTTGGCGCCCAGAAGATTACGCTCGGCACGACGACGACCAAGGACGGGGGAGACTACAACGGAGAGATACAGGCGGGTAAGCCCCACGGCAAGGGCCGCACAGTATATAAGAATGGTAACGTGTACGAAGGCGAGTACGAAAAGGGTAAGCGCCAGGGTTACGGCACATACGTCTTCAAGGACGGCGAGAAATACGAGGGCGAATGGTTCCAGGACCAGCAGCACGGTCAGGGCATCTACTACTTCGCCAACAACAACCGCTACGAAGGCCTGTGGTTCCGCGACTACCAGCACGGACACGGTATTATGTACTACTTCAACGGCGACAAGTACGACGGCGCTTGGTTCAAGGACATGCGTTCAGGCAAAGGTCGTTACACGTTTGCCGGCGGCGCCTATTACGATGGCGACTGGCTGAACGACAAGAAGCAGGGCCAGGGTACCTTCGACTGGGGCGACGGCTCTTCATATAAGGGCGAATGGAAAGACAATATGCGCTCTGGCAAGGGCACGTTCCGCTATGCCGACGGCGATACTTATACCGGACAGTGGGCCCACGACGAGATGAACGGACGGGGCATCTACAAGTTCCAGAACGGCGACGTGTATGAGGGTGACTACGTGAACGGCAACCGCACGGGATCGGGCATTTTCAGCTATGCCAACGGCGACCGCTACTCCGGCTCTTTCGTAAATGGTGACAAGCAGGGTCAGGGCACGTTCATTTGGAAGAACGGCGATATGTACACCGGCCAGTGGCGCGCCGACAAACAGGACGGCCGTGGCAAGCTGACGAAGAAGAACGGTGACACGGTGGAAGGTATCTTCCGCAACGGCAAGACCAACGGCGAGTGCATCATGCGCTTTGCCGACGGTTCGAAGTTCAAAGGCCATATGAAGGACGGTAAGCGCAACGGTCCGGCCATCGAGGAGGACAAGGACGGTAACCGCTTCGAGGGAACCTACGCCGACGATGTGCGCGACGGGAAGTTCGTCGAGAAAGACCGCAACGGCCGCGTCATCCGCCAGGGCACCTACACCAGAGGACACCGGTCTGTAAATTGAATATTGAATATTGAAAATTGAATATTGAACATTAAATAAAAAGCTTATGATTATTGACACGATTGACAAGTTGAGTGACTACGTGGAATTGAATCCGCTGTTTGCCGACGTAGTCGCATTCCTCAAAGCCAACGACCTCCAGACGCTGGAGCCCGGCAAGTATCCCATCAAGGGCGATGATGTCTTTCTGAACCTGCAGGTAGCCAAGCAGCGCACGAAGGACACCGCCTTCCTGGAAACCCACATCAAGATGATCGACATCCAGATCCCCATCTCCTGTGCCGAGACCTTCGGCTACACACCGCTCAGCGATCTCCCTCCCTTCGAGTACAACGCCGAGAAAGACATCACGAAGTATGGCGACACGAAGGCTCAGGACTATGTGACGCTCGATCCCGGTCTGATGGCCATCTTCTTCCCCGAGGACGGTCACGCTCCCTGCATCATCGATGAACCCGAGATCAAAAAAGCCATCTTCAAGGTGAAGGTGCAATAATTCATAAAATCGTAAATACGTAAATTGTAAATACATCTATGGCAACGAAGAAAGAAACAACCGCAAAGAAGGCTGCCCCGAAGAAAGCTGCAGCCCCGAAGAAAACTGCCGCCAAGAAAACTACGGCAAAGTCTAAAGCTCAAAGTCTTGAATCTCAGGCCCCGCAGCATATCGGTCTGGTGCGTAACGACGGTTGGCTGGAACCATTTGAGGACGCCATCCGCGGACGTCACGACCACGCTTTGTGGAAGATCAACCAGCTGACGCAGAACGGCAAGAAGAAACTGTCGGACTTCGCCACGGGCCATCTCTACTTCGGACTCCACAAGCTGCCGAAGGGCTGGGTGTTCCGCGAGTGGGCGCCCAACGCCACCGACATCTACCTGATCGGTGACTTCAACGGCTGGCAGGAGAACGAGAAATACCGCTGCAAGCGCATCGCTGGCACGGACAACTGGGAGCTGAAGCTCTCGGAGAAGGCCATGAAGCACGGACAGCTCTATAAGATGAAGGTGAAGTGGAACGGTGGTGAGGGCGAGCGCATCCCCGCCTGGTGCCAGCGCGTGGTGCAGGACGACCAGACGAAAATCTTCTCTGCCCAGGTGTGGAACCCCGAGAATCCCTACGTGTTCAAGAAGAAGACATTTAAGCCCAAGAAGAACCCGCTGTTGATTTACGAGTGCCACGTGGGTATGGGACAGGATGCCGAGAAGGTGGGCACCTATACCGAGTTCAAGGACAACGTGCTGCCTCGTATCATCAACGACGGTTATAATTGCATCCAGGTGATGGCCATCCAGGAGCATCCCTACTATGGATCCTTCGGCTACCACGTGTCATCGTTCTTCGCACCGTCGAGCCGTTTCGGTACGCCCGAGGAACTGAAGGAACTCATCGACACCGCCCATCAGAACGGCATTGCCGTCATCATGGACATCGTACACTCTCACGCCGTGAAGAACGAGGTGGAAGGACTCGGCAACCTCTGTGGCGATCCGAATCAGTTCTTCTATCCTGGCGACCGTCACGAGCATCCCGCTTGGGATTCGCTCTGTTTCGACTACGGCAAGGACGACGTGCTCCACTTCTTGCTATCCAACTGTAAGTACTGGCTCGAGGAGTATCATTTCGACGGCTTCCGCTTCGACGGTGTCACCTCAATGCTCTACTACTCACACGGACTCGGTGAGGCCTTCGGCGGCTACGGCGACTACTTCAACGGCCACGAGGACGACAATGCCATCTGCTATCTGACGCTTGCCAACAAACTCATCCACGAGGTAAATCCCAACGCCATCACCATTGCCGAGGAGGTGTCGGGCATGCCTGGACTGGCTGCGAAGTTCGAGGACGGCGGCTATGGCTTCGACTACCGCATGGCCATGAACATCCCCGACTATTGGATTAAGACTATTAAAGAGGTACGCGATGAGGACATCAATGTGTGCTCCATCTTCTGGGAGGTCAAGAACCGTCGTCCCGACGAGAAGACCATCTCGTACTGCGAGTCGCACGACCAGGCACTCGTGGGTGACAAGACCATCATCTTCCGGCTCATCGATGCCGACATGTACTGGCACTTCGCCAAGAAGGACGTCAACGACATGGCCCAGCGCGGTATCGCCCTGCACAAGATGATCCGACTGGTGACCGCTGCGGCCATCAACGGCGGCTACCTGAACTTCATGGGTAACGAGTTCGGCCATCCCGAGTGGATCGACTTCCCGCGTGAAGGTAACGGCTGGTCTTATAAGTACGCCCGCCGTCAGTGGAACCTCGTCGACAACAAGGATCTCTGCTACCACTGGCTAGGCGACTTCGACCGTGAGATGCTCAAGGTCATCAAGTCGCAGAAGAACTTCCAGGACACGCCCGTCACCGAGATCTGGCACGACGATGGCGACCAGGTGCTCTGCTTCATGCGCGGCGACCTCGTCTTCGTGTTTAACTTCTCGCCGACGCGCTCTTACACCGACTACGGCTTCCTCGTGCCCACGGGCTCATACGAGGTGGTGCTGAACACCGACTCGAAGGACTTCGGCGGCAACGGCTTCGCTGACGACTCGATGACGCACTACACGAACTTCGACCCGTTGTATGTCAATGACCGCAAGGAGTGGCTGAAACTCTACATCCCCGCCCGCTCCGCCGTCGTCCTCCGCAAGGTGTAATCATAAAGTTCAAAGTTCAATGAACTACAACCATCCCTTGATAAACGGTAGCACCGTCACCATCCGTGTGATGTGTGCTATCGTTTTTCTCTTGTTCTCCTTCTGCTGGCTCTTCTTCTTCCAGGCAGACCTGCTGGCTATGACACAGCACGTGCTCAGCGGCGGGCTGACACAGTACAATCCCGTCTTGGGCACGCTCATCATCACTGGCGTGCTGATGCTGTTGCAGTTGGTGATCAATGGTTTCTTCAAACTGAAGAAGCGGTCGCACGCACTCACCTATGTCCCCTCGATGATGCTGCTGGCCCTCGTCTCTGAGGTCAGTCAGCAGATAGAAAGCGGCGACGGTGTGAGCCTGTGGATCTGGGTGCTGCCCGTGCTGGTGCTGTTGGTGTGGGGAGCCATCGCTTGGATAGCTAAACTCGCACAGGAGGTGGAGTCCGACCGCGACTACTCGCTCTTCTCGCGCCCCATGTGGATCAATGCCCTGATGATGGCTGTGCAGATCATCTGCGTGGCGTGGATAGGCAACACCAATGCTGTCTATCACTACCGCATGCAGACCGAGACGCTGCTGGCCGAGGGCAAATACCAGAAGGCCCTCGAGGTGGGCAAAGAATCGTTGGAGAGCGATGCCAACCTGCTGATGCTGCGCATGTATGCCCTGGCTCGGCAGAACGCCCTGGGCGAGAAGCTGTTTGAATATCCCATCTCGGCCAACGTGGAGCAGATGCTCCCCACCAGCGGACGTACGCGGATGTACTACTGTCCCGAAGACAGCCTCTATAAGTTCCTCGGCGGTCGGCCCGCAGAAGCTATGACGCCCATGCACTTCCTCGATCTGCTGGAGCGCCGGGACAGCATCGTGCCGCGGCTGGTGATCGACTACAAGCTCTGCGGCCTGCTCATCGACCGTCAGATAGACCGTTTCGCCCGTGAGATCGGCAAATACTATCCTCTCGACGACCATCTGCCGAAGCACTACCGTGAGGCGCTCGTGCTCTACACCCATTCTCGTTCGAACCCCGTCGTGGTCTATCATCACGCCGTCACCGACGAAGACTGGCGCAACCTGCAGGAACTGGAGTCGCGCTTCCCCAATGCCACGGAACGGCAGGGCAGGGTAGAGGACCAATATCACGGCACCTACTGGTACTACTACAAATATCTGCGATGAAGAAGATCTACAAGGCCCATATCCTCTATACCAAGGAACGGAGCCGTTTCGAAATATTGGAAAACGGTTATGTCGCCGTCGATGCCGACGGTCTTGTGACGGGCGTGGCTTCGGATCTGGCATCATTAGACTGTCAGGATGCAGAAGTCACCGACTTCGGCGACTGTCTGCTGATCCCCGCCATGAACGACTTGCACGTGCATGCCCCGCAGTATCGCAATCAGGGCATCGCGATGGATCTCGAGCTGCTGCCTTGGCTCCAGAACTACACCTTCCCCGAGGAAATGAAATATGCCAGTCTGGACTATGCCGGGCGGATGTACCGCCGCTTTGTCCGCGACCTCTGGCGTTTCGGTACCATGCGGGCCTGTGTCTTCGCCACGATCCATACCGAGAGCACCCGTCTGCTGATGCAACTCTTCCAGGAGTCAGGCATGGGCGCGCTGGTGGGCAAGGTGGCTATGAACCGCAACTGTCCCGAAGGACTCTCCGAGTCGGTCGAAGCCTACACCCAAGGTCAAGAATCCTTAATTTCGGAAGCACATTCTTCACTACTGTCTCCTGACTCCTGTCTCCTGACTCCTCTCGTCCGCCCCATCGTCACCCCCCGCTTCATCCCTTCCTGTACGCCGGAGATGCTCCGTGCCTGTGGCCAGCTGGCCGCCAATTATCAGTTGCCCGTGCAGTCGCACCTCTCTGAGAACAAAGACGAGATCGCCCTTGTCAAGACTCTGGAGCCTGAAAGTACCTGCTACGGCGATGCCTACGACCGTTACGGTCTCTTCGGACAGACGCCCACCGTGATGGCCCATTGCGTGTGGACCGATGGCGAGGAACTGGAACTGATGAAGCGGCGCGGCGTGATGGTGGCCCACAGTCCTACGTCAAATTTTAACGTGGCTTCAGGCATGGCTCCCGTCCGTCGTTTCCTCGACGAAGGGCTGCCCGTCGGTCTCGGCAGCGACATCAGCGGCGGCCACGACCTGAACATCTTCCGCATGATGGTCTATGCCATCCAGGTGAGCAAGATGCACTATCAGCAGAATCACGAGCGGCCGTTCCTCAGCCTGTCCGAGGCTTTCTGGATTGCCACGAAGTCTGGAGGCAGTTTCTTCGGTCGGGTGGGAAGCTTCGAACCGGGTTATGAGTTCGATGCCCTCGTCATCGACGACCGCGACCTGAATCACGACAACTACACGCTCTTGGAACGCTTGGAGCGGTACATCTATCTGGGGGATGACCGCCAGATAATGCACCGCTTCTGCCGTGGCAAGGAAATTTAAAGTTGTAATTTTGCAGCCAAAAGCTAATCAAGCATGCATGATCAGATTCGGGAAGAGTTTTTTCTAATGTTTTATGCATCAGTGGCAATGCTGTGTTTGAACGCTTGTTGCTATCTGCTGTTTCGTCGGAGCAATGGCGTTGCCCCTGACATTACTCCGCCGGTGCGACTGCGCCGATGGACTGCAGCCTTCTTTGCCGCCATTGCCTTGTGCCACTTGTGGTATCTGCCGACGTATTTTCTCACCTCTCCCGATGATATGATGCTGGGCAGTCTGATAGCCGGATTGCTCGACAGCATGACGGTTATTCCTTTGGCGATAGTCATATTGCTCGTTATGCTGCAAGACCGCAAGCGATCACTGTGGCCTATTGCCTTGATGGTAGCACCGCTCATTGCTGGAAATGTGTGGGGCATTGCCGCCTGTAGTTATGCCCTTCTGCCAGTCCTATTTGTCTATTTCCTGCTGATGTGGCTTGGCTTAATTATATATATGGTACGCGAGGTCAGACGTTATGGGCGGTGGCTAC
>ONCZ01000082.1 GCA_900316445.1 uncultured Prevotellaceae bacterium | reverse complement strand
CCGTGATGTGTATCTGATCTTCGAGCCTATGGCTGCTGCCATCGGTATCGGTATCGACGTGGAAGCCCCGGAGGGTAATATGATTGTGGATATCGGCGGAGGATCGACGGAAATCGCCGTCATCTCACTGGGTGGTATCGTATCCAACAACTCCATCCGTACTGCAGGTGACGACCTGACGGCCGACATCCAGGAGTATATGTATCGTCAGCACAACGTGAAGGTGTCTGAGCGTATGGCTGAGCGTATTAAGATCAACGTGGGTTCTGCGCTGACAGACCTCGGTGACGAGGCTCCTGAGGACTTTGTGGTACACGGTCCTAACCGTATTACCGCCCTGCCTATGGAGGTGCCCGTATGCTATCAGGAGATTGCCCACTGTCTGGATAAGACGGTGTCGAAGATTGAGAACGCTGTACTCTCCGCCTTGGAGAATACGCCGCCTGAGCTGTATGCCGACATCGTGCAGAACGGTATTTATTTGGCCGGCGGCGGTGCCTTGTTGCGCGGCCTCGACAAGCGTCTGACAGATAAGATGCACATCCCCTTCCACGTACCTGAGGATCCCCTCCACAGTGTGGCAAAGGGTGCTGGCGTCGCATTAAAGAATCTCGACCGCTTCAACTTCCTGATGAGATAAGGAGAGAAAGGAGTAAGGAGAGAAGGAGATGAGGAACCTGCTGGATTTCCTGAAAGATTACTATCACTGGCTACTTTTCGTATTTCTGGAAGTGGTCAGTGGTTTTCTGTTGTTTCAGTACAACAACTATCAGGCCAGCGTGTGGTTCTCATCAGCCAACAGCGTGATGGGCAAGGTGTATGAGTGGTCGAGCGAGGCAACAAAGTTCTTCACGCTGTCGGAGGCTAATGAACAGCTGACGAAGCGGAATCTCCTGTTAGAACAGCATGTCGATATGCTGAGGAACCGCTATATGGAGCTGACGCACGACTCGACGGTGCAGGAACGCAACGAAATGAAGTTCCTCGCCCAGTACGACCTGATCCCTGCGAAGGTGGTGGACAACTCCCTCGACAGCAAGGAGAACCTGATGACCATCGACAAGGGCCGTGCCGACGGTGTGGCGGTGGATATGGGTGTCGCCTGTGGCAATGGTGTCGTAGGTGTGGTCTATCTTGTGTCCGACCACTATTCGGTGGTCATTCCCGTACTGAATGCCAGTTCTTCGCGTATCAGCTGTGCTATCCGCAACAGGGGTTCTTTCGGCTATCTGCACTGGTATGGCGGCGATCCCTCTGTGGCTTATGTGGAGGATGTACCCCGTCATGCGAAGTTCAAGTTGGGCGAGTGGGTGGTCACCAGCGGCTTCTCGTCGATATTCCCTTCAGGGGTGTCGGTGGGAAAGATCGAACAGGCTTACAACTCGCGCGACGGTCTGTCGTATAAGCTGAAGATCCGCTTGAGCACAGATTTCACCAATCTTCGCGATGTGGTGGTAATCAGTGATAAGAGTATTGCCGAGCGTGCCGCACTTCTGCAGGCCGCCCGCGATTCCATCAACAAGATTACAGGGGAAAGGTAACAAATCGTAAATCGTAAATCCGTAAATCGTAAATAAGTAGATGGCACGATTGGTTAACAGATTGGTGATGTTTGTGGTGCTGCTGGTCGTACAGGTACTGGTGTTGAACCACGTGTGGCTGCTGAATGTGGCTACGCCTCTGTTGTATGTCTACTTCGCCATCACTTTCCCGCGCAACACCGAGAAGGGTGAGGTGCTCGGGTGGTGCTTCTTCCTCGGACTGCTTATCGACATCTTCTCGAACACTCCCGGACTGGCTGCCGGTACGCTGACACTTATCGGTATGACTCAGACCTATCTGGTGGAATTCTTCATCCCCCGTGATTCGGCAGAGAACCTCGAAGTGTCGGCCGCCACGTTAGGGTGGGGGAAGTTCAGCATGCTGAGTGGCATACTGACATTGATCTACTGTCTCTTGTTCTTTATTCTGGAGGCTTTCAATTTCTTCGACTGGCAACTGTGGATCTTGCGTGCCGTGTGCAGTGCGATACTGACGCTGTTGCTGATGCTCGCCATTGAGAGCGTGAGGTCGAGAAAGTGAATAACTGAAAAGGTGAAAGTGTGAAAAACTACGATCTGACATACCGGCGCTACGTGATAGGCGGGGTGGCTACGCTGATTGTGGTCATCTACATCATCCGTCTGTTCATGCTTCAGATCACGAGCGACGACTATAAGAAGAGTGCCGACTCCAACGCCTTCCTGAAGAAAATCGAATATCCCTCGCGTGGCAATATGCTCGACCGCAAGGGAAAGTTGCTGGTGTTCAACCAGCCTTCATACGACCTCATGGTGGTGATGAACGAGATGCGCGACCGTCTCGACACGTTGGAGTTCTGTCATACCCTCGGCATCACCCGTGACGAGTTCGACCGTCGTATGGCTACGATGAAAGACCGCAACCGCAACCCGGGATATTCCCGTTATACACAGCAGCTGTTCATGAGTCAGCTGTCCGACAAAGACTTTAGCGTATTCCAGGAGAAGATGTTCCGCTTCCCTGGTTTCTACGTGCAGAAGCGTACCGTCCGTCAGTACACCTATAACATGGCGGCCCACCTGCTGGGCGATGTGGCTGAGGCTTCGCCTGCCGATATCGAGGAAGATGACTACTACCAGCCCGGCGACTATATCGGGAAACTGGGCATCGAGCGTTCGTATGAGAAGGCATTGCGTGGTGAGAAGGGTATCCAGATCCTGTTGCGCGATGCTCACGGGCGTGTGCAGGGACGTTATAAGAACGGAGAACTCGACCACCGTGCTAAACCCGGTAAGAACCTGACCCTCGGCATCGATGCGGAGTTACAACTCTTGGGCGAACGGCTCCTGGAAGGCAAGATCGGCAGTATCGTTGCCATCGAACCCTCAACGGGTGAAGTGCTCTGCATGGTATCATCGCCTTCGTATGATCCCCGTATGATGGTCGGTCGCCAGCGTTCTAAGAACCACCGCCTACTGTCACAGGACACCTGGAAGCCCCTGCTGAATCGCAGTATCATGGGTCAGTATCCCCCGGGTTCGACCTTCAAGACAACACAGGGCCTGACATTCATGACCGAGGGCGTGATTACTCCCACGACGATGTACCCTTGCAGTCACGGTTTCGTGTTCCGTGGTCTGCGTGTGGGTTGTCACGGTCATGGGGCTCCTTTACCTCTGGTTCCGGCACTGAGTACTTCTTGCAATGGTTATTTCTGCTGGGGGCTCTACCACATGATCAACACCAACATCTCCAAGTACCATACGGTGCAGAATGCGATGAACACCTGGCGTGACTATATGGTCTCGATGGGTTTCGGTTATAAGCTGGGCATCGATCTGCCGGGTGAGAAGCGTGGTATGATTCCCAACGCGCAGTTCTATGACAAGGCCTATAAGGGCTCTTGGAACGGACTGACGGTCATCTCCATTGCCATCGGACAGGGTGAGGTGAACGCTACACCTCTGCAGATTGCGAACCTCGGTGCGACGATTGCCAATCGCGGTTACTACTACGTACCTCACGTGGTGAAGAAGGTGGAGGGCGAACCCCTCGACACGGCCTTCACGCGCAAACATTATACAAAAGCGACGCGCGAGGCCTACGACTATGTGGTGCAGGGCATGCGCTCGTCAGCTCTTGGTGGTACCTGTCACGAATTGGCGAAGTACGATTTCATGGCCTGCGGAAAGACGGGTACGGCGCAGAACAAAGGTCACGACCACTCGGTATTCATGGGGTTTGCCCCGATGGACGAGCCGAAGATTGCCGTAGCAGTATATGTGGAGAATGGCGGATGGGGTGCCACCTATGGTGTGCCCATCGGCGGACTGATCATGGAGCAATATCTGAAAGGCAAACTCTCGGAGGCCTCGGAGGCCAGGGCACAGTCGATACAGGAAAAGAGAATCAATTATGGCACATCCGACAGATAGACATCACAAGGGCGTATTGCGCTCGCTGGACTGGTGGACGATCCTGATCTACCTGGCGCTGCTCACCTTCGGGTGGGTGAGTGTCTGTGGTGCCAGCTACTCCTATGGCGATACCGACATCTTCAGCCTCGACACTCGCTCGGGCATGCAGATCGTCTGGATAGGTACGTCGATCGTTTTAGGCTTCGTGCTGCTGATGACCGACGACCGCTACTACGAGATGCTCGCCTTCATCATCTTCGGGGTGCTGCTTGTGCTGCTCTTCGGCACGATCTTCAACCCCCATACCATCAAGGGCTCCCGATCGTGGCTTGTGTTAGGACCTTTGCGCCTGCAGCCTGCAGAGTTTGCGAAGTTCGCCACAGCCCTCGCCTTGGCGAAGCTCATGAGCATCTACGGCTACGACATCCATAAGTGGAAACACTTTGCGGCGGCCCTCGTTGTGATCTTCGTGCCGATGATCTTCATCGTCCTCCAGCATGAGACGGGCTCCGCACTGGTCTATATGTCCTTCTTCCTCATGCTCTACCGTGAGGGCATGCCCGGCAGTGTGCTGCTGACGGGTGTGGCGATGGTGGTGTATTTCGTTGTGGGCATTCGTTTTGCCGATGTGATGATGTGGTACACGCCCGCCTCCGTCGGACGTTTCTCCGTGCTGCTTATGATCATGCTCTTCTCGACCAGCATGGTGTGGGTATATTGTAAGGATCGTCAGCGGGCACTCCAGTTCCTGGCTGTCACCGTTGGTTCCTCACTGGTGCTGCTGCTGTTCTCTCTTTTCGTTATCCCGTTCGACATCACGAAGGTCATGATGGCGGTCTGCGGATTGCTCATCCTCTATCTGGTGTGGCTGTGGTTGTCCACGCGTTTCCGCAACTATTTGTGGATTGCTCTCTTCGCCCTGGGTTCATTGGTGTTCTACAGTGGTGCCGACTATGTGCTCAACAATATGATGCAGCCCCACCAGCGGGTACGTATCAACGTGCTGTTGGGATTGGAGGAAGACCTGAAGGGTGCAGGCTATAACGTGCATCAGAGTGAGATTGCCATCGGTTCCGGTGGTCTGGAGGGCAAGGGCTTCCTCAATGGCACGCAGACGAAGCTGAAGTTCGTGCCGGAACAGGACACCGACTTCATCTTCTGTACCGTCGGCGAGGAGGAAGGCTTCGTAGGATCTGCTGGCGTGTTGTTGCTTTTCCTGGCATTGATATTACGGCTCATCCATCTGGCGGAGCGTCAGCCGCATGCCTTCGGACGCATCTACGGCTATTGTGTGCTGAGCATCTTCTTGTTCCACGTGTTCATCAACGTGGGTATGGTGCTGGGCTTGACGCCGGTGATCGGCATCCCGTTGCCGTTCTTCAGCTATGGCGGCTCGTCTCTATGGGGCTTCACCTTGCTGCTGTTTATCTTCTTGCGTATTGATGCCGGCCGCAACTTAGTACGGCAGTGACAATTTCACGCCCACGTCGGAAATCCCCGGCATGATTTCCCTTTTCATGTTATGCGTCAGGCTGATGTGTACCGAGTCCCCTTGGTGCAGGCTGATACCCTGGACGAAAAACTGGTACTGGAAATAACTGATGCCGTCGCCCTCAATCACACCCGTCTCACTGACGAGGTTACAGTCTATCTTACGGTGAAACATCTCCTTCGACGGATAGACTGTCTGTTCTACCTCGATCGTCAGCTGTTTGAAGGGGAATTCCTTGTCGATGCGCAGTTCGGCGTCCAGTCGGTAGTTGCCGTCTCTTGCTACGGGGCTGACGTCGAAATGCAGCGTGTCGGTTTTGTCCCATCCCGGTTCATAGATATGCTTGAACGCATGATAGGCTACCTGCTGCTGACAGCCGCACAAGGCTACCAGCGCCAGCAGGACGACAAAGACAAACGGTTTATTCCGCATGGTTTTCGTTGCGGCCCTCCTGACTCCTGTCTCCTTTCTCCTGACTCCTGTCTCCTGACTCCTGTCTCCCCTTCTTATTCTTCTTCTTTTTCTTCTTGGCCTTGTCGAAGCGGCTGATGTCACCACCGGCGAGGTCGATGTTGTGGGGCTTCTCCACAGGCTCTTCTCCCTCTTTCTCTTCGAGGCTCAGGGGTTTCTCGCCGCGACGGTTCATCTCGATCACTTCACGAGCCTTGGCGGCGGTGATGGTCTGGAGGTTGGCGGCGATGTTCTTATCCGTAGAGTAGGTCACCAGTCCGGCCAGGATGTCGGTCTTGAAGAGGTGGTAGTCGGCATCCTGCGTCTGCAGCACCACGTCGCGTCCAGGCATCCGCTTGCCGGCCTCGATATAGTCGTCCACCTCGTAGTTCAGACAGCACTTCAGCTTGGCGCACATACCGGCCAGCTTCTGTGGGTTGAGGGAGATGTCCTGGAACCTCGCGGCGCTGGTGCTCACCGAGACGAAGTTCTTCATCCACGTGGCACAGCAGAGCTCACGCCCGCAAGGACCTGTACCGCCGATGCGTCCTGCCTCCTGACGGGCACCGATCTGCTTCATCTCGATGCGCACATGGAAGGCGGCTGCCAGATCCTTGATCAGCTGGCGGAAGTCCACACGACCGTCGGCGATGTAATAGAAGATGGCCTTGTTGCCGTCGCCCTGATACTCCACGTCGCCGATCTTCATGTCCAGTCCGAGACCTTTGGCAATCTTTCGGCTCTCGATCATCGTACTGTGCTCACGGGCCTTTGCCTCGCGGAACTTATCCATATCCGTTGGACGGGCGATGCGGTAGATGCGCTTGATGTCGTCGGCTGATTTCAGGTTGGCTTTCTTCAACTGGAGCTTCACCAGACGGCCGGTGAGGGTGACGACGCCGATGTCGTGACCGGGACTGGCCTCGACGGCCACCACGTCGCCCTTCTTCAGTTCGAGGTTATTCACGTTGTGGTAATAGCCCTTGCGGGTATGTTTGAACTGCACCTCCACGAGGTCGGTGGTGTCCACGTTGCCGGGCACGTCGGCCAGCCAGTCGTAGGTGTTCAGTTGCCTGTCCTGTCGGCCTACGGCCTGATGGCAGAGGCCTCTGTCGCAGCCGACCATCATTTTTAAGCCCCCTAAGTTAGGGGGTTGGGGGTCTGAACGACCCACCTTCTTTACTATGATCTTTTCTTCCATAATTTATGAGTTTCTATTTATTCTGTTCAGACCCCCATCCCCCTAACTTAGGGGGCAAGGTCACTTTTGCAGCAGCAACACGATGATTTGCAGGGCGAAGTCGAAGAACACGATCTTCGCATTGGCGTTCTGCCCGATGTCGCGGATGGCGATGTTCGCCAGGTCGCTGATGGGCAGGATGTTATTCTCGTTGATGAAGCGGGCGAAGTTCTGGGCGAAGTCCTCCTCGTCAGCCGTCATATAGTTCAGAACCTGCTCCTTGAAGTTATAGACGAAGCTCTCGCGCGTCATCCTCAGGAAGTAGGTGAGCCAGCGCCGCTGTTTCTCTCGTCCCATAGCGGCCATCTGCTCGCTCCACTTGCGCAGGTCCTTGATTTTCCTTTGATAAGCCAGTCGCATCAGGTTCTTGTACATGTCGAGGAAGAGTCCCTTCTCCGAGTCGGCCTGCAGCTCCTCCATCGCGGCGATCCAGTTGCCGTTCACCAGTCGGCTGATGCGCTGGGCACTGTCCTCGTCGCAGCCTCTGCGCTCGATGAGTGCCTGTCGGATGGCCTCCTGTTCGGTCTTGCGGATGTCGATGCGCTGCACACGGCTGCGGATGGTCTCCAGCAGCTTCTCAGGCTCTTCGCTCACCATGATGAACACCGTCTGTTGCGGCGGCTCCTCGATGAGTTTCAGCAGTTTGTTGGCACATTCTATATTCATGCGCTCGGGCAGCCACACGATGCTCACCTTATAGCCGCCCTGACTCGACTTCAGCGACAGTTTCCTCACGAGGTCGTCGCTCTCGCCGGCGGTGATGATGGCCTGCTGGTTCTCGCCGCCCATCGCCTCCATCCATTCCTCCATCGTGAAGTAGGGGCTCTGCATCACCAGCTCGTGCCACTCCTTGGCGAAGTCGTCGCTCACCGGCTTATAGTCGCTCTTCATCGACGGCAGCTTGATGGTGGGGTAGGTGAAGTGCAGGTCGGGGTGCTCCAGTTTCTGGAGCATGGGTTCAATATTCGGGAGTGCGGGGGTACGGGGGTACGGGGGTACGAGAAATGATTCTGCCGTTGAGGTATTCTCGCGCCCACGCGCCTCCGTACCTCCGTGCCCCCGAAGCAATTCGCAAGCGAAGGCGATCGCCAGCGCCAGCTTTCCGCTGCCCACCGGCCCGCAGAGCATCATCGCATGTGGCAGGCGGTCTTCCCTGACCATCTGCATCAGCCGCTCCTTGGCCTCCTCCTGTCCTATCACCTCACTCCAAGTCATTTTACTACAACTCCTTATTTTTACGACAACTGTGACAACTTAGACAACTTTTTTGGATGGAGTCCATTCTGGACCCCGTAGACGGCGGTTGCCGTCGTAGGCAAAGGTTGTCTTAGTTGTCCAAGTTGTCGTTAATATAATCATCATTGTCGTCTTTTGTTATCAAATCAATTGTTTTACGACGGATACTACTGAATCCACTGCCGAGACCGTATAGAAATGAATATTATGTACCCCGTGAGCATAGAGCTGACGACATTGTTCTGTGGTCCATTCGATTCCCAGCTGCCGGGCATCCTCGTCGGTCTTACACTTCACGATCTCCCTGGCCAGCGGCTCGGGGATGTCGCAGTGGAATGTCTTCGGCACCACCGTCAGCTGACTCAGTTTCGCCATCGGCTTGATGCCGGGGATAATGGGGATGGTGATGCCCATCGCCCGGGCCTTCTCCACAAAAGCGAAATACTTCTCGTTATCATAGAACAGCTGGGTGACCGCATACTGCGCCCCCAGATCCTGTTTCTCCTTCAGATACTGCATGTCCATCTCCAGGTTCGGTGCCTCCTCGTGCTTCTCGGGATAGCAGGCCACGCCGTAGTCGAATTTCCTGCCCGGCTGCTTGATGGGTGTGCCGTCGGCGAAGAACCCCTCGTTGAAGCGTTTCACCTGCCTGATCAGGTCCGTCGTGTGCGCATGGCCGCCGGGCGTCGGCACAAACCGGCTGTCCTCCTTCGCCTTGTCGCCACGCAGCAACAGGATGTCGCTGATGCCGAGGAACTGCAGGTCGAGCAGTTCATATTCGATATCCTCGATCGTCGTGCCGCTGCAGATCACGTGGGGCTGTACGGGGATATTATACCTTTGCTGGATGGCAGCTGCTATCGCCACCGTTCCCGGGCGCCTGCGCACCCTAATCCGTTCAAACCTCGGCTCCTCGTTCGTTCCTCCTTCCTCGTTCCTCGTTCCTCGAACCTCCCGGTACACGAACTCCGAGTGGTGGGTGGTGATGTTGATGTAGGCAGGGTCGAACTCGCGCAGTTTGTCGATGTCTGCAAACAGGCGTTCCGTGCCCGTCCCCTTCAGCGGGGGCAGCACCTCAAACGAGAACCTCCGGCTCTCTTTATCTTGATGGATGAATTCCGTTACGCTCATAATTGGCCACAAAGGTACGAAAAAAATACAACGGATTGCACGGATTAAACGGATTTTTTCTGCAAAATAGTTAAATTCCGCCCTTTTTTCTCAAATTATCCGTGAAATCCGTGTCATCCGTTGTTGATTTTTCTTATCTTTGCAGCATGAATGTGAAGCAATTCCTCAAAGACTGGACGTTGCCTGTGGCTATAGCCATAGGCACGGTGGTCTATCTCCTGTTCTACTGGGTGCCGCAGTTGGATGCTGCGGGCGAGGTGCTGGGAGAGGTGGTCGACACCGTCTTCCCGATGATGGTGTTCTGCACGCTGTTCTCCACCTTCTGCCGCATCGACTTCCACCAGATGCGTCCCCATCGTTGGCATATCGGTGTGCTCGTGGCGCAGGTGCTCCTGGTGGCGCTCAACGTCTGGATCATCTTCGGCGTCGAGGCCAGTCCCGAGCATAAGATCCTCTGGGAGAGCATCCTCACCTGCATCATCGGTCCTACGGCAACCGCTGCCCCGGTGGTCACGGCGAAGATTGGGGGCAACATCAACACGATGACCGCCTTTGTCGTCATCTCCTCCTTCGCCTCGGCCCTGATGATCCCCGCCGTCTTCCCCTTGCTCGAACGCGGTGCGGGTCTGAACTTCTGGACCGCCTTCATCATCATCCTCGAGAAGCTGGCGATGGTGTTGATTGCACCGCTGCTCCTGGGCTGGTATATGCAGCACTATGCCAAGCGCATCTGTGCGTGGATTGTCTCCATCCCCGACCTCTCGTTCTATCTCTGGGCAGCGCAGCTCAGCGTTACTTCGGGTGTCACTGTGCGCAACATCGTCCACAGCGATGCCGGTCTGCCCTTGCTGCTCACCATCGCCGTGCTCAGCCTCGTGCTCTGCTTCGCGCTCTTCCTCATTGGGCGCAGCATCGGCCGTCACCTCGGCGACGAACTCGATGCCGGACAGGGCCTCTTCCAGAAGAATACCGCCCTCAGCATCTGGGTGGCCTACACCTATCTTAATCCCGTGGCCTCCGTCGGTGCTGGCTGTTATGTGCTCTGGCAGAACATCGTCAACAGCGTCGAACTCTGGGAATACCGCCGCAAACACCACTAAAAACCCACGAGGATCATTCCCCGTGGGTTTTGTTTAGAAGATAGGCCCAAGGCCCATGCAACTCGTTGTTCCGATCGCCGTCAAGAATGCCGTGAGCGCGGCTACTATCACCTTCACCGCCATTTCTGCGCTTGTCTGGTATCTGTTTCTCCCCCTAAGTTAGGGGGAGCTAGAGGGGGTCTGAAGAGGCGAACAGTTTCCCTCGTTCTTGCGTCCCTTCGATAGCAAGCGGCAAAGCCGAGCGCAGACCACCCCTAACCCCTCCTCGCTCGGCTTTGCCGCTTTGCTCTGCAAAGAACTCAGGAGGGGAAGAGATTACCCGTTTCCACCTCCGCCGTTACCGTCAGCCTGTGGAGCCAGCACGTAGCTGATCGGCGTCTTCTTCTGGAAGCGACGCTGCTTGCCGTTGACGGTGCGGATTTCGCTCTGCACCACATACCCGTACTCGAAGATGCACTGCTCCTTGAAGGCTCGGCTGGTCAGTTTCTCACCCTTGGTGTTCTCCGGCGTGAAGTTGATCTTGATGCCGTTGATCATGGCGTCGGCACCAGCTGCCACAGCCGACTCGATGTCATTCTTGCCCAGCTTCTGGCCATCGACGCTCGGTGAGAACGTGCCGAGTCCGTCGAGCTTCACGGGCTGACCCTGTGAGAGTAGCTCACTCATGCACTCTACCACCTGTCCGAGCACCAGCACGCACATCTGATAGTCGGCGATCTTGCCGTGCGAAGTCATGTGCTTGGCGAAACCCTTGAGGTTCAGGGGCTCCTTTGCATCGACCTCTGCGAAATACTTGCCGAAAGCGGTGCTGTCGTCGTTGGTGTTCTGA
>ONCZ01000124.1 GCA_900316445.1 uncultured Prevotellaceae bacterium | reverse complement strand
GCCAGAACAAAAGATTTTCTGTCAGAATCTGTCGAAATCTCATATTTGAGTTCATTTCGACTGTTTCTAACAGAAAATGTGGAGAGATAGGTAGATCAAGAAAGTTTATTACTTATGGACTCCAACAGAGTCGTGGCAATCTCGGGATTCTTAAATCTAATAAGATTGTCTTCAGCAGAGTGATAGCCTAGGATATTTACGCAGCCGTACCATACTTTACTCTTGTCAATGATGGCTGCGTGTAGGGAAAGCTTATTGATAGTTATAACACTAATGCCTTGATGCTGCAAACGAATGGTGTCATCGTTCTCCTCTTTAGTGTAAAGTACGACCTCTATGCCGTTTGCGACCAAATCAATTAGTCGTTCTTCGATTTGTGTCTGTCTGCCTATCCTGACTTTCGGACATGAAATGACAACAGAACGCTTACATTGTGAGAGATCAGAAACTAATGGAGAAACAAAGTTTTGTCCATCATAGATTAGGTCTGTTGTCGGGAACAGACTGTCAAACATCTCGTTGTTCCTTATTCGGTAGCCAATAGTGGCATAGCCTTTTAGACGCTTTCGGTACATGGATTCACAAACAGGGACTCGGATGTCAATGTAATCATAGATTTGTACATCCTGTTTACCATCAAACTCTCGATGCAATCGACCTGCATATTGGGCCACAATACCTCTCCAGGCGACAGGTGAAACCAGAAACAAGGTATCAAGACGTGCATAGTCGAACCCCTCACCCACATATCTGCCTGTAGCAACGATGACAAGCGGCTCTGTGGAAGGTATGGATTGCAGATAATCCATCTTCTGGCGCTTCTCCTTGGTGCTTTCTGAGCCTACAAGGGTGATAACATTAGGACAATGCGGCTTGAGAAGTTTGGCAAGAATCTCAACATGAGCCGTCCTACTTGTTAAGATAATCGGTGAACGTCCCTCTTTCAATGCCTCGATGACATCTTTGACGATGAACAGGTTGCGATATTCGTCTTCTACCAGTTGTTGGGCTACTTTCGTAAACGAAAAGTCATCACCACTTATTGGCCTGTAAGGTGTGAAGCGAGGAACTAACAATCGTTGGAATGACTGATTGCACATCTGAACCTTGGCATCGGCATTATACCTAATAGGGCCGCATTGCATAAAGATAATGGGCTGATGTCCGTCTTTTCGGATAGGGGTAGCTGTTAAGCCATAAACATATCGGGCGTTGACTGCTCTCAGAATCTGCTCGAAGCTGACTGCAGAAACGTGGTGACACTCATCTGCAATAACCAGTCCATAATTTTTGACGAAGGGTTTTACTTCGCCATCAGTTATACACGACTGCATGAGGGCTATGTCTATAATGCCATGAAGTTTGTTGCCTGTAGACGAGAGAGTGCCGATTGGCGATAGCCCCTTCTTACGCTTGCGTTTCCCTTCTTCTAATTCGAGAACTTCGTCAATGGTAAGGAACTGTTCTATTCTCTGTACCCATTGGTCTAGCAAAGCCTTTGTATGAACAAGTATCAGCGTATTGACGCTATGCTCAGCTATGAGACCTATGGTAGCCACTGTCTTTCCAAATGCAGTTGTCGCAGAGAGTACACCAGTGTTGTTCACAGCCAAGGTGTTGACGGCTTCTTGCTGATTCTTGCGTAGTTCACCATTAAAATGAACAGATATGGGCCTACCATAATTCGTCTTGTCCTCAAACCGATAGGCAACATTCTTCTCTTTCAGCAGTGTTGTGACAGCATCTTCACATCCTCGAGGAAGTGCAAGAAACTCTTCCGTCAGGTCTGCACAGGAAATAACGCGAGGTGTCTGGTAGGTGGATAGTCGTAGTGCCTGTTTGCTATAGAACTCAGGATTTCGGAACGATGCAATACGTCTGAAATGGTTGAGAACTTTAGATGAAAGCTGGTTCAGCGGGATAATGAGCATGTTTGACCGTGTGATAACGATCTCCGATAAGAAATCGGACTTTTCTATCTTAGTAGTGACTGGTACTTCCCAAGGCTTGCCCTCACTGGTCTTTGACAAATCTCCAAGAGGAAGAATGTTGGACGTTCGTTTCAATATTTCATCCATTGCGACCTCAGAGAGTTTACTCACATTCAGTAAATATTCCCACTGGTCATCGTATGGCTCGAAATACTCGTTTACAAATATGCTGTTGCCATTTTTGCGAGCCAGACCTTGCAGTGGCAATGCAACCAGATTCCCAAGTCCTCCTTCTGGCAGTGTATCTTGGTTTGGAAAGAATCTGTCGTATGACTTGAAGCTAATCTTTCCGTTTCTGTTCATAGCCTCCGTAAGGATAGCATTACCCAACCTGCGAGCCTTAACTGCCAGTACTGGAGTCTCAAAGAATATCCATACATGAGAACCATTGCCAGAACGTGAACGCTCTACAGAACATGGAATACTCCAACTTTTACAGACGTCAACAAAGGCTAATACATCTTCTTGATAGCCATGCTCACAATTCTTATCGTCAAAGTCCGCACATAACAAGTTGCAGGTATTGTCCTCATTCAACACATAAAGGCCGATGACATCCCTACCATCAGCATCCTTTCCTTCCAAGTGGCGATAGAAATCATTATCAGTCAGTGGTGAGAACTGTCGATTAGGACATTCTGCACACTTGAATTTCCGCTTGTCACATAACTGCCCCCACTCATTCAGACAGACTGGCTGATATCCAGCTTTCCCTGTCGCTTTGCTAAACCATCTACGAGCAAATACATCTTCGCGCCCCCTGAATAGGCTCCGGAACAAGCCTACCTTCTCTTGAAGTGAGAGAGTTTGCATAGCAGCTGGTTCCTGCTTGATAGGAACGACATCTTCGCCAAGTCGTTTTCTCAACTCTGCATTTTCGGCTTCCAATTCCTTGATACGTTCAAGTAGCCGCTGGCGCTCTGCAATCCATTCATGGTAATTCTGTAGATCCATT
>ONCZ01000050.1 GCA_900316445.1 uncultured Prevotellaceae bacterium | reverse complement strand
CATCCTGATGCGGCATTGGGAGGAGTGGGTGAAGGACCACAAGCTGAGCATCGACCAGCACGACCTGGATCTCTGCGACCTCTTCATGGAAGTGCAGCTCTTCTCTCAGAAGGTGTTCTTTGGCAGAATGACCGAGAAGTATTGTGAAGGCAGTGAGCAGAGGATCGCTGAGGAATCGGCTGAGAATCTTCACACCAAGACTGTCAAGCAGTTGGCTCAGCTGCCGGAGGAATTCACGACTGCCATTGTCACTAAGGAACTTGGTGTCACCTCAAACTATGCAGGTGTCCTTATAAACCGTTGGACTAAGGATGGTTTGGTTGTCGTTAAGTCCTCAAATAAACCAAAGAAGTATTCAAAAACAGAAATAGGTAAAACGATATGACAAACGAAAAATCAAAGATTAACGCCATGGGGGGTGACAATTTGTCCCTCCCCATTGGCATCCGCCAAAGGAACCACCTGAACATCAGAGTGAACGACAAGAATCACTGGGTGGGCGAGCAATTCAGAAGCGTAAACCATAAGTTCTGTACGTTTGAAGATGAACTGTTCGGCTATCGTGCTGCGCTGAAAATCATCGCAGTCACCTACAGGAAAAGAGGCATCCTTCAGTTGTCAGGAGTGATCTCTACGTGGGCTCCACGGTCTGAGAATAACACCTCTATGTATTTTGCCTACGTGCTTGCCCGGCTGATTGAGAAGATGGGCATTCAAAAGGTGGATGATTTCTTCATGCCTGAGCCTTGTATCACATTCAAAGACTTCTATGTGTCTCTGATTCACTACATGGCCATGGTTGAGATCGGTGCTGAGAATGAGAAGTTCATCAACGATAAAAAGATAAGCCAGGCATTCGATATGCTTTTCCCAGGGTTGTAAACCTTACATTCTTACAACCTTACAACCTTACAGAACGGCAGATTCTCAAATTAGCTTGAGGATCTGCCGTTCTGTGGCGTCGGGGAGGAGGGCTTTGAAATGGGCCAGGAGGCGGTCGAAGGATTCCTGTGGGGAGCGGTCGCAGCGGCAGGCATCGCGGCCCAGCAGCTGTTCATCGGTGGTTAGTGGCATTGAGGTTGAGCTGACTCTGGCTGAGGCCGTCGCCTTTGACGGTGACGCTGACAGAGCCGGACTTGGCAGAGGAACGGACGGCCAGGAGGGCACGGCTTTTCCAGGTGGTGCAATGCGCGTCGGTATAGACGGAGGTGTCTTTGAGGTCGGCACTGGCGAAAGAGAGAAGGCTACCGGCGCCCTTGACGGTAGCCGTGAGAGGGATGGCGGCATCGGGACAGACGAGGCCGTTGCGGTCGAGGATCTCGACGGTGACATAGATGAGGTCCTGTCCGTCGGCGAGGAAAGTGGATTTGTCGGCGGTCAGGCGGATCTGACAGGGCTCACCGGCGGTGGAGAGGCTGACGGATACGGGCTGGCCCTCTTCCGTCACGCCTTCGGCGCGGAGGGTGCCGGGCTGATAGGGCAGGGTGAAGACGGCCTTGCACTCGGCGGACTGCTGCTCACCGACGAGCCGGTCGTTGAGATAGAGCCGGACAGAGGGGAGGCTGGTATAGACTTCGACCTCGACGGGCTTGCCCTCCCAGCCGTTCCAGGTCCATGATTCCCAGGTGGGCCATACGCTCCAGGCGGTCTCACGGATGCTGCCGTAGTAGCCGTCAGGTTCCTTCACGGCCATATAGAGGGCAGGGGCGGTGTCACGGTTCCAGAGCAGTTCGCGGTAGTGGGAGATGGGTTTGCGCCAGCCGGTGATATCGACATCGCCGCAGTAGGCGCCGTGCCATTCAGGCTGTCCGCCCTCGACATAGTGTTCGCCCGGGGTGTCGCCGTCGTAGTAGTAGCGGCCGATGCCGGACTCGCCGAGGTAGTCGAGGCCCGTCCACACAATGTCGCCGATGACGTAGGAATAATCTTCGACGGTCTGCCAGTTGCGCCAGGCATCACGGGGGAAGCTCTCTGTCTGCAGGATGACGCGCAAGGGGTCACGCTCATGGTCGGAGGCGTGCTTGTGGAGCATATAGTTGTAGCCTGCGATGTCGAGCACCTCGGCGTGGGGGTCGTAGATTTCCCAGTCGCTGTCCCAGGAACAGAGTGCCTCGGTGACGGGTCGTTCACAGCAGTAGTCTTTGATGGCATCCTTCATCTTCCTGGCGGTGGTGACGACGCGGATGTCCTTGCGCTCCATCACCTCGTTGCCGATGCTCCAGCAGATGATGCTGGGGTGATTGCGGTCGCGCCTGACCATCGCATGGATATCCTCGCGGTAGCAGGAGTCGATGAGCGTGGAGTAGTCGTAGGGTGTCTTCGCCTGCCGCCAGCCGTCGAAGGCCTCGTCGATGACGAGCATGCCAATGGAGTCGCAGGCGTCGAGGAAGGCGCGGGAGGGGGGATTATGGGAGGTGCGGATGAGGTTGAAGCCGGCGTCCTTCATCAGGCGGACCTTGCGGATCTCGGCGGCATCGAAGGCCATAGCCCCGAGGATGCCGTCGTCGTGATGGACACAGGCGCCGTTGATGAGCAGCGGCATATAGTTGAGTTGAAAGCCATAACGTGAATCACAGTATATATGGCGGACGCCGAAGCGGGTCAGCTGACTGTCAACCATCTTACCCTGTTCCTTCAGCATGGCCCGTACCTCATAGAGAATGGGCGTGTCGGGCGACCAAAGACGGGGATTCCGGATGTTAAAGGTGAGCGTGTCGGTCTCAGAGCCCTTGGCAGGTACTGTGATTGGCATCGACTCCGCACCCACCATCACGGTGGCGGAACGTTCGACGTCGGAGGCATTCTCGACGGTCACCTCCACCTGTACCGTCGCCTCGTCGTCGTTCACCATCGGGGTGCTGATATAGACACCGTTCTCCGCGATGTGGAGGGCAGGGCTCGTGATGAGCCACACGTGGCGGTAGATGCCGGAACCGCTGTACCAACGGCAGTTGGGCTGTTCGGAGTTATCGACCTTGACCAGCACCTCGTTCGGCGTGTCTTGATGCAGATAGGGTGTGATGTCAATGGTGAAGGGGGTATAGCCGTAGGCGTGCTGTCCGGCTTTCTGGCCGTTGATGAATACCTCAGCCTTCTGATAGACACCCTCGAAGTGGAGTCTGACAACTTCGCCGTCGGGCGTCTTGAACGTCTTCCGGTATTCGCCCTTGCCGCCGGGATACCAGCCGCCGCCAGTGCCCGTGGCGCCTGACTTGGCGTCGGGACCGGCATAGATGTCCCAGTCGTGGGGTAAATCCACTGTGACAGTCTTGCCGTTTTGCGTAAACTGCCATCCTGCGTCGAACAGCACACGTCTGGTGTCTGCCTTTGCCACCACGATGCCCAGCATCAGCAGCATTGTAACGATAGTCGCTCTTTTCATTTGATTGGTCTTATTGGTTGCGCTTAGGACTGCAAATATACGAATTATCCCACAGAAATGGAAGAAAAATGCTCTTTTCGGTGTGTTTTTTTTGAATAATTTGGATTTTTGCGGGCAAAATCGTATCTTTGCAAACGAATGAGAAAGAAGACTCAGTTTAATTCAAAACCCAATAAACAATTTAAGTTATGACTAAAACCATCAAATCATTCGCGATGCTTGCCGTCGCAGGTCTCGTGATTCTCAGTGCTTGCACAGAGAAGAAGGCTGCGGAAGTCACCCTTCAAGTGAAAACCCAGTATGGCATCCTCAAAGGTTTCGAAGAGGATGGCGTGAAGAAGTTCCTGGGCGTTCCCTTCGCACAGGCCCCGGTTGGCGAACTGCGTTGGAAGGCACCCCAGCCGGTGCAGGCCTGGGAAGGCGTTCGTGAGGCCTTGGGGTTTGGCGACGACCCGATGCAGCCCAATGTCTTCGGCGATATGGCGTTCCGTGGTCCCAAGCGCAGCGAAGACTGTCTCTATCTGAATATCTGGACTACCGCAACGACCACAGCGGATGCCCTTCCTGTACTGATCTATTTTAATGGTGGCGGACTGATGGCCGGTTCGGGCAGCGAGCCCCGTTACGACGGAAGTTCCATCGCCAAGGAGGGCGTGATCGGCGTGACGGCCAACTATCGTGAAGGTGTGTTCGGCTTCTTTGCCCATCCGGAACTCACAGAGGCTTCTGACTATAAGGGAAGCGGCAACTATGGCTTCCTGGATCAGGTGGCTGCCATCCAGTGGGTGAAGGATAACATCGCAGCTTTCGGCGGTGACCCTGCGAAGATCACCATCGTGGGAGAGTCAGCCGGTTCGTTCTCCGTGTCGCTCCTGATGTGTTCGCCGCTCTCGAAGAACAATATAGCCGGTGCGATGCTGTCGTCGGGTGCTGAGGTGCTGCCGTATAAGCCCGCTTCACAGGCCGAAGCTGATGCGGCCGGTGCTGAACTGCTGAAGCAAGCCGGTATAGCCAGTCTGGCTGATGCGATGGCGATGAATGCCGACTCACTCCAGAAGATCCTTCCTCCCAGGGGAATGGCCAACGTGGTGCTGGACGGCTACTTTATGAAGGAGAGTGCCGACGAGGTGTTTGAGAAGGGTGAGCAGGCTCAGGTGCCGTTGCTGGCAGGCTGGAACTCGTTAGAGGGTCATCCCGCACAGTCGCTCGGAGGTCAGGCGCCTACGCTCCAGAATTATAAGAACGCGATGAAGGTGCAGTTCGGTGATATGACCGACGAGATCTTCAAGGCCTACGGTATTGAGACAGACGAGGACGTGCTGAGCCAGAAGGGTCTCGACCTCGCCTCAGACCTCTTCACCGGCTTCCCCACGTGGAAGGTCTGCGACTATCACGCCAAGTCTGGACAGCCTGTTTACCGCTATCACTATATGCATCCGCGTCCGCAGGTTTCTGCGAAGATGGGTGACAAGGTGGGTGCGCTGGCAGGTGGTGTCCGTGAGAAGACGGCTGAGGAGAAGAAGGCCGCAGCCCAGCAGCCCGCAATTGCGCCAGGTGCCGTGCATTCGGCTGATATCGAGTATGCGATGGGTACCCTCGACACCAACGAGTACTACGACTGGCAGGATGAGGACTACGCCATCTCGAAGTTGTTCCTCTCTTACTATGCCAACTTCTGCAAGACCGGTAATCCCAACGGCGAGGGCCTTCCCCAGTGGACTGCCATCACCAAGGAGAATCTGGATGCTGCGCCAGTGATGAAGATCGATGTGGAGAGTGCCGAAGTGGCTTCACCTGAAAAGGAGAACGCCTACCGCACGCTCGAAAAATTCTACAGAAGCAAGAAATAGTTTATCAGTTCGTTTGATAAGTGTGTACACTCGAGCCCTGGGCTGAAGGCAGGTAATTGATGCCCCACCAGCACATCTGCAGGAGTGCGAAGGAGATGATGAGCATACATAGGGCCAGACGCTCCTTGTGACGAGGCAGCAGGCGGTAGTGTACATAGACGAGATAGGAAAGCCAGGTGATGGCTGCCCACGTTTCCTTGGGGTCCCACGACCAGTAGTGACCCCAAGCTTCTTTTGCCCAGAAAGCGCCGAACATCATACCGAAGGTCATAAAGATCAGGCCGATGTAAACGATGGAAGAGGTAAGAGGTGAGATGTAAGAGGGGAGAGGTCGTCTGATGAGGCCGTAGATGGCGATGACGGCAGCGACGCCCATCAGGGAGTAGCATACGATATAGACCAGGATGTGGGGGTAGAACCACGGGCTTTGCAGAGCAGGCACGAGGTTGGAACGGAAGACGGGTATCAGGTGGCTGACGATGGCCAGAGCCACCACCAGGAGTACACCTATCGGCAGCAGCCGTTTCATGCGCCAACGGGTATAGAGTACCAGCAGCACCGTTCCTGCCAGCATCATAAAGATGCCAGTATAGACCAATGGCAGCCAGGGATCGCTGACCAATTCGAGTATCGAGATCTGACTGTCGGCTCCCCTCTGCGTGTCGTAGCCATACTGGTAGATCTTCCATCCGTCCACCTCGTAGGGTTTGTTGACATCGACAACGGTCTCGATGTTCTTCTTGGTCTTGGTCAGAATCTGGATCTCAGAGGCGAAGCGCTTGGGACTGCCGTTGTCGTAGGTCTCCATGATGAACCTCTTCAGTTCGATGGCCAGCGGCATCTCCTTGACAGCGCCGTTAGCATCCAAAGCCCGCCATTCGGGTTCCCCGACGGCGGTAATCATCTTCAGCCGCTGCATATCGGCATTGCCGAGGGTGGCGGTGGTGAGGGCGAGGAAGAGGCCTAAGTGGTTAAGTAAAAAGGGAAGATCAAACCATTTACGATTTGACGATTGACGATTTACGATTTGATAGAGCCGCTTCAGTGTGACGGCCCCGAGGATGACGGTGATATAGACATAGATGAGCACGAAGGGCCAGAACGACAGCATATCGTTCAGCCAGGTGCCACCGGCTTTTTGGCGTGTCAGACCCATGATAATCGTCAGTAGGACGGCATACACCATCGCAGGGATGGCTGCCTGATACGTACCGATGAACTGGAAGGCATAGACCTTCTTCCTCAGCAGAAAGACTGTTGCTACCAAAATAAGGAAACTTCCGAACACATAGCCGTTAACAGGCCAGGCGAAAGTTTCCCATTTGACTTGTCCGACACTTAGTTCCAGTGCCAGACCTGCTATGATAAGGCCTCCTCCGATGAGGAGGCCCTCTTTCATGGACCAGGGTTTATTCCACATTAGTCGCAGATCAGGTTCTCACCCGTCATGTCTGAAGGCTGCTCCAGACCCATGATGTGGAGGATGGAGGGAGCGACGTCAGCCAGACGACCGTCCTTCACAGTGGCCGAATTGTTGTTGGTCACGTAGATGAAGGGCACGGGGTTCAGCGAGTGGGCGGTATTGGGCGTACCATCGGGATTGATGGCGTTGTCGGCATTACCGTGGTCGGCGATGATGATGGCCTCGTAGTCGTTGGCCTTGGCTGCCTCAATGACTTCACGGACGCAGTTGTCCACGGCCCAGACGGCCTTTGCTATGGCGTTGTAGACTCCAGTATGGCCCACCATATCACCGTTGGCGAAGTTCACTACGATGAAGTCGTACTCCTGAGTGTTGATGGCACCCACCAGCTTGTCCTTCACCTCGTAGGCACTCATCTCCGGCTTCAGGTCGTAGGTGGCCACCTTCGGAGAGGGCACCAGGATACGGTCCTCACCCTCGTATGGAGCCTCGCGGCCACCGTTGAAGAAGAAGGTGACGTGAGCATATTTCTCTGTCTCAGCGGTATGGAGCTGCTTCTTGCCCTGCTTGGAGAGGTACTCGCCCAGGGTATCCTCCACGTTCTCCTTCGGGAAAAGGATGTGGACACCCTTGAAGTTGGCGTCGTACGGTGTCATGCAGTAGTACTGCAGGCCGGGGATGGTCTTCATGCCCTGCTCAGGCATATCCTCCTGCGTCAGTGCGATGGTCATCTCCTTGGCGCGGTCGTTACGGAAGTTGATGAAGATGACGACATCGCCCTCCTCGATGCAACCATTGACTTTCGAGTTGTGGATAGGCTTGATGAACTCATCCGTCACACCCTCTTCATAACTCTCCTCCATGGCCTTCACCATATCGGTAGCCTGCTTACCAACACCGTTGACAATCAGGTCGTAGCCTTCCTTCACACGCTCCCAACGCTTGTCGCGGTCCATCGCATAGAAACGACCAACGATAGAGGCGATGGCAGCATTATTAGCAGCGCAGACATCGGTTACCTGCTGGATGAAGCCGATACCAGAGTGCGGGTCGGTATCACGGCCGTCCATATAGCAATGTACAAACACCTGGTTGTTCAGACCGTAAGCCTTACCAATCTCGATGAGCTTGAACAGATGGTCGAGGCTTGAGTGTACGCCACCGTCGGAGGTCAGACCCATCAGGTGCAGCTTCTTGTTGTTCTCCTTGGCGTAGGTGTAGGCAGCCTTCACCTGGGGATTCTCCATAATTGAGCCGTCTTTGCAGGCACGGTTGATTTTCACCAGATCCTGATATACGATGCGTCCGGCACCGATATTGAGGTGACCCACCTCAGAGTTACCCATCTGACCGTCGGGCAGACCGACATCCTCACCAGAGGCCTGGAGTTGAGAATGGGCTGATGTTGCTGTTAACAGATCGAGGTAAGGTGTCGGCGTGTTGAAGATCACGTCACCCTTGCCATGCTTACCGATTCCCCATCCGTCGAGAATCATCAAAAGTGCTTTCTTTGCCATAATCTTATTATTTGTTTAAACGTACGTTTTCTAATTGCGGTGCAAAGTTACATTATTTTATTGACATAAGAATAAATATTAGACATATTAACATACACTAGTCGCCAAAGTCGAGGCATAACTGTCCGTCGCCTAATAAGTTGTAACTCTTGCGGTGATAGGGTGTGATGCCGTATTGGCGGATGGCATCACGATGTTTCTTAGTGGGATAGCCCTTGTTGGAGAACCAGTCGTACTGGGGGTATTCCTCAGCAAGACGGTTCATATAATCGTCACGATAGGTCTTGGCGAGGATGCTCGCAGCAGCGATGGAGAGGTATTTGCCGTCGCCCTTGACGATCGTGGTGTGGGGGATGTTGTTATACGGTTTGAAGCGGTTGCCATCGACGATGATGGCCTCAGGGCGAACCTTGAGCTGATCCAAGGCACGATGCATCGCAAGGATGGAGGCGTTGAGGATGTTGATCTTGTCTATCTCCTCAGGGGTGACGATTCCCACGGCCCAGGCAACGGCATCACGTTCGATGATTTCCCGGAGCTGATAACGGCGCTTCTCTGTCAGTTGCTTGGAGTCGTTGAGCAGGTCGTTCTGATAGTCATCAGGCAGGATGACGGCAGCCGCATAAACACTGCCAGCCAGACAACCACGTCCGGCTTCATCGCAGCCAGCTTCGATCTTGCCTATATAGTAGTTATTCTTCAGCATCAGAACATTTGTGATACACGACGGATACCAGCCACAAGGATGTCAATCTCTTCCTTGGTGTTATAAAGGGCGAACGAGGCACGGACGGTACCAGAGATGCCCAAACGATCCATCAAGGGTTGGGCACAGTGATGACCTGTGCGGACGGCGATGCCAAGACGATCGAGAAGGGTGCCCATATCCAAGTGGTGGATAGAGCCAACGTTGAAGGAAACGACAGCGTCTCGCACACTGGGGACAATCCCTATTGTGAGATTCGGACCGTAGATGTGCATATCAGGGATAGTCATCAGCTGCTCCATACAGTAGCGGGTGAGTTCCTGCTCGTGCTGTTGGATGGCGTCGAAGCCAAGAGACTCGATGTAGTCGATGGCTTTGGCGAGGCCGTGGGTAGCAATATAGTCAGGGGTACCAGCCTCGAACTTGAAAGGCAGGCGTTCGAAGGTGGTCTTCTCCCACGTCACCTTGTCGATCATCTCACCTCCACCCTGATATGGTGGCAGTTTCTCGAGCCATTCCTCCTTGCCATAGAGTACACCGATGCCCGTAGGTCCGTACATTTTATGACCACTGAAAGCGAAGAAGTCGCAGTCCATCGCCTGCACATCCACCTTGAAGTGGGGGGCGCTCTGGGCGCCATCCACCATCACAGGGATGCCGTGAGTGTGGGCGATTTGGACAATTTGGGCGACAGGGTTTACGGTTCCGAGGACATTGCTGACGTGAGCGACGCTGATGATTTTCGTCTTTTCCGTGATCAGCGTTTCCAATTGATCCATACAGAGCTGCCCATCGTCGGTGATGGGGATATGCTTGACGACGATGCCACGCTTCTGGGCCTGCAACTGCCAGGAGACGATATTCGAATGGTGCTCCATCTCTGTGACAAGTACCTCGTCGCCCGGTTGCATCTGACTTTCGCAGAAAGAACTGGCCACGAGGTTGATGGCTTCCGTCGTTCCACGGGTGAAGACGATCTCCTCAATCTTTCGGGCGTTGATAAACTCCCGTACCTTCTCACGGGCCGCCTCGTGCAGATCCGTAGCCTGCTGCGACAGATAGTGTACCCCTCTATGCACATTGGCATTGACATTGAGATACTCGTCACGCATAGCGTCAAGCACACAAAGCGGTTTCTGCGTGGTGGCGGCGTTATCAAGGTAGACCAACGGCTTACCATATACCTCCCTTGACAGAATGGGAAAATCTTCGCGTATCTTATTTATATCGTACATTTCTACTTACTCCTTCTCTCCTTACTCCTTTTCTACTTACACAGCCTGCATCCAGCGCATTTGTTCAACTCTCCACGGAAACGCTTCTCCACCAGATAGTGAAGGCGGTCACGGAGGGGTTCGAGCGCCATGTGGTCTATGACCTCGTTGATAAAGGCATTCTGCAGGAGCAGTTTGGCCTCTTCGAGGGAAATGCCTCGCTGTCGCATATAGAACAGGGCCGCATCGTTGAGTTGGCCTACGGTAGAACCATGAGCACACTTCACATCGTCGGCGTAAATCTCCAACATCGGCTGGGTGTACATACGTGCCTCTTTGGTAGCTGTCAGATTTTGATTGGTCATCTGCGACGAAGTCTTCTGGGCACCATGCTCCACCAGCACACGACCTGCAAAGGCACCTGTAGACTGGTCGTCGAGCACGTATTTATAGAGTTCGTTGCTGGTGCAGTGAGGCACTTTGTGGGTGATTAATGTGTTGTTATCCACATGTTGCTGCTTGTCGGCAATCACACAGCCATAGCATTGGCACTCGGCTCCCTCGCCGCTGAAAGACAGGTCAAGTTTGTTGCGGGTAACGCCGTTGTGCAGGGTAATCACATTGTGGTTTACACGGCTGTTGGCCTGTTGGTCGATATAGACATTGCTCACGCGTACATTTTTATAATGTGTCTCCTCTAAGCAATAGAGATCGAGCGATGCATTCTCACCGACGTAGGCCTCTATGACTTGTGTAGCGAGAAAGTTACGGTCGTCGGCCGTATGGTCGCAGAAGAGCATTTTGATTTCGGCACTCTCCTCAAGCACGATGAGCACACGACGGTTCACCATCAAATCGGGAACAACTCGCTGCGCATTCTTGGGCGTTGCCTTCAGGATGTTGATAATCTGGATGGCACGATCAACCTTCACGTTCTTAGGTACGTAAACCAGTAGTCCATCCTGTGCCAGCATGGTGTTGAGTGCTGTTACAGCATCCTCACCGGTCTTAGCCACTTTGGCGTAATATTTGGCGACTATTTCAGGATTGTCGCGTAACGAACCAATAATCACCCCTTCGGGCAGATGGCCTTTGGGTTTATCGTCTTTATAAAAAGAATCGTTAATGACGAAATAGAGACTCGTCGAGAGGTTGGGCACATCGCAGCGGAAAGTCTCATAGGGATCGACGGGAATCTGCAAGCGATTCAGGTTTACACCATAGTCTGGCGCAAACAGCTTCTGCATATCGGTGTATTTATACCGCTCCACCTTTTTCGACGGGAAGCCTTGCCTGCGGAAGTCCTCAAAGGCCTCGTCCCTTACGGCATTCATCGCCTCAGGGGCATGAGAGCATATCAACTCCCGTGCCTGCTCATAGAGTTCTATGTATTGCTGCTCGCTCTGCATTATTCTTCTCCGATTTCTTCTTTAATCCAATCGTAACCGTGCTCCTGAATCTCCTTGGCGAGTTCCGGACCACCAGTCTTCACGATGCGACCTTTATAAAGCACATGCACGAACTGCGGACGGATCATCTCCAGCAGACGGTCGTAGTGGGTGATGACGATACAAGACGTCTCAGGTGTCTGGAGTTTATTCACGCCATCAGCTACAATACGCATCGCATCGACATCAAGGCCAGAGTCTGTCTCGTCGAGGATACTCAGCTTTGGCTCGAGCATTGCCATCTGAAAAATCTCGTTGCGCTTCTTCTCGCCACCGCTGAAACCCTCATTCACCGAGCGGTTTGCCAGTTTAGAGTCGAGCTCCACGATCTTCCGTTTCTCTCGCTGCAGCTTTAGGAACTCTGCCGCATTCATCGGCTCTAACCCCTGATATTTACGCTTCTCATTGATGGCGGCTTTCATGAAGTTCGTCATCGAGACACCAGGAATCTCCACTGGATACTGGAAACTCAGGAACAATCCCTCATGAGCCCTGTCCTCAGGTTTCATCTCCAGCAGGTTCTTGCCATTGAAATAAGCCTCACCCTCCGTTACTTCATAGAGCGGATTGCCCACAAGCACGGCACTCAGCGTACTCTTACCAGAACCGTTGGGTCCCATGATGGCATGCGTCTCACCATCGTTAATCACGAGGTCGATGCCCTTCAATATCTCTTTCTCGCCAATCTTGGCGTGTAAGTTTTTTACTTCTAACATATTATTTTTAGTTCTATAGGAATGCGTAGCGGCAGATGAATAAAATGGCCAGAAGGATGGTACCCCAGTTCATATTGTTACGCTCGTCCTTATCTTTAAACGTGCCTGATAACAGATGGATCAGCACATACGAAATCACACCCATCAGAATACCGTCAGAGATACTATAGGTAAGTGGCATGAGCACGATACAGATAAAACAAGGTATAGCCGTTACATAATTGGAGAAATCAACCTTGCGGATATCATACATCATCATCACACCCACCAAGATCAAAGCCGCAGCTGTGGCCTGTTCTGGAATAGCCAGGAACAGAGGTGCGAAGAGCAATGCCACAGCAAAGCAAATGGCGGCAGTAAAACTGGTCAGTCCAGAACGTCCACCTACATTTACACCAGAAGCACTCTCAACGTATGTCGTTACCGTCGATGTACCCAGCATAGCACCTAAAGTAGTACCGATGGCATCAGCCATAAAGGCTTGATTCAAGTTCTTTACGTTGCCGTTGTCATCCACCATACCTGCACGGTTGGATACACCAATCAGGGTACCGATGGTATCGAACATGTCGATAAACAGGAACGTGAGTACCACCACAAACATATCTACTGTGAGAATATTGTGCCACTCAAACTGCCAGAAGATGGGGCTGATAGATGGGGGTATCGACATGATACCAGTAAAATTGGTAATGCCCAAGGGAATACCTACGATGGTTGTCGCCAGGATACCAATGAGCAATGCGCCCGTAATGCCCCTTACCAAAAGGGCTGCCGTCAGTATAATACCAAAGATACTAAGTAGCACAGCTGGATTGTGCAGATTGCCCAGTGTGATAAATGTAGATTCCGACGAGGTGACGATACCGGCGCCCTTCAGTCCTACGAAAGCGATAAAGAGTCCGATACCAGGACTGATAGCACGGCGCATCACCAAAGGGATGGCGTTGACAATATGCTGGCGCAAACCTGTAACGGTCAGCAGGATAAAGACAAGTCCTTCTATCATGACGGCGGTGAGCGCAAACTGCCACGAATAGCCCATGGTCAGTACAACGGTGAAGGCAAAGAAGGCATTCAGTCCCATGCCAGGAGCCAAGGCAAAGGGCAACTTGGCATAGAGAGCCATCACCAGGGTGGCTACTACTGCCGAGATACATGTGGTGGTAAACACTGCCCCTGCATCCATGCCTGTAGCAGAAAGGATACTTGGGTTGACGGCTAAGATGTAAGCCATCGTCAAAAAGGTGGTAATGCCACCTATCACCTCCTTGCGCAAGGTCATTTTGGAGGAATCAAATCCAAATAGTTTCTCTAACATAGTCTTATCTTTATCCAATTGTTCCTTCTAATGATACACTTAATAGTTTCTGGGCCTCGACGGCGAATTCCATTGGGAGCTTTTGAAGCACCTCCTTGGCATAGCCGTTGACGATGAGGCCGACGGCCTGCTCCGTGGGGATGCCGCGCTGGTTGCAGTAGAAGAGTTGGTCTTCACTGATCTTCGAGGTGGTTGCTTCGTGTTCGAAGATGGCCGTGTCGTTGTGGACATCCATATAGGGGAAGGTGTGGGCACCACAGTCGGAGCCCAGGAGCAAAGAGTCGCAGCTGGAGTAGTTGCGGGCATTATCAGCCGTAGTGGCAGCGCGCACCAGACCGCGATAGCTATTTTGGGAGTGACCTGCCGAGATACCTTTCGAGATAATGGTCGATTTGGTGTTCTTGCCGATATGGATCATCTTCGTACCCGTGTCTGCCTCTTGATAGTTGTTTGTCACAGCAACAGAATAGAACTCTGCCTGAGAGTTGTCGCCTCTTAATATACAGGAGGGATATTTCCATGTGATGGCAGAACCTGTCTCCACTTGGGTCCAGGAGAGCTTGGAGTCAACACCACGCAGATCACCACGCTTCGTTACGAGGTTCAACACACCCCCCTTACCGTTCTCGTCGCCAGGATACCAGTTCTGAACGGTGGAATATTTCACTTCAGCCCTGTCTTTTACTATGATTTCCACGATGGCAGCATGTAACTGGTTCTCATCACGCATCGGAGCTGTACAACCCTCAAGATAAGAAACATAAGCATCGTCATCGGCAATGATGAGTGTACGTTCGAACTGGCCAGTGTTGCGGGCATTGATACGGAAATAGGAACTGAGTTCCATCGGACAGCGAACACCCTTGGGGATATAGACGAAGGAACCGTCGCTGAATACAGCACTGTTCAAGGCTGCAAAGAAGTTATCACGATAGGGCACCACACTCCCAAGGTATTCCCGCACCAAGTCGGGATGCTCCTTGATGGCATCGCCTATCGAACAGAAGATAACTCCCTTCTCACGGAGTTTCTCCTTGAAAGTGGTCTTCACGCTGACGGAGTCCATGATGGCATCGACAGCCGTGTTGCCGCTCAGGGCCAGTCGCTCCTCCAAGGGAATGCCCAGTTTGTCGAAGGTCTTCATCAGTTCAGGATCGATTTCGGTATTCTCCTTCCTCTTTCCTCCTTCCTCCTTCCTCGACAAAGGATCGGCATAATATGAGATGCCTTGATAGTCGATAGGGGGCACATGGACATGTCCCCATGTGGGCTCTGTCTGCTCCTTCCAATAACGGAAAGCCTTAAGGCGGAACTCAAGCATCCACTCGGGTTCCCCTTTCTTGGCAGAGATCAGTCTGACGACGTCTTCGTTCAAACCTTTCTCGATGATTTCTGTATGTACATCCGTCGTGAAGCCGAACTCATATTTCTGCTCAGCCACCTGACGTACATATTCATTTTTCTTAGACATAAGAACAAAAGAACATATTTATTCCTTACTCCTGACTCCTGTCTCCAGTCTCCTGTCTCCAGTCTCCTGACTCCTGACTCCTGACTCCTTTAAATACTTGATCGCCAGCATCGTCAGGTCATCACTTTGTTCTGCCTCACCCACAAAGACATGAACAGCCTCTGTCATCTTTTGGATCATAGTGGTGGGCTGGTCTTGTCCTTCCTTTACCAAAGATGTGGCTAAATCCATGACGCGCTCGATGTCGAACTGGTCATGTCGGATATTTTCGGCCTCGTTGAGTCCGTCGGTATAAAGGAATATGGTGGTCTGCGGTTCGACAACCATCTCCTGCTTCTCAAACGTCACACCGTCCATCACACCTAAGGGCAGATTGGGATTACAGTCAAGCATGCTCACCTCATGGCCGATGATCAACGGATTGTTATGGCCTGCATTGCAAAAGCTCATGTGACCCGTCGCAAGGTCGAGTACGCCGATGAAGGCCGTGACAAACATCGCTGTTTCATTTCCTTCAGTCAATGCCTCATTGAGCGTATAGGCAATCTGCTCAGGTTCTGACGTGTGGGCAGAGATATTCCTGAAAAGCGAACGGGTAACCGCCATCACCAAAGAAGCGGGTACTCCTTTGCCAGAGACGTCGCCGATGCAAAAGAACAACTTCTCGTTATGGATATAGAAGTCGAACAGGTCACCGCCCACATCCTTGGCTGGTTTCAGGAAACCATAGATGTCGATATCATCGCGCTCAGGATATGGAGGGAAGGTCTTCGGCAGCATCGACATCTGGATGTCGTGTGCAATCTTCAACTCGTTTTCAATGGCAGCCTTTGAGGCGGTCGTCGATTTGAGTTCATCCACATAATGCGTCAGTGAGTGCTGCATCGAATCGAAAGAGTCACGCAGCTGTCGAATCTCATCATTATGCTTGATGACAGGCAAAGGGGCCGAGAAGTTTCCCTTGGCCACCTCATTGGCAGAGGCCGCCAGATGGCTTAGGGGCTTGGTGGCCCGACGGATGATCACACGTCCGGCAATACGCGTCACCAACAAGGCAAGGGCAATCAGCACAATCATGATGACACCGAGTCCGTTGGCTATCAAATCCACCATCATAGTGGGAACGACAGAAGCGATACTCCAGGTGGTGTGTTCAATCGGCTCATAGAACATATAGACAGACCAGAAAGGGCTATCAAAGAGCTTGAACGGTGAGATGATATCGGACTTCTTCTTACTATAAGCTCCACGCTTGCCTGCCACCATCTGACGGCCTACGTAATCGTCGATGGTGTCATTCGTCGTTTTGGCAAGATCGAAATAGTTCTTTCTGATAATATATTGTTTGTCAGGATGGGCGATGAACATTCCGTCTTCATCGATGATGAATTTCCTTGTCACACCCCGCCAGTCTAAGTTTACAAAACTGAAGTCATTATCTTCCTTGGCCTTCTTGGAATAGTCACCGAATTTCATTTTGACGCTATCGTTATCAGAATAGATAGGACCAAAAAACCTATCAAGAATCCGATTCAGCGACAAGTCTGCACCAAGGATGGCGACCGTTCTGCCCTGTTTGTCATGGATAGGCACCATGTATGATACCAATGGGGTGATGGAGTCTGTGCCATCGAAGAAGGGCTTAGACCAGTAACTGCTATCGGCGGTCAAAGCCTCCGTGAACCATTCTGCCTTCAGGTAGTCGTGACTGGCACTACCGATGATGCGCCTCTCGATCTTCCCGTCTTCACCTCTGACGGCATAAGGACAGAACCAACGGCCCTTCTGCGGATAGTAGCCATCGACAAAACTGACACCGCAGCTGCGGATCATGGGATTCTGAGCCACTACCTTGCCCATGATGTCCGCCAACTTGTCTGGCTGGCTCAGATTCTCCTGAATTTCATTGGCGCGATTACGCGTGGCGGTTGACACTTCCGTGAGTGCCCGCCCCACGCTCGATTTGGCCGATAGCAACGAACTCTTGTGGAGGCTGGCTTCCTCCATCAACACGATACTCTTGGCGAGCAAGAAAATCCAATACGAGACGATGACCATCACAATGAGCTGTGCGAAGGCTATCCATCTCGCCAGGCGTTTGGAAAAGGAACGGAATTTGGGCTTCTTTTTCTCAGACATAAGAACGATCTTTCTTTTCAGACATAAGAACAAAAGTACATATTTTTTTCCTCTATCATTGGAACAAAGGCTTTATATGTTCTTCTGTTCTTCTGTCTAAAACACTTCTGTCTATAACTTCTGTTCTACCTCGATCTCCGTGAAGGTCTCAATGATATCACCGACCTGGATGTCGTTGAAGTTCACCAGTGAGATACCGCACTCCAGACCTGTTGCCACTTCCTTCGCATCGTCCTTATAGCGCTTCAGCGCATCAATAGGAGCGGTGTGGATCACGATACCGTCGCGGATGACGCGGGCCTTATCCTTGTTGTGCACCTTACCTTCGGTCACCAGACCGCCGGCCACAGTACCCACCTTGGAGATCTTGAAGACCTGCTTCACTTCTATCTCACCAGAGATCACCTCCTTCTTCACCTTGTCAAGCATACCCTGCATCGTAGACTTCACCTCGTCGATGGCGTCATAGATGATAGAATAGGTATTGATCTCGACACCCTCCCGTTCAGCCAGTCGGCGGGCATCGGCAGAGGGACGTACCTGGAAGCCGACGATGATGGCATCGGATGCCGAAGCCAGCATGACATCGTTCTCTGAGATCTGACCTACGGCCTTCGAGATAACATTCACCTGCACCTTCTCCGTAGAGAGCTTAATGAAAGAGTCGGAGAGTGCCTCGATAGAACCGTCGGTATCACCCTTGACGATGATGTTCAGCTCATGGAACTCACCGAGAGCGATACGATGTGAGATATCGTCGAGGCCCAAGGTCTTCGTGGTGCGCAGCGACTGCTCACGCTGCAACTGTGTACGCTTGTTGGTGATGTCGCGGGCCTCCTGCTCCGTCTCCATGATATGGAAGGAGTCGCCAGCCGTCGGAGCACCATTCAGTCCGAGGATGATGGCTGGCTCGGCAGGACCGGCCTTCTCGATGCGCTGGTTACGCTCATTGAACATTGCCTTGATGCGCCCATAGCTCGTGCCGGCCACGACGATGTCGCCCACTTTCAGCGTGCCGTTCGAGACGAGCACCGTCGACACATAGCCACGGCCCTTGTCGAGTGATGACTCGATGATGGAACCCGTAGCCTTACGGTTGGGGTTCGCCTTCAGATCAAGCATCTCTGCCTCCAGCAGCACCTTCTCCAACAGTTCGTCGACACCAATGCCTTTCTTGGCACTGATCTCCTGACATTGGTACTTACCGCCCCATTCCTCAACGAGCAGGTTCATGTTGGCCAGATCTTCACGGATCTTGTCGGGATTGGCTCCCGGCTTATCAATTTTATTGATGGCGAACACCATCGGCACGTTGGCAGCCTGGGCATGGGCGATAGCCTCCTTGGTGGTAGGCATCACAGAGTCGTCGGCAGCTACGATGATGATGGCGATATCCGTCACCTGGGCACCACGGGCACGCATGGCGGTAAAGGCTTCATGACCAGGGGTGTCGAGGAAGGTGATCCGGCGGCCATCCTTCAGTTTCACGTTGTAGGCACCGATGTGCTGGGTGATGCCTCCAGCTTCACCGGCAATAACGTTCGTGTTACGGATGAAGTCGAGCAATGAGGTCTTACCGTGGTCGACATGACCCATCACCGTTACAATCGGAGCGCGGTTCACGAGATCGTTCTCGTCATCCTCCTCTTCGGTGATGGCGTTCTGTACCTCCGCACTGACATACTCGGTGGTGAATCCGAATTCCTCTGCCACGATATTGATGGTCTCGGCATCCAGACGCTGGTTGATACTCACCATGATACCGATGCTCATGCAGGTGCCGATCACCTGATTGACACCGACATTCATCATCGTTGCCAACTCTGACACCGTCACGAACTCCGTCAGTTTCAGCACCTTGCTCTGTGCTGCCTCTGCTGCCATCTCTTCGCTGATACGCTCCTGGACGGCATCACGCTTTTCACGACGGTACTTGGCACCCTTTTTGTTCTGGTTCTTTGAAGTCAGACGGGCCAGCGTCTCTTTTACCTGACGGGCTACGGCCTCATCGTCCACTTCGAGGGGCTTCACGGGACGGCTTTTCTTCTTGCTCTTGCCACCCTGCTGACCACCGTCCTGGAAGTTCTGGTTGCCACCTTTGTTCTTATTCTTCTTGTTACCTTGGTTCTGGCCTTTGTCCTGGTTGGCTGCAGCCTCGATATCCACGCGTTCCTTACCACCATGGATACGTTCACGCTTCTTCTTCTCACCGTTGCCACCATGTAACTGGGCCTGTTTCTCCTCGCGCTCCTTCTTACGCTCTTCCTTCGACTTCTTCTTCGGGCGCGTACTCTGGTTCAACGAGTCGAGGTCAATCTTGCCGACGACGTTCAGGTTAGGCACTGCCTTCTGTTCGGTCTTCAGCTTGTAGATTTCCTGCTCCTTGGCAGATTCCTGCGACTCTGGCTCAACAGATTCGGGTTCGGATTCTGGCTTTGTCTCTTGTTTTGGTTTCGGCTCGGGCTTCGATTCCGGCTTGGGCTCAGCCTTGGGTTGAGGAGCAGGCAGCTCAGCCTTCTTCTCTTCCACGGGTTTGGGCTCCGATTTGGACTCTGCTTTCTCCTTGGGAGCGGGTTTACCAACCTGGTTCAGGTCAATCTTTCCTAGCGGGGTGAACGTCTGGCGAGGCTCTTCCTTCACTTCCATGACGACAGGCTCCGGTTTGGTTTCTTTCTTGACCTTCTCCTTTTCTTTTTTCTTGGGGAACATCATACCGGCCTGGGTTTTCACGTCTTTGTCACCCCTGAATTCCTTGACCAACGCTTCATATTGCTCATCGTTGATCTTGGTGTTCATGTTGGCGTCGTCCTTGATCTCACCCAGACTTTTCTTGTTCTTCAGATAGTCGACAGCCGTCTGAAGACCGATGTTCAGTTCTGTTAATACTTTATTTAATCTGACTCCCATTCTCTTTCTTTTTTTGTTTATAGTTTAAAGTTTATAGTTTATAGATGATTACCTTTATAGTTTGAATGGCTTGCCAGCATATCAACTATAAACAATAAACCATCAACTATAAACCAAATAATTATTCAAATTCTGCACGTAATACGCTTAACAGATGGTCAACAGTCTCTTCCTCGAGGTCTGCCTTCTCAATCAGCATCTCACGGGGAGCATTCAGTACAGCCTTAGCTGTGTCAAGACCGATGGCCTTAATAGCGTCGATGACCCACTGGTCGATTTCATCAGCAAACTCGTCCAGATAGATATCCTCGTCAGCCTCGCTCTCATTGACCACACGGAAAACATCAATGGTATATTCAGTCAGCATAGACGCGAGCTTGATGTTCATACCACCACGTCCGATAGCCAGGCTCACTTCCTCTGGCTGCAGATAGACCTCAGCCTTGCGGTTCTCCTGATCGAGCACGATGCTGGAGATCTTGGCAGGACTCAGTGCACGCTGGATATACAGCTGAACGTTAGAGGAGTAGTTGATAACGTCAATATTCTCGTTGCAGAGCTCGCGGACGATACCGTGTACACGGCTACCCTTCACACCGACGCAGGCGCCTACCGGATCGATACGCTCATCATAACTCTCGACGGCCACCTTAGCACGGTCACCCGGCATGCGGGCCACCTTCTTAATCGTGATCAGACCATCGTTGATCTCAGGAACCTCGGCCTCGAGCAGACGCTCCAGGAAAACAGGACTGGTACGGGAGAGAATGATACGGGGATTATTGTTCTCGTTCTGCACCTCCTTCACGATGGCGCGGATGGTCTCACCCTTGTGGTAGTTGTCGGAAGGAATCTGCTCGCTCTTCGGCAGATGGAGCTCGTTGCTTTCATCGTCCATCAGCAGCACCTCGCGCTTCCAGATCTGATAGACCTCGCCGCTGACCACCTGACCGACCTTATCCTTATACTTCTGATAGAGGGAGTCGTGTTCGAGTTCGAGGATCTTCGATGCCAGCGTCTGACGTAGGTTCAGGATGGCACGGCGGCCGAACTTCTGGAAGTTCACCTCCTCAGAAACCTCCTCACCCACCTCGTAGTCGGGCTCAATCTTCTGAGCCTCGGAGAGGGCAATCTCCTTGTTCTCATCCACCACCTCATCGTCGGCTACCACCACACGGTTACGGTGAATTTCAAAGTCACCCTTGTCAGGGTTCACGATCACGTCAAAGTTCTCGTCAGAGCCATAGATTTTGGCGATGACGTTACGGAAGCTCTCCTCGAGCACACTCACCAGCGTGGTGCGGTCGATGTTCTTGTTCTCTTTAAATTCCTGAAAGGTCTCAATCATAGAGGGACCTTTCGCATCTTTCTTAATTGCCATTGATATTTATTTTTTGTTTTCAATTATTCATTTGAATGTCAGCAGATACTTCGCATACTTCACGCCGTCCATCGCATAGGTCTTGTCTACCTCCACGAGTACGGGGCGCTTCTTGCCTTCCTGCTTCTGCTTCTCCTGCACGGTGATGGTGAAGTTTGTGCCATCCACAGATTTCAGCACACCCTGCAACTTCTTGCCCTCAAGTTCGAGCACCTCAATGGTGTCACCGATATGGTTCACATACTGTTGAGCCACCTTGAACGGCTGTCCGAGGCCGGCGCTGCCCACCTCAAGTTCATAGTCTCCGAGTTCATCACCCAAGCGCTCCTGAAGGAACCGGCTCAGTTCTGCACAGTCCTCAATCGCTTGAATTGTTTCCTTATTGATCATCTATTACCTATTAATATCGAAAATGAGAGACCCTTTCGAGTCTCTCATTCCGCTGAACGGGTGCAAAGGTACGAATTTTCCCGTAATCCACCAAATATTTTATTAAAAAAGTTATCTTTTCATTAAAAAAAGCACATTCCAACTACCCTGTTTTGTGTTTTCTTTGTACCTTTGCAGCCAATTAAAATTAGACTATGTGGTCAGCGATACTATCTGTCATTCTGGTCATCAATGAACTGATGGCTTCCAATGCGGGTGAGGTGATGAGCCCTGCTACCAACTTCGACAGTTGGATAGAACTCTATAATCCCAGCGAAGAAACTGTCAACTTGAAAGGGATGTATCTGAGCGATGATGCCAACAACCTCATGCGGTGGAAAATGCCCAACAATATTGGGACGGTGCCGGCAAAAGGGTATAAGATCATTTGGTTGGGATCTGATAATATTAAGAGCAACCAGGCACCTTTCAAGCTTGACTGCGACGGTGGCACGATCTACCTGAGTGACAATAATGGAGAATTGGTGACCAGTCAGGACTATCCCGAAGCATTGAGCCGTACGGCCTATGCCAGAAAGACTGATGGTGGTGAAGAATGGGGCTGGACGGCAATGGCGACACCCGGTGCTACGAATGCTACAGCCATTTTTGCCAGCGACCGTCTGCCGCAACCTGTTGTCGACCAAGGCAGCCAGCTGTTCAAGGACTCGCTGAGTATTAAGGTGGACATTCCCGAAGGCATGGTGCTGATGTACACCACCGATGGCAGCGTACCCACCAATGACGTATCCGCTGATTCCACAGCTGTCAGTATATCAAGTCGGCAAAGCCTTGACGGATTATTCACCATCAGCGAGACCACCAACTTCGTGTTCCGCCTTTTTCAGGAAGGCTATCTGCCAAGTGTACCTGTCACCCGCAGTTATATTAAGACCGACACCCTCTATACAATCCCCATAATTTCTATTGTCGGCGATGAACGATACTTCACTGACCCCATGTGGGGCATCGACGTGAAGGGCGAAAACGGCATTCCCGGTAATTGTGTCGATGAACCTTGCAACTATAACATGGACTGGGACCGACCTGTGAATTTCAGCTATATCAGTCCCACAGAGGGCATGCTTTTCAATCAAGATGTGAATATCGCTGTCTCTGGCGGATGTACCCGAGTGATAGAACCTCGTTCGATGAAACTGAAGTCGAACAAGATCTTCGACGGGCAGAACCGCTTCGATCATTCGTTCTTCCCGCAGAAGCCCTATATCCGCAACAAGGTTCTCGTTGTGCGTAACGGCGGTAATGATGCCTTTGAGCACCATACCCGTTTCATGGATCCAGCCCTCACCACTATCGTCCAGCGCTCAGGCATTGACCTCGACGTGCAAAGCACAGTGCAGGTCGCTGAATTTATCAACGGTAGATTTCGTGGCGTGCTGAACCTACGCGAACCCAACAACGACAAGTTCGTTTATGCCAACTATGGCTATGACGATGATGAGATTGACATGTTCGAGAATGATATTGTTAAGAACGGTACCTATAACTCTTTCAAACAACTCTGTCAGCTTTCCGGCGGCATCAACTACCCGGGAATCTACGATGCGATAAAAAAACAGTTAGACATCGATGAATTCACCAATTATATGGCCACAGAGATCTTCCTGTGCAACGACGACTGGCCCATCAACAATGCCAAAGCCTATCGCAACCAGAACGACGGCCGCTATCGTTTTATTCTTTTCGACCTCGACTATTCCCTCTATCCCTGGTCCATGAAAAGCGATCTCAGCGAGGTACTCGACAAAAACAAGTCGGCGGATGTAGTCCGTCTGTTCCTCAATCTGCTTAAGCACGACGAATACCGTCGGAAATTCATCGACACCTTCTGCATCGTAGCAGGTAGTGTGTTTGAGAAGAAGCGGGCAACGGCCATCGTTGATGAGCTGGCAGCTGCTATGCGTCCGATGTCGGAACTCGACGGCCATGTGCCGGACAAGACTGCCGAGATGATCAAAAGGAAGCTGAAGACACAGATGGCGAATATGACCAACCTGTTGCAGCGATACAAGCCTTTGGAACTCACAGATGCTACGAAACTGAGCGTCTCGCTTGCCACCGATACTGATGGAGCCTGTCTTTACATCAATGGCCTCCAAGTGCCCTATGCCAGCTTTGACGGACAGCTGTTTGCGCCTGTTACCATTGAGGCAAAAGCTCCTGCAGGCTACGATTTCATTGGTTGGAAGACATCCATAGGTTCAAAAGAATTTATGTCAACTGATCCTGTTATGAACCTGTCAGAAGACCACGACAAGCTGTCTCTCATAGCTTGTTTCACGCCCCGTGAGCATATCACGCCAGTCCGCATCAACGAGGTCAGTGCCTCCAACGGCATCTATGTCAACGAATACTTCAAGCGCGATGACTGGGTGGAACTCTATAATACGACCAATGAGCCTATCGACGTGGAGGGTATGTATCTGACTGACAAGGAGTCAATTCCGAAGAAATACCGGATCACCAAAGGCGATACTCAAGCTGCCACCGTCATTCCTGCCCACGGTTATCTGATCGTATGGTGCGACAAACTGGAGCCGACAACTCAACTGCATGCTGACTTCAAACTTGCTGCAGAAGGTGGCATCGTTATGCTTACCGCTGCAGACGAGTCGTGGAGCGATCTGCTCACCTATACAGAGCATCAGGAGGACCAGACGGTGGGCCGTTATCCTGACGGTGCCTCTGACGTCTTCGTGATGAACATCCCCACCATCGCCAAAGCTAACATCACCAGCAGCTATCTGACCACTGTGAGCCAGCCTCATGAAACAGGCATCCGCGACTTCATGGCCGATACAGCCGAGGATGCCAGCATCATCTATCATCAGGGCTGCCTTGTGATCAGCAGTACATTCGCTGATGACTTGCAGATTAAGGTTGTGAATTTAGCCGGACAGACATTCATGAACGCTCCCGTCCAGTTGAGTGGCGGCTATGCAGAAATCAGCATCAGCCAATTGCCAGCTGGCGTTTACATCGCCAACGTCACAGACAAGCACGGCCAGAAGGCAGCTTTTAAATTTGTCGTTAATCCTAAGCTATCGCGCTGAAAATCAGAGGTTCCTGACGCTTTGCCGTGATATTCCCAACAGGCTTCTTCTCTAAACGGATCAGGGAAGAAGTCTCTTTGGTCTTCTGGGGAGCCAATACCTTCTTATATTCTTCGGGATTCTTCAGCAGTCGGACAGCCTCTTTCAGCTGGTTGTCATAGTTGAGGCCAGCCTCGATGGCGCCAGCCTGATAATAGTAGGCTGCAATGATGTCTGACTCCAGAATCTGACGGACAACTTTCTCGTTGCGGTCGAGGGCGAAGGCCACGTCGTGGTTCAGCTTCGACTCCAGACTGTCGAAAGCAGCCTTGGCACCCTCGTAGTAACCCTCAAACTTCGCTGTCTTCACAAGTTCAGCAAACTGTTTCTTGCTGACGGGATCAAAAGTGAAACCGCTCTTGACGACGCGCTCCTTGAACTCCTGCCAGTCGGCATCGGTCAGATGGAACTCTGCTGCTGGGGCAATCGTCGGATGCTTGGCGATATAGTCCACCACGTAATCGAACATCACTTCCGTCGAGTCCTGTCCTGAGGCAGAAAGATAGAAGGCGATATTGGGGATGGTGTCGCCCTTCATCTCCACGTCGGGCTTGATGCCGCCACCGTCGCGCACCTCTCGGCCGTTACGGGTAAAGAACACCTTCGTCAGCGAGTCGGGGATATGCTCCCGATAGCCCTCGCTGCCTTTCTTGTAGTTGATGGCTTGGATGCAGCGCCCGCTGGGGATGTAGTATTTCGAGGTTGTCACCTTCATATTCGTGTTGTAGGGCAGGTCGATGGGAATCTGCACGAGGCCCTTCCCATACGTGCGCGTACCTAATATTATTCCTCTGTCCATATCCTGAATGGCACCACTGGTAATCTCGCTGGCCGAGGCCGTCTCACCGTTCACCAGCACCACCATCGGCATCACCGTGTCGAGCGGTTCTACGCGCGTCTTGTAACTCTTCGTGGCCTGAGGAATCTTACCCCGGTTCTCCACGACGGTGATTCCCTTCGGCAGGAACAGGTTCAGGATGTCCACAGCCTCCTGCTCAGAGCCGCCTCCGTTGCCGCGAAGGTCGAGCACAAGCGAGGTGGCTCCCTGTTTCTTCAGGTCGATGAGCGCACGGCGCACATCCTTGGCACAGCCTTCGGTAAACGAGTTCAGGTTGATGTAGCCCACGTTCTCCTCGCGGATGCCATAGTAGGGCAGCTCGGGCAACTTGATATTTCTGCGGGTGATTTTGAACTTCATCAGCTTGCCCGTCGAGGGACGCATCACCTTCAGCAGGAAACTCGTGCCAGGCTCGCCACGCAAGTGTTCACTCACGAAGCTGACGGCCTTGTCGGTCATCATCGAGTCGTCGATGCTCAGTATTACGTCGCCCTTCTTCAGTCCCACCTCGGCAGCAGGCATATTCTGATAAGGCTCGTCGATCACGATACGGTCCAGCTTCTGATGCTTCCGGATCAGGGCGCCGATGCCGGCATACTTACCTGTGAGCATCATCCGCAGATTCTTCGTCTCGTCCTGTGCGTAATACTCCGTATAGGGATCTAGACTCCTGAGCATCGCCGTAATGCCTCTGCCGATGGTCTCTTTCGGGTTCAGCGTGTCCACGTAGAGCAGTTCCAAATTCTTATACAGCTGGTTGAAGATGTCCAGATGCTTAGCCACCTCGAAGTTATGATCCTTAACCTTTTGTGCCTGCGCCGTGAGCGACAAGCCCGACAGCAACAGCAACAGTGCGATATATCTTTTCATATTCATCGTTATTTTACGGTGCAAAATTACACGATTCTATCAAGAAATCACCTTTTTCTTCGCTTTTTTTGCAAAAAATAGTGCTTTTAATGAAATTTTTCGCCCAAAAGTTTGGTAGTTTCAATTTTTCGCTGTACTTTTGCACCCGCTTAACAGCAAAACCTGCTTCAGTAGCTCAGTTGGTTAGAGCACCTGACTGTTAATCAGGGGGTCGTTGGTTCAAGCCCATCCT
>ONCZ01000022.1 GCA_900316445.1 uncultured Prevotellaceae bacterium | reverse complement strand
CAGATTGCAAAACCGCATCTAACGGCTATGTGCAATCTGCTTTTAATGAATAATCAAGGTCGCCTCTTCAAATGGAGGACTTTTTCAGTGCCCTCGAATCAGGGCGTCCTTTTTTTTCTTCTGCAAGCCATAGTCACAGGGACAGGTGCTTGGGTATACCCAGATACCAGACCCTGCGACAAGATTGTCGAATTTGGCATTTGTCACTTGTCTACATGTCTACTACAAACCTGTGCCCTGAATTAGGGCAGTGGTTTAACGTGCTCACTATGGAGATACATATCCCCCACCGTCCCCGCAACTACCACGACTACCAAATACTGTTACAGTTGCAATTTCAGTTGCAGTCCTTACTACATTCTTTGGAAGGTTACTCTCACACCTCCGCAGAAGTTCTCAACTATAGGCATTGGCAGACCGGCAGAATCAAGCCCTTCACGTTTTTTCTTATAGCCGCGTCCCCTGGCATCAACAAAGCCAGCCTTGAATGTAAACGTTCCTACCCCCGTGTGTACCATGGTTATACAAATTATCATTCGTCTAGTTTTAGTATCTTAATTCTTTGCCTGATTTCCGAATCAACTTTATTAAAGACCGCAACAAGTACTTCAATTGAGCATTGTCTTTCTTTATAAAGAGTTCTCAGCAATTCATCGTCTTTCTCACTCCATAAAGGTTTCTTGACTTCTACATCTTCAATTAAAAACATTTCGTCATTTCCTTCAGAGAAATTTCTCTCAAGAACCCCTTCCACATTTTTACATGCTCGCCTCTTGTTCAGCATTTTCACATTGGCCCCGCCTTCAAAAGACTCAATCCAATTTCTTTCTGCATTAGGTAGTCCGAATATGAAATCTCACAAGGGGTCTGACACTTTGTGAGCAATATCCGCTGGCGCTGTGCCTGGGTCACCAGCGTTATCATGAGGAATAAGATGGTAAGCAGTTTTCTCATTGTTTATTCTTCTTCTGAGTAATCATACCTTAAATCACTGGCTTTGTAGACTGGAGTCGTAGGATTTACAAATTTACCTTCTTCGACGCTACTATCACCAGCACACTTAATCAGCAGGTATATGCAACCTATAAAGATTACTACGCCAAGGAGTCTTCCGATCGTGAACGAAATGAATTCCCCGATAGAGTTAAACTCCCAGATAAAACCCCAAACTTCTTTGAAGAATCTCATATTATGTTCTTTCTTATTTTACGCCCAAACTCTTGATACAACTTAAAGAGTACAAGGGGACACTTTGTGAGCAGTATCATTATTTAACCTCTCCCTTTAGTATTGACTCAAATATTGCTTCTGGTTCATCGCCAATATCAAAGACTCCCATATTCTCATGATAGAAGATGCCGTCTTTGAATGTGATCTTTGTAAAAGCGTGGGTCTTGAATCCAATACTGATACTGCACATTACCCACAAACAATCTGATTGGGGCATTCCAAATCGTAAGACAATAGAATCCCCGTAATTATTTGTGCTGAATATAGCTCCCTCTTTCAAATTTGCCTTATACGTTTCAAGTGGATCGCCAGAAAAATCCTGGGGACAACATGGAAAAGCCACAGGATACTTCCAGTCTATCTGTATAGCATTAGGAGTTAGTGACTGAGTTCTCAAAGGTTCTTTCTCTTTAACCTCTTTATCTTGTGGAACTACCATATTATTTTCCCTTACATTTGGAAATGAAGGGGCATTAGATCTTGATTCTGTATTGGCTTCTCGTTCTTGAAATAACCATTCACCAAGTCTTCCACCCCGCGGTTTGGGGTGTCCTTTCGCCCAATTTGTCAATCTTTCCAATGATGTGTGGGCTTCCTCTGGAGTTACAGCGCGCATCCAACTGAAATTGGGGTCAATCTTTTCATGTCCTCGCAGTACAGAAGGATCAGCTATAAACGCTTCAATTCCACAAATGTTCTCAATTCTTGCATACGTAATCGGATTGTTCAAGGCATTTTCCAATCTTGTGAGCCAACGAAGATTTTCAGGACGATTATTACGACGGTTTGTATCAATGTGATCAACCACATGCTGATCTGTTGGCGGATTGCCCAGAAAAGCAAAAGCTACTATCCGATGAACTCTTTGCCCAGCTATCTCCATATAGCCAGTTTTATCGTTGGGCTTGCCAAAAGTCCAAACGTTGTCATCCCTACGAATCCGCTTACCCTCACGTGGATGCCGCATCACAGCACCATTGTCACGTACAGAATAATGCTCGTCCTTGTAGATGCAGTCTTTGACCTCGTTATAATCGTCAATACTAACCATAATTAAAAAAAATCTGATTTGCTTCTGATGTTCTGATAAAATTTGTAGAGTTTCTTACCGATTTTATCTTTCTTGAATATACGTTCATGCTCTATTGGTATAGTGGAAAGGCGCACCTTCGCAATGCCATTTCTAATTAGTTCAAATTGGTTTGGGCTAATTCTGAATTGAGCCGTTGAATTGACTTCTGTAACGGGAAGCATCATATTTCCTACCAAAACTCCAGCCGATTCACTTCCACTATCTATCAAATCGCCTTTTAGCCTTAAAATTTCCCCGTCAAAAGTCTTTAAAAGAAATGTTGATTCCTTAAGGAACTTAAGACGCTCAGAACGAACAGTTACAATGATGTAAAAGGAAGTGTCTTGTTTTGCCACGCTATACTTCATATTGCAACCCTCAGCAGCAAGTGGACGGTAGGAATAGCCAACGGTCTGCGCTATAGTTTCTAATCCTATTGCAAAAAATAGTATTAAAAGTAGTTTCTTCATATTAGTTGTTTCTTGTCTTTTTGCTTAATTACGCCTTCAAATGCTCATATAGTTTCAGGCCCTCTGTGAGCATTCAACTTCTTGATTTCTACATCCACCACGTACATATCGCCGTCAGCATCCACCAATACATTACGTGGGACTACATCCCAAACGACGTATGTTCCATTGGAGTATCGGCCTTCGTCATTCTCTTTGGTAAAGCCAAGGGCAGACATATAAGTATCTATCATAATTTGCGTGGCAGGCTGGGCATTACGAATTCTCCTTTGAATTAAGACTGGCATGACGCTTCTTTTATCGTATCCTGCAAAACCATGCAATATGTAAGCAGTATTAGGGAAAATCAAGTTATGCAACAACACCTTTTCCAGAAGCTTCACAATGCCACCACTATTGAGCAGGTTATTTACCTTATAAATAATAGTCCCAGAAACATATGTGTCATTTTCATTCCCGCTTGGGCCGGGCTCACCCAAATCAAAAACTTTGTCCATAGGAATCCACATCCCTACAGACTTTGCGTATTGCTCTGCGACTCCTTGTTCTATTTCGAAGCGGCCTCCATCGCCTTTGCCATCTCGAGATTCCTTCTCATGTAGTCGGCAAAGTCTTTGGAGTTCATCGGAGATTTCTCGGATTCTTCGATTTTCCTCATCGTACGCTCCATTGCTTCCTTGTGAAACTGATTTAAAAATGTCATCGTTCATACTGTTTTAAGTTTGTGCAAAGATACGAACTTTTTTCTAATCCACCAAATAATAAGCATTATTTTTCACCTATAGCCTTATTATGTGAGGTAACATACCCGTTCACGAGGGTGGCGAAGGCGATCATTTCGGGCGTTATTCGTAGCGTTTGAGAGCTGTCGGCTTCTATTTTGACATAGAGTTTGCCGTTGAATTCCTTGTCTTCACCTATCACCTAACAACCTAACAAAAAGTAAAATCGATGGTTGAATCATAAGGGCAATATCTAAAAGCTTCTTGTATTGTGCATTGTGCAATTGTGCAATTAGTGGTTTTCATTATGCAAGAGAATTTATCTATATTAATATAATATTATATATATATTATAATATATATATAATATTATATTAATTATAAAGACATTTTGAACCAACGAATAAGACCAATTGCACAATTGCACAATGCACAATGGGAAGGCACAAGACAAAATTTGGTAAAAATAAAATAAACTTTTGTTAGGTTGTTAGGTGATAGGTTACTGTCTACAGCAAATCGGAAGTTTCATTAGCCCAAAGTCGGAGTTTCAAGTAAGGAAAGTCGGAGTTTAGTCTAAGGAAAGTCAGAAGCGCGAAAAACATCCTAAAAAGACGGTTTAAGGCCATTCCATATCTTGGTAAATAATATTTACTTTCCATGTCTTTTACATTTTTATGAAAACAAAAATCCAAATACATTTGGTTATCTCCCAAATATTTTGTACCTTTGGCATAGACCGAAGGTACTTTCGTTCGAAAATGAAAAGAAAATTGCATTTTTCTTTTGCATTTTGCTCACTTATTCGTACCTTTGCAAACAAGATTCAAAGAGCATTGTTTACACATGAAGAAATTCTTTATCTTTCTGCTGGTGGCAGTCGTCGTTGTGATCGGCGTGCTGATGTGTCAGGGCACCGTCGTGCAGGAGTCTGGTGACGGGAGTCAGGTGACTAGAGACTACCGCAGTACTGACAGCCTGCCGATGCTCATCACCCAGATTCGGAAGTGCTCGAAGCTCTACACGGCGGAGTATCGCGTACATAAGATCGTGACCCACGACGACGTGCTGCGCCTGAAGGGATCGGTGCTGCAGCGGGAGTTCAACATCAAGCTGCCCCTGGGCGACCGCAAAATCGCCATCCCCATCGACGCGAAGCTGAAGGCATGGATCGATTTCAGCCAGATCAGCGAGCGTAACATCGAGCGGCAGGGCGACCACATCACGATCATCCTGCCAGACCCGCAGGTGACGATGACGAGTTCGAAGATAGATCAGAAGCACGTGAAGCAGTACGTAGCCCTGGCACGTGCGAATTTCAGCGACGCAGAGATGTCGGCCTACGAGCAGCAGGGGCGTGCCGCCATCATCAACGACATCCCTAACCTCGGCATCCTCGAGACGGCCCAGGCCAACGCGGCAAAGGTGCTCGTGCCCATGCTGACGGAGATGGGCTACGAGGAGCACCAGGTGACCGTCGCCTTCCGCAAGCACTACGACGCGACGGATATTCCGAACCTCATCAGGATGGAAGAGTGAAAAGGTGAAAGAGTGAAAAGGTGAATTATGGGAAAATCATTCAGACTGGGAATCATACTGTTGGGCGTCTCGCTGGTGATCGTGGCTGTGTTCTGGCTGCGGAGCTGCACGAAGGGCGACCATATAGAGATAGGTGCCGATGAAGCCATCGACGCCACACCCACACAGATACAGAGCATCAAGGCCATCGGCGAGTGGGAGTTCCTGAGCGTGAGCCTTGAGGAACTGACGGACACCGTGCGCAAGGGATTCTTCTCTGACGACGAACTGGCCCGCATCTACTACGGCACCCTGCGACTGGGCATCAATATGCACCAGGTAGAGCCGGGATGGCTGACGGTGGAGGGTGACAGCGTGAGCCTCTTGCTGCCGAAGGTGGCACTCCTCGACCGTGACTTCATCGACGAGGCACGCACGAAGCCGTTTTTCGAGAGCGGGAAGTGGAAGCCGGAAGACCGTGAGGCGCTGTACCGTCAGGCAAGGGAGCGGATGCTCCAGCACGGAATGACGAAGGATAACCTCACCGCCGCCGAGGATAACGCCCGTGAGCAGATCACCAGCCTTATGAAGGCTATGGGGTTCAAGAAGGTGAGAATCACATTTGGAAGTGAAAGATGAAAAGTGAAATATGAACGAAATACTCTCTGCTGTCAGTGACTTTTTGTGGGGATGGCCGATGATCATCCTGCTGCTGGGCACACACGTGTTCCTGACCATCCGTCTGCGATTCCCGCAACGACATATCTTCAAGGCCGTGAGACTCTCGTTGAAGCGCGACCGCAATGCGGAGGGCGACGTGTCGCAGTTCGCCTCGCTCGCCACCGCCCTCGCCGCCACCATCGGTACGGGTAACATCATCGGCGTGGCAACCGCCATCGCCCTGGGAGGCCCAGGAGCGGTGCTGTGGTGCTGGCTTACGGGTGTGTTCGGCATCTCGACGAAGTATGCGGAGGGACTGCTGGCCATCAAGTACCGCGAGAAGACAAAGAGCGGCAAGATGCTCGGCGGTCCGATGTACGCCCTGGAGAAAGGTCTGGGCTGGAAGTGGCTCGCCGTGCTCTTCGCGATCTTCACTGCCATCGCTGCCTTCGGTATCGGCAACACGGTGCAGGCCAACGCCATAGCCACCGTAGCCAATGAGTCGTACGGCATATCCCCCTATATCTCAGGCGCCTTTATCTGTGTGATAACGGCAGCTGTGGTGCTCGGCGGTGTGAAGAGCATCGCCCGCGTGTGTTCGATGCTCGTGCCCCTGATGGCGGCGTTCTACGTGTTGGGCTGTCTCTATATCCTTTGTGTCAACGCGGCCTACCTGTGGCCGGCTCTCTGTCTGATCGTAAAGGCGGCTTTCTCGCCAGAGGCGGCAGGCGGCGGATTCATCGGTTCGACGGTGATGATGGCAGCACGCTTCGGTATAGCCCGAGGTCTGTTCTCCAACGAGAGCGGTATGGGTTCGGCGCCTATCGTGGCGGCAGCGGCACAGACGCGCAATCCCGTGCGCCAGGCACTTGTCTCGTCAAGCGGCACGTTCTGGGACACGGTGGTGATCTGCGCCCTCACGGGACTGGTGATCGTGAGCAGCGTGCTCGCCTACCCCGACATCGACTTCTCCAACGGCGCCACGCTGACGAAGGATGCCTTCTCGAAGATCCCCGTCATCGGACGTCCGCTGCTCACCTTCGGACTGTTCACCTTCGCCTTTTCCACCATCCTCGGGTGGTGCTATTATGGCGAGCGGGCCGTGGAATATCTGAAAGGGAAAAACTGGGTATTGGGTTATCGGGTGCTTTATATCTCGGCCGTCTTCGCTGGAGCGGTGATGAACCTCGCCGTGGTGTGGAACCTCGCCGACTGTATGAACGCGCTGATGGCTATTCCGAACCTTGTGTCACTGTTGTGTCTCAACGGTGTCATCGTCCACGAGACGCGCAGTCTCCTTTGGCGCGCCGACAAGATCAACAACCGTTAGCACATCGTCTTTCACGCGGAAGCGCACATCCATATTGAGAAAGGGCATACCGTAGGTACGCTCGGGATCGTCGTGGAAGGCAGGTCGCGGATCCTGGGCCAGCGTCGCCTTCAAAGCCTCAAAATGCCGGGAGGGGATCTTGACAGTCAGTTTGTCAGGGATCTCCACGTGCAAAGGCTCCCACTGTTTTTCATCCACAAAACCGCTCCGTGCCTCTGGATGGGCATCGGCATAGGTCACGTAGGGTTTGATGTCGTAGATGGGGGTGCCGTCCATGAGGTCTGCCCCACGCACGTAGATGACAGGGCCTAACAGCCGGTCTTCTTCCACCTTATTTATTTTCACGCACGAGAGTCCTAAGGGATTCGGACGGAAGGGCGAGCGCGAGGCAAAGACACCGATCCTCTTATTGCCCCCCAACCTCGGAGGCCTGACAGTCAGATTTCTCCTTTCCTCCTCTACTCCTTTACTCCTTCTCTCCTTTACTTCCGAGAACTCCCAGATGAGCCAGAGATAGTCGAAAGACTCGAGGCCTCGGACGGCTTCGGACTGACGGAAAGGCTTCTCGAAAACGATCCTGCCCGTCAGTTCCTCCACCAGTCCACTTTGTCGCGGAATACCGAATTTCGACTTCAAAGGTGACTCAAAATGTGCAATTGGCTGTATATCCATGCGGCAAAGATACGGAATTTTTAGATTAACACCAATTTTTTCCATAAAAAGTTTTATTTTTCAGATTTATTTTGTATTTTTGCACCAAAGATTTGAACTGAAATCAACCGGTGATGATAAGATTTCTGCTATTAACCCTGACGCTGACAGTCTTTTTGCGCACTGCGGCGGCTGATCAAGACTATAAGCAAGAGCCTGAGTATCTGGCTCTGCGCGACTCCATGCACCATGCTTTCAACGACGGCGACAGCGTGCGCTTCTTCCCTGCCGTCAAGGCCCTGCAGGCCTATCTGCTCAAGAAGGGCGACCAGCACGCCTACTACACCCAGCGATGCAATGAGATCGTGTTTGAGATGAACCGCAGGAAAGTGTTCGAGGCGTACATGCTGGGGCGGCAACTCTCCATGGAGCTGCGTGAGAAGGGCCTCGACAGCGAGATGTACATGGCCTACAACATGCTCGGCCACATCAACAACATCTGCGGCAACAAGAAGGCCGCCAAGCGGAACTTCTACACCGTGATCGACATGATGGAAAAGTACGGCTACTACGAGAGCATGCCACCCATCTACATGAACATCGTCAACGTGGAAATTAACGACGACCACGAGGAGGCCATGCGCCTGCTCGACAAAGCCAAGGAGATTGCCGAGAAATACTCGCCCGAGCGCGTGTTCGACATTGAGACGCGGCGCACCGTCAGCTATTATACCGCTGGCGAGATGGACAAGTTCCTCGAAGGCTACAAGGCCTACAAGAAGGGTGTGGAGGAAGGCAAGAGCTCCGTCCACGGAAGGTCGTTGGAGGTGTACTACCTCGCCTCACAGGGCAAGACCGACGAGGCCGTGGCCATGGCGCGGGAAGAGCTTGAAGACGAAAGCGAAGAGGCCATCAGCGAGATCTACGAGAAGGCAGGCCGCTGGAAGGAGGCCTTCGAAGCCCAGCGCAGGGCATACGCTGCCAACGACTCTGTGAACAACGTCGCCCTGGCGAACAGCATGCAGGGCATCCGCGACCAGCTGACCATCAACGACATGGAGCAGAAGTCGGCACGTAACCGTCTCATCGCCCTCATCGCAGGTGTCATCCTGCTGGTCTTGTTGATCATGGCACAGATCTATATCGTGCTCTCACGCCGCCGTCATCTGAGGCAGCTCAACGCCGCCTACCAGCACGCCCTAGAGTCGGACAAGATGAAGACGCGCTTCATCCAGAACGTCAGCCACGAGGTGCGCACACCTCTAAACATCATTGCAGGCTTCTCGCAGGTCATCGCCGATCCCTCACTCACCGAGAGCGTAGAGGAACGGCAGAACATGGCGTCGATGATGCAGAAGAGCGCCCAGCAGATCACGAACCTCATCGACGAGATCATCGGCCTCTCGCTCATCGAGACCTCTACCAACGTGGTCAAGGACGACATCGTCAAGGTGAACCAGCTGTTGGAGAGCGTCGTCGCCGAATACGAAGACACCGTACCGTCGAAGGTGGCACTCCGCATAGACAGCGAGCTGGAGCCAGACTTCTGCTTCGCCACCAACAAGAACATGCTCCACCGCATTCTCGGCGCCCTTACTGACAATGCCATCAAGAATACTGAGAAGGGCAATATCACCCTCAAGGCCAGGACCGTCGCACAGACGCTCCTCATCACCGTCGAGGATACGGGCTGCGGCATCCCCGCAGATCAGGCAGAGCACATCTTCGAGCGCTTCGTCAAACTCGACTCCTTCAAGCAGGGCATCGGCCTCGGACTACCCCTGAGCCGTAAGCTCGCCGAACAGCTGGGCGGTCTCGTCACCCTCGACACCACCTATTACCTCGGTGCCCGCTTCGTCGTCACCCTCCCCTTCGAACCCATTGACCCCACTACGCCCATTAATCCCATTAAACCCAATAAAAAATAAAGCAAAATGAAAAAATCATCACTGAGGCCCATCGCCTTACTTTTCACATTCCTCTTTGCGCTCACCGCTTCGGCACAGTTGAAGACCGACGAGTTCACCACCAAGAGCGGCAAGAAAATCACCATCACCTGCATCAAGCACGCCAGTATGGAGATCAACTACAACGGCGTCGAGATCGAAGTAGACCCCGTGGGCATGTGGCTCAAGCCCGAGACCGACTACGCTACCTTCCCCAAGGCCAACATCATCCTCGTCACCCATGAGCATAAAGACCACTTCGACCGTGCCGCCATCCACGAGATCCGCACTCCGGCCACGAGCATCTACGTGAATCAGGCCGTATTCGGACACTTCCGCAACGGACTCGTGATGCAGAACGGCGACGTGCGCAAGTACGCGTCCGACATCACCATCGAGGCGGTGCCTGCCTACAATACCACACCTGAGCACCAGCAGTTCCACCCCAAGGGACGTGACAACGGCTACATCCTCACCCTCGACGGCTTCCGCATCTACATCGCCGGCGATACTGAGGACATCCCCGAGATGGCAGACATCAAGGACATCGACGTCGCCTTCCTGCCCTGCAACCAGCCCTACACAATGACCGTAGATCAGTGTGTGAACGCTGCGAAGATCATCAAACCCAAGGTGCTCTTCCCCTACCATTACAACGACACGCCTGTGCACAAGATCTCCATGGCGCTCGCCGGCAGCGGCATCGACGTCCGCATCCGCAACTACAAATAAAAAAAGAAACGGGGCTCGCCATTGCGAACCCCGTTTCTTTTTAACCTTTAATCATTGTCGGGAGCCTGTCCGATCAAATCCATAAACTCATCGAGTTTCGGCGTGATGATGATCTGCGTGCGGCGGTTGCGCTGCTTGCCAACCTCAGTGTCATTAGGAGCAATGGGGTTGTACTCACCACGACCACCAGCGGTCAGACGCTTAGGATCCACACCGTAGTCGTTCTGCAGGGCCTGAACCACTGAAGAAGCACGGAGGGTGGAGAGATCCCAGTTGTTGCGGATGTTCGTCTTCTTGATGGGCACATTGTCCGTGTTACCCTCGATGAGCACGTCGTAGTCCTTGTAGTCCTTGATGATCTTAGCGATCTTCGACAGTGTCTCGGCGGCACGGCTGTTGATCTCGTATGAACCGCTCTTATAGAGCATGTTGTCAGCCAGCGAGATGTAGACCACACCCTTCAGCACCTGCACATCCACCTCCTTCAGCTCTTCCTTCGAGAGTGAGCGCGTGAGGTTGTTCGTCAGCACCATGTTCAGTGAGTCGCTCTTCGACTTCACCTCCACGAGGTGACGGATGTACTGGTTCGACTCGTTGATCTGATCCACGAGCTTCTCAATAGAGATGTTGTTCTGCGAGGCATTCGTCAGACTCTTGTCGAGCGACTCCTGCAGTTTGGCATACTTGTCCTCAGCGTTCTTCAGCAGCTGCTGCATACCGCGCTGCTGCTCCTCCAGGCTGGCGATGCGGGCATTCTTCGCAGCCAGGTCTTCCTTGGCAGCCTGCAGGCTCTCGGTGAGCGACTTGTTCTCTGTCTGGCAGTTCTCCAGATCCTTCTTACTGGCGCAGCTGGACAGTATCAGTCCACATGCCACAGCCACCATGATTGTACTCTTTTTCATAATTTGTGTTGATTTTAACCAAGATATTTCATCAGGATGCGGGCGTGGCCGGAATCGTGAAGCTTAGTAATGCTCTTCTCGCGGATCTGACGGACGCGCTCACGGGTGAGTCCCATCTCAGCGCCGATCTCTTCGAGTCCGCGCTCCTGGCAGCCGATGCCGAAGCACTCACGCACGATCTTCAATTCACGGTCTTTGAGCACGCTGCGAAGCACGCTCTCCAAATCATTGGTCAACGACTCGTAATCGACCTGCTTGTCGGTACGGCTGTCGTCGCCAGAACTCAGGAGGTCTGCCATCGAGTTGTCGTCGTCCTCACCGAAGGGGGCGTCGATACTCATGTGGTGACTGTCGGCCTTTGCCGTCTGTTCAATCTTTGCTTCATCAATCTGTGTCAGTTCCGCCAGCTCAGTCACTGAGGGGCGGCGCTGGTGAATCTGTTCGAAACGGTTGATTTCCTGATTGATCTTGCTCAGTGCGCCGCTCTGATTGAGAGGGAGTCGCACGATACGGCTCTGCTCAGCGATGGCCTGGAGGATGCTCTGACGGATCCACCAGACGGCATAGGAAATGAATTTGAAACCACGCGTCTCGTCAAATTTCTCAGCAGCCTTCACCAGTCCGATGTTGCCCTCGTCGATAAGGTCGGTAAGCGTCAAACCCTGGTGCTGATATTGCTTGGCCACTGAGACGACGAAGCGGAGGTTGGCTGTGACCAGACGCTCCTTGGCTTTTTCGCCCTCAGGACCACCCTTGCGGATAGCCTGCGCCAGTTCGATTTCCTCCTCGATGGTCACGAGGGGCTGACGACCGATCTCAACGAGGTACTTGTCAAGGGCCTCACTCGAACGGTTGGTAATGCTTTTTTGAATCTTTAATTGCCTCATATTTGTTTTGTTACTCTGAAAAAGTGCGCAAAGGTACAAAATTCTTTTGTAAGTTGCACGTCTCGCGCTCAAAAAGCGCCATCTTTTACGAAAGTTTAACTATTTATGAGCTATTTCTCCGCCTTTTCGTAGCAGAACTCGTCGATATCGACATATCCGCCTGCCTTTTTCGTGGCGTAGTTGAAGAGGCCGAACTTGGTACCCATGAAGAAGCGGCGCCAGTCGAAGCCGAGGCGGTAATTTTCGGTACCGATCTTTGTCCATGTAGTACCGTCGAGGCTATAGGAGAAGTTAGCGCAGTCTGCCCCGCCAAAACGACGCATACCCGTGCCCTGTCCTGGACGGAAGTCAGCATCGATGCGGAGGAAAATCTTCGTCGAGGTAAGAGGAATCTCTTCGATGACCTTTTCTTCGAAACTTGTCACTTCCTTATCACGGTCGGAAAGCTGGCAGGTCATCTCCACCATCTGGAGAGAGAGCTTCTTACCTTTCTTCTTGATGACGAGAGCGCCTGTATCACTGTTGAAAGCGGCGAGACCGGCGCAGTCGCCGTCCTTCATCTTCGCACAGTCAATGACGATGGAGCCAGAGCACTGCGGACCTTCCATACGCTGGGTGAGCGTATTCGGAGCGAGGTAGAGGGTGTTGACCACGCGGTTGGTCTTCAAGCGGAGGAATCCAGGACGCTCCGTGAGACTCCACGCGGCATCAATGGGATTGTGGTTCCACTGCCAGTGAAGACCGAGTTTCGACTCTGAGAAGTCGTCGGCCTTGACGATGGCGGTCTCGGGCTGTCCGCTGACAAAGGGACGTACGGTGTCAGGCACCTTGCCGTTCTCATCGCCGAGCATCGGCCAACCGTTGATCCAGCGGCAGGGCATGACGGTAAGCACACGGCCCACGCCGCCACGGTCCTGGAAGATGATGCCGTACCAATCGCCTGAAGGGCTGTCGACGATGGTGCCCTGAGCCTCGTAGGAGAAACCTCCGAACTCACTCTCGAGGATCACCTGCTTCTCGTAAGGGCCGTGGATATCGTCGGCACGATAGCAAACCTCACGACGATGACGGCCAGGGGCATAGGTGTGGGAGATCATGAGGAGGTAGTATTTGCCGTCTTTCTTGATGACGCGAGAACCCTCGAGGAGGCCTTTCTCGTCTTCCTCACGCTCGAAGATATGCATATAAGTGCCCTCGATGACGTCGGAGAGGTCGGGCTTGAGTTCCATCAGTTCGCCCGTGCCGTAGATAACGAACACACGGCCGTCGTCATCGAAGAACAGCGAACAGTCGTGGAAGTGGCGCATACGGGAGACGAGTTCCCAAGGGCCCTCAGCCTTTTCGGCGGAGAAGATATAGGTGTCGCCCATAGCACCCTGTTCATTGGGAGCCAGGAGGGCATAGAACTTGCCGTTGTGATATTTCAGAGAGGTGGCCCACTGTCCGCGGCCGTAGGCGGTTCCCTGTTGCAGGTCGTACTTCGGAGAATCGGTGAGACGGTCGAAGATGTAGCCGACGGTCTCCCAATTCTTCAGGTCCTTCGAGGCCATCACGGGAGCACCAGGCATAAGATGCATGGTGGTGGAAACGAGATAGAACGTGTCACCAACACGGATCACGTCGGGATCAGGAACGTCTGCCCAAAGCATGGGGTTCTTGATGGGCGGGGTATTGATGGTCTCGTAATCCTCAGCGAAGGAAGTGAGAAGCGAGAAGTGAAAAGTGAAAAGTAAGGCGAAGAGCCTCAGGAAAGTTTTTTTGTTCATAACGATGAGTTTTTTTATATCAAAAATTTGAGAATTAGAGAATTATAATTGGATGGTTTGCTCGTTGCCATCGTGGGAGACGGTGCGCGAGGTGCCATCAGGGAGTACGATGGTGAACTTACGATCGAGTATCATGCCCTTATAACCACCCTGGCGCGTGCCGATGGTGAGTTGGCGGGCCTTATCGTTCCAGCGGAAGGTGATGGTGGCATAATAGCCTTTCTCATAATTGTAGCCGTCGCCTTCGTCCTCATAGAGAGTGAAGCTGCCGTCGGCACCAGGATAGACGCGGATTTCGAGGTTGTCCCAAGATTTCTCGCCCACGTACTGCATCTCAGGACCGAGGGGCAGGATGCTGCCAGCACGCACGAACATCGGCACACGGTTGAGGGTGGTAGTAAGGGTGACGTTCTGTCCGCCCTTATAAGCTTTGTTCGTCCAAAAGTCATACCAAGTGGCACCCTTCGGCAGATACTTCGTGGCAGTCTTCATTTCCGTCCAATCTACTACTGCCTCCTGACTACTGTCTCCTGACTCCTTTTTCCTATCCCACCCTGTCATGGCATCGGTGCGGACAATCTTCTCCTCCGTGTACTGAGGGTCGAGGATGGGGGCAGCAAGAATGCTACGACCAAACATGAATTCGTCGGCGATGTCCCACACCTTACGGTCGGCGGCGAAGTCGCTGAACAAAGGACGGAGGTAACTTTCGTTGTTGGAGGTTACCTGCCAGGCAGTACTATATAAATAAGGTATCAGACGATAACGCAGACGAATCTGCTGTTCGATGGCATCATATACGGGTTCGCCTTTCTTGCCAAACTGCCAGATTTCACGGGGAGCATCAGCACCGTGACTGCGGAAAACAGGACAGAATAGGCCATACTGCATCCAACGCACGTAGAGTTCCTGGAACTGCGGGTTCTTGGGGGCAGAGCCAGGGCCACGAGTGTTGTAGGCGTTGCAGAAGAAACCGCCAATGTCAGTATTGAAATTAGGATCGCCCGTCAGCGAGAAGCTGAGTCCTGCGGGCACCTGCTTGCGAAGCATATCCCAAGAGGAGTTCACGTCGCCGCTCCACATGTTAGAGCCGTAGTGCTGCTGACCTGCAAAGGCCGAGCGCGTCATAATGAAGACACGCTTTTCCTCCCCCACCTTACGTTGGGCCTGATAGACGCCACGGACGGTTTCCAAGGGGAAGGCATTACGGAGTTGACGCCAGGTGCCGCCAGTGACGGGATGGGCGTAGTCGGACTCACGGGGATTGAAGAAATCGGGATCAGTGGAGTCCATCCACCAAGCATCGGTGCCATAGTCATAGAGGCGCTTCAGGTGTTTCCAGTAGATATCACGGGCCACGGGACTAAAGGCATCATAGACCTTCACGCCAGAGGGATAATCCATACGTGGGGGCCAGATATGCGAGAGTCCGCTCTGTGGCCATGTCTCGATAGGCAACAGAAGACCTTTTTCATTGAGTTCACGGAACTGCTGTGTCTGCGGGCCGAAACTGGCCCAGATGGAAATCATGAAATGGGCATGCTTGGCATGGACGTTCTTAATCAGCTGCGGACCAGTGACAAAGTCCTCTGAGAGGAAGTCCATAGCGTTCCACAAATAGTTGGAACCCCAGTACTGCCAGTCCTGGATGATGCCGTCGAGGGGCACCTGCAAGGCACGGTACTGATCAACGATGCTCTCCGTTTCCGCAGCACTCTTATAGCGTTCCTTCGACTGCCAGAAGCCGTAGGTCCAGAGGGGGAACATCGGCACATCGCCAGAGAGGTGACGCATCTGGGCGATGACCCCATCGGCAGAGCCGCCGTACATGAAGTAATAGTCGATGCCATTGCCTGCCTCAGAGGTGAAGGTCATGCCATTGGCATCGTCATCAAACTGCGTGGGTGAATAGTTCTCCCAGTAGAGACCCCAGCCCTTCACGGACTGCAAGACATTCTGGAAATCCTCGAGGTTTGACTGTTCCATACGCTTGTGCTCGCCACGACGGTTCATCTTACCGTTCTGGATCGTGCCGAGGCCGTAAATGGCCTCATCCTTATCGAGGAGGAATGTCTGGCTCACCTTGAATTCTTCCAGGTTCTGCCGGATGGTACTCCACCCCTGTTCACGCAGAAGCACACGGCCTTTGGCGGTGCAGAACGTAAAACTCATCATGGAAGGATCGTACTTGACAATGAGTTCACTGCTTTTCCAAGTGTTGCCCTGTTTTACGACCTCCACCTGCTCAGGCTTGGCGGTAATCACCAGGCTCTTCGTAGGCTGGCCCTTCACGATGTGTACAATACTTGGTGTGAAGAACTCTATCTTCACGTCTGGCTGTGCCAGCGCTGCGACGGTCGTAAGGCAGGCGGCAAATAGGAACAAGAACCTCTTCATGAACTGTATCTTAAAGTTTTAATTTTTTAATTCTTTAATTTTTAAATTTTACCAAGATGCGGAACACCTTTCCCGGGTTCTCATTCCACCACTGCATGGTCTCCGGAGCCTCCTCTGGACTGACCTCACGGGTGATGAGACGGTCTACGGGACACGTGCCACGCTCTAAGTAGTGAATGACGGCACGGAAGTCTGAAGGCTGGGCATTACGGGAGCCGCGGATGTCGAGTTCCTTCTGAACGAAATATTTTGTCTGGAACGACACCTCTGTCTTCGCATAGCCGATGCAGATGACGCGTCCTGTGAAAGCCACCTCATCGACGGCCATCTGATAAGTCGCAGGACTACCCACAGCCTCAATGACCACATCAGGGCCGAAACCGGAAGTCATCTCCAACAGACGGGCATGAACATCATCCTTCAAGGTATTGACGGTATAGCTGGCACCCATCTCACGGGCGATGGCGAGTTTCTCATCGTCGATATCCGCAGCAATGACAGTAGCACCACGAGAGGCACTGCGCACAATGGCACCCATACCCACCATACCACAGCCGATGACCATCACCACGTCGATATCCGTCACCTGTGCACGGCTGACGGCGTGGAAACCCACACTCATAGGTTCGATGAGGGCACAGGTACGGGGTGTGAGCAGTCCTGCAGGAATGACTTTCTCCCACGGCATGGCGATATACTCGCACATGGCTCCCCAACGCTGCACACCGAGTGTCTCGTTATGTTGACAGGCATTCACACGGCCGTTACGGCAGGAGGCACACTTGCCACAGTTCGTATAAGGATTGACGGTCACGGTCATGCCGGGCTTCAGGCCCTCGGGCACATTCTTGCCGATGCTGACAATCGTGGCACCCACCTCATGGCCAGGCACCACCGGCATGCGCACCATCGGATTGCCTCCACGGAAGGTGCTGAGGTCACTACCACAAAAACCCACGTACTCCAGCTTCAGGAGTACTTCATCGTCGCCCGCCTGGGGCGCTGCCAGGTCGATGACCTTCATCACCGACGGCTCTAAAATCTGAATTGCTTTCACCTTAGAATATATTTACGATTTACTGATTTACGATTGAATACCTCACTCGCTCATATTCTTGATGTAGGGAAGAGGCTTGAGGTCTTCGAAGCCATAGAGGCGCTGGGCGTTAAGACCTAGGAGTTGGCATTTCTCATCCTCGGAGAACTCATCGGACTTCACGAGGAAGTCGTAAGACATGCGGTAGGTAATGGCAGTGATGGTGCGGGGATAGTCACTGCCCCACATCAGTTTCTCCATACCCACGAGTTCTGCCGCCTCACGGATGGCTCGCACCGCAGAGGGGAAGGGATAGAACTCCGAGTTGTAGAGCCAGGTGATGCCACCCGTCTCGACATAGACACTCTCGTGACATGCCAAGAGGATCTGCCGCCGCCAGCTCTCGTTCTCCCACGGGGGAGTGACGGGCGGATTAGCCATACCCAGATGTCCGATGGCGATCTTCAGCTTCGGACACTCGGTGATGACCTCCTGCAGCTCGTCCACCTGACGGTCGCCATCAGCGAGGGTGATGGAGAGCAGTGCCCCTCTCGACTCCATCAGTCGGAACATGCGCATCATCTCATCACTGGTGAGTGACCGCCCCAAGAGCCTGTGCCCAGGGATGGCGAGACCACGGAAACCTTGCCCCAACAACGCCTGTGCCTGGGCAAAGAAACCATCGTGCAGATAGTCGACCATGCCGAAGACGAAGAAACGGTCTGAATACTTCTGCATGACCTCCGCAAGGTAATCGTTCTGGATGCCGTCGATGAACTCCTGTACGACGACGGCTGCCGACACCTGGGCGTAGTTCATATTCGAAAGGAACACCTCGGCGGTATTCCGTCCGTCAATCATAAAAGGAGGCAGCATCTGCACCTCCTCGCCGAGGAAGAGAGAACGCCCGTTGGTGAGGGTACGGATCGGTTTTCCGTCCCAATGGGTATCCTGCCAAAGCCACAGATGGCTATGTGCATCAATGATGGGAAATAGGTTCATTTTTTGCCCGAATTATGGTTTTATGGGTGCAAATATACGAAAAATGTTGGTATATTATCTTATTTTTAATAATTTTTCCACTTTTATGACATTGTATTCAAAGTTTTTTCGTATATTTGCGGCAGAATATGAGCAAACTACCTAGAATAATCACCAAAACCTTGTCTTTCAGACTGAGTCTGACAGTCATTGCGGCGCTGGCAACACTCTTGTTGGTAGCATTGCTGATTATTTTCGTCTTTTCGCGTAAGGCCGTGAAGGAAGAAGCCCTTCACGATGCCGGCCAGACTCTGGAAGCCACGATGCAGCGTATCGACAACATCCTGCTGAAAGTGGAACAGTCGTCAGGCAATATCTACTGGAAGCTGCTGTCCCATATCCACCAGCCGGAGAAGCTGGAGCTCTACACCCGCAAGCTCGTGGAGGCGACACCCTACATCACCGATTGCACCATCACGTGGGATACCGACTCCAACGCCACAGACTCCATCTTCACTGGATGGATCAACCCCGAAGAGAAAAATGCCAATGCCATCACCACCTTCCGTCTGCCAGTATTCGACGGACGAAGGAAAGTGGGAGTGATGGATGTCGACGTGTCGCTGGCACTCATCTCGAAACTCCTGCTCGAGGCAAAGCCCTCGCCCAACTCCTTCTGTACGTTGTTGAAACCTGACGGTACGATCATCGTCCATCCAGACAGTGTTGCACTGAACAAGAACATCCTCGAGCTGACCAAAGACGACCATCCCTCGATGACCGAAGCAGCACAGGCCATGCTCAACGGAGAGACGGGTTACAAGTATGTCAAGTTGGACGGCGAGGACTACTATGTGTTCTACAAGCCCTTTGAGCGTGCGGAAGTCATGGGACGTGCCATGTCAAAACTCGGATGGAGTGCCGGTGTCATCTATCCTGAAGAAGATATCTTCGGCGACTACAACCATCTGCTCTATACCGTACTCATCATCGCCGTCATCGGCCTGGCACTGCTGCTCCTGTCATGCCGATTCTACATCCGTCACCAGCTGCTTCCGCTGAGAAAACTGGAGCAATCGGCGCAACACATTGCCGAGGGGAATTATGACAACCCCATCCGATACAGCAGAAGGCGTGACGAGGTGGGCCGTCTGCAGAACCACTTCCGTGAGATGCAGCAGTCGCTTGCCACTCGCATGGGAGAGATGAACCAGTTGTCGGCAACGCTCAAGGAACGAGGCGAGGAGTTGCAGGCCACCTACGAACAAGCCAAAGCAGCAGAACGCATGAAGACAAACTTCCTCTATAACATGTCAGACCAGATGATGGCCCCCGTGGACGGTATTCGCAAACGTGTGCAAACCCTCAGCAATACCAACGGGAAACAGACAGAGAAGGAGACCACCCAACTGGTCGACGGCATACAACAACGGGGGGAGAAGGTGACGGCACTGTTGAACCAACTCATCACAGAGTCGGAAAGGATCATGGACAATGGATAAAGAGATGCGCAACATAATTACACATATCCGCCAATCGCTCTCCTGGAAGCTCAGTCTGGGCATCCTGCTCATGGCCATTCCCATCTTCATCCTGTCGATAGGTTTCCTCTTCATCCATTCCAGGGACAAGGTGAAAAAAGAGGCAACGAAGTACGCCGCCAGTATGGTGAACACCACGATGCAGCAGATCACGCGCTTTATGGACATCGTGGAAACAGCCACCGACGTCAACGACTGGGAGGTGACCGCCAATCTGGATCCGGACTCCATCCTCGCCATCTCCCGAGGCATCGTCATGCTCAACGGACATATCGACGGCTGTTCCATCAGCACCGAACCGAACATCTTCCCGAAATACGGCAGGAACTTCTCCGCCTATACCGTCCGTGAAGCAGACACCATCACCACCGTCATCGAAGAACCCTACGAGTATTTCGAGAAGGTGTGGTATAAGAAGCCGCACCTCCTGGGGAAACCCTGCTGGGTGGTCTATTACGACGAGAGCGACTCCCTGGCCCTCACCCTCGACGGCATGATTGCCTCCTACAGCAAACCACTGTACAATAAGAACAAGCACTTCGTAGGCATCATCTCCACCGACCTCTCGTTGATACGCCTCTCGAAGGTCATCACGTCTGAGATGCCCTACGAGGGTTCGTACTTCATGATGACAGGCAGCGATGGGAACTATCTCGTGCATCCCGACTCCACGCAGCTCTTCGTGAAGACCATCTACACCGATGCCAACCCCCGCGAGAATGCCGACATCTTCGCCCTGGGCCATGAGATGACCACCGGCAAGACGGGCAGCATGAGTGTCAGGATCAATGGCGAGCAGTGTCTCGTCAGCTATCAGGCCGTGCCAGGCACCGACTGGAGCCTCGCCCTCGTCTGTCCAGAGTGGAGCATCCTCAGAAGTTACAACCGCCTGAACTACATCATCGCACCCCTCTTCATCATCGGCCTCATACTAGTGTTGCTGTTCAGCAGCGTCACTGTCGCCCATGCCATCCTTCCGCTCAATAAACTGACGGGTAACCTGCAGCGTATTGCCGCAGGACACTACGACGAGCAGATTCCGCGCAGTCCGCGACGCGACGTCGTCTCCCAACTGCAGAACAGCTTCGCTTCCATGCAGGAGTCACTCAAAGACCATGTGGACGAGATCCGGCAGATGAACGAAGAGTCCTTGCGCCGTAACGAAGAACTGGTGCATACCAGTGAACTGGCGAAAGCCTCCAGCCAGCAGAAGACGCTGTTCATCCAGAACGTGTCGCACCAGGTCCGCACGCCCCTCAACATCATCATGGGCTTTGCGCAGGTGCTGAAAGAAGCCAAGGATCTCATGCCCGACGAAGAGGCCAGAAGCGTCACCGACATGATGCGCCACAACGCCATGCTCCTCAACCGGATGGTGCTGATGCTCTCCGACTGTTCCGCCAGAGGTGTCACCCTGGAGCTATATGCAAGCAAAGAAGAGGAGGTATCTTGCGTGGAGGTGGCCCAGGAGAGCATTGACCAGGTTCGTGGCAACTATCCAAACTTCGACTTCAGGCTGACCGTCGACCTGCCCGATGACTTCTACATCACCACCAACCGCCACTACTTGCTGATCAGTGTCCGTGAACTGCTCAACAATGCTGCCAACTATTCCACGGGCGGCTATGCATGGCTCAGGGTGACGGAGTACCTGTCAAAGGTCCGTTTCATCGTACAAGACGAAGGCCCCGGCATCCCCAAGGAGGAGAGCGACCGTATGTTTGAGATGTTCACGAAGGTCAACGACCTCTCCGAAGGCCTCGGTCTCGGACTCGCTTTGACCAAGCGCCATATCCAGAACCTCGGAGGCAGCGTCTACATTGACGAGAGCTACACGGAGGGATGCCGGATGGTCATCGAACTGCCAAAGGTAAAATAAAATTCAGAATGCCTAAGATACTAAAGATTCTACACGACAGGATGTCTGTCCGCCTCAGCCTATGGGTCGTCACATTTGTAGCCATACTGCTAGTGGCGGCACTCTCGGTCATGTATCACTTCTCCCACCAGGCAGTGAAGGAGGAGGCGGTGGCAAAGGCCATGCTGACACTCGACCGTACGGTGCTCGCCATCGACAATGTGCTCGTCAAGGTGGAGGTGGCTGGCCGCATGATGCGTTGGAACATGGAGCGACACCTCGACGATCCCAAAGCCCTGAGCCACGACTGCCGCAAGATGATTGAAGACAACCCCATGCTCATCGGTTGTGCCATCGCCATGGACACTGCCTTCTTCCATCGGGAGTTCATCATCTACACCTATCGGGAAGACACCAGCAACGAGAAGGCTGCACGGCACTCGAGAGTCCTCGAGAGCGATCACTACGACGACAATTCCTATCTTGAGCAGAACTGGTACACTCACGCCATGGAAGACCATGAAGACAGTTGGGTGAGACCTTATGAACAAGGCGAATACGATGTAAAGCCCACCACCTTCAGCCTGCTCGTCCGCGATGCCAAACGGAATATAGTGGGCGTACTCGGACTAGATGTCTCGCTCAAATGGTTCTCGGGGATTGTCAAAGACACGAAGCCCTTCCCCAACTCCTACTGTGCAATCATTGGCCGTAAGGGTAGATATATCATCCACCCCGACACGACCAAGATCGACAACCACAGCGTGTTCGAACTGATCAACGGTGCCAAACGCGACACAAAGATGGAGCTGTTGGTCGAATCGATGATTGCACGTGAGAGCGGCTACAAGGAGGTCGACATCGACGGCCAGTCGTGTTATGTCTTCTATAAGCCATTCCGCCAAAAGGGATGGATCGCCTCTATCGTCTGCCCGGAGAGCGAGATCATGGGCGGCACCACCAGACTGCTGCAGACCGTGCTCGTCATCGCCATCGTCGGACTGATTCTGCTGCTCTTGTTCTGCATCTTCTATATCAGCCGTAACGTGCGTCCCCTCGAACTCCTGGCACGGACAGCCCGCAGACTCTCCGAAGGCCACTACGACGACCAAGTGCCCGAAACGCGGCGCGAGGATGAGATCGGCTCGCTGCAGAACAGCTTCAAGGCCATGCAGCAGTCCATCGCCAACCGCATCGATGAAATCCGGCAGGTGAACGCCCGTCTGGAAGACAGCAACGCCGCACTGCAGGAGGCATCTAATCAGGCCCAGGCGGCAGAGCGGGCAATGGACGAATTTCTGGTCAATCTCTCCGACCAGATGCTACACCCCATCGTCAAGATTGAGAAGGTGGTTGGCGACGTGCGCAAGAATTACCGCCAGATGACTCAGCAGGAGGCTGAGGATATGGTAAACATGATACACACCGAGACAGATGTCGTCACAGAGTTGCTCTACCAGCTGCTGGAGGTGTCGCAGAAGGAAGGAGGCAAGGCATGAGCACGTTCGGATTCCACCGCCACTCCCTCTCGTTGAAGCTCGGCGTCACCATCACCGCCTTCATCGCCCTGCTCTTCATCTCCTCGGTTGGACTGCTCTACATCCGTTCCCGTCAGCTCGTGAAGCAGGAGGCCCTGGAGCGTGCCGAGAAAGCACTTGACAAGGCGACGCTGCGCGTGAGCTGCTACCTGAATGAGATTGAAGCCGTCACGGAAAACCTCAAGTGGATCGCCAATCAGGACCAGACACCCGACAGTCTGCTGGCCTACACCCACCGCATTGTGACACTGAGCACCAACATCGACGGCTGTTCCATCACCATGGAACCCGACTTCTTCCCGCCCTCCATAGGACGCTTCTCAGCCTACACCGTCAGAAAGGGCGACAGCATCATCACCCAGCGCGAGGGCGACTACGACTACTACTCCAAGGTGTGGTATCGCACGCCCAAGGAACAGCAGAGGCCCTGCTGGATCGACCCTTACAACGATTACAACGCCGGCACGCTCTCCAATGACGACATCATCGTCTCCTACAGCATCCCCCTCACCGACAAGACGGGCCGCTTCATCGGCGTCATCTCCACCGACCTCTCGCAGACATGGCTCTCGAAGACCATTGACGAGAATAAACCCTACCCCCACTCCTACTGCACCATACTGGGACGCGACGACCGTCTGCCTGACATCAGCGGCGAACCCTGCTACGTGTTCCAGAAGACCCTGCATCAGACGGGATGGCAAATCTCCCTCATCTGTCCCGAGCGCGACATCCTGGGCAGTTACAAACGGCTGGGATACATCATCTTCACCGTGCTGGCCATCGGGATCATCCTGCTGCTCATCTTCTTCATGCGCAGTATCGCCCGCTTCGTGTCACCGCTGAACCAGCTCGTCAGCCAGTCGCAGTACATCGCCTCGGGCCATTTCGGCGAACCTATGGCCCGCACCCGACGGACGGATCTCGTGGGTCAGCTGCAGAACAGCTTCTCCACCATGCAGGAGTCTTTGGCAGAACAGATCGGACAACTGCAACAGGCCAATGAACGGGCCGAAGAACGCAACCGGGAACTGCAGCGTCTGAACGAACTTGCCCAGAAGGCCCGCCTCGAGAAGAAAGCCTTCCTGCAGGATGTGTCACACCAGATACGCACGCCTTTGAACATCATCCAGGGATTCCTCAACGTGGTGCTCAAGAACAACTCCGACCTGACGGTGCGTGAGAAAGCACACATCATGGCCATGATGCAGAAGAACGCCTTCTCCCTGCGACGGATGGCCTATATGCTCTACGATGCCACGTGGCTCGAGAAAGGGCAGAAACTGGAATACAACGACATTGTGAGCTGCAACGCCGTGGCCAGCAAGGCCATCGACGCCCTCCACCGCTTCACGCCCGGCAAAGACGACACCGTCATCTTCGAGACCGCCCTCGACGACGACATACAGATACGCACTCACGAAAAACGCCTTATTTATATATTACACGAGCTGCTCTTCAACGCGAAGAAGTTCGCCCCCGACGGAACGGTGAAACTCACGGTCTATGAGACGCCTGGCACCGTCAACTTCGCCATCGAAGACGAAGGCCCCGGCATTCCACCAGAGGAACGCCTGCGCATCTTCAATCATTTCTTCAAGCACAGTCCCTTCTCCGAGGGTCTCGGCCTGGGACTGTATCTTTGTCGTCACTACATCCGTCTGATGGGCGGCGAACTGTCGCTCGACACCACCTACGAAAAAGGTAGCCGTTTCATCATCCGGCTACCCCTCATGTGATTTCTTCCCCTCCTGAGTAGGAGGGGCCAGGGGTGGTCTGATCAGCCTCAAGTCCTGCCCTCGAATCTGCCTTTGCTCAGACCCCCTCTGGCTCCCCCTACTCAGGGGGAGAAACGGTTACCTCTTTCCTCTAATGCTTTCTGTCGCTTCCCGCTTCGCCTTCATGAGGCGGTCGATAAAGTCAATCTGCTCACTATTCGGCCGCATAATGAGCGACGCACCATTGCGGAACTGCATCGTCGTGGGCTGAGCCTCATCGAACGACGGCCAGTACGGCAGTCCCTTGCCATTCGGATTACCCGTCTTGGCGAAGTTCACCCAGTACTGCTGCATCATCTCCGACACGGCTGCCTCTGCCGGGAACTTATCCGGCTGATTCAGGAACATCCCGTTCAGATACATAATATCATCGGCATGGGCCACACCCCTACGAAGCGGATTCTGCGAGAAGCTCATCTTCGACGGCTGATCGAGATACGCAGCGTAGGCCGGGCTCTTACCCGTCTGTGACTGCAGCTTCACCCAGGCATACGACGGCCATGCGAAACCGAGATCGCGGAAAGAGTCGCCATTGGCGTGCCAGGCCTCCTCATCGGTATTGGCGGGATACACCTTCAGCGCCTCCTCGGCCATATCGCCGAACATCCGGCTGGCATTCTTCTGATAGTCCTCAGCCTTTACTGTGGGCGGCGTGAACAGCGCACCCTCGTCGGAGTTCGTCATCACGATCACCGGCACATCATTATACTCCCCACGCTCATAGAGCCTATACAGATCGTCGCAGATCACATAGCCGTCCACGCAGGGCCAGAACCCGCCGAAACCCACATTGCCGTCGCACAGCGCCATCGCATCCATCGCACGCAACTCCTTCAGCGATTTCTTCTTCAGATGCTTCTGGAAAGCCAGTCCCTGCTGCTCGGCACCCTTCTGCGAGGCATCCAGGCCGATGCTGCGCGGGGCATCACTCCAGGGAGCAAACGAGCCGCCGCTCTGACTGATACAGCCGTGGAACAGGCCCTTGGCCAAGGGCGAGGCACAAAGCATGCTGCAGCTGATCGCTCCGGCGCTCTCGCCGAAGATCGTCACCTTCGAAGGATCGCCGCCGAAGTTAGCGATATTCCGCTGCACCCACTCCAGGGCATAGATCTGGTCGAGGATGCCGTAGTTGCCTGAGTGACCTTCAGGATTCTCCTTCGCCAACTCAGGATGGGCCATGAATCCCAGCGCACCCGTCCTGTACTCCACGCTCACGATCACCACGCCGCGCTGGGCCAGCAGGCTCCACAGATCGCCGGCATAGTGCTCCGTCTGGAAGCCGCCGCCGTGAATCCATACCATCACGGGCAGTTTCTCGTTCGCCGACTTCGCCGGTGTGGCAATGCCTAAGTACAGGCAGTCCTCGCTCATCATGTCTGCCGTCCTTCCGGGTCTCGTGGGCTGCGGAGGCATCGGGCCGAACGTGTCGCACTTTCTCACACCTTTCCATGCCTTGGCAGGCTGCGGGGCCTTCCATCTCAGGTTCCCCACCGGCGGCGCTGCATACGGAATGGCCTTATACACAGCCAGTCCCCCTTCCAGCACACCCTCCACATCGCCTGTCTCCACATGCGTCCTCAGCAACGGCTGCTTTGCCTCCGCCACCATCACAATCGCATCCGAGTCGGAGTATTCGAGGAACGAGGAATGAGGAACGAGGAATGAGGATAAAATCTTCTCCTTCAGCGGTGTCTTGTCTGAAGTGACACCGGCGATATACCACTTGTCTCCGCTGCGACGGGCGAGGATGACATACTTCCCGGGATAGCCGTCGATAAACTTGGTCTCATCCCACGTCGTAGGCACGTCCTTCATAAACTGGATAGCCCATGCCGGTGCATCCTCCAGATTGTTGGGTGCTAAGGCAAAATGCTGCACGCTGCTCTGGAACAGCACGGCCGTCGCCATCGCAAACACATCGCTCGTCCGTCTTACTGTGCCATGCTGATTGTCTGCACTATAACGCTTATTGAGTGCCGAGCCGCCGAAATCCATCGATCCCACGGCATTGCGGATAAACGGATGCAGACAGGCATTAAACGCCTCCGCATCGCAGGCGCCCTGTCCGAAGTGCAGGTTCTCCGATGCCAGCACCGCCTCGGCAGCCACGAAGTTCGGGTACATCCGCTCCCAGCCCCTGGGCAGCGTACAGCCGTGGAAGATCACCTGGATGCCGAAGTCGTTGGCATCGGTCAGGATATCCTCATACAGCTGCATCATCTGCTGCTTGTCGCCGCCGAAGAAGTCCACCTTGATGCCCAGGATGCCGTTCTTCTGCATCCATGCCATCTCCTTCCTTCTCGGTCCCGACTTATCCATCTTGCCGCGAGGTCCCTGCGGGGCATCGTTCCACGTGCCGTTCGAGTTATACCACAAGAACAGGCCTACGCCCTTCTCCCGTCCGTATCGGGCCAGTTCCTCCATTTTCTCATAGCCGATCTGCGTATCCCAGAGAGCATCCACGAGCACGCTGCGATAGCCCATGGCGGCAGAGAAGTCGATATACCGTTTCTGCTCGTCGAAATTACAACTGGGATCCATGCCGATGATCCACGACCACGAGCCCTTGCCGTACGTGTAATCTTTCTTCGCCTCGTACTTCGGCTTCACCAGGTCGTTCGCAATCGTCGTCTCCACGATGGGCGCCAGCGTCTTACCGATTGTGATCGTCCGCCACGGCGTCATGGCCGGCAGCGCCACCAGCGGCGTCACAGCCCCAGTGCCGTTCATCTCCTCTGCCAACGGGAACCCTATTTTATAGGTATTATCCTTCTCGTTCACGAGCCTGCATCCTACATAGCCTCCGTCTGTCCCCGTCTCCGAGATCAGCACCCAGCCGCCGCTTTCCCCTCCTGAGTAGGAGGGGTTAGGGGTGGTCTGATCAGCCTTCGTCTTCTCCGCCTTCAACTTAAACAGACAAGGGAACGTATATCCGAACCCCCAGCCATTCTTCCCCATCGCATCGTCCGGCGTATAGCCCGTCTCATAGCTCGGGGCCGTCCTGGCAAAGCCCGTCATCGGTTTCATCTGCGGACAGAGGAACGTCGTTGTCCCTTCGGGCAACACATAGCCACTGGCCTCACTCTCCACCACGCCCGACATCGTCTCGCCGCCGCGCACCTTCTTCGGGTACACCTTATAGCGGAACGCCACGTCGCGGCTCGTCACGCGGAAGATCACGTCCAGAGCCTCGCGACCGTCCTTCTCGAAACGGCAGACACCCTCCGTCGCCACTACCTTCACATGACTCTGCTTCGTGGTCTTCAGACAATACTCATCCTCAAACTTACTCACGTCGCACGCCTTCAGCGTCAGCCCCTGCGTCAGGTCGTCGAAGTTCATCTTCAGGCCTAACGGCGAGGGCTGGACATACACCTGTCCGTCGAGCTTCACTTCATACTTCGGACAGCCGCCTTCAGCCACTGTCACCGTCACGTTCATCCGCCCGTCGGGGCTGACGATCTCCTGCTGCGAGGGCTTTGTCTGTGCAAAGCCAGCCACCAGCGACACTTGTAGAAAGAAAAGTGTTGCGCCAACAATGCGGCGCCACCGGGTTTGTCTGTTAGTTTTCTTCATATCAAAATTTAGCTATTGTTATTACTGATTTCTTTTCGGGGACAAAATTACGAAAAAGCGAGCAGAAATCCAAACAAAATCCCGAAAACTTACAAACTTACAAACTTACGAACTAAAAAACTAACTACTAAAAAACCGGGCCTTATGACCCGGCTTTTTCTTTCTTAACCTTTTTATATATTCTTGGCTTGGAATTGCCGGTTTCTACGAGACCGGCTTTAAGCATTTTTGCACAGACCTGCCGGGCGTAAGCATTCTTAATACCAAGCTGATTCACGACATCAGTCAGTTTGAACTCATCGGGCAGCTTTCTCCATTTCTCCATCAACTTCTCATTCTCTGCATCATGACTTTGTTCCTCTACAAGCGACATGGAGTCCTTGAGGTAGTCCTGAGTAAGTTTACCGAAGAAGAGTCTCTGACAGAACAGCTGCAGTTCCGTGAACAGCAGACAGAGTTCCTTGTCTTTCTCATCCGTTTTGAACGTATGATTCGCCATCCACTCGTCCCAGTGGCGCATCAGGATGTACGGTGCCGCCCCGTGTATGCCATAGTACGACACGCGCTTGATGAGGAAGGCCGTCTCTCCGTCTTTCTCCATTCTTGCGGCATCCATCTTCTCACGTCCCCAGTCAAAGGTAGCACGCACAATGTCCTCAAGAGGCAGTTTCCCTTGAGCCTTGTCAAGCCGGTATGCCCACATAGAGAGTGTACTCGCATCCTTTCTGGCCACTTCGATGGTGTTGTTATACCCACTGAATCCGAAGAGGTCGGCACCCAGCGGAATCACAGCCATACGGGTGGAAAGGCCGCTGCCGAAGTTGTGTTTGGTGATCTTCCGGTAAAGGGCCGTAGGCGTGCCCGTATAGATGAAGTTCCAAAACACGTTGAAGAAACCTGTGATGGAGTTGTTGTTCTTAAACTGCTGGTTGATCACCTCGTTATGGAACGCCTTCAGTTCCCACGACTGCTTATCCCGATACTCCAACTTGTTAAGCGTCCTCACGCTGTCCATCTCCGTGTCAAATGAGTACATGTGCAGATGGAGCATGTGGCCATCCACCTCCACGGCATTGTTCTCCATGTCCTCGATCATCGCGCCGTTGGTCGAGTTGGCGCCATAGGTTCGGATGGTGGTCTGAGGCTTCTCTATCAGCTCTTTCTTATTGGCCTCGTTCTTGGCTTTCTCTGACGAGTTGCTCATCGACAAACTCTTGCGCTTGTAGTCGTTGAGCACCTTGAACTGAGGTTCGTCATTGTCTTTCAGCGGCTGTGTCAGGATCGTGTTCATCACGTCAATACCTCCCTTACCCTGTCCGGGCAGCGCCACGATATACACCTGATAATTCAAGCGTTGCAATATCTGCGGGCGCCAGTAATGATAGTAATAACATCTCGTGGCCAGCGTACCGAGCATGCAGGCCGCAGCCATCAGGAAGGCCGGGCGCTCGCTGACCTCTGTCGTAAGCCTGAACAGTTCGGGCATACACGGGTAATAACGTGACAACTTTCCTAACTGGGTGCCATAATCACACAGCTGCCTATACATGTCATTGTCGTTGAACGCAGCCCCCTCCTCACGACGGCTTTTCACCGACAGTTCCTTAATGGCCTTGCCCAGCACCTCGGGCATCTTCGTGGTGTACTTCCAGTTCAGCCCATCGTTGATGGTCCTGGCGATGTCCCTGCCCTCGAGCACCTGTTCCTGCACGAATCCCTGCCGCAGCAGATAGTAATACACCACCCTGGGCGTGTTGTCACACACATGGCGCAGGTCGCCTGCCGCCTTCAGCATCGTGTCGTGGCGGCTCTTCATCTTGGCGGTCACTCGCTCGAAGTAGAGGCCGACGATATCCCTCACAAGGATTCCGTCATAATCTTGTCCCTCAATTCCGCCATCGACTTCGAGCTCACGATGCTCTCGAATAGCAGAAAGCTGAGCATTAATCCACGCTCCAAGCTCGGGCTCAGCCACCTCAGCGCCGCCTGGAGCAGTAGTAGGGCGCACCATGTCAGGAAATAGATCAACATCGGCACTACCGTCATTATAACGCCCGTTCCAACGAGCAACATAGTCTTCATCTTCATAACTGGTCACTTTTGGGTCAAACAACAGGATATCTTCACTTCCTGATACGAACGAGAGCCTTGAGGCGTCCTTGCACTTCTCATCCAGGGCGACGCCCACGCCGAAGGCATCCGCAAACGCCTTCTGGTTCTGATAGAGGCTGCCCCTCTCCAGAGAGCAGGGCATCACGATCTTCAGGCCGTAGCCCGACGGCGAGACGAACACGAAAAACGGCTTCCAGTCCATCACGCCCTTCTCCACCAGCTGTCCCCACAGCGCCCTGGGATCTTCCACCTCGTCGAGGTCCACCATAAACAGGCCGTTCATCACGGCAAACTGCTGATGCCGCCACGTGTCCTTCGGTTTCTTGTTGCCCTTGCTGTCCTCCCACTCATGGGGCGTAAACGTAGATGCGCTGAAGCACACCCCGGGCAGGTCTTTCTTCAGCTTGCCCATCTCCCCCTTATACTTCTTCTCGTTATACTTGTCTCCTCGCTGTTTCGCAGCCCACCAGAGCGGAGCAATCTTTCTGATCTCCCCGATCGTCTGCGCCACATCCTGTGTCCTGAACACAGCTATCAGGTCGTCGAGCCTTTCTATCCTCGTCGTCGCCGACCATCTTTTTAATTCAATACATACTGCCATAATCTTTTTTTAAAAGTTTACGGTTTACAGTTTACGGTTTACAGTTGATTACCTCTGCGGTTCCACAGCCTCCAGTCATATCATCTGTAAACTGTAAACCGTAAACTGTAAACAAAATCATCAGTCCTCAATCACATACTCCATATCCTCCGGATTCGGTTCTCTCAGTTCCTTTCCCAGAGCCTTCTGGAACGACGCCACTACACCCAGCCTCACATCCTCAGCGAACTGGTCGATGTCAAACTGCGTCTTGCCCCGCGCTTTGCGCTCAGCCATCCACATCAGGTACACCTTCCCCACCAGTCTGTCCAGCATGATGCTGTCCGTGTCGAACACCAGCACATTCATCAGATGTGTAGCCAGCAGGTCAATTCCCTCCCTGAGGCTCCTCACCTTCGAGAAGGATATGTTAGCCAATCCCGGGTCGCCCCTATAGATGTGACAACGCAGGCTCGTATATTTCGATGGTTTCTTAAATCTCGCCATTTTAATTTTTTAATCTTTTAATTTTTAAATTCTTACTTGTAAAGGAAGCTCTTGTTGATCGTTTTGTAGATATCCGTCTGCAGTTCCTGCAGCTGAATCAGCATGATCTGCGGGTTCTTCAAGTCCAGCTGGATATGGATGTCCAGTTTCTTCCTGGCCTTATTCTGCCACACTTTCAGTTCCTCGCTGTCAAACAGCAGTCCGGAAGGCGTAAACTTCGGTTCCTTCTTCACCTTGTCCTTCAGTTCTCTAGCCATCATCCCGATTGCCGTGCCGATGGGATCCGGCAGGTCGGCATTCACCTTCGCCCTCACGATGATACTCGAATCCTTCTCACCCTGAGTCTTCGTCACGGTCACGCACTTTCCTTTATGGATCACCTCCGGAATCATGTCCGGCCGGTCGTTATACTCCGTAAACTCATAGTGCCCCTCTTCATTCCATCCCTTGAACTTCCCCCTCTTGGTGAAATCCGGCTTCCTCCTCGGGCGAGCGCCTGCGCACTCGCCCTCCTGAGGTTCCTCTGCCCACGGAATGACATTCTTCGAATCTTCATTCTCTTTCATACGCCCTCGAAGTTTACTTTGTTGACTTTGTTCAGACGGATCTGATTCTTATACACCCGTTCATGCGTCCTGTCGCTCTCCCAACTTGCGAGGCTGACGGTGACATCCACCTGATAGAGCGTACTTGCCAATAGCGGATTCTTTTCCAGCCTTTCTGCAAAGGCACCGATCGCCTCGGCATAAAACTCGTTCTGTTCGTTCTTGAAGAAAAAGACCTTTTTCTTCAGTGGTTCTCTGTTCTGGCCACCCTCTTTATTCTCTACGATGACCAACGGCTCCTGTGCCGTACATGTTACTAACATTTGCATAATCTCAAAAATTTAAATTCGTTTAATTCGTTTTAATTCGTTGTCTTTTAAAAATCTTTTTCAAGATGTCCTGCAATATCGGTAGGAACACCTTCAATACTTCCTTTGTTTCAATTTTCATAATCGTTAAAATTTTAGTAAGACTATATTCTCAATTGACGGTGCAAAGGTACGGATAATGATTGTTGGTTGGAGTTCTGTTTTTGTACTTCATTTGTACGACTTTTGTACTTTCTTCTTCATCCAGTAATAAACAGAGTTCTTCAGGGATGCAGGTTGTATGTCCAGATTGCTATGGTCACAGAAATAGGAATACAGCATCTGTTGGTCATCTTCCATATATGGCACAATCTGCGCCAGGATACGATAGATCTTCTTTTTGGGAGTTTGTTTAAGGTCAAAGAAGAGCTTTTCATTAGTAACTGATTGTGAAAGGCTTTCCAGATGACAGACGAGCTTTTCCATCGCATGTCTTTTATCCTCTCTTATCATCTGTAGGATCGTCATTCCGATGCTGCTTAATTCTGCCTTAATTGTTGAGTCTTCGAATAGTTCTTGGTTTCTTTTCATAAGCAGGAGGATCTTCTGCGTACACCAGATAGTAAGGGGACTCTCATTGCGCAAACAATCGCGAGTCCCCAGGTATTCTTCAATTTCTTGATCGGTTTTCATAAATTTCTTACGTTTTTAGTTGTTATTTAGAATTATTTGTTTAACTTTGCAGCGGTCATTAGACCATATTTTCGTGGAAACAACATTTGATGTTGCTTACTCTATCGGAACCGAATTGCAACAAGACTTCCAGAATAGAGATAAAGCAGCACCCGTATAGGGTGTGGACTTCTATCATCTATTCTGAGGCCGTTGCAAGCCTGGTTCTGATTGGTACGAGGGTCATACCCTTCTTTGTTATTCTAGTTTATAATATGTCATAGTATGAATGTGATAAAAAAACAACGTGAAGGCATCTACACCGATATGATGCAAGCAGCCAAGACCTTCCTTCCTGTCAAAGAACAGCAAGGTTTGGAAGAATATCGAAAACAAGTGGTCTCAGCCATAACAGACTATGCCGAGACCTTGAAGGCTCAGAAAGAGTATATCACATTCTGCCAGTCCTGGAACTTGGATGCTGACGAGTTCATCAAAGAGATATTAGACAAGGCCATTGCTTCAATAAGATAAGAAAACCGGATGCCATACAACGCCCGGTTTTCATAACACAGTTCTTTTATTACACGATGTGACAAAAGAACCATCCTTACGCTCAATAAGTCCCTGTGCCGCGGGCCACGTTCACAACGTTCCAGGCACTCTGTGTACGTGCAGCGTCTGTCATACCTACCAAGGTTATGGCTACGACGGTCGTTAATAATTTCATCATTTAAAGCCTTGTCCGCTAGTTATTATTTGCTTTGATAAGCTGCAACTCTCGCGGCTGCATTGGCCTTGATGTTATAGTAATATAGGGGATAGTCGTTCTCGTGGAAGCTGACAGCGCCGAAAGGACTGGAAGCACCTTCAGGTTCTACGGCCGTGGTCGTAGTAATGACAACGCCTCTTTTCAGGTCGATCTTTGCATCTGCTGCGTTAGGCACTTTCTCAAAATCCAAGGTTTCCATGTTGAAGACGCGGCCGCCCAGGCTTTCCTCTGCTGAAGCATAGGTCTCATCGCGCTTCCAGTTGATCGGATTGATGCTAATGGCACCTGGCAGGACAACAATATTGTTCCCGTTTCCTTCTCCCTCGGTATTATACGATATGATGACACCGGTATCGTCGGCCCCCTCTGCAAATTTCAGGTGAGGATTGGCTTTGAGATAATCCTCGGTGATCGAATAGCCAACCACGTATGCAGCAATCATTCGCTTCAGATACTCTGGATGTGCCTTCATGTATTCTGAGAGCACAAAACTCTGCATGATTGAACCCTGAGAATGTCCTACGAGAATGAAGGGACGTCCACCATTCAGGTGCTCAAAATAGTAGTCGATGGCAGCTAAGACATCTGACTTCGGAATGCTGTTGAAGGCTGCGTTACGTTCTTCGGCAGTAATTTTGCCCAGATATGACATATTGCCCTGTCTATAATAAGGAGCGAAAACATTGGCACAATCCTCAAAAGCTGTAGCAATCTTGAGGTAGGCAAATTCCGCCGGTATTCTCATGGCTGGTTCATCGATGGGAGCAAATTTCGGTGCGCCCTCAGCGGGGTCGTCATATTCCGTGGGATAGACAAAAAAGGCATCAACATCCTTTGTTGCTTCGGGCTGCCTCATCCAGTTGTTCTTGTCGCTGTAATCGACAACATCGGATTTCTCACTCTCGGGATCTTTAGGAACCGGGGCGTCTTCGTTCGACGAGCACGCCATGAATACACTTGTGCCGCAAATCAGGATGGCGGCAAGCATCCACATTTTAAAAGTTCTCATAATTACATTTTTTTGTTAGACAATAATATAGTTCTTGGAAAACTGTTTTATTGTGCAAATTTAGTTAATCCCCTTTGAAATCACAACAGTCAAAGGGCAATAACCAGCAAGTTTTTACGATTTTGGAATGATTTTTACGATTTTACCTGCTGCATCCACTCTTTTGCAGTCATTTCCATAATCTTCTTGAAGGCAGCATTGAATGTTTTGTAATTACGAAAGCCACTCTGGTAAGCCAGTTGCTGGGCGCTTACCGGTTGATGGGTTGCGGCTGCCTCATAGTAGAGATTAATGAAGTGCTGGATGCGCAAACCGTTGATGTACGCATTGTACGTGATTCCCTGCAAGGCAAAGTGCTTGCTGAGGTAGGAACGGTTGATGCCAATCAATGTGGCGAGTTGTGAGAGGGAAATATCGTGTTGTAAATAGAGTTGCGTATCCTCACAATGCTGCTTCAGCAACGGCCCGATG
>ONCZ01000048.1 GCA_900316445.1 uncultured Prevotellaceae bacterium | reverse complement strand
CACCTTCACCTCGCCGCCCAGGTCGAGGATGCGGTCGATGAACTTCTCCACCCATTCCATCTCCTCCGTGTAGTGGCCGATGTACTTCTCGCCCAGCTTTGTAAAGCCATGAGCCTTGAAAATCTGTCCCTGTACCTTGTGTACGAATGCGCCCTCTGAGAGGCCTGTTACGAAGAACTGTAATGCTTCGATTGATTTCTGCTTGTCCATAATCTGAATTGTTTTAAAGTGAATATTAATGTTATTTGTTATCTGGGTGCAAAGTTACGACATATTTTTCATCCGATTGCAAGCCCAAACGAAACAAAAACCGACCAAAACGAAACAAATTCATTTTTTTGTTGTATCTTTGCAGCGAAATAGTGACATTATGTACAGCTTGAAAGAATTTTGGCAACTGAAAAACCTACCTTTTCCCGAAGGTGAGTGGGATGGAAACGTTATCTGTCTGGAGACTAACGCGGAGTGGTCATTCGGCGCGAACGAGACGCACGGCTTCTTGTCTTGCTATATCTATACGATTGTCACGCGAGGCTGGCTTACCATATTATATAATAATAGCGAACTGACGCTGCACAAGGGCGACCTCTATACCTATTCGCCCGGCTTCGAGATAACCATCCTCTCGTCCTCCAGCGACTACAGCGGCATCTGCCTGCTGGGCGACGAGCACTTCACGCTCAGCCTGCCCACGGTGCGCGACGCCATCCGCACAGCCTACTTCACGGTGGTAGAACTCACCTCGCCCATACTCCCGTTGAAGGCTGATGACTTTCGCCGTCTGCGCGAACTGATGCAGATGATGATTCACTATCAGCAGATGGGGCTTCCCCTGGCCAACGACAGTCTGCGGATGCTCTATAACCTCTTCCTCACCGACCTCTCCACCGTCCAGCAGCACAGCATCCGCGAGCACCGTTTTCCCAAGCGCGTCGAAGAAATCTTTCTCGGATTCCTCGGGCTGTTGCACCAGCATTTCGAAGAGCACCACGACATCGGTTTCTATGCCTCGGAACTCTGCATCACCACCACTTATCTCTCTCGCGTCGTCCGTCAGGTGTCAGGAGGCCGCACCGTCGTTGACTACATTAACCAGATGCTCCTAATGGAAGCCGTGTTTCTCCTACGTCAGACTTCATTAAGCATCACCCAGATCTCCGACCAACTTCATTTCGCAGAAGTCACCACCTTCACCCGTTTCTTCAATAGGATGAAAGGAGTGAACCCGAGGGAATTTAGGAAGGGGAAATAAACAAGTATTCAAGATAAATGATAAAAAAATACATCAGATTTGCAGTCCTTTCGCTCTTTGCTGTATGGCTGACAGCTTGTAGCAAGGACGATACGGACGACGACCAGCCGCCCCAGGATGTCACGCGCTGGGAGTGTATCCTGTTTGGTTCATACCCTGCCAACGAGGTCGTCAGCGGCACCTTTGATGCTGTGGATGACTATGCATTGGTGGAAGGCGATGTGATTGTAAATGCCACACTCTTCAGTCAACTGGAGAATGCCCAATGGACTGACGACGATACGGAGATAGACGGTAAGCGCTACCACAGGCTGAACGCCGCAGGTGCCGTGAGCTATTCCAACAACAGCCCACAGCATTACCGTTGGACTGACGCTGATGCCTGGCACTACTTTGCCTACGCCCCCATCAAATGGCGCATCCTTAAACAGACAGGCGACAAAGCCGTGCTGTTAGCCGACCGCATGCCCGACACCTGCCCCTTCAACGACACCTATATCGATACCAGTTGGAGTGACTGTTCACTGCGCCGCTGGTTGAATAGCGAGTTTATGAGCCGCGCCTTTACAGAGGCGGAAATTGCCGCCATTGAGGAGACGGATGTCAAGAACGACCCCAACTACTATTTCAGCACTGACTGTGGGCCTGACACCAAGGACCGCGTATTCGTCCTTTCAGAAAGCGAGACCTTCTCGTCGCCCTTAGCTGTGGAGTACGGCTTCTCCGACATAGACTACGGCAACGATCCTGCCCGCCGTTTCCGCTCAACGCTCTATGCCAAGTGTCGTGGTGCCTGGTGGTCGCCAGTGGATAAATACCGAGGTGTCTCCTTCTGGTTCATGCGCACCGTGGGTTATACGAAGGCCAACGTTGTGTATGTCGGCGAAACGGGTGACACCTACAACCGAGGTATTGTGGTCACCTGCAACGATTCTGCCGTCTTACCGGCCATCACGCTCAATCTCTCGAAAGCCGACTATCAGCCGGCATCCCCCGTCTATTCCACCGATATTATCCAGTAAGCTATGGACAACAAAACAAAGATATACGCCTGCCTCTTATGGCTTCTGATGCTGGTAGCTGTGACCACGTCGTGCAGCAAAGACGACGAGGGCGGCAGCGACTCTCCCTGTGAGGAACGATATACTGGCGATGCGTATAAGGACCTACACAGTCCTTGGGTAGAGAATCCCAGTCTCATGATTCACTTCACGCGGTGGGATTGTATCTTGTTTGGCTCATACCCTGCCAACGAGGTGGTCAGCGGTAGTTGTGATGCTGTGGATGATTATGCTTTGGCCCAAGGCGACGTGATTGTAGATGCCGCTCTCTTCAGTCAACTGGAGAATGCCCAATGGACGGATGACGATACGGAAATCAACGGTACGCGCTATCGACGACTGAACGGTTCTGGTGCTGTCACCTGTTCCACAAACAGAGAGCAGCATTACCGATGGGCCGACCCCGATGCCTGGCACTATTTTGCCTACGCCCCCGTGAAGTGGCGCATTCTGAAAATCAGCGGCACCAAGGCTGTGCTGCTGGCCGACCGCATGCCCGACACCTGTCCTTTCCACGATAAGGAAGAAGCCGTGAATTGGAGCGGGAGCCACTTACGCCAATGGCTTAACGATGAGTTCTACACCCGTGCCTTCTCTGACGAGGAACGCGCGGCCATCGAAACTACCAACGTCAAGAATCCTGCAAACCCTCACTACGGTACCGACTGCGGGCCTGACACGCAGGACTATGTGTTCATCCTCTCAAACAACGAGGTTTTTGCCTCTTCGTTGGCTTCCGACTATGGCTTCTATGCAGGTAGCGGCATCGACGATTCCGCCCGCCGTTTCCGCTCTACGCTCTATGCCAAGTGTCGTGGTGCCTGGTGGTCATCCGTCGAGGGCTATCGTGGCAACTCCTTCTGGTTCATGCGCACCAGCGGCTATACATCCAGCAGCATCACCTATGTCTGTGACTTCGGCTATCTGTATAATCAGGGTACCGCCGTCACCTGTGATGATGCCGCCGTGCTGCCTGCCATCACCGTCGATCTGGAAAAAGCCAGTTACCAGAAGACCACGTCCGTCGAATCCACAGACGTGAATAACTGACTTTTTTATTTCTTTTGTTGATTCGGCTTCGGCAAATCACCGGTACGGGTGAGTTTGAAGTCTGTGGCAGAGAACCACTGGGCGCGGCAGGGCTGGCCCGTGAAGTCTTCATCGGAAGAAAGGCCGTAGGCTATGGAGCTGCCAGTGACCACGATGTTGTCGATGCTGATGTCGAACCAACCCATATCAGGCACACCGTTTTGGGGCTGCTCATAAACAGGGATGGACTTGAGCATCGTGCTGTCGCCGATAGCATATACGCAGGGGCCGGGACCTTCCGCTCTGACTGCACAGTCCAGACGATATACGCCAGGCTCGACGGCCTCTTTGCGCTCTGCCTGAAACACTTGCTCACAATTCTCATTATAGACATCCAGGAAGCGCACATTGTGATTGCCGTTATAATATCCGCTGTAAGTATAATGGTCGCAGTTCTCCGCCTTGATCAGGTCCCAGCCGCCCTTGCGCAGGAAACGCTTGTCCTGATGGCTCATCGTCACACCTTGATAGGAATAAATCTCCTCCATTTCTACATTATAATGCGTTTTCTCCTGCTGCTGAATCCAGATGAGTGCAGGGAACAGACAGCACAGCGACGCCACCCACAGCACGATCCACAGGATGCGCTGTCCGATGCCCATGGGTTGCACCTTGCCAGCCCTGGAGAACAGCATGTGGCCGATGGCATAGATAGGTATGGAGAGGGCGAGCAGCACACCGACGATGAAGGTTATGACTATCCAGGGGTGGATGTTGATCAGTTCGCCCAGATTCAGATACTCGATGTCGAAGGGCAGGCTCACGTGGGTTGCCGAAGGAACGGTAAAGACAATGACAAGTGACACGATGACGAGCAACAGGGAAATCAACAGCCCCACTCCTACTATCGAGGCGATGACCACGAAGAAGGCAGCGACGATTGAGAACAACACGAACAAGAGCGTACCCAGGCATCCACGGTTGGGTCGAGCCGTCTGCTTGTTCTCTACCACAACGTCCGCCAGATTCTGCGGCGTCACTTCCTTGCCTTCCATCTGCAACAGTTGTTCTGGCGTCTTCGCTTCAGGCACGACAATGGCCATCACGATGTAGGCAATGATGCCCACACCATAGAACAACACGAGCAGCACGGTCAGCAGTCGCCACCATACAGCATCTGAATTCGTGTAGGCAGCCAGACCAGAAAGCACACCTGCCACCATCTTGTCATTAGGGTTACGGTAGAGTTTCTTACCGGCAGTCCTTGCGCGTACATTATCACATATATCCTGGGCAGCCGAGCGGAAAGACTCATACTTATGTCCGTCCTTTCTCCCGCTATCAGTTCCCTCGTTGTCTGTCAGTTCCTCAGGTTTACCGATGCGGGTGATGATGTCCTTCACGTGATCGATGGTAATGGCCTCGACACCCTGTTGGTTCAGTTCTGCAAACAGCTCCGCGATGCGGGCCTCGATGTCGTTGACGATTTCATCGCAGCCTTCTTGCTTCCCGAATGAGGAACGGAGCGACTCGATATATTCCTGCAGCATTTCATAGGCATCCTCATCGATCTGGAAGAGTCGCCCGCACAAATTTATGGTGATATTCTTTTTCATATCTTTACTTATTTAGCTTTTTTACTTTTTTACCTTTTCACTTTTTCACCTTTTCACCTCTAACAATTGTGGTGTGATGTTCTTAAGATAATTAATGGTGTTGGCGAGTTCCGTCCAGGCACCGTCGAGGCCTTCGAGGAACTTTTCACCCTCAGGACTGAGGGCATAGTACTTGCGGGGAGGACCCTGCGTTGATTCCTGCCACTCGTATTGCAGCAGTCCGTCGTTCTTCAGGCGGGTAAGCAGCGGGTAGAGCGTACCCTCCACCACGAGCAGTTCCGCTTTCTTCAGTTGTTGGATAATGTCACTGGCATACGAAGGACGGTGCTTCAGGAGCAGCAACACGCAGTACTCCAGCATCCCTTTCCGCATCTGTGACTTGGCATTCTCGATATTCATTTGCTTGCGTATTAAATGATTCCGGCTGCAAAGATAGGTAAAATATGAGTACCTTGCAATACATAGTACAATGTTTTTGCCAAGTATTATGCTTATTTAACACTTAGCGCATGATTTCTTGATGTAACAGGGGCGATAAGCAACCCTTTGTTCACCTCTACATCCAAAACGGCAAGAAGCAACTGGCGAAATAGACAAGACATACAGTCATACAAAAAGCGCGGTTCGTGATGAGCCGCGCTTTATTGATTTTGGTTTATCAGAAGTTGGTATCACATGCTTTCCTTCAATATCTCCGTAATATCCTCTTTTGTCAGATCCAGATATCCTGCAGGATAGACAACGGTGGTCTCCGTGATGCCAGGAATCATTTCGGCAGTGGCACCGAGTTCACTGATGGTGAGTGGCAGACCAATCTCCTGCATCCAATCTTTCAGGGCTTGTAAGCCAGCCTCAGCAAGTTCGCGTTCGGTCTTGCCCTCCGTCGGAATGTCCCATACGTTGTGTGCAAAACGGGCAAACTTAGGCAGACCGTTTTCCATAGCCCTGCGATAGTACGCCATTGAGACAGAGGCCAGCGCATAGCCGTGAGGGGCGTGCGTCCAGGCTCCTACGCTGTGACCAATCATGTGTACCATCCAGTCCTCTTTTTTGCCAAGTCCGATGAGGGTGTTCAGTGCCCAAGTGGCCGTCCACATGATATTCGAACGTGCCTCGTAGTCCTGCGGATTCTTCACGGCTATGCGACTGCTATGGATCACTGAGCGCATCAGGCCCTCGGCGAGATAGTCGCTGGTATTGTCGTCGAAATCAGAGAAATACTGCTCCATGATGTGGTTCATGATGTCGTAGATGCCGGCCTTCATCTGGTTGTCGGGTACGGTCATCGTGAACTTCGGGTTCAGGATAGAGAACTTCGGCATCAGGCGGCTGTCAAAGACGTGACCCATCTTCAGTGTATGCTCAGCATCGGTAATCACCGTGCCGGCATTCATCTCCGAGCCCGTTCCTGCCATCGTCAGGATGCAAGCCACGGGCAACAGCTTCTGGTCAGCATCGGGCTGTTCTTGCTTCAGCCAGAACTTGTCCCAATAGTCGCCATCATAGTACACCGATGCTGCCACAGCCTTTGAGTAGTCGCACACGCTGCCTCCGCCGAGAGCAAGAATCAGATCTATCTCGTTCTCGCGAGCAATCTTCACACCTTCGTTCAGTTTCTCTAACGTCGGATTGGTCATCACGCCCGGATTCTCCACGATGGTCTTGCCTGCCTCCTTCAGGATGGCCACTACCTGGTCGTAGATACCATTACGTTTCACACTGCCGCTGCCGTAGTTCAGCAGCACCACTGGGCCGTAGCCTTTCAGTTCGTCTTTGAGGAAGTTCAAAGACTCATCACCAAAATACAACTTGGTGGGGTTGTAGTAAGAAAAGTTGCCTAACATAATCGTATCTGCTTATATTTTCCCTACCAATGCTATCACCTTCTGTTTGGTTTCCTCTGTCTTTTGCTCGTCAATTTTGGCAGAGACAAAGCCTTGTAAAATCAGAATCTTCATAATCGTATTTGTTTTAATATTCGTAGAGTTTGATGTGTAATACCTTCCATTCGCCGACACCGATTCGGGCGTGACGGCCTTGATGGGTTTGGTCACCGTTATGGCGGCGGAGGTACTGCATCGTACCGTCATCAGCGATTGATACTTCATCGACGGAAAGAAGACCGAGACGCTTACCACTAAAACGCTTGTTCGCCTTTTGACTTGTGTTTCCACCTGCTTCTGCGAAACCGTCTTCGCCTAATGTCTTTTGTTGTTCTTGTTGCTTTTCGGTAGGAGTTTTAAAGTCGATGACCACGCCGCTGCCTGCCAAAAGGTAGTCATATTTGCCAAGACGGATGAGCATGGCACCGCCCTCAGGCCATGTTGTGCCGTCGGTGGCACGGGGATCCCAAGGAAGAGTGAAGTAATGGCGACAGGTCATTACCACATTGTCATCATTGATGATACGCTCACGGTCGGTTTGGTCAAACAAAAGTCCCCAGGAACCTCCCCCACCCCCTCCAGAGGAGGGGAGCTTGAATACTTGACGAAGCAGACTATATGCTCTTGAAACCGATTCCGTTTCTTTTGGACTCGCCTGGTCGATGGCGAAGGGTGAGAAGCCTATAGCCTGATGCTCGCCGAAGGCATAGAGGGCGCGGACACCACTATTCTCGCAGCATCGGCTTTCTGGGATAAAGAGGCGGTTTTTAACATTCTTGCGTCCCGTTGGTAGCAAGCGACCAGAGGTCGAGCGTTCTCCATCTTGTGGTCGCAAAGGCATCGCATATTGCGCACACCACGACTTGAAGCCTGTGTCGTAGATATCAGGGGCCAACAAGTCGATGCTGGGTGCGCCCTCATGCCAGAAGTCGATGAGATGAGCCAAAGGCCCTGCCGAGGGATATTCACCAGGACGACGCCCACGACTGTTCATAGCAGCATTCACATAGAGCGGCATGTCGTGGATCTCACGGGCCGCTTTAGCCAGATGCTCCACATAGCGGGCGTAACTCAGTGCCATAAACTTCTCGTCGGCATACTCATCCGTGCCGTAACGTTCTGCCCACTTCTCTTTCAGGTATGCCTTTTCAGCCAACGGCGAATGGTCGCGTGCTGATTCCAGCATACCAATTTCGTTCTCTATCTGCATCATGATAACGACCTCGCGTTGTGGGTCTTTCTCACGGATATGCCGCATGAGTGCCGAGAAAGCTTTCAGGTCTGCCTGCAGCACATTATCGCTGAAACAAGATGCTATCTCCATTTGCTTCCCTTCGGCAGTCATCGCCCGTGGGAACCGCTTCGTGTCCTGCTTGAACCAGCCAGGAGTATAGCACGACATCGAGTTCTTCCACACACCGAACCAGAGGAACACCACGTGCAAATGCTCCTGCCGCGCCACATCGATGGTACGGTCGATGAGCGTGAAGTCAAACTGCCCCTCCACTGGTTCCATCAGTTCCCAATAAGCAGGAACAAGTACCGTGTTAAGTCCCAATGCCCGCATCCGTGGCATCACCTCGTCGATATCTGCCACCGATGTAGCAGCAGAATTACTCAACTCGCCACCAAGGATAGGACACGGCAAAAGCGAGAGTCTGTTAACAGCAAAAACACTCTGCATCGTGACCAATGCAACCAGGGAAATTATCAGTCTTTTCATATTCTAGTTTGCGTTAGCAATGAACGATTATTTATGATGGGCGAAGAGGGTCAAGATCTTCAGCACCCTTGCAATAGCTCAGTAATGGGTCCTGTCCAGTCGGCATTGTTTTCTATGAACAGGGTTTGGATGCCGAGTGCTTGTGCGGCCTCGATGTTCTTGCGCCCATCATCAATGAAAAGCGTTTCCTGGGCTGTGGACTGCTGACCATCAAGCATGATCTTGAATATCTCAGCTGAGGGTTTCATCAGCTTGCATTGATAGCTGAGATAGAGGTGGTCGAAATAGTAATCAATGGCGTGTCCGTTGCCATCAAACTCGGTACTCATCGCCCATTGCATCATGTAGGGGTTGGTGTTTGAGAGCAGACATACCTTATAGCCCAGCTGGCGTAAACGCAATAACATTTGCAGATTTCTTTGTGGCACATCTTCGACGTAACCGTGCCAGGCATACATACACTCATCGTATGTAATCTCTCTGCCTATCATACGGCTTAACTCCAAACGGAATTCTTCGGGCGTAATCAAGCCTTTTTCCAAATCACCGAAGATACCTTGCTGACAGAAGGCATCCAAATGTTTGTGGGCTTCATGAAGTCCAATTTCTTCGAATCGTTTTACGGCCTTCTCGTAACTCAAGGCAATCACCACGCCGCCTAAATCAAATGCGATGTTCTTTATCTTATTCATATTTCATTTTGTGTTGCAAAGATAATGGAAATAAACGAAACAAACAAGAAAAAGCCGAAAAAAGCGCAATGACTTAATTATCACGCGACAAGTTTCGAGGTGGTTCTGGCGATTTGTCGCCTGGGGGGAGAATGATTAATGCTATATAGGACTCGCAGGGATGCGAGTCCTATATGCGTTATGAGGGTTATCCTAATGATTTCTTAGATGGACATCAGATAGTCGATGCTGTTCTTGGCCATCTTCAAGATGTTACCCTGGCAAGAGTTGTTCTTGGGGTTGGCGCTCTTATCGGGAGAGCCGTCTTCGTTCTTCATCGAGAACTCGCAACCTCCATTACCGATACAGAGGACGGTGCCAGCACCTGCCTGGAATCCTTCGGGAGCCATCGGAGCGGCCTTGGCCTCCCAGATGTTGAGCTGAGAAACCCAATTGACCTGTGAATCCCATGTGCCGAGCGGGTAGATGCCGAACTCTTCTGTCACAACGTTGTAGCACTCTTCTGTGGTGTTGTCAAGACCGGTCAGCTTGGCGGGGATGTCGAAGAACAGGCAGTTGTGGTCTTCTGTCCATCCGGCTCCCTTCATGGCAATGGCCTTGAAGCAGTTGTCGTTCAGTTTCTCGGTCTCGATGCCGGCATAGATGGGATGGGTGCTGAGATCCTTCGAGAAGGAACCTGTGTTCAGACATACGCCCATCTTCCAGACATCGCCGTTAGGACCGCCGACACCACAGCCAAAGGCATTGCCCACGCCACGGAGTACCGATGTGGCAAGGCGGTTGATGGTGCCGATATAGGGTACGGCGTGCGACCAGAGCAGCAGGTTGCCACCGTTCTTCACATACTGCTCGATGCAGGGAGCTGCATTCATGGCGACTTCGGAGAAGTTCCAGATGTCGTCGGCATTGCCGGTCTCGATGTCGCGCAGCCAGAAGAGCATGCGATAGTCAGCGATGTCGTCGACGGTGTTGATATTGCCGAAGTAGACGTATTCGCCCTTCGGGTAGTTCTCCTGGAACCACAGCCAGGCTGAGGCCTCATCGTCATCGCCGTTGGCAACAAGCTCCTCGGGTGTGGCATATTCTGACAAGAATGCAGGAATCTTTCCGCCGACCTTTCCGGAACCATAGATAGGCAGTGCCCTACCCTCGCTGTTCTGTGCGATCAGCGTGGCCTCCCAACGTTCCTTCATAGCCACATTCTTCAGCAGATAAGAAGTGCCGTTCACGGTCTCTTCAATCACTCTGCTACCATCGCCATTCACCAGTTTCAGAATATATGACGTAGCATCGCTGCTGGCTGTCCATGTAACCTGCATGTCGCGCTGGTCGTCGCTGATGTCAATCTGCTCAAACTTCAGATCGCTTGGAGACGATGCACCGGGACGTGTGTAGCTGGTCATCACGCCATTCGAGAGCGCATCATTGTTGGCATATTTAAAGAGGAACTCATAGAGCTGATTGGTCTCCAGATTCTTCAGTGTGAACGAACCGGAGGGGCACGGTGTGAGACCCTGCATCTGGGTGCCGTTCTTGTAGACGGCCACCTCCATGGTAGCACCCTGGCTGCTTTGCGGCCACGTCAGCGTATAGTCGTAATTGTTGTCGCCACTGGGTGTGCCGGTGATCATGGTTGCATCGGGGCTGGCTACTTGCATGGCGCCGGAACCCGGAAGGTCTCTGTCCTGACAAGAGGTGAGAAGACCCCCTCCAACTCCCCCAAGGGGGAGAGCAGTTACTAGATAAACTGCGATTTTGATGATATTCTGTTTCATATTCGTATTCTTTATTATTAATGACTTTGTGTATTCATTCCCTTCCCTTTTAGGGGAGGGTCAGGGAGAGGTCTTCTCTTAATATCCTTTGTTCTGATGATAGAGTCCCTGCACATAGTTCATCTGGTTGGATGCTATGGGGAAGTATTCGTTCTTGCCGGCTGTGAAGAAGGCATCCTTGTAATACAGAGCGTAAGTCTGGCTGTCGTACTCATCGGTCTTCTCTGTCTCGAAGTACTTGTTGAGCGTGGTGGAGAGCAGGCCCCAGCGGCGCAGGTCGAAGAAGCGGTGGCCTTCCATGGCCAGCTCTACGCGACGCTCCCAGCGCAGTGCCTTGCGGGCATCGTCCTGTGAGGCAAAGGAGCCATAGAGGCTGATGTCACACTGGTCTTTGGCATAGCCGATGAGCGAAGTGGCGCTGATGTCTTTCTTGGCACGGGAACGGATGTCGTTGATGATCTGCAGAGCCTCGCCGTTCAGGTCGCCCTTCTCTATCAGAGCCTCGGCACGCATCAGCATCACGTCGGTATAGCGCAGTACGTAGTCGTTCACGCCGAAGGCCTGCCAGGGCATGTCGTAGTCCTCACCCTTAGAGCGCTGAGGAACCTCCTTCATCGAGCAGTAGTAACCGTAGGTGTTAGGGGTACGGCTGTTTGCCTTTGTCAGCGTGTACTGTGCCTCATACTTATAAGGATAGGTGGGCATACCTACGGTGTGGAACAGACGGGGATCGTACTTATATTTTGTGTCGGCACCATTGATAACGATAGCATTATGGTCAGCATCGAAATCGTCCATAGGAAGACCGTTCTTGGTCTTGAAAGCATTCACCAGATTCTGTGAGGGCTTGTGGAAGTCCCATCCGCAAGACCAGATGCCCCATACACCATTCAGCATATTCGACCAGTTGGCACGGCCATATTTCGTTCCGTCGTCAGCCCTGTTGGAGTGCTGCACAGCAAAGATGCTCTCTACGGAGTTGGCATAGTCCTGCAGGAAAATGTGTCCGTAGGTGTCGAGATAATCGTAGGGTGAGTTCTTAACAACCTCGGTATATTCGATGACCTTCTGGATCTTCGCCTGGTCAACGTGGCTGTAACCGGTGTTGGCCTCATAGCCGTCACCGTAAGCCCAGTTCAGGTAGCACTTGGCGAGATAGGCAGCGGCGGCAACCTTGTGGGCGCGGCCTGTAGTGCCGGGAGCGGCCTCTGCCAGATTCTCATAGGCAAACTGGAAGTCGTCGATGATCTGCTGCATGATCTGGTCGTGAGAACTCTGGGGGCAAGCCTCGATGTCGGCATTCGACATACCTTCGGTGATGAAAGGCACCTCATACCACATCTGCTGCAACTTGTAATAGAAGTGGGCACGGAGGAAACGTACCTCTGCCATATATTGACGGTTGGCGGGAGTGTCCTGTGCTGCGTTCAGTGCTTCGATGGCACGGTTGCAGCGTGAGATGGCACTATAGAGCTGATACCACAGTTCGTCGAACTCTCCACGGTCTGGTTGCAAGGTGGTAAAGATCTCCATAGGGTGATAACCGGTGTCGTTCTCGCCAGAACCACCTTTCAGGCAGTCGTCAGCACTCATATCGCCGTATGGCCAGAGGTTAAAGGGATAGGAATACCAGTCGTCGCCCAATTTGGCGTATGCTGCGGTAACCAGCTTGTCGGGGCTTGAATAGGCTGTCTCTTCGTCCAGCGTGCCCTGTGGCTTCACATCATCAACGGTGCAAGCCGTGAAGGAGAGAAGGAGAGAAGGAGTAAGGAGTAAGTAGAATGCTCCTGCCAACACCTTATTGTATATATTATTCTTTTTCATAACTCTTTTACTTTTTTACCTTTTTACTTTTTTACCTTTATCAGAATCCCACCTGAATACCAAATGTGAAGGAAGCGGTGTGAGGATAGGCCCAAGCTGTACTCTCGGGGTCAGAGCAGGTCAGAGAACTTGACTTGATGAGCAGGAGGTTGTCACCTGAGAGATAGACGCGGGCACTTGCAAGCAGCAGTTTCTTAGCCAGTTCGGCAGGGAACTTATAACCCAGCTGCAGGGTGCGCATCTTGGCGTAAGAACCGTTCTCCACGAAATAGGAAGACATACGGCCCTCGTCGGCACCATTCGATGTGGTCAGGGCGGGAATCGATGAACCGCTGTTAGCAGGTGTCCATGCATCGATCAGACGCTCACCCTTGTTCGAGCCGGCATCGGTAATGCTCCAGAAGTCGGTCTGGTATTTCTGGCTGTTGATGACATCAACACCTGATACACCCTGCCAGAACATGGTGAAATCAAACTCCTTATAGGCCAGGCTGATATTGATACCGTATGAGAAATTGGGCACGGGATTGTAGATCCATGTGCGGTCGGCTTCGTTGATACGGCCGTCACCATTGAGGTCGGCATACTTCAGGCCACCGACACGGGCACCGGCCTGACCATGGGCGAGCACATCCTCGCGACTCTGATAGAGTCCTTCTACTACATAACCGATGAGCGAACCGTAGGCCTTCTCGTCCTGAGCCAGGTTGTGATAGTCATTGTGCTCGTAAGAGTTCTTGGAGTTCTCGGGGAGGTAAGTCACCTTTGAACGGTAGAAGTCGATGTTGCCGGTGATGTCGTAAGACAGTCCGTATTCAGTTGTGTGGCGATAGCCCAGATTCAGCTCCATACCCCAGTTCTTCAGCGTAGGACCGTTGATCCAGGTCTGACCGCCAAAGCCGATAGCTCCGAGGAAGGCAGGCTGCACAAGCATGTCTTTGGTCTCCTTGAAGAACAGATCGTAAGATCCGTACAGCTTACCGCCAAAGAGCGAGAAGTCGGTACCGAAGTTCCACTGTGATGACTGCTCCCACTTCAGGTCTTCATTGGCAGACTGCTGCTTGTAGTAGCCAGAGGGTAATGTGCCGGAACCTTGCAGGTTGACATCGTAGGCGGTGGAGTTCTCACGGTCTGAACCGTAGTTGGCCATATAGAGTCCATAGTGGGCATTGTTCGAGTTCATACCCTGATTACCGGTCACACCATAGCTGACGCGGAGCTTCCAGTCGCGGAGCCAGTCGGCATTGATGTGCTTGGAGATACGATAGCCGAGAGAGGCTGAGGGGAAGAAACCGTACTGATTGTTCTTACCGAAACGGCTTGAACCGTCGTAACGCATGGTGACTGAAGCCAGCAGCTGATCGTTCCAGTTGTAGTCGATCTTGCCGAAGTAAGACATCAGCTTGTAGGAATCACCACCGCCAGTGATCGTCTGGATGCCTGTACCAGCGCCGGGCCACATGTAGTCTAAGGTCTCAAGCGGATAGTCTTCACGACGGGCAGAGAAGTCGATGCCGTTGTCGCGATGGTGCTCAATACCGGCCAGGATGTTCAGGTTGTGGCCCTCTGCGACGTCGAAGTTATACTGCAGGGTGTTCGACCATGTCCACTTGGTGCTGTGGTTCTGCGACATGGTGCTGGCGCTGGTGCTGTTCTTCACCACGTCAGAATCGAAGGTGTGCTGCAGGCTGCGGATATAGCCGTTAGTGTAGTCGATACCGAAGTTTGAGCGGAAGAGCATACCCTTGATGGGGGTGATGTCGACGTATGCATTAGCAAAGATACGCCACTTCTTCAGACGGTTGTCCTTGTTGTGGTAAAGTTCGCGCATCGGGTTCTGACGGTCACTCATACCACGGACGGGGCCAGAGAAGGTCACACCGTCAATCTCGTAGACGGGCAGCGTGGGAGCCATCTTCAGGGCATTCTCCAGGGGTGCACAGTCTACATTGTTGGAATAAGAGAACTGTGCGTTCTCACCAACTGTGATGATACTGTTGAGCTTATAGCTGTTGTTGAAACGGGCTGAGAAGTTCTCAAAGTCGGTATCCTTCAGCACACCCAGGGCCTTCTTGTAGCCGAAGGAGAAGAGCTGTGTGGACTTTTCGCTGGCCTTTGAGAAAGAAATGTCATAGCTCTGTGTGATACCGGTGCGGCTGATCTCGTCTACCCAGTCGGTGTTGCTGTAAAGCATAGTCTTGTCAGGGTTCATGTAGCCATCGTTGTAACCAGTGACGCCAAACTGCTCCATGGTACCTGTGGCGGGGTTGTAGACCGTAATCGGTGTACCGCCCATTGTCTCCAGATTCTGTAGTGCCAGACCGTAGTTATCTGCATAGTCGTAAGGGTTTTTACCGTCGTTGAGGGCTGCCTGAACCAGAGCGGTTGCATATTGCTGGCTGTTAAGCAGCTTCATCTTCTGAGTCATCCAAGAGGCAGAGACGGATGCATTGAAGTCGATATTGATCTTATCACCCTTCTTACCTTTCTTGGTGGTGATGACAATCACACCATTGGCAGCTCGCGATCCGTAAATAGAGGCAGAAGCCGCATCCTTCAGCACCTGCATGGTCTCAATATCATTGGCATTCAGGCTGTTCAGCGAACCGCTGTAGGGCATACCGTCGACAATGTAAAGAGGTGTTGTGCTTGAACCGCCCATTGAGCCGATACCACGGATATGGACATCAGCCTCGCCGGAAGGAGAACCGGATGTCCTGATCGTCATGCCGGGCACCTTACCTTGCAGCGAAGCCATCGGGTCGGTGTTGCTCGACTTGAAGTCCTTGGTCTCCACCACGCCGACAGAACCCGTCAGGTCTGACTTACGCTGTACCTGATAACCAGTGACGACCACCTCCTGCAGTACCTCGGCATCATCTTTCAGTGTCACTTTCATGCCTTGCTGGGCAGGCACTTCCTGTGTCTGATAACCGATGTACGAGACAACGAGGATGGTACCCTCGCTAACCTTGATCGTGAAGTTACCGTCGAAGTCGGTAATCGTACCGTTCGAGGTTCCTTTCTCCATCACCGTGGCACCGATGATCGTCTCGCCAGAGGCGTCAACCACCGTTCCACTGATCTCGCTCTGCGCGTACATTATTGTACTGACCAGCAGAAGCGCTAAACTCAGAAACGTTTTCTTTAGTTGTTCCATTGTTGATTTTTTAATTGATTAGTACTGTTGTGAATTAAATCTGTTGCAAAAGTACTATCTATTATAAGGATGGGCGTTAAAATATCGTTCATCTCATGCAATAATTGTTTCATGAAACAAATTTGCTATGAAATGAACGATTTTTGTTAGGATTCAGAGGAGAGAGGTAAAGATCCAGAGGTGAGAGGTGAGAGGTAAGAGGTAAGAGAAATGACTATTTGGATTGGAGATCGGAGGGGCTGACACCAAATTCGTCCTTAAAGCACTTGGTGAAATAGGAGGGAGTCGTAAAGCCGACATCGTAGGCTACTTCGGAAACATTCTTGCCGGTGGTGAGCAGAAGCTGGTAGCCACGGTTGAGGCGGGCTGTACGGAGCAGTTCGACGGGAGAAGAACCAGAGATGGACTTCACCTTACGATAGAGCTGCACACGACTGAGGTTCATGGCGGCTGCCAGGTCGTCAACACTGAGGTCGCTGTCGGCCAGTCGTGCTTCGACCACCTTCTTGAAATGAACAATGAAGAGTGGTTCCTTTTCGTCTTCCAAAGACTCTGCTACCTCTTCTTCTTGAGGTGCCGATTCTTCACTCTCCTCTCTTAACTCTTCATTCTTCACTCTTAACTCTTCGCTCTCCACTCTTAACTCTTCACTCTTCACTCTTAACTCTTCACTCTTCACTTCTTCTGGCATTTCCAGATTCCACAAGTTGTTGACCACACGCTCACGCTGGGCAGAGACCTTACCGCGATGATACAGCCAGAAGAGTACCATTGCCAACACTAACAGAGCGATAAGTATGAGGGCCATCAGGGTGATGGTACGCTGGGTGGCGAGCTGTTGCAGATAACCGCTGGCCTGCTTCTGAAGTTTCTCCAGATTCTGAGCCTGGCGCATCACCTCGTCACTTTCGAGGAAGAGCACCTCGGCATTCTCCGGGGTGACGAGGGCAGAGGTAAGCAATGTCTCTTTCTCATAGGGCTTGCCGTTGAGGATATCCAATGCCAACTGCAGCAACTGGTCGCCACGGGTGGGATAGATATATGAGGCATCGAGCAGCGAGTCACGCACCTGCCGGATGCCGCCATTCTCGCCTGGCAGGCCGTCGATGCCACAGAATAGCGGGAGGGCAGAAGTCTTCATCCTTTCCTGAAAAGCCTTACGGGCTCCAAGGGCAGAACGGTCGTTATGTCCAAACACAAGGTCGATGGATGCAAAATCTCCTTTATAATTCTTCACAGCCTCGTATGCCTTTGTCTCTGTCCAGTCTCCCTGGATTTTTGCCACAATCTCCACGTCTGTCTCCTTCAGGGCATCGGTGAATCCTTTGTGTCGTTCTTCTGCCGGCGACGAGCCTTCCAGTCCTAATACCTCCATCACACGCCCTTTCCCATTGAGCCTGTTGACGACGTAGCGACCCATCTGGCGACCCATCTCATAGTTGTCGGCACTGACGAAGGCCGTATATTTCCGGGAGTCGGTCTTCCGTTCAAACACGATGACGGGGATACCTTTGTCGTAGGCACGGTCGATGGCCGGGGATACCGACGATCGTTGGTTGGGGGCCACGATCAGCAAGTCGATACCGCTCTCAATAAGATCGCCAATCTGCTGGCTTTGCAATTTGGAATCATCGTGAGCCGTAGCAAAGCGCAGTTCCACATCCTCATGGAAGTTGACCTCCATCTTCATCTCAGAGTTCTGCCAGTCGCGCCAGATATCCTCAGAGCACTGTGATACACCTATAATATATTTGGGGCTTTTCCCGGAACATGAGGCCAATAGGACACATATTCCAAAAAGCATTAATCTGGTTAAGCGATTCTTTTTCATTGGCTTGTCAGTTATTTGTAGGCCACAAAGATACGCAAAATATTTGGAATATGCATGCTTTTAAAGAAAAAAAATAAAGACCTGAGCCTATTTCTTGGCTCAGGTCCTTATGCTTTATGTCAAAATTGCCCCGATTACTGACAGAATTTGTCAATCGGCACAATCGGCATGGCACCGTTCTGGGTGCAGACGAAGGCGCTGACGGATACGGCAATCTTATGGGCCTGCTGAACAGGCTTACCATTGATGATGCAGGCGCAGAAACTGCCTGTAAAAGAGTCACCGGCACCCACGGTATCGGCCACTTCCACCTTCGGCGTGTCCTGGAATGAGGTCAGACCGTCATCGGTAAACACATAAGAACCGTTGGTACCACAAGTGAGCACGAGCATCTTCAGATGATAGTCCTGCACGATCTTCTCACAGGTCTGACGCATATCGAGACCGTCGTAGCCGAACATACGGTTCACAACCACCAGCTCCTCGTCGTTGATCTTCAAGATATTGCAGATGCAGAACGAATCCTCGAGCACCTCCTTCGAATAGAACTGCTGGCGGAGGTTGATGTCACAGATGCGCAGACAGTCGTCAGGTGTAGCATCGAGGAACTTACGGATATTGTCACGAGAGACGATGTTGCGCTGTGCCAGTGAGCCGAAGCAGACGGCGCGGGCATTCTTGGCAATCTCCTCCATCTCTGGGGTGAAGGGGATATTGTCCCACGCCACGTTCTCCTTGATCTCGTAGGTGGGGATGCCATCACCAGTCAGCGTCACCTGAACCGTTCCCGTAGGATAAGGCACCCTCGGCATCAGGTAGTTCAGGTTGTGTTCCTTCAGTGCCTCGATAGTCTCTTCTGCCAGGGCATCCTCACCCAGGGCACTGATAGCGATGGTGTCAAGACCAAACTGTGCTGCGTGATAAGCGAAGTTGGCAGGTGCACCGCCTAATTTCTTTCCTTCGGGAAGTACATCCCATAATGCCTCTCCGAGGCCGACAATGTAACGTTTCTTTTCCATATTACTTTATAGTTTATAGTTTAATGTTTATAGTTTATAGTTGATTACTTCTATAGTCTTCGGTGATTTCAAGGGCTTGCCAGGTTATCATCTATAAACTATAAACAATCAACTATAAACTTTTTTTACTTCACCTTATTAATGTAAGTAAATAGGTAGATCACTCCGACGGCCATGACGATGACGGCACCAGCCTGGCCGATGGCATCGCTGGCGAAGCCCATGAGCAACGGGAAGATGGTACCACCGAAGAGACCCATGATCATCAGACCGCTCACCTCGTTCTGCTTCTGCGGCATGGCCGTGAGGGCCTGTGCAAAGCAGATGGAGAAGATGTTTGAGTTACCATAACCCACAAGGGCGATGGCGGTATAGAGCATCCACTTCTCTGTGCCGATGAAGAGTCCGCACATCGAGAGTGCCATCATGATGACACTGATGATGAAGAACAAGCGGTTAGGCATCACACGGAGGAAGAACGATCCCGTCAGACAGCCGATGGTACGGAAGATGAAATAGAGGCTCGTAGCGAAGGCGGCATCGTTGAGTGTCATACCCAGACGTTCCATCAGGATCTTCGGGGCAGTGGTGTTCGTACCAACGTCGATACCCACATGACACATAATGCCGAAGAACGACAACAGCACGATGGGTGTGCCTAAGAGCTTAATGCACTCGGCAAACGACGAAGCCTTACCCTCAATCTTCTCTTCCTCAATGGGCGTGACAGCGAGGAGAGCAGCTGCCAGAATGCCTACCACGAAGTAGATGGCAAAGAGCACGCGCCAGTCGTAGCCGAACGAAGGAATCACCTGCGTGGCACCCCACATGGCAAGGTACGGTGCGAGGAATGAGGCGATGGCCTTGATAAACTGTCCGAAGGTCAGCGTCGAGGCGAGGTTTCCGCCACCCATCACCGTCGATACCAGCGGATTGAGCGAGGTCTGCATCAGGGCATTGCCGATGCCTAACAGAGAGAAGGCACAGAGCATAATCGGGAAGTTCTCACCGAAGAGCGGCAACAACAGCGACACGATGGTTACCACCAGCGAGAGGAGTACGGTGTTCTTGCGTCCGATCTTGTTCATCAGCATACCTGTGGGCACGCTGAAAATCAAGAACCAGAAGAATACGAGCGACGGGAAGATGTTGGCTGTGGAATCATTTAGCGCGAGGTCTTCCTTCACATAGTTCGATGCAATGCCCACCAGGTCAACGAAGCCCATGGCGAAGAAGCAGAACATCACAGGGATGAGGGCAAATTTAGTCTGTTTCATATCGTTTTTGTTGTTTATTTGATCTCATAAATCGTGGCTTTACCACCCTTCACCTTAATCATGTTATAAGGCTCCGAGGGGAACACCAGGTTGGTCATCGCCATCTTGCCGTCGCCAGCGAAAGCCTCGATGCTGCTGTGGTCGATGAAGAGGCGCAACTGCTTCAGGGCTCCATGGGTGGGAGCAACCGTCTCTATCGGGAAGGCCTCGCTGAAGCTGACATCTCCACTCTGCTTGCGGTCCATGGCGAAGGTCTGCTTCTGGGCGTCATATTTCATGACCACCTGCTCTCCCTTGGCATTAGAGAGCGTTAGCTCCATCGATCCCTTCACGTCGATGACGATCTCACAGGTCGACGACGGATTCTTGATCTTCGCTCCACGCATAGCCAGATTCTCCTTAGAGGGCGTCACGCTGACATAAGTCTCCTCACCATCCTTGAACAGTCCCAGGTCACGGGCAATAGAGTTTGCAGAGCGGAACTGTCTGGTGGGCACCTGGTTGGCATACTGCCAGTTCGACATCCATGCCAGGACCACCGTACGGCCGTCGGGTGCATTAGAGAAAGATACGGTGGCATAATGATCCTTACCATAGTCGAGCCACTTCGTCACCTTCGGCATCGACTCGCAGGTGAACTTCTTGCCGTCAAAGTCGCCGACAAAATACTGAGTAGCACTGCCGCCGAAAGGTCCGCCGGGGTTGATGTTGCAGATCAGCACCCACTTGTCTTCAATCTTCAGCATGTCGGGACACTCCCAGACACCACCGTGATTGCCGTATTCACTGCCGAAACTGCTTTCTTTCTGCCAGTCCTTCAGATTGGCCGACGACCAGATCTGCATCTCCTGGCCCACTGCCAGCATCATGATCCAGCGCTTGGTTCCCTCGTACCAGAATACTTTCGGGTCGCGGAAGTCGGGTGCGTTGAAGGTGACCACGGGGTTCTTCTCATATTTATTAAAGGTGCGTCCGCCGTCTGTCGAATAAGCCATCGACTGTGTCTGAGCCTCTCCGGCAGAGGTGTAGAAGGCGATGACGGCATTCCTGCCGAAGCCTGCCGTGTTGTCCTTGTCAACCACGCACGAGCCGCTGAAGATGGTACCGATGGCATCTGCCTCAATAGCCAGGGGCATAGCTTCCCAGTGGATAAGATCCTTCGATACGCTGTGGCCCCATGTCATGTTCTCCCAAAGTGAGCCGTAGGGGTTGTACTGATAGTACAAATGCCACTCGCCATCCTTATAGAACATACCGTTGGGATCGTTCATCCAGCCGTACAGCGGTGTATGGTGATAGGCCGGGCGGAACTTCTCGCGGTTGGTCGTATCAAACGTGTCAGAGAATTTGATTTCCTTCCAGCAGGCGAACTCCTTGATGGCACCCTTGGTACGGCGGTCGCCGTGGAAGATGATGTCGAGCACCTGGCCATCCTTTATTTCAAGAGGTACGTAATAGTCGGCATGATCTACGGCCAGACGCACGTTCGGACGACGCACACACTGGTTATCCTTGCCGATCACTCTCACACTGGCATTCTCAGCCTTCTCCTCCACAGGCAGCAGCACATACTTACTTCCACTCTCCAGGCGAACCATCGCGTGGTTTTCTCCAAGCACATTGGGCTGAACCTGTGCCTGAGCCGACAAGCCCATCAGCACACCAGCCACGATTGAAATCATTGTTTTCTTCATATTGTTATTCATTTTTTGTTAAAATCTGCTGCAAAGATACAGCAATTTTCAATAAGATACTATAATAAATGTTTCATTTACTAATAAAAATCGTTCATTGCAACAAAAGTGTTAGCAATGAACGATTATTTTAGGACTCCTCTGAAATGAGCCTCAACGGGAAAAGTCATCTTGCAGGCACCACACGACCGTAAGCAAGTTCCATCGGCTGCTGGTCTTTTGGGAATTCGTTGAGAATGGAAAGCAATTTAGCTTATAACGGGGCGAGGCCTAACAAATGGCTCGTCCCGCGAGTGTCTGCAGAAGTAAGTTCCCCTAATAGTAGCAGGACTATTTCACCTCATTCACCAGTTCCTTGCCCTCGCTGAAGTCGAGGATGTTCTGGAGGGTGGTGAGGGCGATGTTGTGCACGGCCTCACGGGTGAAGAATGCCTGGTGGGAGGTCACGATGACGTTGGGCATCATCAGCAGCAGGGCCAGCTTGTCGTCGTCAATCATCTTGTCTGAGCGGTCCTCGTAGAAGTAGTTGGCTTCTTCTTCGTACACGTCAAGGGCTGCAGAACCTACTTGATGGGAGCGCAGGCCGTCGATAAGGTCGGCAGTCTTGATGAGCTTTCCACGACCGGTGTTGATAATCATCACGCCATACTTCATC
>ONCZ01000085.1 GCA_900316445.1 uncultured Prevotellaceae bacterium | reverse complement strand
CAGCCCTTTCATGCAGGTTATCCACATTCTGCGTGATCACCGTCACCTCATGCTCTTTCTCCAGCTCTGCTATCATGCGGTGAGCATCGTTCGGCTCCATCTCGGCCAGTTTTTTCCGCCTCCAATTATAGAAGTCAAGGCACTTCTGCGTCTCATTATAGAGGGCATCCGTACTAGCCAGGTGAACCCACTCTTCATTAGTCCACATGCCATCCTTACCACGGAATGTACTCAATCCGCTTTCGGCACTAACGCCCGCACCTGTCAGAAATACTATATGTTGTCGAGTCATATCACTATTATCCTATTATTCTATATCGTTTATTATGCCGGTGAATAATATAGTACCACTTGTCTCTTCCACTATCTCAAAGAGGAAAGGACGGTCAACCGTCATCACGATTGGTTTATCATCTTCTTCTGGGGGAAGACAGCCTGCACAGACAATGGATGTCAATGCAACAGCTTCAGTCTCAGTTTCATTTACTATGATCTTTACTTTCTGTGCTATGTCTGAAATCTGTATATTGTCCGCGAGTTGGGGGAGAATGTCTGTTGAAGTGAATAATTCCTTCAGTCCCAGCTGTTGAAATATGTTAGTCATCTTGATGTCCGTCTCAGCGGAGAATCTCGGGAGATACAAGCAGACGTGTTCTTCCTTAACTTCTTGTTTTGCATCTTTCTCAGCTATTGCCCGTAGCAACTCGATATTAGAAACACACAGCCTGGGCAGATAAATACGCATCACATAAGACTTTTCGGAAGAGAAGTCGGTCAGATAACTCAGCTCTACCATCTGATACTTGTCCGTCTCTTTATAGGGCAGTCTTTCTTCCATACACATTGTCGGCACATCAACGGTTTCTTTAGCCCCATAGAAAGGAAGCTCGTCGGTATTCTCCTCTTCGAAGGGTATTTCCCAATGTGCTTTAAAATAGAGGATGTCTGTAAGCAAAACCCGGGTAAGCGGGTCAACCTTCGCATTTAGGGATGGTATCAAACCGTGTGAAGCCTCATTGATCTTTGCATCTATTAAGCCTTGCGTGTCAGGATTGGCAAAGTCCACTCGTTCGTATTCTACACCGAATGCCTCTCTCATATCTGCAATGTGCCCAGCCTTAAGACGTAGTTGTTCCTGAAGCCAAAGGATGGTGCTCAGTTCAACTATCGGACTCTCACTGACTTCGCCACTTATATTATAGCATGTAGCAACGGAGAAATTATCCTTTCGACAAAACTCGTTTGCATCCTCAATTCCGGCACTTTCGCCGACAGCGACATCTAAAATCTTGCGTTGCATGTCAGGCGAAGCCCAGTTTGAAAGAAGGACTAACACTGCTTGAAGTCTCGATGGGGAAACGGCAATATTGTCATCGTTAGCAGCATTTCCCACAATTTGCTCCATCAGCTTTTCGCTGAATGATCTTCTAAAATCCTTATTACTTCTATTCATAATCAGTTAAGTTGATTGTCAGAATCGTTGAACATTATTCGGAGAACTTCATCTTGCTTCGATTTTAACCTGGCAATTTCCTCTTCGTTTTCCTTTATCTTGTCCTTTATGGCCTGAATCTTCATGTCTTTCCCCAAAATGGCCATGAGTTCTTTTACGGAAGATGTGTACTGCTCTGCAATATCAATTTCTCCAGTTTGTTCTTGTAGGCCAAGTAGCAGGCCTGCAGTAAATTTTGCTGTGACATAGAGCAATAATGCCGTAGAATTTTCTTGATCAACTTCTTCGACAAGCACATTGGCCAACTTCTGTATGATACGGTCGGCCTCCTTCATAAATTCTTTTCGCTCTGTCTTATTCATTACTCTTTCGTTTTTGATGTTTCCGTTTTCAATCCCATCCCTCTTCATCGTTATTCTCCATATAGCGACTCATGCCGTTGTCTTCCATGTCATCTTCCGAAGCAGGGTCGAAGCCGCGCATATTGTCTGGCTTATGAGGAGGACGTTCTTTTCCGTGAGGTGGTGGAGGTGGCGGTCCATCGAAATGCTTACCATCAGGTGGTGGTGGCGGTGGAGTATGGTCATCCATGAATTCATCTGGCAACGGATGGTGAAGTGAAACAGGGTGTATAGAGTCTGTAATAGCAATACTATCCACATCACTGATGTTATCAGGGTTTAGGCTCTTCCTACTTGTACAGGATACTGTGAGTAGTAGAGAAAAGACAAGAACTAACCAAGCTACCTTATATTTCATCATCTTATATTTTTAATTTCTAAATCAATGATCAGTGTCAAAATAGAGCTATCACCTTGTTCTTATTTATTGCCTTATACAATTAACAGAGATCCTTTAACTTCCGGAAGAGTATTAAAAACCATTCTTTTGTATCCTCATTTGCGTATGAGGGAGATGACCAATGATTGAAGTTTCTCCATTGGGAAAAGAGTGCATTTCCAATAATCTGGATATCGTTTATCTTTTCTATGTTGTCCTTCAAACATTGAATGTCGTTCCATGCACGTTCTCCGTATGCATCAATGAAAGTTTGCCCACAATCCATATCAAAACCTATTTCCTGGCAGTCATTGGGGAAATCGTTATTATCGAAGAATCGGTAATACGACTCCGTTGTACGTCCAAATTCTTTCTCGAAGAAATCGATATACTTATCGGCGAATTTTGCGATGTCAGAATTATTATACTCCATATTACCTTTATTCAATTCTATCACTCTTCTTTTATACTTTTGTGTCTCCTTATAATCTTGTGATATTGATATACCTTGTTTCCAGATAATCCAACCATGATAGATTCCTATCATTTTTATAGTGCTTTCTCAAAGCCTTAAAGAAACCTTCATAGGTGATGGCATGAAAAGTGTTCTTACCTTTCTCCGTAAGCAAATCTTCGTATGCAGCAACAGTTCCTGTGTGGCTTCCAGAAGAATGGAAATGGCTGTTCCCTGACGGATATAGCGTGAGAGAGTCAAAATAGTCTGCCTTACCCTGCTGAAGCATTGCCAAGCCAAGGATGTGATTTCTCCACAATTGAATGAAATCAGGATTGTTGAACTGCATGGGGTCGTTGTTGAGGAAACACCCACTATCACGAGTCGTAACCGAATAGGCAGACTGGGAATCCCGCATCATGGAAAATTCCTTATTACCCACGCTATAGCCTTCTTCGGTATATTTCACCTCTATTCCTATCACGCCCTTTTCACCCTTGGATGTTGCGTATTCTACATAAACATCGAATGCTGTCTTGTCGTTTATCGTGTTGGGGGCGTATTCAATCAGCCATTTGCGAATCGTCTTGATGTCTCTATGAGGGAGTATCTCAGAGAAACAACGTGAAGCAGTCAACAAGTCTGTCATCATTGGGACGAAGATGTTATAAGGGACATGCTCGCTGCGTAACATGTTGGCCATCAAGCCGAAGTCTCTGGGTATTCCACCTCTATGCTCCAAGAATTCCTTTCTTATCTCTTCGTGGTATTCAGGAACAAAGTTCATAAGCCGTGCAGCATCAGCAGGTGTAAGGATAGCGATGTCGGTCTCTGTTGTACGCCGATGTTCAAACTCTTCAGCGGTCTCGTTTGTACCTTGACGGGTTGAGTGGTTGCGTCCCATCTGCAATTTCAGGATATTCTCTCTGAACCATGCCTGATGTTGGCGGCAAGCTCTTTTGTAGTCGTTGTCACCTCCATAATGGGCCTTAGCTGGTTGCGCTGCTTTCGAAGAACCAATATACTCAATCTTGATGTCACGTCCTGCTTCACCCAGATTGCTGATAATTCTGTTAAAGCTCAACTTGTCGTAATCGGAAGAGTTGGCAAGAATGAACATGATCTTGGGGCACTCTGAAAAAGTATAATCGATAGGTGTCCCTTCAAACAACTGCAACTGAGTTTTCTGCTTGATGATACTCGTAACGTCTCCAAGAAGAATCTGCCTGACATATACATTGTTGATGATGGCCTGTGACATTCTTACATGATCCTCAATTCCAGATTTGCCTTCTACAGCACCCAATCCACATTTCACCTCTGCAAGATAGATTTCATGCCTGCCTTCTTCATTGGGCTTGTTGCTGACAACAAGTAAATCGACTTTTGTTTTATCCTTTAACCTATATTCCATAGGAATAGTCGTTTGGTCAGGTGCCCATTCCATGTCTATAGCAAGATGATCTCCGTCAAAGGAGCTGTGTACCGTTTTGTATTGTTGCTGGACGATAAACTCATCATGTGATTTGTAGTTTTTGCACAGAGTCTTGGCATCTTCAAAATACTGCCTGACCTTGTGCAAATCTTGCAAGTCAGAAGGTTCATTAAGCTGTACGGTCAATGTCAAACCATCTTTTCTGTTTGTGTAATAGCGAGGGTTGAGCATGGTGATATTGTCTGAGGCATTCTTCCTATGCGTGATTCTCAGAATCAGATTTTTCTGACAATATATCATCACTTCATCCTTCACTCTGATTTCAAAGGCCAACTCTTTGTCGGACTTCACATATTGAAGGAAAGAGTGATACATGCCACCTTCCAGATATTTCGATATGCTCTCTGATGATAAACGTCTTCCCATGATAAATGTCAGCTCTTATCTATAAAACAGTTCAGTGATTCAACAAATGCTTTTTCCATTCCTTTCATCTTCTCACAGAATTCTGCATACGAAGAAGCAGTCTTGCTTATCTCAATGCCGAATATTGAGAGTGTGGCAGCTCTTCCTTTCAAATGTGAGGTCGGAATCTTCACCTGTTTCTTTTCCAGCGGAGCAATAAAGCCACCTCTATCCACATGTAGAGTCGTCATATATGCCATAACCTGATGTACGTCATCCCGGTCAACCATAGATACTTTCTCATAACTGCCAAGTCGTTTGTATTTCGCATCAAGCACCATGTCATCCTTATAGAAATCTGGGTAACGAATACCGCTATGGTCATCAAACAGATAGATACCACCTTTATGCAACTTGTTCTCAGGATGGATAAACCCTATATCACGCAGAATAGTATTGACATACTCCTCCCAAAGCCAGGCACCATCGAACAGTATGCCGCAAATCTCATCGTCACTTTCGCCGTATTTCACTTCTTCCATTCTGAGTATCTGCAGACATAGTGTTTGTAGTGGTCGATACTCCGTATAGTAAGGATGCGCCTTTACGCGCAGGTTCTTACTGATGATACTGCTTCGCTCATTCTTATTATATAAAGGTGTATGCTCTACGATTATCTTCACGTTCTCAATAGTCTCACGATCTACATTCAAGACAGACTGGCCATACCTCTTGGTTTTCATAAAATCAATAGTATGCCGGATTAGTTCTGTCATATTGTTGTCGTGACTGTACTCACGTGTCGAGTAGGCTATGTTCCCAACAAAAGGTACATTCTTTGCGATATGTCTACCTATGTCGATAGTCCCTTTGAGATTAGCATCGTTATGCTTGAAGTTCTGGTATTCCCTATACACACCTTGACGCATGGCAGCTTTGAGGAAATACGGGAACATAAACATTATGAAATCGAAGACGTCCTCTTGCTCATTATTGTGACTGAGATCAAAGAGGTTAAACGACAACACTTTCTGGAGCATATAATGCAGCAGGAAGTCGTCACGTCCGACATCAAATCTTGATTTAATCTTGATTTGAAGGTTTTCGACACCGATGAATCCCATCACATTACCTGTAGTAATACGAACCTTTTCAGAATCATCGGTATTCAAGATGCTCATGACAGATGACTCACCAATTCTGTCATCAGACGATTCGATGCTGTAGGGGAAGATGAGTAAGTTCTCATTCTCCCTACACAGCTGCGCAACCGTCTTATCTGCGATTGGGAACAATGCAGCGACATCCTTTCTCAGGAATGTCCCTGCATCGGGCTGTCCGATGTTATTATCTGTCAGATTAATCCTCATCTATCAGTTCTACTTCATCTGTTTTCGATTCTTCATTCTTTTCAAAATATGCCTTGCTGAACCTGTCAAGGATCTCTGCGGTCTTACGGAATCCACGCAGATATTCCTTCAGCAAAGGCTCGATGTTCATCTTCCATAGCTTGGCGAAGTCACCGCCATTCTCTCCAAGTTTCAAGAAATACGACGGGCCAATCATATATGCCGCACCCAAACCATCAGTATCGGCGATGGCATTGTTCAAGCGACTCATTGTTTCCTTAGCCTCTTTTGCACATGGCAGAGAGTCAAGCATGGATTCAGTGTCTACAGGAGTTACTTCCTTCCATGTAAAGCGTCTGCGCATGGCAAAGTCCATGCTTTCTACAGAACGGTCGATGTCATTCATCGTTGCAAGTATGTACACATTCTCTGGCACATAGAATCCCTTTGCAAATACGTCGGTTTCCGGCACAAGGTTCTGATACTGTGTCTGAACCAAATGGTCTTTCTTCCCTCTGTATCCAGGATCTATAGCATAGAACAGTTCGCCAAAAATCTTCGAGGCCTCGCCGCGGTTAATTTCATCAATGATGAATACGAACGGTTTCCTTTCAACATTGTTGGCTTCCACAATGGGCATCTTCTGCTTCATGTCTCGTACCGCCTTTGTGATGACGTAAGCGTAGGAGTCAGGCTGAGTACCGAATTTTCGGTTGAAGTAGTTGCGGATGTCTCTTACAATGTTCAGAGAAACTTCATTCGTAAGCAGTTCAAGTATGTCGTCGGCATTAACGACCACCTGAGTTGTCTTTTCGTTTTGCTCGTTATGAACCACTATTGTATGGCTCTTCATCTCTGTAATGACAAACTCGCTACCATTAACGGTTTTGAACTTTGTTTCGTTCTCTATGGCATCCTCTACGAATCGATCCAGTTTTTCCTGCCATGACATTTCTTTGGTAAGGGTCTCGATACTTTTCTCAGAATCTACCAAATTCTTGATGGCCTCACGGCAGAACTCCTTAAACACACCGTCTTTTCGTTCAAATCCCATCTGGCCGTCACTCTTCTCGACAGGACGCAGACCCTCCACGAAATCTGTATAATCGTATGAGGGATGGAACTGAACAAACTTCGTTTCAGCTCCCATCTCATCGGCAATAGCCTGAGCCATAAAGGTTTTACCAGTACCAGGAGCACCCGTTAAAACAAGGTTATGGGTCTCTTCAAGTAGATTGATGTAGTTTGCATATTTCTGTTTCATCTTATTATCCTCTGATTCTATGTTCAACAATTCTATAATTTTCCGTGCCTGTTTGTCTGTCGTACCTTGGAAAAAAAGACTGTGCTTGGTTTCTTTGCAAACTTTCGGTTCATCAAAGAAAGGCATGTGCCATTCCACTTCCCTGTACATAGGATTCTCATCCGCTTCATCAAGATTGCACTCTGACGTGAAGCGTCCCCAGCCGTGCAGCAGATGATACTGTTTCCCATTCTCCTTCTTCGCTTCGAATACGACTACAATATCACCTACTTTTACTTCCTTGGCAAATGCCCAATAGGCATCAGGAATTCTTATGTCTTGGTTTCCAACATCATTCTGATAGGCAGACCGAAGCGCAGCTTTCGATTTGAATGTCCTAAAATCCTTGATGCTCTTTGCTGACGAACCACAACGTAAAACACTCTTTTCTTCTGGAAGGAACTTCTCACCCCAGAGCCATACTCGCTGCTTCTCATGGTGCAAAATCGGGTAAATATAACCAATTCTACTGGGGAAAGAGGCGAAGAGCACCCATAGAACATCCTGCGCCAACAAAAGATTGCATTTTCTTTGCCCTTTCAGTGAAGAACTAACCAACTCCTGCAGTTCATGGTCTTTCTCCACAATGGCCAGAAGCGGTTTTATGAGTTCCATGAAATGGGCATAACATTGCCCCGTTGATTTCGTATCAACTCCTAAATAATGGCATTCCTCCTTATATACATCGAACTTATAGATAGTGTAAGTGTCAGGATCGATACCAGTAAGGATAGCTGCTGCAGTGCGTTCGTCCTCCGCAAAGATATTCTGCTTATCGTTGTCTGGCACCTTGGCCACCTGCCTCATGCTATCCTTATATGCCTGAATACGCGACGTCAATGGAGTCTCACTATTTGACAAAGCCTTCAGAGCAATTTCAAAATCATAACGTCGATTCTTGATGACAAAATCAAGCGTAGGGCTGACAAGAGCTGTATATACAAGGTTAGTTACTCGCACCTTATCTACTACACTAACCAAATCCAGACCTTGACACTGGGTAATGAGTTTCCATTTATACAACTCATCCCATTTTTCATCGTCAATTCGTATCTCTTTACGAACCTCCTTATAGCATTCCACCAGATACCAATACAGATAGTCCCTGATGGCATCTACCAATTCCGGGCGTAGTTGCCATTCGAAAGTCCCTTCACTACCAGTTGGGAGGTCTTTACCGTCACACATTGGGACAAGCCAATAGCAAGGCTTGCCATTAGGACGGACGATTTGGAATCTGTTGAGCCGCTTCTGAACATACTCTCCGCATTTTGAGACAGAAAGATTCAGTGACTGAGCATTCCCGCCCAACTCATTGCAGACAGCAGTGCATGAGCCACGATGAGCTGGATAATAAAAAAACTTTAGTAATGCCTCTTTATATGAAACGGGCATCGATTTATCTTTCAGCAAGTCCAGCCATTCATCCTTGCTGATTCCGATGTCACATGAATAGACATCGCCGTTTTGGACAATCTCAATCTTATTCATCCATATCTTTTTTAAATAGTTTCTTTATCCAATCCATGACGGCTGGCGTTCCATCCATCACAAATTCTTGTCCAATTGCAGCAGACTGGAAATAATCAGACTTCCATCCATAGGGATTATGAGAGATAGGAATACCCCTCATTGCTTCAGGGAAGTCCCATCTACTACGACTATACCCTTCCTTTGTCAGTACAAGATTCTTTTTGAAATCAAAAGTTCCACTTCCTGATAGTTCTGGAGCAAAAGATAAATGATTCGTTGGAAGATAAATTGCATTCATTTCTTTCCCCCATGCCTCTTTATAATTCTCCATATTTGCATGAGGATGGTATCGTAGCCAGCATGGAATCTTTTCTGCTGATTCAATGATTTCCCCAATTTGCATATAGCCGTAAATGACATGAAGATTTGGTGACTTTGGAACATAGCGCAACTTCCCTTGATAGTATTCAGTCTGTTTGAACCAACCGAAAAACAGGAACAAATCACCTTTTTTTACTCCATTTGTTCTTAGTTCCGATAGCGAACTCCCCGTCTGGCCGTATGCTGGCATCCAACCATTTTCTCGTTTAATTGATATTGCCCTGAGGTCTGGATCGAGGTGACAATGGCTGTTCTCATTCAGATACGAACGTGGCTTTAATCTCCTGATAATGTCAAGATATGACAGCCCAGCCCATAAGATAGCGTCATAGGTCAATTCGTCTTCTGAGGGGATGGGTAAAGATAACAATGTACCGTCAGGCAATATTGGACTTGCCTGTCGACCATATTGGCTATCGAATCCTTTCCTACTCAGTATTATCTTCATGTTCAACCTAACTTATGTTTGAGAATCGCAATCATCGTCTTCGCTCTTTTGTGGATGATTTCTGTGCTGTTATCAATATAGCGGTGACACTCTGAAAGAAAACGGTCACGGTTCGTATATCCACCACGCCAATAAGTGTAACCTTTAGAACGCACGGCAGGAACATAGTCACTATCCACAAAATCCTCCTTATTCAGTTCTACCAACTCTTCCAAGTCAAGGTCTCTCTTGGAATCGCCAGTCAACACCAAATACAGTGCCTCCAAGAAGCGATCTTCATAATCGTGCCACTCATTATGGCAGCCTCGATGCTTGTTAATGCTCCATTCTCCAATGCGCCTGTCAGGAAGGACGGCCATGTTTCCAATGGTGTAACAAGTAGTCTGGAATTCCTTCAGCCTTGCCTTTAGCTCATCATCAGGATTCCATATAGCGGTGAACTTCTCGTTCCAAGGCTGAGAGAATAGAGTATTATACGTATTGAGCGTGTCACCACGAAGCTTGCCGTCACCAAGGTTGTCCATCGATAGACCCTCCCAGACCTCACCGAACACCAGACAATAGACAGCCCTCATCAACTCAGGGAAGGTCGCCAAACGGCTGATGTCACCTCCCAACTTTTCCTCGATAAACTGTGCGACAAGCTCTTTTGGATTCATAGGCGTTTCACTTCTGGAAATTTCTCTTCTCGCAATACTTTCTCGGCAGCATCCATCAGTTCTGGGCGGAGTTCCCACACCCAAAGACCGTTCTCCTTACGCGCTCTGATAGTTGGGGTTGACCAGTAATGGCGCACATCAGGATCTTTCTCGTCAATCACGGCAAAGTTGAGCATGTGCTGTGCTCGTCTGCCTAAAGCAACGATGCTACCAGTAAGGGCATCGGCCTTGACTCCGAACATCTCCTCCATCTGTTGCAACGTATATCTCTGGCCACGGCCAGCTTGCAGATAGCATTGTAACATACGTTTAATGCTATTGCTTGCATTGACGATTATCCGGCACCATTCATCCATAGAAATGGTTAGTGGAGCCTCCTTGAATCCATCTGTGTATGTATGATGATATGAGGTAAATGGCCTGTCATCAATGAGTTCTACACACGATGAGCCACCACCAAATTGTGGAACTTTATATTTGAGCCTGGGGATATTGACCTCCTTCGAGAACACATCCTTCCATGTATTGAAGGTTTTCTCGTTAAAAATAGCATAGCCCTCTTCGTCAAACCCGTCTATTATTCGGAAATCAGCTATAAGATCCTGTTTCTCTTTCTCAGATAAAGAAGGAACCCATAAAGTCTCGAACTTAGCCTGAAGCCCAGCCTTGGTAAAGCTGTTTACTTTCATCTTTGATGACTTCAGGAAGCGTTCAACAGCACGAAACAACTTCTTCATTTTTGCCCTGTCAGCATAGGTGAAGTCATACTGCGTCACGGGAACAGCCATGTCTGCCAGCAAGTTGTCTGCCGTCAGAAGCGCCTTTGTCCCTTCATCACCTGCAGCGATTACGATCTCATAGATAATCGCCTT
>ONCZ01000038.1 GCA_900316445.1 uncultured Prevotellaceae bacterium | reverse complement strand
GTGGAAGTCGGACATGTGTAACTTCTCGGTCATGCTGCGTCAGAGCTATGACGGTTCGAGGTACGATCGTGAGGCGAAGAGTGCCGATGCGGTGAGGGTGCATATCGAGCATCTGCTGTGGAACGTCACCCTCTGCGGGACGCCGGATGCCCTTTACCGCGTGGTGAGCAACTACACCGACGGATTCCAGAGCCGTATCGCCGTTGCCCGCACACCCGACAACACCTATGCACGGCTGGAGGACAAGACGCCCGTGCTGACCGAACGGCAGACGGAGCGCATCGGGCAGATAGCCCATCTGCTGCCCCTGATGCAGGGTGAGGTGGTGCTGCCGAAGCTGGAGGCCAAGGGTAGGGAGTGGCTGGAGAGGATCCGCATGGAGACGATGAAGAACGACGACAAGACGAGAGCCCGCCAGCGCTTCCGCATCTGTGTGACGGCACAGCGGATGACCTGCTGCCTGATGCTCTGCAAGGTGTGCGAACAGCTGATCCAGAAGCACGGGCTGAACGGTGCGGAGACGCTGCTGAAGCAGAAGCCGGCGCTCTGGAAGGAGATGCTGGTGAAGACGCAGACGGCGCAGATGTTGGAGACGTACGACGTAATCGCCGACTCACTGATGGACAATGCCCTCTTCTTCTTCCGCGAACGTATCGAGAATGCGGTCAGCAGCCGAGACTATGCCGGAGGCGGCGACCGTCTGCGCATCGGTAAGAACGACTCGATCTATGAACGGCTGGATCAGCAGTTCACCTTCGCCCAGGCCATGCAGCAGAGCATCGCCGCGAAAGGTGTCGGCGTAACGAATAACAGCGTGAAGCAGATGCTGAAGAACTGGAAGAGACAGGGCCTGATCGTTCAGGCGGAGGCTGGACGTTACACGAAGAAGTGAATGTGGTCATTCAGTCGACGGTATTTGCCGACTTCTCCTTATAGATGATCTTATTCGCGCCGCTGGTGATCTTGAAGGCCTCGGGGTGCTCCTTGATGAAAGAGTCGATGTGGCGGACGCGCTTCTGCTCGAAGATCTCCTCGATGGCGATGAGGATGCCCGTCTCCTCAACGTCGCCGAAGCCGTAGTTGATGGCGGTGCCGAAGAGCTTCATCGTGGGCGAGAGGCTCATGTAGGCGTTCACCAGCGGCGGGATGTTGTAGCCCAGCTTGCGGATCTCGGCGTTGAGGATGCGGTAGTCTTCCTTGAATTCGGGCTCGCAGAAGAGCGCCTCGAGCTCCTTCGGGTCTGCCTCAATCTCCAGCGGTTTCATCGGGGTGATGAGGTTCTCCTTGTCGGCGAAGTGCTTGTGGAGGAAGTAGAGGATCATGTCGCGCCCGCGACGGATATAGGAGGGATACATGGTGAACTTGCCGAAGAAGTAGCGTACGTTGGGCATGATGACGGTGAGTGCGCCGAGTCCGTCCCAGAGGTTGTCGAGGGCGAAGAGGCTCTTGGCACCCATGCGGGAGCTCTGATAGGGTAGCGAGACGAACGAACGGCCGAGTTCGATGGTATAGGGCATATACTCCTTGAGGAACTTCTCTGAGAAATGGAACATGTGGCTGGTGGCGAGCTTGGGCTGGCCCTTCTCGTCCATCTCCCACTTGGTGCCTTCGAGATAGCGGTAGCCGCCGATGATCTCCTCGGCCTCGGGATTCCACACGATGAGCTGTTTGTAGCAGTTCTCGCAGGTGTCGAACTCGTCGATGTCCATCGCCTTGCCTGTGCCGCCTCCCGCTTCGCGGAAGGCTATCTCGCGCAGACGTCCGATCTCTTTCATCACGTTCGGCGCGTTGTGGGCCGTGATGATGTAGATCTCGTTGTGGCTCTTGTTGGTCATGCGGAGCTGGCGCTCAGGGGTCAGCTCCTGTTTGAGGACTTCTTTGTCGATGGGGGCGATAATTGGTTGTTCCATATCTTTGTTACAGTTTACGGTTACAGTTTATAGACCTCTGAGCGGACGTACTGGGCCCATTCTTTGGGTGTGCGCGATTTGTCGAACGTCTGCCAGGGGATGGGCTTGCCGATGGTTACGCGGAAGGTCTTGTGGACATTCTTGTACATCTCGTCGACGAGGAAGAGCATGGCGAGGTTGAAAGGCAGGAAACGGTCGCTGAAGTTCGCCAGACGGTAGAAGAAGTTGGAGTTCTGTCCACTGAAGTGGATGGGCACCACGTCGCGCTGGTACTGGATGCTCTTCGAGACGAACGTCTTCGTCCAGGGGATGTCGCTGATGACGCCGTCCTTCTTGCGTGAGCAGAGTCCTGCGGGGAACATCAGCATGTGGTTGTCGCTCTGGAAACCGGCTTCGACCATCACGGGGAAGTTGCGGCTCTGTCCGCCGGTCTTGTTGATGGGGATGCAGACGGGAGCCAGTCCCGGGAGGTTCATGAGCAGGTCGTTGACGAGGTAGCGGAAGCGGCCGTCATAGTGTCGCCCGATGATGGCGCCGAGGGCCACACCGTCCTCACCGCCGAGGGGATGGTTGCTCACGAAGGTATAGAGGCGGCCGTCGTTGGGGTCGGGCAGGTTCTCCTTGCCCTCTATCTCGAGCGTCATGTCGAGATAGCGCACGCACTCTTCTAGCCATTCAACGCCCACTTTGTCGCGGCTGTCCCAGAGAAAGGCGTTCACCTGATCCTGATGGGCGATGCGCTTGAGCCAGCTGACGAGGAATCCGGGCACGAACTTTGCCTTCGGACCCATCTTCGATTTGAGTATCTTTTCGATGTCAATCGTCTTTTTTGTCAAGTCTGCCATTTCTACACTTTTCGCTAACAGTCTGCAAAAATAGCACATTTCTTTTAAATGTGTGCAAAAATTGAAGAAAAAATGAAATATTTAAATTTATTTTGTGTGCGCAACCCTCCGAAATCATTAAAATAAAGTTAAAATCAAAAAAAAGTGGGGGAAAGTGGATTAAAGTGGGGAAAAATGTGTAATTTTGTAACCGAATCTATTATATAATAAGGTTTATGCGTTTTTTGGGTAATGTTGAAGCAAAGACAGACGCAAAGGGAAGGGCTTTCCTGCCGGCTGTTTTCCGCAAGGTGCTCTCTGCATCTGGCGAGGAAAACCTTGTGCTGAGGAAGGATGTGTTCCAGTCGTGTCTCGTGCTTTATCCCGAAAGTGTCTGGAACGAACGACTCGATATGCTGAAGGAGCAGTTGCGCCCCTGGAAGCCGGTGCATCAGCAGATGTTCCGCCAGTTCGTGTCGGAGGCTGAGGTCGTCACACTCGACGGCAACGGCCGTTTCCTGATCTCGAAGCGCCTCCAGCGGGCGGCAGGCATCGGGCAGGACTTGCAGTTTATCGGAATGGACGACACCATCGAGATCTGGTCGCCGCAGAATCTGCAGAAGACGCTGAAGAGCGACGAGGAGTTCGGCGAGGAGTTTGAGAAGATTATGAATGGAGGGGATTGTTTATAGTTTACAGTTTATAGTTTACAGTTTACAGATGATTACAGCTGAGGGATATCACGTACCAGTGCTCCTGAAGGAGAGCGTCGACGGGCTTGAGATCAAGCCCGACGGTGTTTACGTAGATGTGACTTTCGGCGGCGGCGGACACAGCCGCGAGATCCTCAGCCGGCTGGGCGCTGGGGGGCGTCTGTACAGCTTCGATCAGGACGAGGACGCAGAGCGGAACATCGTCAGCGACGAGCGCTTCACATTTGTAAGAAGTAATTTCAGGTATCTGAAGAACTGGATGCGCTACTATGGCATCGAGGAGATTGACGGGCTGTTGGCCGACCTTGGTGTGTCGAGCCATCACTTCGATGACGAGACACGCGGCTTTTCGTTCCGTTTCGACGCACCTCTTGACATGCGGATGAACAAGCGCTCGGGGAAGACGGCAGCAGACATTGTGAATACATACGGTGAGGAGCAGTTGTCAGACATTTTCTATATCTACGGCGAACTGAAAAATGCCCGTCGGATAGCCTCCGCCATCGTGAAGGCGAGAGCTGAAAAGCGTATTGAGACCACCAGCGACCTGCTTCAGTCTTCAATGATCAATGGTCAATGGTCAATGGTCAATGATCAATCTTCAATGGTCAATGGTCAATGGAAGAAGGATGCTGCGAAGCTGTTCCAGGCACTCCGCATTGAGGTGAACCACGAGATGGACGCCCTGAAGGAGATGCTCAATGGCGCCAGAGACCTCATCTGCGAGGGTGGCAGGCTCTCGGTGATTACCTATCACTCGCTGGAAGACCGTCTGGTGAAGAATATGATGAAGGCGGGCAACGTGGAGGGAAAGGTGAAGCAGGACTTCTTCGGGCGCACCGAGTCGCCCTTCCGTCAGATCGGGGGGAAGGTGATTGTGCCGGATGAGGAGGAACAGGTAAGGAACCCCAGGAGCAGAAGCGCGAAATTGAGAATAGGTGAAAAGGTGAAAAAGTGAAAAGGTGAAAGAGATGGGTAAGAAGAAAGACGATATAGAATTGGAGATTCAGGAGGCGGTCGTAGAAGAGAAGGCGGATCAGACCACTTCGTCTAAGGCGGATCAGACCACCCCTGGCCCCTCCTACTCAGGAGGGGAAAAGGATGCTCTGGAGGATGTTAAGGAGCAAACGAAAAAGACCATCCAGATGATCAAGGAGCAGGCGAAGGAGGAAGATCCCAAGCTGACACCGACGCTGACGCTCCGTACGATCCTCGGTGGCGACTTCCTGACCGCCGATATGGTGCGCCGTCAGATCTGGCTCTTCTTGCTGATGGTGGTCTTCACCATCGTCTATGTGGCGTTCAGATACCAGTGCCAGCAGGATCTGATAGCCATCGACAAACTGGAGAAGGAGGTGCTCGACGCGAAGTACAAGGCCCTCTCGTGCTCCAGCACCCTGACGGAGAAGTGCCGTGAGAGTAAAGTACTCGAAGCGTTGAAACAGAACAAGGACAGTGTGCTGCACGTCGCAGACCAGCCACCATACATTATTTATATAGATGAGTAAGTTCAGGAACGATAAAGTAATGCCCCGCTATTTCGCCATCGCGATAGTGATGACACTGATAGGGTTTGCCGTCATCGGCAAGGCCCTCTATATTATGACGGCGAAGAAGCAGTATTGGTCGGAGGTGGCTGCGAGACTGAAGCGCGACAGCGTGAGCGTGAAGCCCGGACGCGGCAACATCCTCAGCTGCGACGGACAGCTGATGGCCAGCAGCATCCCCGAATACAAGATATACCTCGACTTCCAGGCCGGCGCCGACGATACGACGTGGGTAAAGAAGCGCGACTCGCTGTGGGTGGAGAAGCTCGACAGTCTCTGCGCAGGTCTGCACCAGATATTCCCCTCACGTTCGATAGAGGAGTTCAAGCACAATCTCACGGAGGGCAAGCAGAAGGTACAGCGCAACGGTAGTGTGGGTGCCCGCAACTGGGCGATCTGGCCCCGACGCATCGACTACAACACGTTCTGCGAGGTGAAGGCGTTGCCGTTCCTCTCGCTGCCGAAATACAGGGGCGGCTTTCACTGGGAGGAGAATAATGCCCGTCGCCGTCCTTTCGGTTCGCTGGCACAGCGCACCATCGGCGATATGTTCGGTGCGAAGGACAGCGCGAAGTACGGCCTCGAACTCTCCTACGACTCCATCCTGCGTGGTACCAACGGTCTGATGCACCGTCGTAAGGTGCTGAACAAGTATATGGATATCCCCGTGCTGAATCCCATCGACGGTGCCGATGTTGTGACTACCATCGACGTGGGGATGCAGGACTTGGCGGAGCACGCCGTCATCGACGAGCTGAAGGAGATCGGCGGTGAGATGGGCGTCGCCATCCTGATGGAGGTGAAGACGGGCGACATCAAGGCCATCGTGAATATGGAGAGAGGAGCCGACGGACAATACTACGAGATGGTGAACCGCGCCATCAGCTTCCGTTGTGAGCCGGGATCGGTGTTCAAGGTCGCCTCGTTCCTCGTGGCCCTCGACGACGGAGTGATCGACACCACGATGACCATCCCTACTGGTAGCGGTGTGATGGAGATGCACGGACGTCCGATGAAAGACCACAACTGGCGACGCGGAGGCTATGGCACCATCAGCGTGCCCCGTGCGCTCGAGGTCAGTTCGAACATTGGTGTGAGTTACCTCATCGATAAGTATTACGGCAGCAATCCTACCAAATATGTGCAGGGACTCTATCGTATCGGTATCCACGAAGACCTGAAGATCCCTCTCGTGGGTTATCAGCCGCCGTATATCCGTATGCCGGACACGAAGACCACCGACCGTGCGAAATACTGGAGTAAGACCACGCTGCCTTGGATGAGTATCGGCTACGAGACGCAGATTGCGCCTATCAATACGGTATCGTTCTACAACGCCATCGCCAACAACGGTAAGATGATGAAGCCCCGCTTCGTGAAACAGCTGGTGAAGGACGGACAGGTGATCCGGGAGTTCGAGCCCGAGGTGCTGAAGGAGCGCATCGCCAAGCCGCAGACCATCAAGACGATGCAGACGATCCTCGAGCACGTGGTGAGTCAGGGATTGGGCCGTAAGGCTGGTTCGAAGAGCTTCAAAGTGGCCGGAAAGACGGGAACGGCACAGGTGGCCGACCAGTATGGCAGCTATCACTCCGGCACCACACGTTACTGGCTGAGCTTTGCCGGTTACTTCCCCGCAGATGATCCCCGTTATACTTGTATCGTCTGTATCAAGAAGTCAGGACTGCCTGCTTCAGGTGGTGGTATGAGCGGTGTGGTGTTCCATAAGATTTCCGAGGGTGTGATGGCGCAGCACCTGAAACTCAGCGTCGATGATGCCCGTGATGAGAACTCCAGCTTCACGCCTGAAGTGAAGACGGGCGACACAGAGGCTGCGGGCTATGTGATGAACAGTCTCGGCGTGAAAGGCCAGCGGACTGCTGCCCCGAAGACGGCGCGTAATATTGTACCGAACCTCGTTGGTATGGGTGCCCGCGATGCTGTGTATCAGTTGGAGAGCCGAGGTGTGAAGGCCCGCGTGAGAGGTCGCGGTAAGGTGAAGTCGCAGAGTATCTTTGCCGGCACCGCCGTCAAACAGGGAATGGTTTGTGATTTAGTGATGAATTAAATATTTAAGCGATATGAAACTGAAGGAACTGCTGAAGAATGTAGAAGTGCTCAATATGCTCGGTGACGATGACATCGAGATTACGGGCGTAAACATCGACTCCCGCCGTATTGAGGCAGGACATCTGTTCGTGGCCATCCCAGGTACTCAGACCGACGGCCACAAGTTCATTCCCAAAGCCATCGAGCAAGGGGCGGTGGCTGTCTTGTGCGAGTATTTCCCCAACAAGCGGGAACCCGGCATCACCTACATCGCTGTGGAATCGACGGAAGACTGCGTCGGCGAGGTGGCTACGCAGTTCTATGGCACCCCCTCGGAAAAACTGAAGCTCGTGGGTGTCACCGGAACCAACGGCAAGACGACTATCGCCACCTTATTATATAATATGTTCCGCAAGTTCGGACATAAGTGCGGCCTCCTCTCCACCGTCTGCAACTATATCGAGGACGAGGCCATCGCCGCAGACCATACGACGCCCGATCCCATCGAGCTGAACAAACTCCTGGCCCGGATGGTGGATGCCGGCTGTGAGTATGCCTTTATGGAGTGCAGCAGTCACGCCATCGCCCAGAAGCGTATCGGAGGACTGCACTTCGCAGGCGGTCTCTTTACGAACCTGACGCGTGACCATCTGGACTATCACGGCACCTTCGAGAACTATCGCGATGCGAAGAAAGCCTTCTTCGACGGTCTCGGGAAAGATGCCTTCGCCATCACCAATGCCGACGATAAGAACGGTCTGTTTATGGTGCAGAACTGTGAGGCTCAGGTGAAGACCTATTCCACCCGCAGTATGGCGGACTTCAAGGCGAAGCTCATCGAGTGTCACTTCGAAGGTATGTATCTCGACATCAACGGCAAGGAGGTGGGCGTACAGTTCATTGGAAAGTTCAATGTGAGCAATCTGCTCGCCGTCTATGGTGCGGCGGTGATGCTGGGCAAGAAGCCCGAAGACGTGCTGCTCATCCTTAGCACATTGAAAAGTGTGAGCGGTCGTCTGGAACCTATCCATTCGCCTGAGGGCTATACCGCCATCGTCGATTATGCCCATACCCCCGATGCCTTGGAGAATGTGCTCAATGCCATCCACGAGGTGCTCAACGGCAAGGGTAAGGTGATCACCGTCTGTGGTGCAGGCGGTAACCGCGACAAGGGTAAGCGTCCGCTGATGGCTCAGGAGGCGGTGAAACTGAGTGACCGTGTGATCATCACGTCTGACAATCCCCGTTTCGAGGAGCCGCAGGACATCATCAACGATATGCTCGAAGGACTCGATGCCCGTCAGATGAAGAAGGTCATCAGCATCGTAGACCGTCGTGAGGCCATCCGGACGGCCTGTATGATGGCTGAGAAGGGCGATGTGATCCTCATTGCGGGTAAAGGCCACGAGGACTATCAGGAGATTCAGGGTGTGAAGCACCATTTCGACGATAAGGAAGTGGTCCGCGAGATCTTCGGGATCACGAAATAGTTTTATCAAGAATTTGAGAATTAGAGAATTTAATCGTAAATAATATGCTTTACTATTTCTTTAGGTTCTTAGAGCAGTTTGATATTCCGGGCTCACATATGTGGAGCTATATCTCGTTCCGTGCTCTGCTGACGCTGATTCTGGCGCTGCTGATCTCCGCGTGGTTCGGTGAGAGGTTCATCAAGTGGATGAAGCGCCGGAAGATCTTCGAGACGGAGCGCGATCCGAGTATTGATCCCTTCGGCGTAGAGAAGAAGGGTGTGCCCACGATGGGCGGCATCATCATCATCGTCAGCATCCTCGTGCCGGTGTTGCTGCTCTGCCGTATCCGAAACATCTATATCATCCTGATGGTCGTCACCACCCTCTGGTTAGGTTTCCTGGGATTTCTCGACGACTATATCAAGATTTTCCGTCGTAACAAGGAGGGACTGAAAGGTAAGTATAAGATCGTTGGACAGGTGAGTATCGGTTTCATTGTCGGTCTGACGTTGTGGCTGAGTCCTGATGCCGTTGTGCGCGAGACGTTGAGCGAGCCGCAGATTACAATGACAAAGACTGTTCACACGGAGACGATTGAAACAGTGGTGAAGCATAAGAAGGAGGCGGTGAAGAGTCTGCAGACGACGATCCCCTTTGTGAAGAACCACAACCTGAACTATTCCAACGTGATGAGTTTTCTGGGTGACAACAAGGTAGCTGCAGGCTGGGTGCTGTTCGTGCTGATGACCATCTTCGTAGTGACGGGTGTCTCCAACGGTGCGAACCTCAACGACGGTATGGACGGTATGTGTGCGGGTAACTCCGCTATCATCGGTGTGGCGCTGGGTGTTCTGGCCTATGTGTCGTCGCACATCGGCTATGCCTCATATTTCGACATTATGTACATCCCGCACTCCGAGGAGTTGGTGGTGTTCCTTTGTGCCTTCATCGGTGCGATGGTCGGTTTCTTGTGGTATAACGCCTTCCCCGCCCAGGTATTTATGGGTGATACGGGTTCGCTCACCATCGGCGGTATCATCGGTGTCTGTGCCGTCATCATCCACAAGGAGCTGTTGCTGCCCATCCTCTGCGGTATCTTCTTCGTTGAGAGCCTGAGTGTGATCATCCAGACACAGTGGTTTAAGATTCAGAAGAAGAAGGGCAGGAGGGTGCGTGTGTTCCGTGCGACGCCGATTCACGATAACTTCCGTAAACTCGACTCACAGCTCGACGCCACCAGCCGTTATATCCTGAAAGGCTGGCCCAACCGTCCTTTCCACGAGTCGAAGATCACCATCCGCTTCTGGATCACGTCCATTATCCTGGCGGCACTGACGATAATAACGCTTAAGATGCGTTAAAGATTGAATATTGAAGATTGAACATTATGAAGAGAATAGTCATTTTAGGAGCAGGAGAGAGCGGTGCTGGAGCTGCCGTCCTCGCGAAGAAAGAGGGATTCGATGTGTTTGTGTCAGATATGTCGAAGATTGCCGATAAGTATAAGAAGATGCTCGACGACCGCCACATCGAGTGGGAGGAAGGACAGCATACGGAGGCCAAGATCCTGAATGCCGATGAGATCATCAAGAGTCCGGGCATCCCCGATACGGCCCCGATGATCGTGAAGGTGAAGGAGAAAGGCATCCATATCATCAGTGAGATTGAGTTCGCTGGCCGTTATACGAATTCGAAGATGATCTGCATCACGGGTTCTAACGGTAAGACCACCACCACCTCGCTGATCTACCATATCTTCAAGGAGGCGGGCTACGATGCCGGTCTTGCAGGCAATATCGGTAACTCGTTGGCGTTGCAGGTGGCTGAGGATCCGCACGAGTATTATATCATCGAGCTCAGCTCCTTCCAGCTGGACAATATGTACGACTTCCGGGCCAATATCGCCATCCTGCTGAATATCACACCCGACCATCTGGACCGTTACGACTTCAAGATGCAGAACTACGTCGATGCGAAGATGCGTATCATCCAGAACCAGACGCCGCAGGATGCCTTCATCTACTGGGCCGACGACCCCATCATCAAGAGGGAACTGGCGAAGTACGACATCAAGGCCATTCAGTATCCGTTCTCGGATCTGAAGGAGAAGGGCGTCATCGGCTATATCGAGGAAGGTCAGTATAAGATTGAAAAACCTGAGCCGTTCAATATGGAACAGGAGAGCCTGAGTCTGACCGGGCGTCATAATATCTACAACTCCCTCGCTGCCGGTATCGCCTCAGATGTTGCCGGTATCAAAAAAGAGGAGATCCGCAAAAGTCTGAGCGATTTCCCCGGTGTGGAACATCGTCTGGAGAAGGTGTGCAATGTGCGCGGTGTACAGTATATCAACGACTCGAAGGCCACCAATGTCGATGCCTGCTGGTATGCGCTGGAGGCGATGAAGACGAAGGTGGTGCTCATCATCGGCGGTAAGGACAAGGGCAACGACTACGACCCCATCAAGCCGCTGGTGAAGGAGAAGTGTTCGGGAATCGTGTATCTTGGTGCCGACAATCAGAAGCTGCACGACAACTTCGACGGTCTGGGCATCCCTGTTCGCGACACCCACTCGATGAAAGACTGTGTGGCCGCCTGCTACGAGCTGGCCAGTCCCGGTGAGACCGTGCTGCTCAGTCCCTGCTGCGCCTCCTTCGACCTCTTCAAGAATATGGAGGATCGCGGCGAACAATTTAAAGAGTTAGTCAGGAACTTATGAATTACAAGATAGGGAATCTGTTTAAGGGTGATAAGGTCATCTGGATGGTGCTGCTCTTCCTGTGCCTTATCAGTGTCGTCGAGGTGTTCTCCGCTTCGAGCTCACTGACGTACAAGAGCCAGAACTATCTGTCGCCCATCCTCGGCCACTCGGGGAAGATCATCATGGGTGTGGCGGCGGCCATCTTCGTCCTGAACATCCCGTGCCGTTTCTTCAAGCTCGTGACGCCTGCGCTGCTCATCATCTCGGTGATTATGCTGTTGTGGGTGTTGTTCTTCGGTGAGAAGACGAACGACGCCGGACGCTGGATCAGTCTCTTCGGACTGAAGTTCCAACCCTCGGAGATCGCGAAGGGTACGCTGGTGCTCGTGACGGCACAGATTCTCAGTGCGATGCAGCGGGAGGATGGTGCCGACAAACGGGCTTTTAAGTTCATCCTCATCGTCGTCATCCCCTTCATCATCCTCATCGGTCTGGAGAACCTCTCTACGGCGGCACTCATTATGGTGGTCATCTTCCTGATGATGTTCATCGGTCGTGTGCCGTTTGTGCAGTTAGGAAAGATGATGGCCGGTGGGGCATTGGTCATCGTGCTGTTCATCGGACTGGTCTATATGGCCGGCAGCATGGAGTCTAACGACGAGGCAGCAGAGACACAGACGGAGAGCGTCGCCAACGGCAAGACAGAGAAGAGTACGAAGAAAGGTCCCCTGCACCGCTTCGCTACGTGGAAGAACCGTATCGACAAGAAGCTCAACTCGAAATACGTGGCTCCGCAGGACTACGACCTCGACAAAGATGCGCAGGTGGCACATGCGAACATCGCCATCGTGAACAGCAACATCATCGGCAAGGGCCCCGGACAGTCCATCGAGCGCGACTTCCTGCCGCAGGCTTTCAGTGACTTCATCTTCGTCATCATCATCGAGGAGTTAGGAATTATCGGTGCAGGCTTCGTCGTGCTGCTGTATATCGTGCTGCTCTTTCGTGCTGCCCGTATTGCCAGCCGCTGCGACAACAACTTCCCCGCCTTCCTCGTGCTCGGACTGGCGCTGATGCTGGTCATTCAGGCTTCGTTCAATATGATGGTGGCTGTGGGCATCGCTCCGGTGACGGGACAGCCGTTGCCACTCATCTCCAGAGGCGGTACTTCGACCATCATCAACTGTGTGTATATCGGTGCTATATTAAGTGTTAGCCGTTCTGCGAAAAAAAAGGGCGATAAAATGTCGTTAAACGAAATATAATTTGTAATTTTGCACGCAAATTAATAAAAGAGTAAGGAGAGAAGGAGTAAAGGAGTAAGGAGTATGAGCAAAGCGTTAAGAGTCATCATCAGTGGAGGCGGTACTGGCGGTCATATTTTTCCCGCCATATCCATTGCCAATGCCATCATGGATTTGTGTCCTGATGCATCCATCCTGTTCATCGGTGCCATGGGTCGTATGGAGATGCAGCGTGTGCCGGCAGCAGGCTACGAGATTGAAGGTCTGCCCATCCGCGGCTTCTTCCGTCCGTTGTGGAAACCTGCAAACATCGGTGTCGCCTTCGACTATCTGAAGAGCAAGTGGCTCGCCAAGAAGATCCTGCGCGAGTTCAAGCCCGATGTGGCTGTGGGCGTAGGAGGCTATGCCAGCAGTGCCGCCCTCGGTGCTGCCAACAGTCTGGGCATCCCTACACTTATTCAGGAGCAGAATAGCTATGCCGGTCTTGCTAACAAGCAGCTGGCGGCTAAGGCTTCGAAGATCTGTGTGGCTTATGAAGGAATGGAACGCTTCTTCCCCGCCGACAAGATTATTCTGACGGGTAATCCCGTGCGCCAGAACCTGCTCGACACGAAACTCTCCCGTGAGGAGGCTGCTCGACAGCTCGGTTTCGACCCCACGAAGAAGATTATCCTGCTGGTGGGTGGCAGCTTAGGCGCCCGCACCATCAACGAGAGCGTGCTGCAGCATCTCGATCTCGTGAAGTCCACCGACGTCCAATTCTTCTGGCAGACGGGTAAGTATTATAGTGCCGAGATTGCCGAGCGCCTGAAGGGTGAGATTATTCCGAACCTGAAAGTGACGGATTTCATCGCCGATATGGGCACCGCCTATCGGGCTGCCGATCTCGTCATCAGTCGCGCTGGTGCCAGCAGCATCTCCGAGTTCTGCCTCATTGGTAAGCCTGTCATCCTCGTGCCCAGTCCCAATGTGGCTGAGGATCATCAGACGAAGAATGCCCTCGCCCTCGCCGACAAGGAAGCCGCCCTCTATGTGAAGGACGCAGAGGCTCCCGCCATCCTGCTCGAACTCGCTGTCAGGACTGTGGTGGACGAAGCTCGCCTGAAGGTGCTGAGTGAGAACGTGAAGAAACTCGCTCTGCCCGACTCCGCAGAGATCATCGCCCGGGAGGTCATCAAATTAGCTAAATTGTAAATCGTAAATTCTTAAATCGTAAATAAAAATGATTCAGGATATCAAAGCAGTCTACTTCATTGGTGCTGGCGGCATCGGAATGAGTGCCATCGCCCGCTACTTCCTCAAAAAGGGACTCGTGGTGGCGGGATACGACAAGACACCCTCCGACCTCACGCGCCATTTAGAGAAGGAAGGCGTGCTGATGCATTATGAAGAGAACGTCGATGAGATCCCCTTCGCCTGTAAACAGCCGAAGACCAGTCTCATCATCTATACCCCCGCTATCCCGTCGAGCCACAAGGAACTCTGTTACTTCCAGGAGAACGGCTTCGAGATTCAGAAGCGGGCACAGGTGCTCGGCACTCTCACACAGTCGCATAAGGGTCTCTGCGTCGCTGGTACTCACGGTAAGACGACCACCTCGACGATGTGCGCCCATATTATGCATCAGGGCCATCTCGACTGCAACGCCTTCCTCGGCGGCATCTCGAAGAACTACGGTACGAACTATATCCTCTCCGACAGCGACTATGTCGTCATCGAGGCTGATGAGTTCGACCGTTCGTTCCACTGGCTCCGCCCCTGGATGAGTGTTATCACCAGCACCGACCCCGATCATCTCGACATCTACGGCACGAAGGAGGCTTATCTCGAGAGTTTCCGCCATTATTCGGAGCTCATCCAGCCCGGTGGTGCGCTGATCATCCATCGCGATCTGGAGATGAAGGAGAACCTGCAGCCAGGTGTCCGTCGCTATGATTACTCGCTCAGTGAGGGTGACTTCCACGCAGAGAACATCCGTATCGTCAACGGCGGCATCACCTTCGACTTCGTCTCACCCATCGAGTGCGTGAAGGATGTGGAACTCGGACAGCCCATCCCCATCAATATCGAGAATGGCATTGCCGCGATGGCGATGGCACAGCTGAACGGCTGTACGGCCGACGAGCTGAAGTACGGTATGAAGACCTACGGCGGTGTCGATCGTCGTTTCGACTTCAAGATCAAGAGCGAGCGGCTGGTGTTCCTCAGCGACTATGCCCACCACCCGAAGGAGATCTACCAGAGTGCGAAGAGCATCCGTGAACTGTATAAGGATAAGCACATCACCGCCATCTTCCAGCCGCACCTATACACCCGTACCCGCGACTTCTACAAGGATTTCGCTGAGGCGCTGAGTCAGTTGGATGAGGTCATCCTCACGGAGATCTATCCTGCCCGTGAACTGCCCATCGAGGGCGTCACCTCGCAGCTCATCTACGACAACCTCAAGGAGGGTGTGAAGAAAGAGATGATCCAGAAGGATCAGGTGCTCGACTACGTCAAGACGCACAAGTTTGAGGTGCTCGTCATCCTCGGTGCCGGCGACCTCGACAACCTCGTCCCCCAAATCACCAAACTCCTGAAGAGTAAAATAAAGTAATCATAAAGCTCAAAGTTTAAAATTTAAAGTTCAAAGTTCAAAGTCTCAATGTCCATCAACTGGAAGAAGTCCCTCATTGTCCTCTGCGACATCGTCATCGCCGCCTATCTGGTGCTGGCCGTCACGTCGTTCAATAAACCCGATGTGACTGCCTCTCACTGCACGGAGGTGAAGACCGATATCGAGCACAACATCGTGGACGGCTTCCTGACGGCCGATGAGATCAGCAAGATGCTACGGCAGGAGAAGGTCTGGCCTCTTTCGCAGCCTATGCACGACATCAGCTCTCGGAAGATTGAGGAGACACTTCTGAAGAGCCCGTTCGTCGAGAAGGCGGAGGTCTATAAGACGCAGAGCGGCGAGGTCTGCATCCAGGTGCGCCAGCGTGTGCCCGTCGTCAAGGTGATGGCCGACAACGGTGAGTGCTACTACATCGACTCCCACGCCAGCGTGATGCCCGAGAACCGTTTTGTCAACGACCTCATCATCGCCACGGGCAACATCAGCCGTAAGTATGCCCAGTCGCATCTGAGCCGTGTGGCCAATTGCATTATGCAGGACAAGTTCTGGCAGAACCAGATAGTGCAGATCAATGTCTTGCCCGACCTGACGATGGAGCTCGTGCCTCGTGTGGGCGATCATATTATCTTCATCGGTTCTCCCGTGGGTGTGGCGAAGAAACTGGAACGTATGCGTAAGTTCTATCTCTACGGTCTCAACAAGGCTGGCTGGAACAAATACTCATACATCAACGTCGAATTCGACAATCAGATCATCTGTAAAAAGGTGAAAAAGTGAAAAGGTAAAAAGAAATCATAAAGTTCAAAGATCAAAGTTTAAAGTTCAAAGTTTATTATATATGGTGGCAGCAAAGGAATTTATCGTAGCAATCGAACTCGGATCATCCAAGATGACCGGTATCGCTGGACAGAAGAACCTCGACGGCAGCATCAACGTACTGGCCGTTGTGAAGGAGAGCTCGTCCTCTTTCATCAGAAAGGGTGTGGTCTACAACATCGACAAGACCGCCCAATGCCTTACCAGCATCATCAAGAAGCTGGAAAACCAACTCAAGACTGAAATCACGCAGGTGTACGTCGGTGTGGGCGGACAGTCCATCCGTGGTGTCCGGAACATCATCGCCAAAGACCTGCCCAGCGAGACCATCGTCACTCAGGATATGGTCATCGAGCTGATGGATGCAAACCGTAACATGACCTATCAGGACCAGGAGATCCTCGATGCAGCCGTACAGGAATACAAGGTGGGCTCGCAGTTGCAGCTCGACCCTGTGGGCATCCAGGCCACCCATCTCGAAGGCAATTTCCTCAACATCCTCGAGCGCAAGGCTTTCTACAAGAACCTGAACAAGTGCTTCGAGACCGCCGGCATCCGCGTGGCAGAGATGTACCTCGCCCCGCTGGCCCTCGCCGACAGCGTGCTCACCGAGGCAGAGAAGCGTTCGGGCTGTGTGCTCGTTGACCTCGGCGCCGACACCACCACCGTCTCCGTCTATTCGAAGAACATCCTGCGCCACCTTGCCGTCATCCCCCTCGGAGGCAACAACATCACCAAGGACATCGCCACCCTGCAGATGGAGGAGAGCGATGCCGAGCGTATGAAGCTGAAATACGCTTCGGCCTTCACCGACAACAACGATATCGACAACGACCTGAAATACTCCATCGACACTGAGCGTCAGATAGAGAGCCGTAAGTTCATCGAGATTGTCGAAGGCCGCCTCGAGGAGATCGTCGAGAACGTGTGGTTCCAGGTGCCGTCAGAGTTCTACGACAAGCTGCTGGGCGGCATCATCCTCACTGGTGGCGGCTCGAATATGAAGAACATCGAGCGCGCCTTCACCAACCACACCCACGTTGAGAAGATCCGCGTGGCTAAGTTCGTCACACAGACCATCCTCTCCGGCAACGACGACATTAAGTCACACAACGGCATGATGAACACCGTACTCGGTCTGCTGGCCAAGGGCGACATCAACTGTGCCGGCGAGGGTGTCGATCCTCATGGCGACCTCTTCAGCACACGCAAGGAGAAGGATCCTTCAGCAGCTGTTGCCGATCCCCGTCAGCCCCGTCAGGCCACAGAGATTCCGCAGGGTGTCATCCGCACCGAGAGCGAGAAGAAGGCTGCCGACGAGGAGAAACGTCGTCAGCAGGAAGAGGAAGAGCGTCAGCGTCAGGCAGAAGAAGCTGCCGAGCGCGAGCGTATCGCTGCCGAGAAGAAGGCCAACAGCATTTGGAACAAGGCCAAGCGTGGCATCCTGAAATTCGGTAAGTCTATGATTGAGGAAGAATAATCACCCTCTGAAGTAATCATAAAGTTCAAAGTTCAACGTTCAAAGTTCAAAGAAAATATGTCAGACAATAATATTCAGATTCTGGATTTCGGAGCACCCGAGAAGGAACACAGTATCATCAAGGTGATTGGTGTCGGTGGCGGAGGTGGAAACGCCGTCAACCACATGTATCGTGAAGGCATCCACGATGTTACGTTCGTACTCTGCAACACAGACAACCAGGCGCTCAACGACTCGCCTGTACCCGTCCATCTGCAGTTAGGTAAGGAAGGCCTCGGCGCAGGCAACAAGCCCGAGAAGGCCCGCCTGGCCGCCGAAGAGAGCATCGAGGACATCCGCGCTATGCTTTCCGACGGCACCCGTATGGCATTCATCACCGCCGGTATGGGCGGCGGCACCGGCACAGGTGCAGCACCCGTCATCGCCCGCGTCTCGAAGGAACTGGGCATCCTCACCGTCGGTATCGTCACTATCCCCTTCCGCTTTGAGGGCGACCGTAAGATCGACCAGGCCCTCGACGGTGTGGAGGAGATGCAGAAGCACGTCGATGCCCTGCTCGTCATCAACAACGAGCGCCTGCGTGAGATCTATCCCGAGCTCTCCGTACTCGACGCCTTCGGCAAGGCCGACGACACGCTTTCCGTGGCCGCTAAGAGCATCGCAGAGATCATCACCGTACATGGACTCATCAACCTCGACTTCAACGACGTGAAGACCGTTCTGAAAGACGGAGGCGTCGCCATCATGTCCACCGGTTACGGTGAGGGCGAAGGTCGTGTGAAGAAAGCTATCGAAGACGCCCTCAACTCGCCGCTGCTCAACGACAATGATATCTTCAACTCGAAGAAGATCCTGCTCAGCATCTCGTTTGCAGGTTCCAAGGACGGCCAGCAGTCGCTGATGATGGAGGAGATGAACGACGTGAACGACTTTATGGCGAAGTTCGGCAACGACTTCGAGATCAAGTGGGGTCTCGCCACCGACATCGAGCTGGGCAAGAAGGTGAAGGTCACCATCCTCGCCACCGGCTTCGGCATCGAGAGCATCGACGGCATGGGCAGCCACCTGAAGAAACAGAGCCAGGAAGACATCAACCGCATTGCCGCTGAGCAGGAGAAGGCCGCAGAGCGTCAGGACCGCCGTAACCGCTATTATGGCGGCGAGGGCGCCACGAAGCGCTACAAGCGCCGTCCGAACATCTACCTCTTCCGTCCCGAAGATCTCGACAACGACGATGTCATCTCCGCCGTCGAGCAGACGCCTACCTACAAGCGAACCCGTGAGATCCTCGACAGCATCAACTCCCAGGCAGGAGGAGATACGATGGTCGACTATGATCTGCCACCCGTCGAGCCCTCAGAACCCGTCCAGGGCGTCATCAAGTTCTAATATAGATACATCAAAAGAACAGAGCCACCTTCGCAGGGTGGCTTTTTCTATTTTTTGCATAAATATTATAAAAAGATGATGCAAAAGGGAACAATTATAGAAAACTATTTGTACCTTTGCAGCGAAATTTCAAACTCATAACGTTATGATGCAGTTAGTAAGCAACAGCGGCGCCGTGCTTCTCGAACGTGAGAAGCCCTGTACACAGAGGACGCACACTTCGACGCTCCACGTCAGGAGTCTGTCGAAGGGTATGAAGAAGACTGTCAAGCCCGTACTAATGAGCAAGGAGGAGTTTTTCACCAAAGTCGTCAAGACCACGGACAACAATGGCAACGTATAAGAAGGAATACCCCTACTTGGTGGAGGACATTGTGACCCCATTGGACATCTATTCTGGCGACGGCCACAAGTTCCATACCGAGCGAGCCATTTGGGACACGGGTGCTGACACCACTATCATTTCATCGCGCATCGTTAAGCAACTGAATCTGCCGCCTTACAAGCAGGGGGGAATCTCTGGTATAGGCGGTGCCACAGGTTCTAATGTCTATCTTGTCCACGTGCTTGTTCCCACGGGCGACTTTGTGACCAGCGTTGAGGTTATGGAGAGCGATTTCGAAGACATCGACGTTCTCATTGGCATGGATGTTATCGTTTTTGGTGACTTCCTCATCACCAACAAGGACGGAAAGACAACGTTCCAGTTCCGTACGCCCAGCAAAGGTGGCGTAGAATTGTAAACATTCTTACCTTTCCCTTCCTTTGATCTTTGAGCGCATGCTGCGGACGGAGGTGCGCTTGACGTTGAGGGCGGCGGCGTCTCTCCTATCTCACAATCTCCTTCCTCGTTGTACCGTCGCTCCGACGGATGATGTCGATTTCGTTTTATAATTTCAGGGCTTCGTGGCGGAAAGCGAAGTACTCCTTGGGAGAGATGCGGAGATAGAGATATTCGTTACCATAAAGGATGAACTGGGTGGCTTTGAAAATGCGCGAGAACTGTTCTGACAGAGGTTCCGGATCGCCAATCAATGTCACGGCTCCATCCCTTAGTGTGATCATGCCATAGTCATAATCCCTACCAGGCTCTTTTCCCTTGCCAACAAATGAGAGTGCGTAGCTCCCAGCTGTCCAATAGTTCGTTTTAATGCGGGCACATTGTGATTCAACGTCAAATCAAGCTGATAGGAATCCCCTTTGTCAACCATCTCAAAGTCATCAAAGAAATAGGATGTATCGTTACCCCACGAACGGCCCACCACAAGCGTGTACATGCTGAAGTCCACCTTAGGCAGCTCTTTGTCGCCCTTATAGGCCTCACGGAACTCCTGCTCGCTGTTGATCATGAGACACTTTTCCTCTTCAGGGTCTGCGCTGAAGAATGTCCGGCGTCCTTGCTTGTCGTTGCCATACAGCGCTTCCGTCATGAAGAACGACAACTCATCGGCAGCCCTCACTGTCGAAACATTCTCTTCGTTTTTGTTTTCATCCTCTTCATCGGGCATCGAAGCTTGCGTTTGGACCGTTCCCATAATACGGTCATCATCACTACTGCAGCTGCCCATGCCGAAGGCCAGCATCAGCAGAGCGCAAACCCATAATACGTTGTTCTTCTTCATATCCTTATAAGTTTTCATCTTAAACTATTCATGGTCTGGCTGTAGCTTGTGCCAACCAATCCATCATATAATAGCATTTCTCATCCTTCGTACACGAAATTAGAACAATTGGATAACCGAATAAAGAATCAGCTTTGTTGCTATTTAATCCACCAGCAAAAGGATTGCCGCTAAAAAGGCCAACTCCTTCTACCCAATCGCCATAACCATAATAATAATCTATCTCCGCTCCTGAGGTGCCATATAGCATAAAAATCAACTGTTTTGATGGCCAATACATTAGTCGAGTTCCTGACATCCTCGCAAACTCATGATCATCGTATGATAATAAAAGCATCTCTTGGGGCTGGCTGAAATCATATAGAGGTTTTTCAACGTTTGTCTCAGCCTCAACAGCAAACACGCGGTATGCTTCTTCTCTGACAGCACAATAATAATGCTGTTCGTTGTCACCATAGTACTTTTCGTGTTGACAGAACACCTTCTTGTAATTTTTCTCGCCTATCAGTGTATCCCCACTCATGGTAAAAATACAATCTATAGTCTCATAAATATCTGTTTCGGGTGAAACTGAGCAACAATTCCAAACCTTCCCTTCTTCTACGAACGGGACATATTCATGGTCGTGGTTCCATTCCTGAACAACTGGCGTGTCATCAGGAATAACAGGAATGACAGAATTATCTTCGTTGGAACACGACGTAAGCGCTATTGCATTCCAAAGAATGACGATAGTCGTCATCAGCACAACACAAAACAATAATACTTTATTCTTATTCATATCGTTTGATTTTTAATGTTTCACATCAATACCCATCAGTTGACCTTGACAAATTTGACATAATTCTCGGCATCGTAATACAATCTGAGTTCAGAGCCAGACAATATCTTGTATGATTTACTTTCCCTTATATAATCGCTAATATGGTCGAGATCTGGATCTACGGCTCCTAACTTAGTTCCAAATATTTCTGTAAAGGAAAAGTTGTTTTCATTATAATTATATTTCCCAGAGACTTTATTCGGGAAGATATTACCATCAAAAGTACCATCTGAGTAGAATGTCAGTTTGGTGGTATTGACAATATTGTCACCCGTATGGAAATCCTGATCATTACCGTATCCGACGACTGACCACGTTCCCCAAAGAGAGAATGAGGTGTCGTCATCGCTACTGCAGCTGCTCATGCCAAAGGCCAGCATCAGCAGAGCAAAGATCCATAATACGTTTTTCTTTTTCATAACCTTCACCTTTATTTAATAATATATTTCTTGCCATTTTGGATATAAACTCTTTTCTGTGGCGTTTGTTGCAACTTGCTGCCTTTAAGGTCGTAGAGAGTATTATCAATTGATGTCTTTGCTGTGCTTATGGACTTAATGTCCGTTCCCCCTTTTTCTGGCCAGACATCATAAAGCACCTCCCCGTTACGTTCAAAATGAACGAGCATGGAACGATAGTGGCGCTCAGAATATAGATTATTATCAAATGATAAAGCAGAATACGGGTCTGGTGGGCCCAATAGGCATTCTCCGTCATTCCATTCCGTTATGCCTATTCCTTGAATAATGCGACCGCCATTCGTATTAGCATTCCTTATGGGGCCTGAATCATTCTCTGGTGCTTTGCCATCCAAATCCACATATTTCAGCGGTCTTACACCTCCGAAGTACTCTTCCTTTATTTCGTCTATGATACCATAGTAAAAACGAGGACGCACAAGACTTGTCGTATTTGACAAAGTAATATCCTCATAATAAAGTCCTTTTCCAACGCTCCAATCAAACTGGTATGCCTCTCCTGGCCAAAACACAAAAGAATATCCATCATAGTCGTAAGTTATAACTGAAACCCAGACACAATTATGATCTTCGTATGCCTCTTGTTCATCTTCCCGTATCAGAAGCGTAAGAGAGTCTGTCCATTCAGGGCCGCTTGTGTAAACTTTCTTGTAAACCCAATCCCTGTCTGGTAAATCTCCTTGCACATAGTACTCTATCGTCTCAAAGTTCGGCACCCATTCATCGCCAACCTGCGAATACCAATTGTCGTACTTCAGGGTATCCAGCCTTATTTCCGTCCATTTTGTTCCTTCGGGGAAATATTCATTAGCATTCGCACCAACAGCCAGTATGGCCATCACAAATAAGGATAAGAGTTTCTTCGTATACGTTATCATTATATCAATTAATGCTTAATCTGTTTTCTGCCATTCTGGATATATACCCCCTTGGCAGAAGGATACTTAAGACGACGGCCTTGCAAGTCAAAGAAATCAGACGTGTTGATAGAAGGATTGCTAATATCGAAAATACCATTTGCCTGTTCTGATAATGGATAGATAGGGCCATTATAGATGGTCCTAAACTTTTCAACTTCTGTTGGTAGCACATAGACATTTGTTTGTGTACCCATACCGTCAAATAAGTAGTAGTGGTTAGAAAAACTAAAATCGATGACTCCTCTGATATATAATGACTCCAACTGACATCCTGAAAATAGGAAATCACCTAAACCATAGACGCTTTCTGGCAAATCCACTGTTTTTAAGGACGTACAGTCTTGAAAAGCATTAGATCTGACCCAGGTTACACCTTTAGGTATTTGAATTTCTGTTAAGCTATTACAATTGAGAAACAGTTTGTGTTCGATTTGATCCAGATTCGGCGAAAGCGTAATGCTTTTCAGTGACGTGCAGTTCTCGAAAACAGCATAATCTATCGATGTAATACTCTCAGGCATCGTCACAGAAGTAAGGTTGGTACAGCCTGAAAACAAACTAGCGCCAAGAAAGGTTACACCCTCAGGAATCGTTACCGACTTCAGATGCCTGCAATTTCCAAAAGTCCAACTTCCCAGCCCTTGGAGGCTATTTGACAGTTTCACCTCTTCTAAACTTTCACACCCATAGAAAGCGGAACTTCCCAATGTTGCTACCCCGTCAGGCAGGGTGACATTCACAAGATTTCTATTATTCATGAAAGCACAGCCCTCTATCCAAGTAACTCCTTCAGGCACCGTGTAGGAAGTGCAATTGGCAGCGGCAGGAAAACATAAGAGTTTCGTCTTCTCTTTGTTAAACAACACGCCTTCGATAGAACATACAACAGGGTTGACCTCATCCACTTCTATCGATTCCAACGCCGTACATCCGATGAATGGATTCATATAGAAACCATACGCTGCGTCAAAACCCAAATTCTTGATTGTATGTGGAATAGTCACCTTGGTCAAGGTTGTGTTATCCCTGAACGCATCTTTGTCAATGCTTATCACAGAGTATGTCTGACCTTCATAATTCACCTCAAAAGGGATATGCAATTCTCTTTCCCATTCACTCTTTTTCAGCATAGCATGATGTAGGGCCTTACGTAAAGAGTAATTCACGCCGCCGATGGTGACATCTTCCCTAACGTCCTCCAGCACCAACGGTTCCCCATCTTTTAGTTCAACGTAGCCTTGATACCACCAACAATCCAAGTAAAAGTGGTTTCGTTCAATGTCACGTATCGTGGAAGTCACGTTGAATGGGCAGACGCAATCTGCCAATAATTCACCTAACACTGGGATTACATTAATAGTCAAAGTCCAAGGATCACAGTCGCCGCCTTCATCTATGCTGGAATTCACAACAAAGTCGGATGTAGCACAGTTACTGATAAAATTCTGCACTTCTACTGATAATATGTTACCTTCTTTTTTCAAGACTATCGTTGGCACCTGTTCGTCCTCAGCTCCTCGAGTATGCGACAAACAACCGCTGTTCTGCGTATCCGACACTGTCTGGGCATTTGCACCAACAGCCAGCATCAGCACAACACAAAGACATAATACGTTGTTCTTCTTCATAACCTTCACCTTATTTAATAATATACTTCTTGCCGTTTTGGATGACGATGCCCTTGTAAGAAGCGTTGATTTTCTGACCAGCAAGGTTATAAATCTGGTTGTTGGCAGCTGATTTGGGCTCTGCCTTTGTGGCGACGATGCCGGTTCTGATGTCAGCAGTTACACCGCCCGTATATTGGCCGATGAAGAAGATGGCGCCTGTAGATTGTTCGCTGATGATGTAAAGGAAGGGACGGTTGGCGTTGAACTGCTTCGGCTCTTCTGGCATAGCGGCTCCTGCCCATTCTATGACGGTGACGGCTGCTGCCTTTGTGCCCACTTCGTCGAGCTTGATCTTAGCTACTTGGAACATGTTGCCGATGTAACCTGGTACATTGCAGAAAAAGGGGAACTCTGCATCGATAGAGAAGGCTTTAGGCATACCTAAGTCTGCCATCACCCCCACAAGATCCTGGTTGGAATCTGTCTCAAAGCGAGGCAGTTTCAGATCCACACTTTTAGACTCATATTTCGGTTGCCAGTTGCTGCCGTTCAGGGATTCAAGCACCTCGCCGACGGTCTTGTCCTCATGAGGCAGGAAGATGTCCATCCTGTAGGCACCATTGCCGTAAAGCAGGCGGACGGCCTGATAAAGGTCGTTCTCTGCATAGAGTATTTCTGCATCATCTTTACGCATCATAGGCACTTCGTCGCCTCCACCAAAGGGTTCGTTTTTGGTGTCCTCCTTTTTGAAGGGGCTGCTCCAGATACCTCTGAAATAGAGGGCATTGAGGAGATAGCTGACGGCGGAAGGGTTGAATGTTGTTTCATCAAGCACTTTGGGAATCATCCCCTCGGTGTGGTCGTTGGCCCATTGGTTGATGACGTCCACCGTCTCGCCGTCTGCGAAGTCGCGGTTCTGGGGCTGGGCGTCGTAATAGGTGTTCACCTTATCCACGAAACCCTCCTGCAGACGGTAGCCGCAGCCTTCGTTCACGAAGATGGTGTTGGCAATCAGGGCCTTGGTCTTCTCATCGAGCGTGTTAGACTCCTTCAGCATCTTCTGGCAGAAGGCATTGATGGCATCAGCCCCAGCCTCGCCGAAGCCGAGCGTCTGATTGATTTCCTGCAAGGTCTGTCCGTCGGCTCCGTTGTTGAGCATGCCCAAGGCAAAGGTAATGCTCAGAGGCGAAAGTATCTTGCTCTTGTCGCCCCGCGCTTTGCGGAAGAGGTTAAAGGCGAAGTCGTTGTTGCTGTTGATCAGTTCCTGCTCACCCTCCGCCAGCTCGATCTCCTTGGGGGCATCAAAGTCAGATGCCGAGAAGTTGAAGTCCTTGCAACTGACCTCGTATAGCTCCTCGTAATCGCAAATACATGGTAGGATCGGTTCGAAAGCGTTGGTTATCAATCCATGCCTCTTATAGCCTACTCCCTCTACGCCAACGGCATCATAATCTGTATAGCGATAGCGAGTGAAAAGCTTACCGTTTGCCTTTATCGTTTCTTGAATGGCAGTGCCTGGATAAATGGTGGGTAATGGAGTTCCAACGTCTTCAACTGGTGTGCAGAAGTCTATAAGTTTTATGACTTTTTGATTTCTTTCCATATATACCCGTCCTTCCTCGTCCTCCCGATAGGCGGCATAATATGATTCCTTATCGCGAATCTCATCATTTCTGTACATTTTCATATATTGGAGTCCGTCGATGATGGTGTCGCCCCTGAGGGTATACCACGAAAAGAACATCTCAAGATCTCCGTAAACACCATCGGGATCAGGTGTTTCTCCATCCTCGAAATGGTGATAAACGTAAGTCCACGTTTTACCTTGCTCCAGCATGGGGCGTTTGGGTGCCGCTGCCTGGGCGGCTGCAACACAAGCTGACAACGTCAGCACAACACAAAACCATAATACGTTTTTCTTATTCATATACGTTTTACTTTAAATGTGAAATTACACCTTGTCTATATATACAACTAACGAAGAAGCAAAACCTTGCAAAAAATCCGAAGAATTTATTACTTTTTAAGGATTATTGCCTTTTATTTTCTTTCTGCTTAATCTGGAACATACATCACAGCAAGGACAGTCCCCATTGCGCGGTATAAAATGGAAGCCGCCGACATTCACATGCCGGCGACTTCTGAAAATAACGCAACGCTCCTGGCACTGTGTGTACTTGTTATGGGATAGTGGTTTGGGCGTTACAGTTACAGTTGTTACAGTTAATTTTGGGATTATCTTTGGGCTGTGATTGATGTGTTCAAGCTGAAGAAATTAGAAAAATGACAATTATGACAAATGACAGTTCCAAATTTTGCGCTTAGGATTCACTGGCCCACACGAAATCCACATGTCCAAGTAAGAACATTACATTACTTTGTAATCAAATCAATTTTGAGATTGTACGACATCAATTGAAAAAGTTACATAAGTACTTATATATATTATAAATTATTATATATTATAATATATAATAATTATTAAGTTACTATTTCTCATGTTTTTAAAAATTTGGATCATTGCAATGTAATGTGTAATGACTGCTGGTTTGGGATGCTAAAAACATAACTGTCATTTCTTGCGTCCCTGCGGTAGCAAGCGGCAAAGCCGAGCGGTCATAATTGTCAGATTTTAAACTGTAACAACTGTAACTGTAACGGAAACAAATCTGTTTGTGTCAACATTTTTCGCAACCACCATATTAATTTTTGTAGATTTTGTATATGCCTGACAATCAGTAATTTATGAAGACTCGGATTTTGGACTAAGGAAAGTGATGGTTTAGGCTAAGGAAACTGGAGGTTTACCCTAAGGAAAGTCCCAGTTTACTGCCTTGTTTCACCGAGAAAAGAGAGTGAATAGAGATTTTGTAAACATATTTAATAATTACGACTCGCATAGGTTACACATATAAATCTGTCTTCATGCTCTTGACAACAAGCGTGGTTAGTAAAATTTGGGGGATTTTCTGAGAAAATTCTTGCGATCCATTATAAAATTATAAAATTAAAATCAGAACAGCTGTTGCAGAACGGCTAATGATTTAAGCTCGGGGAAATTGGGGAGGTGCAGACGGTAGTAGATGACGGCTACTTCGAGCAGACGGTCACGGTCGAGGTGAGAGAGGCGGAAGAGATGCATGGTGGGATAGTCCATACGCATCATCAATTGGAGCTTCTCTGCCTCGGCTGGGTGGAGCACGTCGCGATGGAGTGGGGGTGTGGCACAGAAAATACTCTCGCGGAGGTCGAAATAGTCGCCCGGCAGGTAATCGTCGAGGTTGGGGTAGAAGCCTAAGAAGCGGCTGAGGCGCATCAGGAATACGAGGTGGAAGTTGGCAAAGCGGTCCGTCTGACTGTCGAGCCATTGGATGCTGCTCGAGATATAGTCGTAGAGCGGCTCGTTACGCTGTTCGGATCTTAGGGCGTAATAGAGGAACTCGGCCACGAAGAGCGAGATGGCAAGTTTGTGGGGATGGAAAGGAATGGTGGTAAAAGGCGATGCGAGGCGCACGTCGTGCAGCTTCTGCAACTGGGCCTTCGGTCGGACATCTACCTCCGCCTCCAGAATCGTCAACGGCTGGAAGAGCTGTTTTTTCACACGCGCCTTCGACGACTTCGGGATGTTCACCATGAACGACAGTCGTCCGTGCGCCTTGGTGAACATATCCACGATCATTCTCGTCTCCCCGTACTTGATGGAATGGAGGACTATAGCCTGAGTCTTCGTCAACATACGACTGCAAAGGTACAATAAACATTGAACATTGAACATTAAACATTGAACATTTTTAGCGCAGAAAGGTTAATAATCCTTAAAAGTAATCATAAAGTTTAAAGTTCAAAGTTCAAAGTTCAAAAAATAGTAGTACCTTTGCACCCGCGTCTATCGGTTAGGACGAGAGATTTTCATTCTCTAAAGAGGAGTTCGACTCTCCTAGGGACTACATTAAATCCGTCATCTGCACAGCCAAGTGCTACCGACGTGTCGGGATAAGGTGGCGGAAGCCCGAAAGGGCTGCCCAGGGCGGTTGTAGTGACGTAAGACCCACAAGCTTTAGTAACATTTATAATTAAACATTAAAAAATGGCAAACCACAAATCATCTGTGAAGAGAATCCGCCAGGACAAAAAGAAGGCGCTTCACAACCGCTATTACGCAAAGACAATGCGTAACGCTGTGCGCAAACTGCGTGCTATGACCGACAAGGAAGAAGCAACAGCCCTGTATCCGAAGGTGCAGAAGATGCTTGACAAGCTCGCCAAGACGAACATCATCCACAAGAACAAGGCAGCCAACCTCAAGTCGAGCCTCGCACAGCACATCAACAAGCTTTAATTTATCGTTGTATAGATGAGCGCCGCAATCCGAAAGGGTTGCGGTTTCTTTTTTGTGTTTTTTTAGCAGATAAACTATGTTTATCTGAATTATTTTTTGTACCTTTGCACGCAAAATCCATCCCCCCTGACTTCTCCCCCTTTGAAGGGGGAGTTAAGAGGGGGTCAAAAAGAAGAAAAAATGACAGAAGAACAACCGATTCAAGAAGAAAATTATTCCGCGAGTAACATTCAGGTGCTTGAGGGCCTTGAGGCCGTCCGTAAGCGCCCCGCCATGTATATCGGCGATATCAGTGAAAAGGGATTGCACCATCTGGTCAACGAAACCGTCGACAACTCTATCGACGAGGCGATGGCCGGCTACTGTACCCATATCGAGGTCACCATCAACGAGGACAACTCGATCACGGTGCTCGATAACGGTCGTGGTATCCCTGTAGATGAACACGAGAAGATGCACAAGAGCGCCCTCGAGGTCGTGATGACCGTGCTGCATGCCGGTGGTAAGTTCGACAAGGGCTCCTATAAGGTCTCCGGTGGTCTCCACGGTGTGGGTGTCAGCTGTGTGAACGCCCTGAGTACCCACATGCTGTCGCAGGTGTTCCGCAACGGCCACATCTACCAGCAGGAATACGAGAAGGGTAAGCCTCTCTACGACGTGAAGATTGTGGGTGATACCGACAAGACTGGTACGCGCCAGCAGTTCTGGCCCGACGGCTCCATCTTCACCACGACGGAATATAAATACGACATCATCGCCCGTCGTATGCGTGAGCTGGCCTATCTGAATGCCGGTATCACCATCACACTCACCGACCTGCGTCCCGATGAGGACGGCAAGCTGCGTGAGCCCGAGGTGTTCCACGCCAAGGACGGACTGAAGGAGTTCGTGCGCTATGTGGACCGTCACCGTACGCACCTCGTCGATGATGTCATCTACCTGAAGACCGAGAAGCAGGGCATCCCCATCGAGGTGGCCGTGATGTACAACACCGACTACTCGGAAAACATCCATTCCTATGTAAATAATATCAACACCATTGAGGGTGGTACCCATCTGGCCGGCTTCCGTGCGGCTCTCACGCGTACCTTAAAGAAATATGCCGACAGCGACCCGCAGATCTCCAAGCAGATCGAAAAGGCGAAGATCGAGATTGCACCCGAAGACTTCCGCGAAGGCCTTACAGCAGTGATTAGCATCAAGGTCGCCGAGCCGCAGTTCGAGGGACAGACGAAGACGAAGCTCGGCAACTCTGAGGTCGCCGGTGCCGTACAGCAGGCCGTGGGTGAGGCCCTCGCCAACTATCTGGAGGAGCATCCGAAGGAGGCCAAGATGATCTGCGACAAGGTGGTGCTCGCTGCTACCGCCCGTATAGCCGCCCGCAAGGCCCGTGAGAGCGTGCAGCGTAAGAACCCGATGACGGGTGGCGGACTGCCCGGCAAGCTCGCCGACTGCTCCAACAAGGATCCCCAGCAGTGTGAGATCTTCCTCGTCGAGGGTGATTCCGCCGGTGGTTCTGCCAAGTCTGGTCGTGACCGTCACTTCCAGGCCATCCTGCCGCTTCGTGGTAAGATCCTGAATGTCGAGAAGGTACAGTGGCATCGCGTGTTCGAGTCGGAGTCGGTGATGAACATCATCCAGTCCATCGGCGTCCGCTTCGGCGTCGAGGGCGAAGGAGACCGTGAGGCAAACATCGACAAGCTGCGTTACAACAAGATCATCATCATGACCGATGCCGACGTCGATGGCTCGCACATCGACACGCTGATCATGACGCTCTTCTACCGCTTCATGCCGCAGGTGATCCAGGGCGGACACCTCTACATCGCTACACCGCCGCTCTACAAGTGTACCTATAAGAAGGTGTCGGAATATTGCTACACCGAGCAGCAGCGCCAGGCCTTCATCGACAAGTATGTGGCAGGCAACGGCGACGACAAGGGCCTCCACACCCAGCGCTACAAAGGTCTGGGTGAGATGAACCCCGAGCAGCTGTGGGAGACGACCATGAATCCCGAGAACCGTCTGTTGAAGCAGGTGAGCATCGAGAATGCTGCCGAGGCTGACGAGATCTTCTCTATGCTCATGGGTGACGATGTCGAGCCCCGCCGTGAGTTCATCGAGAAGAACGCCACCTACGCCAACATCGACGCGTAATCTCCCCACACTACCACACTAAAAGGGGCGACATCACTCGTGTCGCCCTTTTCTGTGCGCAGCTTCCCCTCCTGAGTAGGAGGGGTTAGGGGTGGTCTGATCCGCCTCAAGCTCCGCCTCTCTGCCTCACCCTAACGTAATATTCTTTACTTGAATCTCCTCTTTCAGAAATATCTGTGCCGATTCCTTAAACTTCTCAGGATTCTCCGTCGTCAGATAATTTACAGAACCCTGCTTGGCGCACTTCCGTTCTATTTCTATATGTCTTTCCAAATACGCCTTCAAACTGCTGGCCACGTACTCCCCCTGCGAAACAATCTTTACCCCCTCCGGCAGATACTTCAATATCTTCGGCATCAGCAGCGGATAATGCGTACACCCCAGGATAATGGCATCTATCTCCGGATCCTTCGCCATAATCTGGTCTATGCGTTTCTTCACGAAATAGTCCGCTCCCGGAGAGTCCGCCTCATTATACTCCACCAGCGGCACCCAGAACGGACACGCCACACCGCTCACTTTCACGTCAGGATGCAACTTCTGGATCTCGAGGTTATAACTCTCGCTTTTGATGGTGCCCTCGGTCGCTAAAACGCCCACGTGGCGCGATTTTGTCAGCTCGCCTATCACTTCTGCCGTCGGACGTATCACGCCCAGCACACGGCGCTCAGGATCCCACTGGGGCAGGTCATTCTGCTGGATGGAGCGCAGGGCCTTGGCTGATGCCGTATTACAACCTAAGATCACGAGATGACAGCCCATCTCGAAAAGCCTTAACACCGCCTGGCGCGTAAACTCATACACCACGTCGAAACTCCTCGGACCGTAGGGCGCACGGGCATTATCGCCCAGATAGAGATAATCGTATTGGGGAAGCTGCTGGCGGATGCTATTCAGAATCGTGAGACCGCCATAGCCGCTGTCGAAGACGCCAATGGGGCCGGCACTACTTGAGAGCATCCTGTACAAGTTGGTTGATGTCTTCGCCGAAGTCGATGTTCAGGAAGGGCAGCGCCTTCGTGTCTGTGTCGTAGATGAAGGCAAAGCCTTTCTCCCGTCCTATCGTACTCAGCAGTTCGATCAGACGGATGCGGAGCGGTGCCATCGCCTCGCGCTCGGCATCGGCCAGCTCCTGACGGCCTTGCTCCTTAAACTGGATGTTCTTCTCCATCAGCTCCTGCAGCTCCGTCTGGCGCTTCTGGAGGATGGTGCGGGGGAAATCACGCTGACCGTCGAGGAAATCCTCGTACTTGCGGTTGAACTCGTCTTCCACGCGCAGTGTCTCTGCCTGATACTGCTCCTGTAGCTCCTTCATCTGCTGCTGCACAAGCGCATATTCCGGCATCGACTGGATAGCACCCTCATAGCTGAGGTAACCGAAACGGAAAGTGTTTTCCTGAGCAGAGATGCCCAGGAAAACACCTATGAATAATATGATGCTTGCTAATCGCTTCATCTTACTTCAGACCAAGCTTGGTCTTCACCTGAGCGGTCACATCGGTAGAGAGTGTGGTGCTGATGTAGGGGATACCGGCGTTGATCTCGTTGATGATCACGAAGTCGCCTGCCTGGCCAACGGCCTTGATGGCGTCGAGCACCTTGGCGGTGATAGCCTGCATCTTCTCAGAAGAGGCCTTCTGGAGAGCCTGCTGGTTGTCCTGATAGCTCTGCTGGATCTTCTGGTACATCTCCTGCAGCTCGGTCTGACGGCGCTGCTTGATGTTGTCGGGAAGGGTTGCCTGCTCCTTGTCGAAAGCGTCAGCCTTCTTCTGAAGCTCGTCCTGCATAGCCTTGAGGTCAGCTTCATACTGAGATGTCAGCTTGTCGATCTCGGCCTTAGCTGTGGCGTATTCGGGCATAGCCTGAATGATCTCCTGAGTGTTCACATGACCGAACTTGGCCTGTGCATTGGCTGCGGTGAAACCGCAGATAGCGCAAATAGCGCAAACGATTAATTTTTTCATTTTTCTTATCAGTTAAATTATTATATGCTTATTATCATTAGCCATTGTTCAGACCACCCCTAGCCCCTCCTAACTTAGGAGGGGAATTGAGGCGGTTAATTGGAATATCCTAATTTTGAGAGCACCTCGGAAGAGATGTCGATCTTCGGGGAACCGAAGATGATGCCGGTGTCGCTGGCACGGTCGAGCACGAGCTGGTAGCCACGGGTGTCGGAGATGTCCTTGATGGCGTTGTAGATCTCGTCCTGGATGGGTGACATGAGTGCGTTGCGCTTCTTGAAGAGCTCTCCCTCGGGACCGAAGTATTTCTTCTTCAGGTCGGCAGCCTCCTTCTCCTTCTCCACGATGGCGTCCTGCTTGGCCTTCTTCTGCTCCTTGGAGAGGAAGACCACCTCGTTCTGGTAGTTCTTGTAGAGTGTCTGAGCCTCGGTGGTGAGGGCATCGACTTCTGCCTGCCACTGCTTCGAGGTCTGGTTCAGCTGCTCGTTGGCACGCTCATAGGCAGGGATGTTCTTCAGGATATATTCCATATCCACCAGCGCGAACTTCTGCGCCCTTGCAGGGCTAAATGATAAATGACAAATGATAAATGATAAAGCTATCATCGTCATTAGTCTGTTGTTCGCAAATAGTTTCATTACCGTTTTCATTTCCTCATATTTTTAATTTATCATTCATCATTCATCATTCAGGCCGCAGACCGCTTAGAATTCTTGTCCGAGGATGAAGTGGAAGTTGCTTCCGCCTTTCTTCGTGGCACCGGCCTGGTTGGTATAGACCTCGTCGAAGCCGTAGGCCCAGTCGATACCCATCAGACCCACCATCGGGAGGAAGATACGCACACCGAGACCGGCAGAGCGCTTCATCTTGAAGGGGTTGAAGTCCTTAGCCTTCGCCCAGGCATTACCGCCCTCGAGGAAGCCGAGGCCGTAGATGGTGGTGTTGCCTAGCATAAACGGATAGCGGAGCTCGAGCGTGAAGCGGTCGTAGGCGTAAGAGTTGTATGACGAGATGCTGCGGCCGTTCATCATTTCCTCGTAGGCAGAGGAGTAAGAGATTGAACCGTTCTCGTAGCCGCGCAGTCCGATAGTCTCCTCGGAGTAGCCGTAAGAGTAGCCGCTCATACCGTCACCACCGACGTAGAAGGTCTCGAACGGTGAGCGCTTGTTATCATTGTAGCTGCCTAACAGTCCAAATTCCGCACGTGTCATCAGCACGAAGCACTTCTGACCGCCGGTGAGGGCCGTGAACGAACGCAGCTTGAACTTCCACTTGTGGTACTCGATCCAGCGATAGACATCCTGCAGCTCTGCCTCATAGGTGGCCGAGTTGCTGTTCTTGGCCAGATGCGCATAGTCCTTGTTGTCGAAGAGCGACCAGGGTGGAGTAGCGGTGACGGAGGCAATCATCTCGGAACCTCTGCGCGGGAACAGCTGGTTGTCGGTAGAGACACGTGACAGCGTCACACCCAGGTTGATGTTATTACAGTTACCGTTGTGGATATAGAAGTAGCTCCAGTCGCGCAGCATATAACGGGTGTAGCCCAGTGAGAGCGACAGCTGGAAGAAGTCGTCAGGCCAGCGCAGACGCTTACCCCATCCTACGGAGGCACCGAAGACGGTCATCGTCTTGTCATCGTCGAGCATCGAATCGTAGTTGTAGTAACCCGTGTTGTACATACCGTAACCGGAGTTGTAGAGCGCGTAGTTGTTGTAGAACGCGTTGTTGCGGTAGTAGCTGGAGATATCCGACTGCTTGGAGTAGAACACGCCGAAGTTGAGGCTGTTAGGACGCTTGCCGCCGAACCAGTTCGTGCCGTAGTTCGCGCTCAGCGAGCTGTAGTATGAACCGTTGGTCTGGAAGCTGAATCCCAGCTGCTCACCGTCGCCGTAGGGCAGGATGCCGCGATGGAGCTTGTTCTTGCCGAAGAGGTTACGGATGGAGAAGTTGTTGAACTTGATACCGATCTTACCGATGATACCCGTCTGTCCCCAACCCAGTGAGAATTCCAGCTGGTCGTTGCTCTTCTGTTCGAGCATCCAGTTGATGTCCACCGTTCCGTCTTCACCGTTGGGCTGGATGTCGGGCGTCACCTTCTCAGGATCGAAGAAACCCATAGAGGCGATATCGCGGATGGAACGGGTGATGGCTTCCTTGTTGAACAGGTCGCCGGGTTTCGTATGGAGTTCACGGCGCACCACCTCTTCATATAGCCGGTCGTTACCGTAGATGCGGACGTGGTTCAGATGGGCCTGCGGACCTTCTGTGACGCGCATCTCGAGGTCGATGGAGTCGCCGACGATATTCACCTCTACGGGATCGATGTTCGAGAACACGTAACCGTTGTTGTAGTACCAGTTACCGGCAGCATCCTCATCTTCCTTCAGTCGCTTGTTAATATGCTTCTGGTTATAGACGTCGCCCTTCTTCATCTCGAGCACGGCATTGAGGTAGTCTGTCGTCACGACGGTGTTGCCCACCCAGGTGATGTTGCGGATGAAGTATTTGTCGCCTTCGTCGATCTTCACATAGACATCTACGTGCTTGTCGTCGTAGTTCGAGACGGAGTCTTCCAGAATGGTGGCATCGCGGAAGCCGAGCTCGTTGTATTTGTCGAGCAGGGCCTGCTTGGCCTCACGGTAGCGCTCGTCGGTGAACTTCTTCGACTTGAATATGTTCGTGAACTTGCCGGCCTCGTGGATCTTTCCGAAGGCGCCTTTACTGAAGAGCGAGCCTTTGATCTTGCTGTCCTTCAGCTTCTCGTTGCCGTCGAAGATGAGCTTGTGAACCTTCATCTTCGCCTTCTTGTCGATATTGACGTCGAGGATCACCTGATTCTGCTTCTCGGGGTCGTCGCGCTGCACGATGTCGATCTCGGCGTTCTTGTAACCTTTCTCGTCGAAATATTTCTTTGCCAGAATCTTCGCACGGTCGATCATGTTCGGTGTCAGCTGTCCGCCGCGCATCATGCCCAGCTTCGTCTCCATATCCTCACGTTCCGCCTTCTTGAGGCCGTGGTAGTTGATGCCGCTGATACGGGGACGCATGCCGAGGTGGATACAGAGGTAGATCTTGCTGCCCACGATGGAGTCGGCGGTGATGCTTACCTTCGAGAAGAGTCCATTGCGCCAGTAGCGCTTCACGGCCTCGGTGATCTGGGAGCCGGGCACATCAATCATCTGTCCGACACTGAGTCCGGAGAGTCCTGCCAGCACATAGTCCTCATAGCCTTCGACACCCTCGACGGCGATGCCTCCGATCTCACAGTTGCGGGGCATACCGGCATAGGAGATGTCGGGGTTGACGATCTTGTCCTGAGCCGTTAAAGGTGAAAAGGTGAAAAGGTGAAAGAGTGAAAGCAGTAGCGCTTTCATCCATACCCCTTTGGCCTTATACCTTATTATATTATATATCTTCATTATTTGATTCACCTTTTCACTTTTTCACTTTTTCACCTCTTCCTCCGCTTCTATCTGTGCCTCGGTCTTGCCGAAACGGCGCTGACGGTTCTGGTAGTCGGCAATAGCCTTGTAGAGGTCTTCCTCCATGAAGTCTGGCCAATAGGTGTCGCAGAAATACAGCTCAGAGTAGGCAATCTGCCAGAGCAGATAGTTGGAGATGCGGAGTTCACCGCCAGTACGGATCAGAAGGTCTGGATCAGGCATGAAGTTTGTCCAAAGATAATCGTTAATCTTGTCCTCGGTGATGTCTTCTATCTTAAGTTTGCCGTCCACTACCTCCTGCGCAATCTCTTGTGTGACATTGGTCAGCTCCAGTCTGGAGGAATAGCTTAGTGCCACTACCAGCGTCATGCCGTCGTATTTCGATGTGAGGTCTTCCATGTAGTGGATTTTCTTCTGGACGCTCTCAGGCAGACTCCTCAGGTCACCGACCATTTTGAACTTGACATTATTGTCGCTGAAGAGTTCCATCTCCAAAAAGTTGAGCACGAGTCCCATCAGTGCTTCTATCTCGTATGCGGGCCGTTTCCAGTTCTCTGTGGAGAAAGTATAGAGTGTGAGGTATTTCACACCTAGGCGTGAACACTCTGCAGTGATTCTCTTCACAGTGTCGAGTCCTGCCTTGTGTCCAAACGTACGATCCAGGTCTCGCTCAGTAGCCCAGCGGCCGTTGCCGTCCATGATGATGGCAATGTGCTGAGGGATGCGGTTCATGTCCAATTGCTCGCTCATATCTCTAAATCTTCAATTTTCAATTTTCAATCTTCTTCAGTCTCTATCGTTGTGACACGTTTTGCACTTCATCCAGATGTCGTAGGTGAGTGCCAGTTGCAGCACGCTGTAGCAGTCGGTGTTCTTGAAGAGTCCGCTGCTCTTGATGCCGTAGAGGTCTTTCCTCCCGTCGAGCTCGTCACAGGGTGTGAGCCTGAATACCCACTCTGCGATGAGGTTCAGTCGCTGCCCGATCTTATATTTGACGCCGGCACCGATGGGCAGGCTCATCGTGATGCCGCTGTTTTCTCCACTGTGGTGTACCAGTCCCAGGCCGATGGTCACAAACGGCGCCAGTCGCTTCGCGCCCCGGTATTCCTGTCCTGTTCCGTAGGCCCAGAAATTGTACTCATACCTGAAGATGCCTTCCGTGAGCGTGTTGTCGAACTCATACGGTTCTTCTATCGGGTACCAGGTGTCCGCCTTGCTGCTGGAGCCTTTGATCTTTCCCATTCCCAGGTTGAAGCCTATGGCTGAGCGCGGGCTCAGGTGGTATTTCCCTATCAGCGTGCCCCAGGGCTGCATACCTTTCAGCAGGTTGCCGTTGAAGTCGCCCGTGTAGGCCACCAGTCCGATGCCTGCTCCTGCCTCCATCTTGTACTCCGGCTCGTCCTGTGCGGCGGCAGTGAAAAGTGATAAGTGAAAAGTGATCAGTAGTGGCAGAATCCTCCGTCCCCAAATCACATTCTCTTTCATCCTATATCTTTCACTCATCACTACTCACTCCACTCTTCCACGAGTATTCCTCGCCATACGTTGTCCGTATTCAGTTCCTTGATCCAGAGGGCACCCTCGGCGTCTGTGCAGGCTTCCACCGCCGTCAGGTTGTCGTCAGGAAGCGGCATTTTGCCGTAGTCCTTCCACGTGATACCGCCGTCGATGCTGACGCGGATCCAGTCGCTGCTGATGGCCAGCACCTTCTTGTGGAAATACACGAGGTTGAGGTCTTTATTATCCGGAGCCGGGAGGGAGTAGCGGTTGAACACCTCAACGGGCACGAAGCACCATTTCCCGGGTTGGCTGCCTTCAGCATATTCTGCCACCTTGCGCCAGACGACGCTGACAATATCCTCTCCTTCGATGACGCCGGCGAGCAACTGATAGTCAGTGTCCTTGTTGGCTTCGAAGGGATAGGACACGAAGGCGATGCTCTGTCTCGGCAGGAGCGTGGTGCTGTCGTCGAGCGTGTCGGGTTCCCAAGTGGCACCCTCGTCCTTGCTCACCACCAGCTGTCCGTCCATATCGTAGGCGTATGCCTCCTTCGTACCGGCACCGATGAACACGGCCAGTCCTTTGTCTTCTATGATCTGCTCCCACTTCTCCTTCTCGGTATCTACGGGATAGCTGTCTGCCGGCATCTTCTCCCACAGGATCTGATCGGTGGCCACCTGATGCTTGTTCATCGTGACCTTATAGGCGCGGTAGGATTTGCCGTCCTGCGAATAGACGCGCACCTCACGGGGTTGTGTGAAGTCGAGGGAGTCTGTCGAGAGAATGGTCGTCAGCGTGTCGCTCGTCAGACTCTTGATGACGGCGACGCCGCTGTTCTTGGTGGACACACTGATCAGCACGTGCTTCAGGTCACAGTCGGCATAGAGCGAGTCTGTGTTGTAGATCGTCTGATTGTATTGGTCGATGCTAAACGAGACGGGATAGGTGTAGACGCTCTTATAGACAGAATCCGCACCACTCTTGGAAGTGGTATGGATATAGCGGTTCACGGCTGCCAGGCTGAAGGCTGTGATGGCTGTGTCGTTATTGTAAACAATCTCACTTGAGTCGTTTGACTTGAGGCACGACGTCATCATCAGCGCCCCCACGATCAAGGCGAAGAGTGCAGAAATATGCTTGTTCATTCTTGTCTGATATACAGTTTACTCACAATTCGGCTGCAAAGTTACTCACAATTCCGCAAAAACAAGCCATTTTCACCTTATAATTAAAGAAAATATGTCATAATTTGGCTATATTAACGGATTATTAATATATATAACCTACGGATTTTACGGATTATACGGATTTTGAACATAAAAAAGAGGACTGCGAAATCGCAATCCTCTTAACCAATATTTGAATTCGTGAAATTCGTGAAATTCGTGGTCTTAGAGTTTCGGACCTGCAGCGACCAGTGCCTTACCAGCCTCGTTGCCCTCGTACTTCTTGAAGTTCTTGATGAAGCGGCCAGCAAGATCCTTAGCCTTCTCTTCCCACTCGTCGCGGTTCTGATAGGTGTCGCGAGGATCGAGGATACCCCAAGCCACGCCGTTGAGCTGTGTGGGAACCTCGAAGTCGAAGTAAGGAATCTTTTTGGTAGGAGCGTTCAGGATGTCACCACCGAGGATAGCGTCGATGATACCACGGGTATCCTTGATAGAGATACGCTTGCCCGTACCGTTCCAACCGGTGTTCACCAGATAAGCCTTGGCACCGCTCTTCTCCATGCGCTTCACGAGCTCCTCAGCATACTTGGTGGGGTGCAGCTCGAGGAATGCCTGGCCGAAGCAAGCAGAGAAGGTGGGGGTGGGCTCTGTGATACCGCGCTCTGTACCAGCCAGCTTAGCTGTGAAACCAGAGAGGAAGTAGTACTTCGTCTGCTCCGGAGTCAGGATAGATACGGGAGGCAGCACGCCGAAGGCATCGGCAGAGAGGAAGATGACGTTCTTGGCCTCGGGACCGGCGCTCTTCTTGTTCACCTTCTGGGCAATCTTCTCGATGTGGTTGATAGGATAAGAGACACGGGTGTTCTCAGTCACGCTCTTGTCAGCGAAGTCGATCTTACCAGTCTCGTCGACAGTGACGTTCTCGAGCAGAGCGTCGCGACGGATAGCGTTGTAGATGTCGGGCTCGCTCTCCTTGTCGAGGTTGATCACCTTGGCATAGCAGCCGCCCTCGAAGTTGAACACGCCCTCGTCGTCCCAGCCGTGCTCGTCGTCACCGATGAGCAGACGCTTCGGATCGGTTGACAGCGTGGTCTTACCAGTACCGGAGAGACCGAAGAAGATAGCGGTGTTCTTACCCTCCATATCGGTGTTGGCAGAGCAGTGCATAGAAGCGATACCCTGCAGGGGCAGATAGTAGTTCATCATGGAGAACATACCCTTCTTCATCTCACCACCGTACCAGGTGTTGATGATGCACTGCTCGCGGGTAGAGGTGTTGAAGGCCACACAGGTCTCTGAGTTCAGACCCAGCTCCTTGTAGTTCTCAACCTTAGCCTTAGAGGCGTTGTAGATCACGAAGTTAGGCTCGAAGCTCTCCAGTTCCTCAGCGGTGGGCTGGATGAACATGTTCTTCACGAAGTGAGCCTGCCAGGCTACCTCGACGATGAAACGGACACGCAGACGGGTAGCCTCGTTGGCACCGCAGAAAGCGTCCATCACATACAGGTTCTTATTGCAAAGCTCCTTGATGGCGATCTCCTTCACCTTGGCCCAGACCTCTTCGCTCATGGGGTGGTTGTCGTTCTTGTATTCCTCAGAAGTCCACCATACCTTGTCCTCGCTCTGTGCATCCTTCACGATGTACTTGTCCTTAGGCGAGCGGCCGGTATAGATACCAGTCATCACGTTAACGGCATTGAGCTCGGTGTTTACGCCCTTGTCGAAACCCTCGAGGCCTGCCTTTGTCTCCTCTTCATAGAGGTACTCATACGACGGATTGTGAGCAATCACGGTTGAACCGGTGATGCCATACTGTGTCAAATCTAACTTTGCCATATTACTAACTGTTTTAATATTAAGTTGTTACTATTTTCAAAAATGCGGTGCAAAGGTACAAAGAAAATACGAAAAGGCAAGTGCCATTTAGCAATTTTTTGCACGCACACAATTCTTTTTAGGTTAAAGAAATTAAAAACAGATGTCGGAGCGACTTTTTTGCCACTCCGACATATCAAACATGTGTCCAATCATGGGGAATTATTTGATCATAACCTTACCGTTCTTGATATAAAGACCTCGGGCGGGTTCCCGGCTCATCCGCTGGCCTGAGAGGTTATAAATCAGGTTGTTAGCGCCCGTCTTGGGCTCTGCCTTCGTGCCGACGATGCCGGTTCTGATGTCAGCCGTCACACCTCCCGTATATTGGCCGATGAAGAAGATGACGCCTGTGGACTGTTCGCTGATGATGTAGAGGAACGGACGGTTAGCATGGAAATCAGCTCGCTGGGGGATGGACTCTGTCATTTCTATGACGGTGACGGCTGCTGCCTCAGTTCCTTCCTCGTCGAGTTTGATCTTAGCCACCTGGAACATCTGGCTGATATAAGGATCGCCGTTGCAGAAATAGGGGAATTCAGCATCGATAGAGAATGCTTTAGGCATACCTAAGCCAGCCATCACCCCCACCAGATCTTGATTGGTATCTGTCTCAAAGCGAGGCAGTTTCAGATCCACGTCCGTATTTTCGTATTCCGGCTGCCAGTTGTTGCCGTTAAGTGTTTCAAGCACCTCACCGACGGTCTTGTCCTCACGCGGCAGGAAGACGTCCATCCTGTAAGCCCCATTGCCGTAAGGCAGACGGACCGCCTGATAGAGGTCGTTCTCTGCATAGAGTGATCCTTCTTTGAAATTGTGCATCATCGGCACTTCATCGCCTCCGCCAAACGGCTCATCTTGAGTCGCCTCCTTTTTGAAGGGACTGCTCCAGATGCCTTTGAAATAGAGGGCATTCAGCAGATAACTGACTGCATCGGGATTGAAAGAGTCTTCTTTGAGCACCTCGGGAATCATGCCCATCGTGTGGTCGCTGGCCCATTGGTTGATGACGTCCATCGTCTCACCGTCTGCAAAGTCGCGGTTCTGGGGCTGGGCGTCATAGAAAGTATTGGCTTTGTCGATGAAACCTTCCTGCAGACGATAGCCAAAGCCTTCGTTCACAAAGATGGTGTTGGCAATCATGGCTTTGGTCTTCTCGTCGAGCGTGTTTGACTCCTTCAGCATCTTCTGGCAGAAGACATTGATGGCGTCTGCCCCAGCGTCGCCGAAGCCGAGCGTCTGATTGATTTGTTTCAAGGTCTCTCCATCGGCTCCATTGTTGAGCATACCCAAGGCAAAGGTGATGCTCAGGGGCGAAAGTATCTTGCTCTTGTCGCCTCGCGCCTTGCGGAAGAGGTTAAACGCGAAGTCGTTGTTGCTGTTAATCAGTTCCTGCTCGCCCTCCGCCAGCTCGATCTCCTTGGGTGCGTTGAAGTCTGATGCCGAAAAAGAGAAGTCCTTGCAGCTGACAGCGTGCAGTTCCTCGTAATCTTCTGGGCAGTCAGGTATATCCCATGGGAGGTGGATGATTCCACGGTCCTTATAGCCCACACCTTCTATGCTGCAATAAACATCATAGGTGTCTCCCTCAGGGCGGCGGCTTTGATAGCGGTAACGGTTGAAAAGCTTGCCATTCGACTTGATGGTCTCTATGATGATGTTGTCAGGATGATACTCGAAGTCGGCCCATTCAAGGTCAAACACCTTGTATTCCTCCTTGTTATTTGGACCATAAAGATACACCCTCCCTTTTCCGTCCTCTCGGTAGGCACCATAGTACGTTTCCTTGCCAAAGTATTCGTCGTACCTATACATCTTCATATATTCACGTCCGCCGATAGCGGTGTCGCCTTTAAGCGTGTACCAGACCATCCATTCCGTTATGTATGGAGGTTGGGTGAATTCTGGACCGTGTCCTCCTTCCGCCACATAGTGATAGATGTAGTACCACCTTTTACCTTGCTCCAGCATAGGACGCTTGGGTGCCGCTGCCTGAGCGGCTGCTACACAAACTGACAACGTCAGCAACAATATATACCTTTTCATAAGCTTAAAACAAATTTAGTCTCTACTTATATAAGATACAAAGGTATTAAATCTTGCATGATTTGGGTGAATATTTAACAAAGTTTAGCAAAAACCTCGGTTGCAACCTTTTCCCCTCCTGAGTTAGGAGGGGTGAGGGGTGGTCTGAACAAGGGAGATATGAAGCGGTTCTTGCGTCCCTTCGGTAGCAAGCGGCAAAGCCGAGCGCAGACCCCCTCTAGCTCCCCCTACTCAGGGGGAGAAAGAAATACCTTGTCAAGAAAACTTGCCTAAAAAAGTGCTTCTGAAAATTCTCATTCTAGAAAAGCGGAAGCCCAAAATCTGCCCATTTCGGGTCGTCTCTGGCCTTTCCCGGAGTTTCCTTAGACTAAAGTCGGACTTTAGTTAGGGTAAAGTCGGACTTTAGTCTGGGTAAAATCCCTGGTTTCTCCCACTCTGATTTAGCAAAAAAGAGCCTTTTTGAGGCAAAAACAGGCCCTTTTGAGGCTTGGATTTGAGCCTGAAAACCATAACTACCTCGCTGTCAGGCGATTACGAAACGGCTCAAAACTCGCGTATTTGAAGCCCATTGTCCGTTTCCTGGATAATACGCGAGTTTTGAGAGGTCTATTGTAAAGATTATTCTCTGCTTTTGTGATAATAAGTGCGATAGACGATATAGCGACCGTCGCCTTGAAGCATGAAGGTGACGCCCGTGGCTTCGTTCAGCGTGCCTTGCCACAACTGGGTGTAAGGGTATGACTGCCAGCGGAGGCCCTCAGAGGCGAGGGACTGGCAGTCGAGGTTGAAGATGCTGACCTGCTGGCCTGGAAATGATTCAAACAGCCTTTGGCCCTCGGCCACTACCAGCCAGCCGTAGTCCGTAGCCAGCAGGGGCTCTACGCCGAACTCCTGTGCATAGCGGGCCATCAGCGAGATATTGCCGAGGGTATGGTCCTCGCGCAGCCCTGTTGCACCCAGATAGGCAATCCGTCGCATACCCCTCGACAGACAGTAGCGGGTAGCTTTCGTCAGGTCGTTGTCTTCCTGCTCGTCGATCTGTATCAGACGGCTTCTCAGTTCTTCAGGCACGGAGTCGCCGTCGCCCACGATGGCATCGCACTGGGGCCAGTGGCGGGCAGCACCGTCGCAACAGACGACGTAGGGTGCTTCTCGCAGCAGTCGCAGAGGCTCTTCAGCCGTAGGGAACGCTCCATTGGCCAGGATGACGGCATCAAACTCGGTCATACTTAGTGATTTTGGCCATCTTCTTCCACTTGTAATAGCCTGCGACGGCGATGACGACATACAGGCCGTAGAGCCCGGCTTTGAAGGGGATGCCCTTCTGGACATAGAGCATACAGCACACGACATCGACCACGATCCAGAAGAACCACTGCTCGAGATACTTACGGGCCAGGGCCCACATGCCGATGAACGACAGGGCGTTGGTGAATGAGTCGAGTACGGGCACCGTGGAGTTCGTCCACCTTATTAATATATAATAGGTGACGCCCCAGGCCAGGAAGAAGCACAGCGTGGCGGGCAGGTACTTCCTTCTCGGCATGTGGATGATGGGCAGTTCCTGTTTCAGCTTCTTGGTCTTCTTGAACTTCCAGACATAGAAGCCGTAGAGGGCCGCCAGCGTGTAGTAGCACGCCATACCGGCATCGCCGTAGAGGCCGTGCTCCCAATAGAGCACAACGTCCATAGCCGGCATGATGACACCTACGAACCAGAGTGCAATACTGGCACGATACTCGAGCCAGATATAGATCAGTCCGAGTATCGTGGTGAAGATGTCGAGCCAGTGCGCTTCCAGGAAGGTCATCATATATGACTGATTTCTAAAAACTGACAGACAGGTGAGCCATCGCGTTGAATGGTGCCGAAGGGGCGAAGCCGGCCTCGTACTGGTCTGAGGTGTCCCAGCCCGTCGCCTTTACCTGACCGTTCTCCTTGATGAAGGCAGGCGCGGCCCAGCCGTTATTGTCGTATTTGGCGGAGAAGATGTTGTAGAGGCTCACACCGAGGGTCAGGTCCTTGATGCCCAACTGCTTCAGGGCGAACGTGTAACTGAGGTCGATATTCGTGGTGTAGTGGCTGTCGAGCATCATGCTTACGTCGATGGGCCTGCCGTTGTCGTCGAGCGTCTGATAGCTCTTGAGCCCTGTGTTCGTCAGATACTGGTCGCCTACGTACTGGCTCTGCACGCTGGCCTTCATGCCGCGATAGTTGAAGGTCAGGATGTTGTTCAGGATGAAGTCGGGCGAGAACGACAGTGGTGTGTCGCCGAGACTCTCCACGGAGCCGTCCATCAGCGTCACCTCCCAGTCCTTCGCACGGTTTTTCGACAGCGTGGCATTGGCATCCCATCGGAACCAGTCTGCGGGTTTCCAGGCTGCCTCCAGCTCGATGCCCAGGCGATAACTCTTACCGACGTTTTTGGCGATGGCCTCGCCGATGTTGTTCAGCTCGCCCGTCAGCACAAACTGATCCCTGTAACTCATCCAGTAGATGTTGACTCCAGCCGAGAAGTGCTCGCTCTGGAACTTATAGCCAGCCTCGAGATCGTTCAGGCGCTCGGCCTTCAGCTCCGTGTCGAGATTGTCCTCATAGTCGTTGCGCGTCGGCTCTTTGTGGGCGATGGCATACGAGGCATAGACCTTGTGGTTGGGCGTGATGTCGTAGTTTAGGCCGAACTTGGGGTTGAAGAAGTTGAAAGAATCGTCGATCACGTATCTGCCATCGGTATTGGCGCCGTACCAGTCGCCAGGATCTTGCATCTGAATGCCGATATGCCGGTACTGAAGGTCGAGGAAGCCGTTTAGGCCGTGGGCGAAGTCGTAGTTCATTTTGCCATAGAAGTTCCAGTCAGTCTTCTTAGCATCGCAGCGATAGTATTCAAAGTCGGGCAGCAGTTCTAACCCCTGCGGGACGTTTTTCACCCATTTCACCAGTCCGAAGTGGTCGCCGCTGTATTTGTTCCAGCCACCGCCGACGGTGGCCTCGATGCCCTCGCGGTTGTTGTAGACCAATGAGGCCACAACGGCAAAGAAGTCATTGTCCATCTTCTTCTGGCGGATGAGGTCGCTCTTCAGTTTGGGGTTGCCGCCAGCCTCAGCGTCAAACCAAGGTCCATAAGGCAGATACTCTATCAGTTTGCGCCCGTTCTTGTATTCCTCGTAGTAGCCTTGGCCCTTGGTGTAGTGCCCGGTCATGTTCAGACTCAGATGGCCCGGAGTTATAGGTGCGGCCGTAGAGGCTCTGCTCGTACTTCGACGTGTAGTTCCAGGCATGATAGGTCTCCTCGATACCGTTCCAGGTCAGCAGTTTCACAACCGTGTTGTCTGAGAAATAGCCGCCCTGCAGGAAGTAGGAGTTCAGTTTCGTCGAGGCACGGTCGAGATAGCCCTTTGAGCCGATGTCCGAGAGTCGGCCCTGCAGTCCCCAGTGCTCCTTGATGAGTCCTGTGCCGAAGCGCAGGGTTTCCTTATGTGAATAATATGATCCTCCAGAGAGGTCGAGGCCTACGTATGGCTCTGTGCCGATATTCTCCGTCTGCATGTTCACCGAAGCACCGAAGGCGCCAGCGCCGTTGGTGGATGTTCCCACGCCGCGCTGGATCTGTATCGACTGCACGCTGCTGGCGAAGTCGCCCATGTTCACCCAATAGAGTTGGGCGCTTTCTGCGTCGTTCATCGGTATGCCGTTGGCCGTGATGTTGATGCGGCTGGGATCCGTTCCGCGCACTCGGAGTGAGGTATAGCCGATACCGTTGCCGGCATCCGAGGTCATGGTGATGCTGGGAGTCAGCGATAGCAGGTAGGGCACATCCTTTCCGAAGTTGACGGCCTTGATTTCGTCTTTCCCCATGTCGGTGTAAGCCACTGGGGTTTTCTTCGATGCTCGCGTCGATACCACCTGTACATCCTGCAGTTCTACCGCCAGGAGCGAGTCTAGTTCGTCCTGGGCATTCATGTTTACTGCGCTCACCAGCGCAACTACGATTACGGCATTTCTCAGTGATCCGTGAAATCCGTGTAATCCATTGTTTCTTTTCATTGTTTTGTACCTTTAATTAATAAATAATGTAAAGGGGGAATTCTACTGTTGATAAATCCTGTGTTCCATCCCTACGCCGGTATGATCCGGATCAGGTTAGAGGGTATCATCTCAGCCCGCAACCGCGGACACCCCTTGAAATCGGCTGCAAAGGTATACAAAAGTTCCCGAACCGCCAAATGATTCGGGAACTTTTTTACCTTTTTACTTTTTTACCTTTTTACCTTTATCTGATTCCCATGCGGGCCTCGACGACGTTGACCACGTAGTCGCCCAGTTTCTCACATTCGTTGATGAGGTCCATGTAGATGGTGCCGACGGCATAGGTATATTCGTGGTTGTTGATGTCGGTGATGTTCTGCGCCTTCAACTGGTTGCGGAAGTTGTTGATCTCGTGCTCGATGTTGAAGGTGCGGTTCACGTCGTAGCCCTCCTTACGGCCACCCATCAGTTTGTTCATCTCCGTGAGCGAGTTGTCTGTCAGACCCATCATCTGGTGGATGTGGCTGTACTGCTTGTCGTTGAAGTGATCCTGCTTGCCGTTGTACTTACGGGAGATGGTGCGGGCCATGTTGTAGCAAGCATCGCCGATGGACTCCAGTTCACTCACCTCACGCAGCATGGCGCGGATCTTACCCTTCGTGTCGTCGGAGAGGTGGGCATCGCTGACGTTCTCGAGGTATTTGGCAATCTCCAGTTCCATATTGTCGCTGATGCTCTCGTATTTCTCGATGCGGGAGTAGAGCTTGTTGAACTCGCCTTCCTTCGAGTCTTTCTTGTTGGAGGTGCTGCTGGATAGGTTCAGCAGATCCTGCACCATGCCGAACATACGCTGCATACGCTCTGAGAACGAACGGATCTCCTTCTGGGCTTCGAGCACGGAGAGCTCGGGGGTCTTCATGAAGCCGGCGGTGATGAAGTGCAGGCGGAACTCGTCCTCCTCGTCGACGTTCTTCGGCTTGATCACCCAGCAGACGAGTCTCTCAATCTGGGGGATGAACCAGATGAGGATGAAGGTGTTGGCCACGTTGAAGCAGGTGTGGAAGGCTGCCAGCACGAAACTCAGTTTGGCGGCATTGGCCATGAACACACTCGACTCCACTGTCCCCTTGACCATCGTGACATCATAGCCCACGAGTCCGCAGACGGCATCGATGAAGGGACGGAACACAAACAGGATCCAGAAGACGCCGAAGAAGTTGAAGAACATGTGCGACAGGGCAGCACGGCGGGCCTGGGTATTGGCCGAGAGGGCTGCTAAGTTAGAGGTGACCGTCGTACCGATGTTCTCACCCATCACTAAGGCGATACCCTGATAGATAGGCAGGGCGCCGCTGGAGCAGAGGATCATCGTGATGGCCATCACCGCTGCCGACGACTGCACGCAGAAGGTCATGATGCCTCCCAACAGCAGGAAGATCAGCGTGGTGAGGAACGATGTGGGATCGAACGAAGCGAAGAAGTTAAGCAACGTCTCGTTCTCGCCGAGATTCATCTCCGTTCCTGTCATTCGGAGCGTTCCCAGTCCCAAGAGCAGGAACGACAGACCGAAGAGGAAGTCGCCGATATAGCGGTATCTCTTCAGGTAGATGAGGATGATGCCGATGAAGAAGGCGGGATAGACGGCGCTGGTGATGTCAAACGACATACCTGCCGACATGATCCACGCCGTGAGGGTGGTACCGATGTTCGCTCCCATGATGACCGAGATGGCCTGGGCCAGCGTGAGCAGGCCCGCATTGACGAACGAAACGGTCATCACCGTAGTAGCGGTTGAAGACTGGACGGATGCCGTCACCAGCATACCTGTCAACATTCCCGTAAAGCGGTTGGTGGTCATTGCTCCGAGGACGTGACGCAACTGCGGTCCGGCCATCTTCTGGAGCGCCTCACTCATCGACTTCATACCGAACATCAGCAAGGCGAGGGAACCAAGGAGTTTGAAAATTACGAGCATCTTGAGATTTACAATTTACGGATTTACTATTTACTATTTGCTATTTCGGCTACAAAGTTACAATAATTATTTGAAAACAATTATTCTTTGCAGGATAATAAACGTTAATAAACACTAATTCTTTATTGGGGAGTTTGGGATTTTCAATTTTTATTCCTATATTTGTCCTTCAATTTGAATAATATTACTAATTAATAAGACATGAGAACAATTGAAAAGAAACATCAAAGAGTGCTTGCAGCGATCCTGATAGGGTTGCTGGCAATGCCATGTGGCCTGCAGGCCCAAAATGCTAACAAGCAAGTATGGTGGCTAAAGACTGACAAGGGACAATATATTGAGATGTCCCGCGTGAAGAAACTGGCCAATGTGAATGAAAAGGAAGCATTTGAAGTCATTGCTCATCAAGGACAAGGCGCATCAGGTGTTTTGAATGTGACCTTCGAGAAAAACAGTCTCGTTGTCGTCAACGGTGATGCAAGTGGTAACGGCATTGTCGATGGTGACGATGTCAAAGAGATTGCCGCTTATATCCTTGGCTCTAAGTCTGATAACTTTGATCTTGTCCGAGCCGACATCAATGGCGACGGCAAGGTGGATGTGGTAGACTTGGTGGCTGCCGTGAATATCGCTAAAGCACCTAAAGTCGGTGTGAGAGGTTTGTCGTTGACAGGCCTGCAGAAGTCGGTCTCGGACGATGTACCTGGAACATCAGTTCCAGATGATGTACCGGGAACGATAAAACAGGATGACGATCAGGGGACTGTAGGCCAGGATGAACCAGTACCAGGAACTATCATTCCGGAAGAGCCTGAAACCCCACGGGATCCTGCTCCGGACGACCGTCAGGTTGAGATTTGGCCAATAGAGCCATTGCCTGGAACAATAACCCCGCCGGTCAGACCACTTCCTAATAATCCAGTGGTAGTTGTTCCTGAGCCTATTACAATTGAGCCCGAGCCGGAAAGAATAATCCCGCAGCCAGAGCCGGTAGCCGATCTGGGAAGTGTGCCTTATTTCCGCGTGCAGTTCACGGAGAATCTGTTAGAGGTGGCAAAATGGGCAAAAGAAGGTCCTGCTTACACCTTTTTCAATCCTGCCTACGACTACCTCGACTTCAAGTACTCCCTGCCTTTAACGGATGACAACCTCAGCGGCAGCAAACCTGATTACGAATGCTTTTACTATATAGGCACAGGTCCTGACCCGAAGGAGCGCACCAGGTTCACCCTCGCCAAGACCGACGGCAGCCTGGCCATCAAGAAGATCTGGGCCTATAACTTGCCAATACAGTTCATCACCGTCTCCACGGAAGGCTTCTCCAGAGAGCTTGACGGCAAGAGGTACATCACCTATTCCTTCAATGCCCTGCCTCGGAACATCGAGGAACTGAAGACGCTGGAGGTGAACAACCGTGAGTATTTCAATTCGCCCCATTTTGTGACAGCGCTCTTCATCTGCTGTTTGAACCGTATGACGGACAATAGTTCCGATGCCTGGAATATGATCAACTATCTGAGAACCCATACAGCTACTGTCGGTGAGAACAACATATTGAAAGTGAGCAATGTCGTGATGCAGGATGTCGTGCAGAATCTCCTTGAAAAAGACACCAACGGCTATCCCGTATCCAACGGCTTGCGTAGCTATTTCGAAGGTTCGTCACCCGACAATAAATACACGCCTACGGCGCCACCTTATAAGGTGACAATAGTGGAACAGTCGGATATCTACACCACCGAAGACGGCGTGTTGTGTGCCAAGCTGTATGCGGTGTCCAGCGGCGACGACAATCTGGTTGGCCCGTTGAAACTGCGTGAAATTGAGGATCACGGTTGGCTGGTTTATTCTGGTGAGCAAGTCTTCACGAAGAAGATGAAGCCTCAGAACTGACGAAGAGATACGTGGTATGGAGAAGACAGTCAAGATCCTTGTCCTTAATAATGGCAAGACGGTGGAGGTTCCCTTAGGCGCAAACCTCGTGGAAGTGTATCAGCAGTCGGGACTTCAGATGAAGTACGGCCCCATCTCGGCACATGTTAATAATAAGGTGGAAGGCATGCACTTCCGGATATACAAGCAGAAGCAGGTGGAATTTCTGGATGTCACCTCGTCGAGCGGCAATAGGGCCTATACCAGGACGCTCTTCTTCGTGCTCTGCAAGGCTGCACACGAACTCTTCGACCCCTGTAAGGTGGCCATCGACATCCCTGTATCCAACGGTTATTATGTGAATCTGAACATCGGCCGTCCGGTCACCCTCGACGATGCCGGTGCCATCCGCCGCCGGATGCAGGAGATCATCGATGCCGCGATGCCCATCCACCGGCACGAGACGACCACCCTGGAGGCCATCGAACTCTTCGACAGCCTGCATAACCGTTCGAAGGTGAAGCTGCTGAAGAGCATCGGCAGTCTCTATACCACCTATTATGATATCGACGGCTATGTGGACTATTACTACGGTTCGCTGCTGACGAACACCTCGCAGCTGTATCTCTTCGGACTGGAGAAATACTACGACGGCCTGCTGCTGCGTCTGCCTTCCCGTGAGCATCCCGACGAACTGGGAGAGATGACCCATCAGGATAAGATGTTCAGCATCTTCAAGGAGCATCATCAGTGGCAGAACATCGTTGGGCTGCGCACCATCGGCGACCTGAATGATGTCATCGGCAAGGGCCATTCCTCGCAGTTGATTCAGGTGTCGGAGGCCCTGCAGGAGAAGAAGATTGCGCAGATAGCCGACGAGATAGCCCGTAAGAAAGGGATTAAGCTGGTGCTGATTGCCGGACCCTCGTCGAGCGGAAAGACCACCACCTGCAAGCGCCTCTCTGTGCAGCTTGCCGTCAACGGCATCAAACCCGTCGGCATCTCGCTCGACGACTATTTCCTCGACCGCGACAAGACGCCGCGCGACGAGAAGGGCGACTACGACTTCGAGAACCTGCACGCCCTGAACCTGCCGCTGCTGAACGAACAGCTCTCGGCCCTCTTCCGAGGCGAAGAGGTGGAGCTGCCGCGTTACGACTTCCCCACAGGCTCCAGTCAGAAGAGCGGCAAGAAATTACAGTTGAAGGAGAAGGAGATACTGGTCGTGGAGGGCATCCACGCCCTGAACCCCGAACTGACAGCGCAGATTCCCAACGAACAGATCTTCCGTGTCTATGCCTCAGCGCTGACCACCATCTTACTCGACAACCACAACTACATCCCCACCACCGACAACCGTCTGCTGCGCCGTATCATCCGCGACCATAAGTATCGTGCTGTCACGGCTCGTGAGACCATCCGCCGCTGGCCGTCCGTCCGTGCTGGCGAGAACAAGTGGATATTCCCCTTCCAGGAGAATGCTGATGCGATGTTCAACACGGCCATGCTCTTCGAACTGGCCGTCATCAAGCATCAGGCGGAGCCCGTGTTAGAGCAGGTCCCGGAGAACTGTCCGGAGTATGCTGAGGCCTACCGTCTGCTGAAGTTCCTGCGTTACATCAAACCCATCCCCGAAACGCAGATTCCGCCTACATCCCTGCTTAGGGAGTTCCTTGGCGGCTCGTCGTTTGAGTACTGATTGTCAGCACGCCTGCAGAGAGGGCGGGAACGGAGAGCACGACATCATTGCCATCGGTCTTAGGGGTAGCTTTTTGGAGAGCAACGGCATGCTTGTTCTCCATGCTGTTGGCCACGGTCAGTGAACCTGGGGCGTAATACTCGAATGCAGCATCCTTCACGCCCGTCCAATCGCCTTTGATACGTAAGGTGGCAGGCTCTTCTGTGGGGTTCACCACCTTCACAATCACTCCGGAACCATTTTCTGCCATAGTGGTGCTCACACTCAGGTTGCCTGTCTCACCACTGAAAGCTAGACGGTACTTCGAGAAATGATCGTACCAGAGTTCGGTCACCTGACAGTTCGGTGCCTTGAACATATCCTTATAGTCGAAATTGATGAAGGCATTGTTCCAGTCTGGAGCATCGGTACGGCGTATGAACAGTGCCGCAGCCCCCATCGCCACCACGTCGCGGGCTTCGCACATATTGAGGAATCCACCAGCAAACAGACCTGTGCGCCAGTCGATGCTATTCAGGTTCCACTCGGAAATGAACAGTTTGATATTCGGATTAGGCCCATCGGCAATCATCTGCGCATAGCGGTCATACTGCTGTCCCAGACGTACTGGACCAGTTGCATATCCACCCTGCTGCTCATAGTGGTGCAGGCTCAGGTAGTCGAAATATTGTCCGCTACGCTGAATGAACTGCTCGTCCTCCCGGAATCCGCCACAGGCGATGATCTTGATGGACGGGTCTATCTTGCGCATCTCGGTACTGAAATCGCGCACACACTTCTCATAGCGGTCGATGCCCATCTCCCACATCTCATTGTCTATCTCCCAGTATTTCACATTGTAAGGTTCCGGATGCCCGTTGGCAGCACGCTTTGCACCCCATTCGTCGGTGGCGGGGGCATTGCAGTAGCGCAGCCAGTGGAGGGCATCCTGAAGAATGCTGTCGTATTCTTCGGCAGGGCGTTCGAACTTGACGCTCACTACGATGATTGGCTCGCTGTTGACCTCACGACAGAAGCGTATGAATTCATCAGTGCCGAAACAGTTCTGGTCATAGTCCATCCACATCCAGTGTGCCCAGCGCTCACGTTTCTCCTGTGGGCCGATGCCCCATTTCCAGTCGTACTGTGCCACGTATCCACCGCCTGGCCAACGCAGACAAGTGGGGTGCAGTTCCTTGACTGCTTGCAGGATGTCAGGACGGAATCCACCCAGATTAATACCTGTCTGAGTGGTCATGGTCGCCATGTCAACCTGAACCGTACCGTCCTTCACGACGATGGCAAAATCGCCGTCGCAGTTGGTCTGTGGTTCGAGCGTAAACGCATATTTCTTCCATTCCTTGCCTACCTTGCCCAATGATTTCCGAGCCACGAACTGACCATTCGCATTGCGCAGTCCTACAATGAGTTCACCATTACCCTTGGCATAGATGGAACCAACATATTTTTCACCAGAGATGATGTTCTGCGGCCCTTGGAAGATGCCTGCCTCCGCCTTGGCTGTAATCTCCTGCGAATAGCGCATGTTCACGGCATCGTCCTTGACCAGACGATACTTGCCGCCATCGCCGAAGGCAGTCCACTGCTGTGCCACGGCTGGTATCTGAACGTCGCCAGGAATGCCCTCAAAGAGCACCTTGCCGTCAGTTGCTGTCAGTTTGATGTTGCGGTAGGTGGCCTCGGTATAGTTGACCCAGAAGGTCAGGAAATTGCGATTGGTTTTCTCCAGACCGTCGTAGTTCAGTACCTGCTTGCCGTCCCAGAACACCGTCACCTTGCTACCACGGCTCTCCACACGCAGTTTGTGCCACAGTTGGTTTTCGTCAATTTGCTCTTTCGTGGCTGGGGCTGATATCTTTGGTACCAATGTATTCATGCGACGGGTGCGCCCTCCGAAGCCAGGCATCTCGCGCTCTTCCATGGTGCAGATTGAGAAATCGGCTGTGGTGCTCTGCTGGAGTCTTGTACGTGCTTCAGCCTCCTTTGCTGCTTCTATCTGTGCCTGAGTCTGCCCGGGGTTGAAGGGACGGCTCTCATAGTAGGGGTCGTGGATACGCAGGTAATAGGCCGCTCCGTCAGCCTTGTTGCGGAAAGCGAAACGAATGTCCATCAGTCCCCCGCTCCAAGCGCGTCTGGCTAATTTGTATGAACGCCAGTTCACGTCCATGGTCAGGTCAAAGTCACAGGTGTCTATGCTGTCAATCTTGAGTGGCTGCTCGTAACGGGTAGGTGAATGTAGCACCAAGTCGTCGTCCATGAACCATCCGTCGAAATAGCCATCACGCGGATGGATGCCCGGATACTGCTCCGGCTCGAAGGAACGTTCCTGTATCAGTTCCTGCCAGACACCATTGTTGGCACTGAAATAGATATGCTCAAAGAGTTGTCCATAAAGCATCTCGTCAATGATTCCTGAGGGCTGTTTGCTCTCAACTGTAATCTCATAATTATTCTGGGCCTGGGCAATCGTTCCAATCGCCAATACTGCCAACAAAAGATATCTTTTCATACTTGTTAGTTTTTTAATCTGTTGCAAAGATACATATTACAATCATGTCGATGTCCGTTTTATCAATAATTCCATTCTTATTCATATCCGCATTGCTATGTTTGAAGTTGGCAGATTCCTTGCCATTAATAGCATTTACCACCTCTACAATGTCTGCAGCATTTACTAGACCATCGCCATTCGCATCACCCTCAATCTTGACTTCAAATTCAATTTCTTGTTGTGGAAGAATATGGTCACTGACAATCTTTATATCTTCTCCATCTGAATGTGGTACCGCTGCAATTTCTATCCATCTTTCTTCATTTGGCAACAATCCTTTTAATGATGTTTTTGAACGGACATCGCCAATGGCAAAATAGGCATCACGATAGATGGGGGCAATGCCTTCGTTGCTCACAAGCAGCAGAGTGCTTTTGCCATCAGTAGCACATTTCTTCACAACGAACCGATAGCCTGTGGCCATTGATACTTGCTTGATTCGTTCTGGTGTTCCATTGGGATTATCTGGTGCACAATTGCCTCCCATAAATGTGACATGGTATTTAGAAGCAAATTCTTCGTAGAAGTGCCCATATAAGCCTTCTGGATTTAGGAAATTATAACACTCCTCGTAGCTAGGCCCTATTTCTCCTCCAACGGCACCAATTTGCCAACGGGTTTCGCCTCCCAAGCCGTTCCACGCCACCTTGTATCCGCCATTTAGGAAGAATTCTCCCATAAAGGAATCTTCGAACAGGCCAAAACGAAGTGCCAACAATTCGTCATCATCAGGTATAGGAGAATTGTCACCTGCATTTTTGGAAACAAGCCAAGGCATTCCATCGGATACTTCACTCAAGTGGATAAGGAATTTCTTTTGGTATTCTAATGAAGGAAAGTTTTTGCCGTATTCAACAGGCGTCGGATATATGTGATATTCCGCCCAGTGGCCAAAACCAATTTGTATAAATGCCAATCGAGGATCGTGGGCATATCGCTTGAAAAAGTCAGTATAGAATTGTAGCGTAAAGCGCTGAAGTTCTGCATTGCTCCAGTCTGGATAAAAAGTAGGGCCTTCACCATCAACATCAGAATAAGTCTCATGATAGTCTGGTAACTGTTTGATATAATCAGGTACAGTAGTAGGGCCTGATCCTGGCCACACGTAACGGAAACGTGGAACCAATTGATGCCCACGGCTTGCCACATCGTTGAGAGCAGCATCGAAAGAACTCCAATCGTAGATAATGGTTCCGTCCTCCTTACAACCTTTAACAATATCGCATGGCAGATAATAATCATACTCCAATTGTATGCTTTGTCCATAAGTATTATGTAGCTCTTCAGCTTTATATGGTCGTAAAACCAATCCCGTCATTGGCTGCGGATGGGTTATCTGCCGCTTGAAATTCAGGTCACGCCACTTATCTCCAGAAGCTGAAAGGATAGTTAGCTTGTTAGGGTAATAGGTTAGTGCATAATTGGGCGCTTCACCACCGTTCAAATAAATGTCGTAAACACCTGCAGGTGAGTCACTCTGAGCATAAGTTTTCGCTGTTGGTTTCTTTGTAAAGGCTGTTTCCTCTGTGTCATTGTTGCGAAAGCCATCATAAATCAGAGTGAATGATGGAATTGCTTCCCCACGACTGATGATCACATCCTGTACGCTTACAGTCAGTGGAGCCTGGGTAATGGTCAGCGTGCCATCTACGAAACTGACATCTTCATTTGTTATCGTACCCTTTTCTATTTTAATTGGATATGTTCCAACAGGCGATGTTTTTGTAACTGTTGTCGAGAGTTTTGGTGTACCACCCAATTCGCCAGTAATCCATTGGGCATAACATGTCAGCTCTGGTATCTCACTGCCGTAAGTCATTGTTATGTTCTTGGCAGTAATAATAGGCCTTTTGAGTTCAAGAATCTCTATCTTTTTGAGGATAGTGGTACCCACAACCCAACCATTCAGGAATACGACGCAACCATCACCATCTACGAATCCGTCGAAATTTGGGAACTCAACATCGATTATCTGCCATTCATTTCTGGCTGTAACAGAAACTGCATATTGGGCACATGTTCCTGTATTCCAATTTCCTAACTGTACCTGATATGTACCGTCAGAAGGAGCCTTTAGGGTCAAACGGACAATGTAGCTATGACCTTTCTCTAGTGTCAAGCAGTCATCGGTAACTTGTGACTGGGTATCCCAATGATTGTCTTGCCGTCGAGGGTTGGTGATGGCAACACCGTCAGGGACCATCTCAAGTTTTGCACCCGTACCCTCATCATAAAAGAGTCCGAGATAGGGGAATTCGTTAAGACCATCATAACTCACTTTTAATAGTGATAGCTCTTGTTCATTGTTGCTTACATCGGTTCCCTCGTATTCATAACAACCAAGATCTGGGGCTGCTCCTTTGAAATCCACAAAATTAGCAATCTCATCACCTTCGAAAATAGAGGCTGGGTAGATGATTCCCTCATCAATTAAGTGAGTGGCTGTTGGTTTCAGATGGAACAATTGTGTTTCTGGTAGCGAACCATCGGCATTGCGGGGCGCTATGATGAGATTCTTCACATCAAGATTCTCAAAATCTGAGGCAGAGACTGAGAAACCGTCATTCCAAGAATTATGTGACTGGGTGACATTATTTGGTTCTCCCGTCCAAAAATGATTGTTAGGATGGCCTGTAGGCTCAAGACTGATGCAATTATGGATATCGAGTGAAAATGGATTTGAACGGTAAAAACCATAATTGTAACCGTTTTGATATGCCATGCAATTGATGACTTTCATTTTGCCTGCATTATCATTCTGGTCAAAGCCATTGTTGCGATTTCCCACTGCCTGACAGCGATAGAGTTCAACATTGTGTATTGTACCATAACCGCCAAGCTTAAAGCCATTTCCGTTACCATAATTCTTATAGGCCGATAATGTTTCACCACACTTGTTGAGCCACTCCTTATCGAGTGCAAGGCGTGGATGTTTTGTCATGTCGTAGGTCTCAGGTCCGTTATGATAGGAGATGCAATTAATAACCACAGTTGGCTTTTCCCCCGATATACGTTCCCAAAAATCAAATCCATCATCGGAGTTGTTCCAAGCACGACAACCAATATAGACGTTACTGGAATAAGGTTCCTTACCCCACTTGTCTGCAAAGCCGTCTGCATTGCCACCATAGTCGAGTGAACCATCATCCAACAGATGTTTATAGTCGAAGTTATCATGTGAGTCGCAGTTAATAATCATATTATGGCCCCCATCAACGTTTTGGATGCCTGTGTCGTAATTACCATAAACGTCAAGACATTCAAGGATATTATATGATCCAAAATTCCAAATACCAATATGTGCTGCATAACGAATGGTGATGCCTTTCAAGTGCGTATATTCACCCTGCAGTCCAACGCCAAGGCCATCAGACTGATTACGGAAATCCAATATAGGTGTCGCGTTCTCATCAGCATGGATGATGATGTGGGCTGTTGGTGTGCCTTTCAAATTAATCCACCAAGTTTCTGACAAATCATACTGACCATCAAGTAGAATCAGTTCGTCACCAGCCTTGAGTTTCCAGGTCATCTCGAAAAGATTGCCTGGTGCAGATTTCGATGTGCCCTCAGCATCGGTGCCTGTTGGCGATGCATAATATACCGTGGGGTTCAGGTTCATTTGGTTCTTACTAAGAACCTGCACATTCTTGATTATATGCCTTCCTGGGATTTTACCACACTGGTAAAAGATCATGGCGTCAACGCACTCTGTGGGATAATAGTTGAAGTTGACAATATATTCAGCTTCACCAGCAGTAATCTCAATGATCTTGGACACTGTTGCACCTGTTCCATCCCAACTGCAGAAGTCGAGACGAATCTCACCAGAAGCAGGAGCGTCAACAGTAAACTTCACCTGATACTGCCCACCCTTAGTGATTGCAGGAATATGACCAATCATTGGAACCTGAGGCTCCCAGTAATTAGCACCGTCAGCAGGAGTAGACTCAATGACCAGCCCCTGCCCCTTAGTAACAGTTACTTTGCATTCGTCGGAATACCACATGTCATTATAATAGGCAGACATAGATGTCCAGTCGATCTCTGCAACTATCTGAGCTTTTGCACTTATGGCTATTAAAGCCATTGCAAAAAAGGATAGTAGATATTTTTTCATAATTGTTTATAGTTTGAGTTACTAATAATGTACCTCCCGCAGAACAGCCTGCTGTCTTTTCGGTGAAAAGTTATTCCATATTAGCGAGACAGATCAGTTCGTTGATAGTCACATAATCTTGCTATAACACCATTGGGATCAATGATGTTTTTCTGCTTTGCGAAGTCAGTAAGACTGATATAATCAACACCATCTTTCTGTATCGTTCGGATGTTCACATCTCTGACCGTTATCATATTTCTTTTTGACATATTCATTATTTATAGTTTATGAGTGCAAAGATAGTGTTTAATTTCCATTCTGCCAAACGTTTCGGCTATTATTTCATAGGAAAAGTATTTATTCCCAAGAAGGTAATGCTTAGTTCCCAGTGTGGGAACATTCCATTCCCAAAGTGGGAATCATCAAGCAGATTAGGTCAAACGATTTTAGATGTGCTTGACGATTTCTGATAAAAATGATAGAATTTTCAAAAAAAGTCTTCATCCCTCCCGTCCTTCGCTCGAAAAGCCTTTAAACAAAGGAAAATTGCAATTTCATCCCTCCCTTGATTCCTCCCGTCATCTCTCCCATATCCCTCCCTTCATCCCTCCCTCGGTTGTAAGCGTATCCGCTGTGACGCCTTGACTCGTATTTGAAAAGTCAGTACCTTTGCATATTCATTTTAAAAGATATGCAAATATGGAATTACAGACAGCC
>ONCZ01000001.1 GCA_900316445.1 uncultured Prevotellaceae bacterium | reverse complement strand
GCTCAACGGCTGGCAGATACGGGAAATGACCAGATGACGAAGGACTTCGTCCTTAATCCTGTTGAAGCCAATGCTGTCGTAGACTTGGTTCAGAATCTGCTGGGGACCGTTGAGAACGACGGCTGAGATGTTGTTCAGTACACGCTCCGACTCCAGGAACTCCTGCTGTATAATGCTGCTTTGGGCAAAGTCAATCTCCTGCTGTCCACCAAACCTGCGCACCCACTCTGAGGCCTTGGCATACAGACGGTCGGCTTCCTCCTCGGTCTTTGCAACACCGAAGCTCTTGACCTCCTTGAAGCCTCCGCGGCTCTTGTCAACCACCACAACACTGATGGTACCCGTTCTGTTTCTCTTCTTGCGTGGGAACATGCCGCAAAGGTACACAAATTTCCTGAGTCACCCAAGTCACCAAGCAAAATTCCCTGTTTATCGGGGTTTCAAGTGGGTCACCCCCTCGGAAATGTTAAAACCGCCGAAGTCAGGTGTCCCATTTCATACCACTATAGAGGAGTTTTGTCCTCAGGACATCAGCATTTGCCCTTTTGAACATGCTCTTCTTGATGGCTTTGGTCTTATTGACAGTCCCCTCCAGTAATGCATTACTATAGTTTGTAGAGCAAGTTTCAATTACAACCTCCTTGTCTTTTCTGACACATAGCGCGAAGCTTCTGATTTCTCTAATCTTGCATCTGATGGCATCTTTCAGCCAGTCATCCATACATGGTGCATCATCCTCAGCATGCAACATCTTTCGGAATCCGATGCATATCTGTATGATGTGTTCCACTTCCAGATGTGTGTCCTTCAGCTTCAGCAGTTTCCTTGAACAGGTCTCTCCTGTTACAATGCATTTCCAGATAGTGCTACACCTGACTTTTGTACATACTTCCTTTTGTTCACCGAGCGCCTTGTTTTGCAGTCTTATCTCTTCGCGCAACTTCCTGTATTGGCAGACAAGTGGGGACATGCATTTGTGCAGGATACGTGAATGGAGCCTTACACTAAGCTTCTTTGCCACGCTTTCCTGCGTGATGCAGCCAGTGCTTATAATACGGGCCATCTCCCTTGCGGCTTTCATTGCCCTCTTCTGATCCGTGCTCAATACAGACAGGACACCGCCAGACAGAGTGTTGTACACCTTGCGGGAGGTCACGCCAAGTGATTTTGCAGTCTCGGCCAATGTCAGTCCGTCATCCATAAGGCGACGGGCTGCATAGAAAAACAAGACTCTTTCACGACGCCTCCCGTCCCCCATCTGACAGATGGCTTCTACAATGGACTTGTAGGCATCCTCTTCCGTAGGGTATGGATATGGCATTTTCTCCCAGACCTGTCCCAGCAGACTCTTTATCGGCTCGACGGATGCCTTCTTCAGGTTCTGCATCAGGTGGAAACGGTCTGACACCTGCCGGATGAATTCCGACGCAGCACTGATGATGGCAGCATAGCTTTGACTTCCGTCACAAGTGACCACCTTTATTCCCGGATGCGAGGCTAGCCAGTCCGTTATCTCCTGACCATAACGGGAGTCAAAGAGGGCAAGGGGCTGGCGCGTATAGTGATCCACTATGACGCACATGTACTTGTGCCCTTTCCATTTGGCGAAGTCGTCCAGTCCCACATAGCCGCTGGTACGTACTTGCGGGTTTATCCTACCCATCAGCCGTAATACCCGGATACAAGACACACTGATTTGGATACGTTGCATAGTCAGTGTCTCAGATGCCTTACGTGCGGTCTGTTCCAGTACCTCATGACGGATACGCTTCTCTACATCATAGGTATGACGGCCGTATGGATGCGTCATCGCCAGCGGTTCGGCGAATATTTTCTTCCCACACTCCTTGTTTGTGCATACCATATGGCGGGTCTTCAGTATCAGGATGGTGTGGTGGCCAAGCCATTCCGTACACTGGATCTTACGATAACGGTAGCTGTGTATAGCTGATATACGCTTCCGGGCAGATTGCCGTTGTACCTGTGGTGTGAGCATGGAAGGTTAAACACTCGCCGCTGATGACGGGCTCCTTGGAAGGATCCAACGAGATGTGCCACAAGCGACATTTTTCACTCACGATTGATTTTATCTGGCCAATTACTTGCGTAAGTCCAGAATTCTTCGTACCTTTGCACCGTGCAGATGGGCGCTTTTTCTTTCTATTTCGCACATACAAAGATACATAAAAATCTCGAATTATAAGCCAGTCAAGATAAAATTGAAAAAATTATCTCGAATCAGGTAGGAAATCAAGGCTCACATGCAATTCTTCGTCCTAAATGAGTGCTCGAAGCACATTTTATATTATCTTTGAGAGTTATTAATATTCATTGTTTAATCCTCAAATGTGCCAACGTGATCGCCTGGCTGAAAGGGATGGTGCTCTACGTGGCGCACGGGTATAAATGGTCCCGTGAGATCGCTGATTTCGTCCGCTGGAGTCAGCAGTATAATCTCTGGTGCAAGATGCTCTTCTTCGGTCAGCAGTTAGAGAAGGAACTGCGCGAAGAGGTGGAGATACAGCGGCAGTCGGGGCCTCAGAATCTGCTGGAGTTGCTTCAGGATGAGTTCACGAAGGAGCAATACCGCCAGATGCGACAGAGTCAGGGGAAGACGGGCGACGGAGATTCCACTCTTCGCAGTTGGGTCAGCCGAGGGTATATAGCCTTTGACGAAGTGAGCGGGAACTACCGTAAGACGGAGGCGTATAAAAAGAAGTATGGGTAAGAAAAAGTCCCGCAGCGACGGCTGCGGGACTTACTTTACTTTTTAATAAATTGACTACGTCCATTTACCGTCGCGCCTCGGCATAGATTGAAAGCGAGCTTTCATCTCTGCTCTCATCGCTTGATAAATTCAACTCGTCTGTTCTGGGCGCGGCCGGCATCGGTGGAGTTGTCAGCCACAGGCTCGTGGGAACCCTTACCCACGGGACGGAGGTTGAAGGGATCGCAGCCGAGGCCTTCGAGGGCCTTGACGACGGCCTCAGCACGCTGCTGGGAGAGCGGATCGTTGATGGCGTCGGAACCCTGATTGTCGGTATGTCCCTGCACCTCGAAACGGGCACCGGGGTTCTTCTTCATGTAGTCGGCGACCTTCTGGATCTCAGCCATCGACTCAGGCTTCAGCGTAGCCTTGCCGGTCTCGAAGAGGATGTTGTTGGTCACGAACTTACCCGTCTCGGCAATGGCCTTCTCAACGGCAGAGAGGTCAGTGGTTTGACGCTGATAGAGATCTGCAGCACCTTTGGCGAGAATCACATGACCAACGCCACAATACGGGTATCCATCTTGGACATGGAATTCGAAACGACTGGGAGCAGCCACATTAGGCAGATTGATGACACGCTGCCCATTGATATAGTATTTGAAAGCACGCTTGTTGAACGAAATAGCGAAATGGTTCCACTGTCCAAGCTTAACACATTTCTCCAAATCATCCCATCTCAAATCGCCAGTCACATCACCAGAAGCACCGCCACCCTTCTTAAATGAATAGTTTCCGTAAACATCCGGATTACCTGGCCGGAACATTTTATAGATATTGCCAAGCTCGTCGTCACCCTGATAGAAATAGATATGCCATGCCATCTGGTCTATATCACCGGGTTTGCACATAAACTCTTCCCACTCGAGGGTAAAGACATCAGGCAGATAAGACTTCATATTCTGCATCAGAGGGGAGAAAACAGTAGTTCCTGAAGAATTGCTGTGCGCATACTTCTTGCCGTTGACGGAAGCGACCTCCAGACTGCCGTCGCTGATATCCCACTTAGACGGGAATTCACCCATCTGCTCGTTGGCAAAGTCATCCTCAAAGAGGATCACGCTACCACGAACGAAGTCGCTCTTCTGGTTCTGAGCTACGGCATCGGGAGTATTATCCTCAGCAACAGCCTCATCTTCGTCATCGCTGCTTGACTTCTTGGATTTCTTGGACTTCTTGCCGTCGAGGGCATCGTCCATCGCGTCGTTAGTCTCTTCGTAGATCTTGCTGTCCACCTTATTGGAAATGGCGTTCTCAGCAGAGTTGAGCGCACGGTCCTTCAGGCGCTTGAGGAAGCCCTGAGCATCGGCAGTAGCGGCGAAGGCCACCACCAGCATTAACATTAAAACGATTCTTTTCATTGTGTTACGTCTTAGGTTGGTTTATAAACAATAAGCCCTGACGCCGAAGGGGCGCCAGGGTAGATTTCTCGTTTAGAGTTTGAAGAGCACACCGAGTGTGGGAACAAAACGGCCCCAGCCACTGACAATCTGATACTTTGCATCGAAGAAGATCTTCCACTTGTCGTTGAAGGGGATCTCAGCGCCTGCACCGAGGTTGAAGCCAGCCTTGGCGGAATTCAGGAAGCCGAAGTTGCTCTCGCTGTGGCCTACGAATACCAAACCGGCAAGGGGATAGACGTTGATGGCATCGGATACGGGGAAGGCGTACTCGACGTTGATGTTGATGTCGGAAATCTGGACACCATTGTTCTTGAAGAAGTGGTCAATCTGGGCGTCGGCACGGAAGTTGTCGAGGATCTCGTACTGACCCTTCACACCGATACCGAAGTTCTTGTAATCAGAGTGGATGCCGTAGCTGAATCCACCGCCAACGAAGAAATCACCCTTTTCTGCGAACATGGCTGTTGAGAACAGCATCATACAAGCAATCATCATTAACTTTTTCATACGTTTTCTGTTTGTTAAGTGGTTATTAATTTATTAATTTGTTTCTATTCACGCTGCAAAGGTAAACATTTATTTGGAATTGAAGCATCTTTTCTGTATTTTTTTTCTTTTCGTGTTAGAAAATACTTCACGCGAGGAGAATCTGCAAGATTCTGTCGGCAGTACGCCCGTCCCAGCGGTCGGGTAAGGCGCTGTGCTTCCACTGGCCATTGACGAGCTGGGTGACGGCTTCACGGAGCTTCTCGGGATCTTCGCCCACGAGGACATTGGAGCCGACGGTGACGGTCTCCTGATGTTCGGTGTAGTTGTTTAAAGTGATGCAGGGGACGCCGTTGAAGGTCGCTTCTTCGGCAACGTTACCGGAGTCGGTGATGACGCCCTTGGCGTGAGCGGTGAGCCAACCGAACTCGAGGTAACTCAGGGAATTGAGAATTGAGAATTGAGAGTTGAGAATTATGATTTCATCGGAGGCGGAGGTGATGCGAGAAACAATCTCAGAAGCCTCTGGACGCAAGGGGGCGATGATGGGAGTAGAGCCTGCTGCCTCAACGAGGGCGGTGAGCATCTTGCGGAGGTTGTCCTCGTCAGCCAAAAGAGCCTTGCGGTTAAGCGTGAAGACGAGGTAGCTATTTTCCTGAAGATCAGGAAGTAATGACGGACGGCGAAGACGGTCGTGATTGAAACGGAGGGTGTCCATAAGGATGTTGCCGACCATATAGGTCTGCGACTGCTCGGACTGTTCGCGGGTAGCGACACCTGTGGAGCGGACACCGGCGGTGAAGAGGTAATCAGACAGCGCATCGATGACGAGGCGGTTGATTTCCTTGGGCATCTTGATGTCGAACGAGCGCGTGCCAGCCACGAGATGGGCGAGACGGATACCCCGTTTCTTCGTGACGATAGCGGCGGCCATCGTCGAGGCGAGGTCGTCAACCACGATCACCACATCGACGGGATGTTCGTCGAGGAACTTGTCGAACTGCGCCATCACCTGACTGGTGATCTCATTGAGGCTCGTGCTGACGACGCCGAGGTAATACTGCGGACGGGAGATCTGGAGGTCGTCGAAGAGGGAGGCCTCGAGCGTGGGATCGTCGGCACTGCCGGCATAGACGAGCAGACAGCGGGCTTCGGGGCGCTGGCTGATGGCCCGCACTAAGGGAGACACTTTGATGAAGTTCGGCCGTGCACCGGCGAGAATACAGATATTCTTTGTCATAATTCCTTAATTTTTGTGCAAAGATAGGAAATTTCCGCGAATTATTTGGCTATTTTGAAGAAAATATGTAATTTTGCAAGGTAAATACTAAAACGGTCAGAATGATGAGCTATTACAAATACTACAAACTACTGCTTCTGAGTGTCGTGCTGATGCTCAGCTGTCAGACCATTTCCGCCCAGCAATTACAGGCATCGCGCATCCATCTGTCAACCGAAAACGGACTGTGCAGCAACGCCGTGTCGATGATCTGCCAGGACGACCTCGGATTCATTTGGCTCGCCACCTGGAACGGCCTGTCGCGCTTCGACGGCTATGAGTTCTATAACTACAAGACGGGCAACTCGAGTCATATCAAGAACCTGCACAACCGCATCCTCGACATCGTGATCGACCAGTCGCAGAACGTGTGGATGCATATGTACGACGACCGCGTGTTCGTGTTGGACAGGAATACCGACCGGATCATCAACCCCTTCGAGGGCTATGACGGCTTCGAGGAGTACCGCACGAACGCACCGCTGCTCGTGACGAGCTCGGGCGAGGTGCTCGTGAGCATCGCCGGCAACAATTCCATCTATATGATGACGCTGGACCGCCGGGGACTGAAGAGCGAGAAGATCACCGCCGGGGAACTGAGCATCACCAGTATGGCCGAGGGTTATCAGAGCGACATCTGGTTAGGTACGAACAAGGGCATCCACCGTCTGAACCGAAGGAGCCTGTCGCTGGAGAGGGACGCCATCCTGCCCGACCAGCGCATCTCGTGCCTCTACTCCAACGGCTACAACATCTTTGCCGCCACGAAGGACGGCAGCATCTACTCCTTCGCCTACGGACAGGAGCCCAAGCTGCTGAGGAAGCCCAACGGTATGGGTATCTTCAGCACCTATGTGGACAGTCACGGGCTGGTGTGGTTCTGCGACGACCGCATGGGTGTGTCGAGACTGAATCCCGAGACGGGCAACGAGAAGTTCTTCCAACAGATGGTGCTCGTGCCGGAGCAGGACGGACGCGGCGGAGAGTTCAATGAGCACAACGGCGTCGTGTGGATCCGTATGAATCACGGCGGCTACGGCTACTATAACCGCGAGACGGATCAGGTGGAATACTTCCACAACGACCCGAGCAACCCCTGGAACCTGTCGAACACCGTGAATGCGGCGCTGGTGATCAAAGAGGGTGTGGTGTGGGAATCGACCAGCCGCAGAGGACTGGAGAAACTCGACATCCTGAAGGACAATATCGTGCGCATCAGACCTGTGCCAGACGCCGTCTCGACATTAGAGAACGAGATCCGCGCCCTCTACTACGACAAGGACAGGAAGGTGCTGATGCTCGGCAACAAGAGCAGCTGCATCTTTATGAACTATGACAACGGCCGTCAGGAGAAGATCACGCAGGACTCGCAGGGCAACAGCTTCGGCAGAATCTACGGTATCTCGAAGGATTCGAAGGGCAACTACTGGATCTGTTCGAAGGACTACGGCGTGTTTCTGATGTCGCCCAAAGCCAACGGCGGCTGGGATATCAAGAAGTTCTGTTATGAGGAGGGCAACCCGCAGAGCCTCAGCGACAATGCCGCCTACTACGCCGTAGAAGACAAGCAGGGAAATATCTGGATTGCGACCTACGGCGGCGGTGTGAATCTCCTGATCAAGGACTCGAGGGGAGGCTTCATCTTCCAGCATCCGAAGAACGGGATGAAGGAATATCCGAAGAACAATACCTATCTGAAAGTCAGAACGATAGAAGTAGATATTGAAGGGAATGTGTGGGCAGGCACCACCGACGGTATCCTCATTATGAGGTATGAGGGCAAGGAGGTGAAGATAGAGAAACTGAAGATGCCTTCGGAGGGCGATCAGGTGCTGATGAGCAATGACATCATCATCCTGAAGCGCGACAACAGAGGACATATGTGGGTAGGTTCGAACGGCGGCGGCATCGCCTACAGCATCGGTAAGGATAAGGACGGCAACTGGCTGTTTGAGAACTACGGTGCCAAAGACGGTCTGCCTTCGGAGGAGATCCGCAGCATCACCTTCGACCAACACGGCAACGCCTGGTTCGCCACCGAGCATATCATCTCCACCCTCGACATTGAGAAGAAGATCTTTACCACGTTCTCCAACCTCGACGGTGTTGACGAGACGATGATGTCGGAGGGCGGCGCCATCACACTGGAGAACGATGATATCCTCTTCGGAACGATCAACGGTTACTATGTCGTAGATCGGAGTAAACTGATGGCGGAGAAGGGTTCACTGCTGAAGCTGCAGATCACCGACTTCTTCGTGAACGGGGAGCTGCAGAGCCCGAGGTTCAACGACAACTACGACTTCTACGCGCCGATGGCCCGCAGGATCAAGCTGCCTGCCAACGCTAAGAGTTTCGGCTTCCGCTTTGCGGCAATGAACTATGCGCTGCAGCATCGCGTACATTATCAATATATGCTGGAAGGCTACGAAGAAGAATGGCACAACGCAGAGAGAAACCGCATAGCCACCTACGATAAGCTGAAGGCCGGCACCTATACCTTTAAGGTGAAAGCCTTCCTGTTAGAGTCGCCTGAGAAGTTCGACCTGCGCACGGTGGAGGTTGTCGTTCCGCCGTTCACGGGTTACGGACAGGCGGTGTACTGGGCCATCGGCCTCGTGGTGCTGGCTGTGCTGCTGTGGCTGTGGTTCTGGAAGAGGCGCAAGAAGTGAATCGTTAAAAAATAACAAGGCGCAGCAAAATTATCCGTTATCCATTGGCATTATTCAAATATTTTTTGTAATTTTGCCAAAAAATTGGCGAGTACGGGCTTCACCTCAGCAAAGAGCGAGCTCTCTGCATTCGGTTTGCACCGTCCTTGCACTCAGAATACGGGTCGTGCCGCATAGATCGGGATACTCTACATTAAAAAATTCATTGGGACTGTTTCCCTTGCCAATGGCGGGCCACAGTTATCCTTCGGGAGAGCAGTAATGCCGGTGGATTACAACAGCAGGGAGCACCCTTACCGTGTGAAACAGGAGTTTTCACCAAATCATCGGCACGTACCCGGTTTTTTTTATAATATAAGGATTACAAGGAAATAAAAATCCATAAATCCTTAAATCCCTGTAATAATAAAATAAAGATATATGTTTTCTGGTATTATTGAAGAGTTTGCAACTGTTACAGCTATTAAGAAAGACCGCGAGAATATCGACTTCACGCTGACGTGTTCGTTTGTCGATGAGTTAAGCATCGACCAGAGTGTGGCGCATAACGGCGTCTGCCTGACGGTGGTCAAGATTCTACCCGCAGGAGCCGTTGGAGGAGATCCGCAATCCCCGACCTACGTCGTCACCGCGATGAAGGAGACACTCGACCGCACGAACCTCGGCCTGCTGAAGGTGGGCGACAAGGTGAACGTGGAGCGCTCGATGCTGATGAACGGTAGGCTGGACGGTCATATCGTACAAGGACACGTGGACGAGACGGCGAAGTGCATCGCGATGGCGGATGCCGACGGCTCGACCTATTTCACCTTCGAGTATCCGGAGAACAGAGAGATGGCGAAGAAGGGATATTTTACGGTGGATAAGGGTTCGGTGACGGTGAACGGTGTCTCACTAACGGTCTGCAATCCCACGAGCAATACCTTCCAGGTGGCCATCATCCCCTATACGTTCGAGCATACGAACTTCTGCGATATCAAGGTCGGCACCGTCGTCAACCTCGAGTTCGACATCCTCGGAAAGTATATTGCAAGATTGCAGCAGTTATAAATTAGGCACGGATTACACGGCTTTTTATAAAAAGACACGGCCTGCTGCGCATCAAACAAGCCGTGTCCTTAATATTTTAAGGCCGTGTTAATCCGTGCCTATAATAACAATTCGGATGGATTGGAGATGAACATCTTTGCGCCGTGTTGTAAGAGGAAATCACGGTCGCGGAATCCCCAAAGCACACTGATACAAGGCAGACCGCTGTTACGGGCGGTCTCGATATCTACGTCGCTGTCACCGACATAGACGGCTCCCTCCTGCCCTACTCCCAACTGACGGAGGGCGGCGATGACGGTATCCGGTGCGGGTTTCTTGCGGATGCCTTCGGCTTCGTTCTCACCTATGGCCACCTCGATGGTGTCGGGAAAGAAATGACGGCAGAGTTCCTGTGTGGCAGCCATCATCTTGTTGCTGACAACGGCCAGATGACAACCTTTTGCCTTCAAGGCTTCGAGTGTCTCGGGGATACCGTCATAAGGCTTGGTCGTATCGAGCGAGTGAGCCATATAATACTGGCGAAAGGTGGCGAAGGTGGCCTCAAAGTCTGGATTCGAACCACCATCGGGGATCGCCCGTTCCATCAGCTTCCGTACCCCATTGCCCACAAAACGGCGCACATCGTCGATCGTGTGTTCAGGCATCGCGTGCGTCCGAAGGGCATAGTTCACAGATGCCGCCAGATCACCTAAGGTGTCCAGCAGCGTCCCGTCGAGGTCAAAAATGTATGCGCTATAGGTAATCATCTGTAAACTGTAAACCGTAAACTATAAACTACCTCTTGCTCCGCTGAATCATCGTGCGTACCTTATTATTATATTTAGTAGCGGCGATGAGATCCTCCAAAGGCAGGTGCATACGGTACTTCCAATGGTTGTAAGGATCGCTGGGCACGTTGATGCGTTCGTCACGGGGATGCTTGGAGCGCAGTTCGGTGTCCATCGCCAACCAATCCTGCAGCGAGAGGATGCAGAGCATCGACGGACAGTAGAGATGACGGGCGATGATCTCCTCAGCCAGATGGGCAGGCAGATGCTCGGGGGCACGACCTTGTTTCTGAAGCATCGAGACATAATAGCGCTGGGTGCGTTCCGGGCTCTCCTCCCACCAAAGGCGCAAGGGCGGCATATCGTGGGTGGAGATGGTGGCGACGCTGCGATAGGTGTTACCCTCAAGATGGGTGAACTCGAAACCGCTCTCCTTGGGCATCGACTGGATCTCGAGCGTGAGGATGCGAAGCGCGTCGAGTACCGGCTGTACACACTCGGGGAGCATTCCGAGGTCTTCAGCACAACAGAGCATATGAGTATGACCGAACACCTCCGAGAGACGTCGCATAGCCGTAGCACCCCAGAACACATTATGACGCTGGTAGTAATAGTTGTTGTACAACCGCATAAAGGCATCTTTCTCTTCGGCGGTGAGTGCCTCGTAGACAGGTTCCTGCCAGGCACCGATACGCGGGTGGTACATCTCCGGCTGACGGGGATCCTCGAGGAAGAGCACATTGCTGATCAGACGATAGAGACCGTCACGGATCCACAGGCTGTTCTCGTCGCCCTTGCCCTCGAAAGCCTGACACACCTTCCGTTGGGTGTCGTATTCCGACTTCAGGTCGTAGAGCCCATAGCTGCGTGGAATGAGGAAATGTTCTTTCACGTAGCCGACGTGAAGTCCGAAGAGCCGCTGGAGCACGCGGTCGTTGATGAACGGTCGCGTGAAGAGGTCCTTACGGAACGACAATCCGAAGTATTCTATCTCTCCCTGTGTCATCGGCAAAGCCGGAGAGAAATGGCCGAGGAGACCGAAGAGTGCTTCGCAGGGAATCTCCCAGATGCGGAAGAAGCCCAATACGTGGTCGATGCGGATGGCGTCAAAGTATTGCTCCATCCATTTGATGCGTCGCTGGAACCAATCTGTGATGTTTGCCTCCCAGTTATAGGTGGGGAAGCCCCAATTCTGTCCGTTCTGCGAGAAGTTATCAGGCGGCGCACCCGTAGAACTGTCGAGACAGAAGAGATTCGGATGGATGGCCGTCTCGACGCTGTCACGATTGACTCCGATGGGCACATCGCCCTTCAAGATCACCCCGTGCTGGCGGGCATAGTCGGCAGCTGCCTTTAATTGGAGATGGAGGTGGTATTGGAGGTAATATATTAAGTTGACAGTTGACGGTTTACAGTTTACAGATGATTTGCGAGCAAGCCAGGCGGCATAGGGTTCAAGCCACTCAAGGTTATCCTCAAACCATTGTTTGAACTCCCGAGAGTCCAAGGTCTGCTGACCCCGTTCTTCAAAGACCTCACGGATATAATCGAACTTCACACGCTGCACCGCCTCATAATCGGTATAGTTCAACGCATTCAGTTCTCTCTGCTGCCGTAGGAAGGCCGTCATCCGTTTCTTGTCACGCAGCGGCCCGAGGGCTTCGAGGTCGAGATACTGAGGATGCAGGGCGAAAGCGGAAACGATATTATAGGGATAGGAGTCGCTCCAAGAACAGGAAGCGGTTGTATCATTGACGGGCAGCAGTTGGATGACCTTCATCCCCGTAGTCACAACCCAATCTACGAGCAGGCGGAGATCACCGAAGTCGCCCACCCCACAGGAATGGCTGCTACGAAGAGAGAACACCGGCACACAGACACCAGCAGCGCGCCACGTATCCTCCTTCACCCGCAGGCTCTCACCATTGACCACCAACACCGTCCCATCAGGAATAGCGGTCTGTTCGGGAGGGAGCATACCCTCGACAGAACGGTTGTCGCCTTCCTCCCAGGCCAGGAGTGCGTGGGTGGCATCATCGACAATCACAAACTTGAACTCCAAAGGCAACAAGATGGCATCGACATTCACGGAAAGCTGCCACTCACAGAGTCCTAAGGATTCCATCCGAAGATAACGGGCCGGACTCCAACTGCCTAAGGCTGGATGACTGCCGAGGATGGCCACAGACTGACCACTCTTCAACTGCGGGGCAGACACACGGAAGATGATGGTCTTGCGATAAAGCGGCACACGCTGGATATGAAGCGTCTCGTCGGCAGAGAGCCCGGACGTCACCTGATAGGCTTTGCTGAAAAGGTGGTACTGCAGGGGAACCTCCCGCCAGAGGTCTGGCATAATGAAGTTCTTCGTCGCGTCAAAATAGTAAGTTCTGGGCACACCCGTCCATTCCCGTCTCAACTCGACACCGTCGGCATCGGCAACATAATAATAATAGGTGATGGTCTCCACAGGATGCTGACGGGACTCTACGGCAGAGGTCTCCAGTTCCCAGTGCCATCCGTCGTCTGTCGTCATAGGCAGACGGCGCACTTTCTCAGTGGCATCCCTACTCGTATAAGTGATGGCCACATAGAGGTTTTCACCCCATTGTGTACCGTATTGAATGGTAAATCTTAGCTTCATATATCACGATTTTACTGCAAAGATACAAAAAATAACCACATATTACACAGATTATCACAGAATTTTCGTAAATTTGCAGCAATTTTAATCATCAGGGTGATGAAAGCCATCAAGAAGAAGCATTATATCATACCCATCATCATCTGCGTGCTGGCATTGGCAGGCTTGGTGTTTTTCTATCTGACGGGCAGTCTGTCCAAGTCGGATAAATGTGAATATGTCTATATCGACGACAACGACAACCTGGACTCCATAGCAGCGAAACTCAAGCCGATAGCCAAAGAGCAGGCACTGCTCAGCTTCAAGTTGCTGGCGAGACATTCCGGTTACAGCAAGAACATCCGGACCGGCAAATATGCCATCGAGCCGGAAGAAGGTATCTTCGCCGTATTGCGGAAACTGAAGAACGGTCATCAGATACCAGTAAGGCTGACCATTCCCGAGAGCAGGACTACCGACAGGCTGGCAGGTGCACTCTCCCGGAAGCTGATGATGGACAGTCTGACTCTCTCGATACTGTTCAAGGACTCCTCCTTCTGTGCCAAGATGGGTTATGATACGGCCACGATCGTCTGTCTGTTCGTGCCAAACACCTACGAGGTGTACTGGAACACACCCATCGAGAACTTCCTGACCCGTATGAAGAAAGAGCACGACAAGTTCTGGAACAACGACCGTCAGGCGAAGGCTGCTGCCCTCGGGCTGAATCCCAATGAGGTATGCACGCTGGCGAGCATCATCGACGAAGAGACCTCCAACAATCCCGAGAAGCCGATGATTGCCCGTATGTACCTAAACCGTCTGAAGAAAGGTATGCCCCTGCAGGCTGATCCTACGGTGAAGTTTGCGCTGAAAGATTTTGCGCTGAAACGTATTTACCACAATATGCTGAATACCGAGAGTCCGTATAACACCTACAAATATACCGGACTGCCTCCCGGTCCCATCAAGGTGGCATCTGTGGCTGGTATCGATGCGGTACTGAATGCGCCGGATCATCAGTATCTTTATATGTGTGCTAAAGAGGACTTCTCGGGTACCCACAATTTTGCCAGCAGCTATTCGGAGCATCTGAGGAATGCCGCAAAATACTCCAAAGCCCTCAATGAGCGCGGCATTAAATAGTAAATCGTAAATCTGTAAATCGTAAATATCTAGATATGGAAGAGAAAATTAAGAACGAAAGTGAGGAGAGAAAGTCGGTGAGTTTCATCGAACAGATGGTGATTGACGATCTGGCAGCAGGCAAGAACGCCAAGAGAATTCAGACGCGTTTCCCGCCGGAGCCTAACGGTTACCTGCATATCGGTCACGCAAAAGCTATCGCTATCGACTTCGGACTGGCCAAGAAATACGGTGGCGAGTGCAACCTGCGCTTTGACGACACCAATCCCCAGAAGGAGGATACAGAATATATCGAAAGCATCGAGCACGACATTAAGTGGCTCGGGTTCCAGTGGGCTAACGTCTACTACGCCAGCGACTACTTCCAGGAGCTCTGGGACTTTGCCGTGTGGCTCATCAAGAAAGGACGGGCTTATGTGGACGAACAGAGTGCTGAGATGATTGCCCAGCAGAAGGGTACGACCACGAGTCCGGGTACGAACAGTCCCTATCGTGACCGTCCTGTGGAGGAGAACCTGAAGCTGTTTGAGTTTATGAACAGCGGTAAGTGTGAGCCGGGTACGCTGGTACTTCGTGCAAAGATAGATATGGCCCATCCGAATATGCTGTTCCGTGATCCACTGATCTATCGTGTACTGAATATTCCCCACCTCAAGACTGGCAACAAATGGAATGCATATCCGATGTACGACTTCACCCACGGACAGAGCGACTATCTGGAGGGTGTCACCCACTCGTGGTGTACGTTGGAGTTTGTGGAGCATCGTCCCCTCTATGATCTCTTCGTGGAGTGGATGCGCGAATGGGCGGCTGAATGCGGTGCTCAGGCAGATAGCGGCAGCAGACTCGCACAGTTGTCTGCCTCACTCTCCACTTATCAGGGGCCCCGTCAGACGGAGTTCAATAAGCTGAACCTGAACTACATCCTCCTGTCGAAGCGTAACCTCAAGGCATTGGTGGAGGACGGTATCGTCAGCGGTTGGGATGATCCCCGTATGCCAACGATCTGCGGTTTCCGTCGCAGAGGCTATTCTCCCGAGAGTATCGTGAAGTTCATCGACAAGATCGGCTACACGAAGATTGATGCCTTGAACGATATGGCACTGCTGGAAAGTGTGGTGCGTGACGATCTGAACAGTAGGGCCATCCGTGTGTCGGCCGTCCTCGATCCCGTGAAGGTGGTTATCACTAACTATCCCGAAGGACAGAATGAAACCCTCACGGCCATCAACAATCCCGAGAACGAGGCCGACGGCACCCACGAGGTGGAGTTCGGACGTGAGATATGGATTGAGCGTGAAGACTTCCAGGAAGAGGCTGAGAAGAAGTTTATGCGTCTGGCTCCGGGTAAGGAGGTGCGCCTGAAGAACGCCTATATCATCAAGTGCGACGAGGAACATCCCTGCGACAAAGATGCCGACGGACGTGTCACAACGATCTATTGTACATACGATCCTGAGACCCGCAGCGGACAGCCTGGTGCTGACCGCAAGATCAAGGGCAAGACGCTGCATTGGGTGAGCTGTCATAACGCCAAAAAGGCTGAGGTACGTCTTTATGATCGTCTGTGGAAGGTGGAGAATCCCCGAGATGAACTGGCCCGTCTACAGGACGAAGGTCTCACCTATGCGCAGGCTCGGGAACAGATGATGAATCCCGACAACCTGAAGGTTCTCACAGATTGTTATATCGAGCCCTTTGCCGCTGCGATGGCTCCACTGAGTCATCTGCAGTTCCAGCGCATCGGTTACTTCACGCCCGATCTGGACTCTACGGCAGAGCATCCCGTCTTCAACAAGACCGTCGGACTTAAGGATACCTGGAAGAAGAACTAAACAGTATTGATGCAGTCAGACGATCTCGCATATTTCGACAGCGAAGAATTCCGCACGATCTTGAACCAATACGAGGAGTCGGTCGAGTCGGAGCATCCTATCTATATCGATGCTGACGACTTGGCCGATATTGCCGACTATTATCAGTATAACGGTTTCCCCGAGAAGGCAAAGGTTGCCGTCGACTTGGCATTGGAATACAATCCCGAGGCCGTAGGTCCCCTGCTCTTCAAGGCGAGGGAGGCTCTTGTGGCCAATGACTTCGAGACTGCGAGGGAATATGCTGAGAAGATTGAGGCTGTCGATACGATGGAAGCCGTCTATTTGAAAGGCGAGATTCTGGTCTGTCAAGGTAAGACGGAAGAAGCCGACCTGTATTTCATCGAACAGATGAAGGATATTATGACAGACGAGCTGATGGACTACGTGTATGATGTGGCCAATATTTTCTCTGACTACGAACAGCACGACAAGGCCTTTCAATGGATGGCCCGTTCACAGGGAGACGACTCTGACAGTTTCAAGGAACTGATGGCGCACACGCTGTTCGGACTTGGGAAATATAAGGACAGCGAGCGCATCTTCAATGAGCTGATAGACCACGACCCCTACTCTATCAAATACTGGAATGCGCTGGCCAGTGCCCAGTTTATGAGAGAGGACTACAGTGCGGCCATCACCAGCAGCGAGTATGCTATCGCCATCGACCCGAAAGACCCGGAGAGTCTGTTGTCGAAGGCCAATTGTCTTTATAACCTGTTGAACTACGAGGAAGCCCTCGATTACTTCCGGAGATACTCCGAGCAAGTGGATGAAGACGAGTTCGGATACCTGTATCAGGGTACCTGTCTCATCAATCTCGGACGGTATCAAGAAGCAGTCAAAATTCTTAACAAAGCATTGGAGGCAGCACCACCCGATTCACAGTATCTCCCCGAGATCTATCAGGAACTGTCATTCGGGCATAGTGAACTGGGAGAGACAGAGACGGCCCTCTATTATCTTAGCGAGACGGAGTCTTTGGATTGCAATCATGCCAGTATGGAGATTATCAAAGGACACATTCTGTTGGCCAACAAACGTCCCGAAGAAGCTGCTGAGGCTTTCAAAGGGGCGCTCAAAATGTCTGAAGACTCACCCAGAACGATGCTCAGAATTATCGTCTCACTCTATGACAACCAGTACACCCAGACCTCCTACATCTTCCTCAAGCGACTCTTCAAGGATATGGGAGACGACTGGAACGAAGGTTTCTCCTATATGGCACTTTGTTGTCGGGATCTTGGCAAGGGAAAGGAGTTCCTACATTACCTGAAACTCGCGTTAGAGAAGAATCCGAAGGAGGCGAAGACCGTTCTCAGTGGTTTGTTCCCCAGCGGAATGGATCCCAAAGAATACTATCAGTATATCATCAATCAAACGAACAAAGCATAGAAAAATGAATTTTATCACCAATATTCTGAACAGTCTGGGCTGGTACCCTACTGTGTTCATCCTGATGTTGCTGGAGAGCACCGTCATTCCTGTACCTTCTGAGTTTGTCGTCACTCCGGCAGCCTATCATGCGGCCAGCGGTTCGCTGAACGTCTTCCTCATTATTTTATACGCAACTTTGGGAGCCGACGTCGGTGCCAGCATCAACTATTTTGTGGCTCTTTATGTCGGCAGACCTGTTGTCTATAAGTTCGCCAACAGCAAATGGGGAAAGATGTGCCTGCTGAACCAAGAGAAGGTCGAGAAGAGTGAGAAATATTTTGACGATCACGGTGTAGCCGCCACACTGACTGGCCGATTTGTTCCCGTCATCCGTCACCTGATCTCCATTCCCGCAGGACTGGCAAGGATGAACTATGGGAAATTCCTTTTGTTCACCACCATTGGTGCTGGCGGCTGGCACAGTGTTTTGGCAGTCTTGGGATGGTATCTGCATGCTATCGTACCCGAGGATCAGTTGAACGACAAAATCATCGAATATGCCGAGTATATCAAGATATTTATCTTGGGGCTTCTTGCACTCGCCATACTCTATTTTGTGGTCAAGAAATGGGTGTTGAAGAAGAAATAGATAAAGAAACTTGCATAAAAATAACTTTTTTCTCGAAATTTTTCGTTTATTTCGTAGAAAATACCTATCTTTGCCGATTATTATCAGCTTAGAAGATTATGGCAAGAACGAACAATCATCTGGTTATCATGGCGGGCGGCGTAGGCAGTCGCTTCTGGCCGATGAGCACAACAGAAAAGCCAAAGCAGTTCATTGACGTGCTCGGTATCGGGAAAACCTTATTACAATTGACAGTAGAAAGGTTTGGGAATCTGGTGCGTCCGGAGAACATCTGGGTCGTCACCAATCAGAAATACGCAGCCATCGTCAAAGAGCAGTTGCCCGACATGCCGGAAAGCAACATCCTCTGTGAACCTTGTCGCAGAAATACCGCCCCCTGTATTGCCTATGTCAGTTGGCGCATCAAGTCGGCTGATCCGAAGGCCAACATCGTGGTGACACCCAGCGACCACATCGTTATAGACAAGGCTGAGTTCCAGCGTGTTGTGAAGGAATGTATGTTGTTTACCAGTGAGACCGACGCCATCGTCACCTTAGGTATGAAACCGAATCGTCCGGAAACTGGTTACGGTTATATCCAGGCTGATCTGAGCAACAGTTCCCTCCGCAACAAGGAAATCTTCCGGGTAGACTCCTTCCGCGAGAAGCCCGATCTGAAGACTGCGCAGGAATACATCAAAAAGAACTACTTCTTCTGGAATGCCGGTATCTTCATCTGGAACGTGAACACCATCGTCAATGCCTTCCGCGTCTATCAGCCTGCGATGGCCAAAATCTTCGAATCCATGTTGCCCATTTATGGAACAGCAAAAGAACAAGAAGAGATTAACCGCCAGTTCCCCGAATGTGAGAATATCTCCGTAGACTACGCCATTATGGAGAAGGCAGAGGAAATCTTCGTTTGTCCGGCAGACTTCGGATGGAGTGATCTCGGTACGTGGGGTTCTCTGCACGAACAGAGCAAGAAAGACCTCTACGGCAATGTAAGCATCGGCAACGACATCAATATCTTCGAAAGTCGCAACTGTATCGTCCACACTACCCAGGAGAAGAAGGTGGTCATTCAGGGATTGGACGGTTATATCGTTGCAGAAAAAGACAACACGCTCCTCATCTGCAAGCTCTCGGAGGAACAGCGCATCAAACAATTTTCAGGAAACGAATAATCATTAAATATGGATAAAAAAGTTGCTCTCATTACAGGTATCACCGGCCAAGACGGCTCCTACCTGGCAGAATTCTTAATCGAAAAAGGTTATGAGGTTCATGGTCTCTTACGCCGTTCCTCATCCTTCAACACTGGTCGAATCGAACATCTCTATCTTGACGAATGGGTCAGGGATATGAAGAAGAAACGTCTCGTCAATCTGCACTGGGCAGATATGACTGACTCTTCCTCACTGATCCGTATCATCGGCGAGACAAAGCCTACTGAGATTTATAATCTGGCTGCCCAAAGTCACGTAAAGGTTTCCTTTGACGTTCCGGAGTATACAGCTGATACTGATGCTGTTGGCGTGCTTCGTCTGTTGGAGGCAGTACGCATCTGCGGACTGGAGAAGACCTGCCGAATCTATCAGGCTTCTACCTCTGAACTCTACGGAAAAGTACAGGAGGTTCCTCAGAGCGAGACTACCCCGTTCTATCCCCGTAGCCCCTACTCTGTCGCCAAGCTTTATGGTTTCTGGATCATGAAGAACTACCGTGAGTCATACGGTATGTACTGCTGCAACGGTATCCTCTTTAACCATGAGAGTGAGCGTCGCGGTGAGAACTTCGTCACTCGCAAGATCACTTTGGCAGCAGCCCGTATTGCACAGGGCTATCAGGACAAACTCTATCTGGGTAATCTGAATTCCCTGCGCGACTGGGGATATGCCAAGGACTACATCGAATGCATGTGGCTTATCCTGCAACAGCCGGAACCAGATGACTTCGTGATTGCTACCGGTGAATATCATACCGTCCGTGAGTTTGCCACACTAGCCTTCAAGGAGGTGGGCATCGAACTGGAATGGCGCGGTGACGGTGTCGACGAGAAAGGTTACGACAAGAAGACTGGTAAGGTCCTTGTTGAGGTCGATCCGAAGTATTTCCGTCCTGCAGAGGTAGACCAGTTGCTTGGTAATCCAGCGAAGGCGAAGGCCAAGTTAGGTTGGAATCCTCAGAAGACTTCCTTCCAGGATTTGGTGAAGATTATGGTCAAGCACGACATGAAGTTCGTCAAGAAGTTGTTCATTAAAGCACAGATGGAAGAATGACACTCGATAAGAACAGTAAGATATATGTAGCGGGACACCACGGCCTTGTGGGTTCCGCTATTTGGAATAACCTTCTGCAAAGAGGCTATACCAATCTGGTAGGTCGCAGTCACAAGGAATTGGATCTCACGGATCAGGTGGCTGTTAGGAAGTTCTTCGACGAGGAGTGTCCGGAAGGTGTTGTCCTGGCTGCAGCTTTCGTGGGTGGCATCATGGCCAACTCACTCTACCGTGCTGACTTCATCATGATGAACATGAAGATTCAGTGTAATGTCATCAGTGAGGCCTATGCACACGGGGTAAAGAAGCTGCTCTTCCTGGGCAGTACGTGCATCTATCCGAAGAATGCGCCCCAGCCGATGAAGGAAGATTGCCTGCTCACCTCCCCATTGGAATATACCAACGAGGAATACGCCATCGCCAAGATTGCAGGTCTGAAGATGTGTGAGTCATATAATCTGCAGTATGGTACGAACTATATCGCCGTGATGCCCACGAACCTCTATGGTCCGAATGACAACTTCCACTTGGAGAACTCTCATGTGATGCCGGCCATGATGCGTAAGATCTATCTCGCCAAACTCATCCACGATGAGGAATGGGAGAAAATTGCCATCGATCTGAACAAACGCCCTGTAGAAGGTGTGAATGGAGCGGCATCGAAGGAAGAAATTCTGAAAGTACTCGGCAAATATGGTATATATAATAATAAGGTGGTGCTCTGGGGTACAGGTACCCCACTCCGCGAGTTCTTGTGGAGCGAAGATATGGCCGACGCTTCTGTGCACGTCCTGTTGAATGTTGATTTCAAGGATGTCATTGGCATTGAGAAATATTCGTCTGTGCATTATGGTGCCTCTACCGATGGTGCCGTAGATCGCAACCACTCTGCTGGTCGTGGTGGAGCCATCCCGTCATTAGGCGAGATTCGCAATTGTCATATCAATGTGGGAACAGGTAAAGAACTGACCATCCGCGAACTCTCCGAACTGGTTGTAAAGGCTGTAGGCTTTGAGGGAACGGTTGAATTCGATGCTTCCAAGCCAGACGGCACTATGCGCAAACTCATCGATGTGTACAAACTTCACTCACTCGGCTGGACTCACAAAGTTGAAATTGAGGATGGTGTTCAGAAGTTGTTTGAGTGGTATAAAAACAGTCTGCAATAATAAAGCCCGCCGGTTGGCGGGCTTTATCTTTCATTACATATTCTTCTTCAAAGATTCTTTCCAGTGGGCGTATGCAGCAGCATAGGCAGCACGGTCAGCCTCCTTCGGCTCAATCACCTGTAACTTATCCAGCGTTGCAAAGGCCTCATCGGCATTGGCATAGATACCAGCACCAATACCGGCACCCTTGGCAGCACCTACGGAACCATCGGTGTCATAGAGTTCGATGGTTGCGCCGCTCACGCCAGCTAGTGTATCACGGAACAACGGGCTCAGGAACATATTGGCCTTACCGGCGTGGATCTTCTTGATGTCCATACCCATCTGCTGCATAATTTCCATACCATAGCAGAAAGAGAAGACAATACCCTCCTGGGCAGCACGAACCAGATGAGCCTTGTTGTGCTTGTTGAAGTTCAGCCCATTGATTGAACAGCCGATCTCCTTATTCTCCAACACGCGCTCAGCACCATTTCCAAACGGGATGATGGTCACACCCTCACTGCCGATGGGCACACTGGCAGCCAGGTCGTTCATCTCGGCATAACCGATTTCCGGGGTGATGTTACGATGCGTCCAGGCATTCAGGATACCCGTACCATTGATGCAGAGCAGCACACCCAGACGAGTCTGGTCAGCAGTATGGTTCACGTGGGCGAAGGTGTTCACACGACTCTGCTTGTCATAGTTCACATCACCAAGCACACCATATACCACACCTGACGTACCAGCCGTAGCAGCGATCTCACCCGGATTCAACACATTGAGCGACAAGGCGTTGTTGGGCTGGTCACCCCCACGATAGGTAATCGGTGTACCGGCCTTCAGGCCCAGTTCCTCAGCAGCCTCTGCACTCACCACGCTCTGCTCGGCAAACGTAGGAACGATGTCGGCAATCAGGGATGCGTCAAAGCCATAATACTTCATCAGGAAGTCAGCCACGTTATTGTTCTTGAAATCCCAGAACATACCCTCACTCAGACCACTGACGGTGGTGTTAGCTACCCCACTCAGCCGCATAGCGATATAGTCACCGGGCAGCATGATCTTATAAATCTTACTGTAAAGCTCCGGCTCATTCTCCTTCACCCAGGCCAGCTTGGCTGCTGTGAAGTTACCAGGAGAGTTCAACAGATGACTCAGACACTGCTCAGCGCCGAGTTCCTTAAAAGCCTTCTCACCATAAGGAACTGCACGAGAGTCACACCAGATGATCGACGGACGCAAAGCTTTCAGATCCTTGTCCACACACACCAATCCGTGCATCTGATACGAAATACCAATGGACTTGATCTCCTCAGCCTTGGCTCCGGAGTCGGCCATGATCTTCTGGAGACTCAACTTCGCATTATTCCACCACATCTGGGGATCCTGCTCTGCCCATCCGGCCTTGACTGCCGTGATGGGAGCCTCCTTCTCGGGGAAGAAAGCTGTTGCTACACACTTGCCGTTGTCGGCATTAACAAGTGATGCCTTCACTGATGAGCTACCGACATCAAAACCTAACAAAAGTCTGTTTGCCATAAATTTGAATTAATTTGTCTATAAACAATACACTTTATGTGCAAATTTCCTCATTTTTTTCCATTTTTCCAATTATTTTAAGCAAAAATGCAATTTTTTTACCAAATTTTGTGTTCAATTAAAATATTTTGTTTACCTTTGCACGTTAGAATAGCATTATTACGTAATAAAAACCATTCTTATATGAAGAAGAAAATACTAATACTTGACGACAAAGAGACCATCGCAAAGGTGCTCTCCATCTATCTTATGAGCGACTACGACGTACAGTGGTTGCCAGATGGATTGCAAGGAGTGAAATGGCTCCAGGCTGGAAACACGCCCGACCTCATTATCTCCGACATCCGTATGCCAGGCATGCGTGGTGACGATTTCCTGGAATGGATCAAGCAGAACGAGTTGTTCAAGCACATTCCCGTCATTATGCTCTCCAGCGAGGATTCCACGAGTGAGCGAATCCGCCTGTTGGAAATTGGCGCCGAGGACTATATTGTCAAACCATTTAATCCGATGGAGCTGAAGATCAGGGTCAAGAAGATTATTCCCTGAGTCGTCATAAGTATACACATATTATATAATATATATGATAGGCATTGTATATCTTGGCAACAATCCAGAAACCCAGGAACGACTGAGATACATTCCCGGACGGTTGGTTCAGTTTTCGACCAACTATAAGGACGCTGCCTCTGCCTGTGCCCCTCATGTTCGTAACGAGCATTTTATCTTGTTCTACGAGCAGAGTGTTCAGGCGGAAGATATCACGGCCATCACCTATATCAAGAAGAAATGTAAGAATGTGTACATCATCCTGCTCACCAAAGAGTTGACATTGGATGACCGGAAGATGTATCAGAAATGCGGTATCAACGACACGATTGATATCAATTCTTCCATTACAGATCTCAATAAGAAAATCACATTTATCTCCGACCGTGAGATGATGTTGTTCGACGATGCCCCATCCAAGCATCGCATCCTGCGTTTCAAGATTCCTCTTTGGAAACGCCTCTTCGACATTTTCTTTTCCCTTTTGGGCATTATCATCCTATCTCCGGTATTCATCATCACGGCCATAGCCATCCGATTGGAGAGCAAGGGCCCGATTATATTCAAGTCCAAGCGTGTCGGTACGAACTATACCGTCTTCGACTTCTTGAAGTTCCGTTCAATGTATGCCGATGCCGAGCAGAGACTGAAGGAGGTCGCCAAGGAAGCTGGCAACCAGTATGCTGAGAAGGACAATGAAGAAGAGAAGGATCACCAGAGTGTCATCACGGCACCTTTAGGCGAGGAAGCTGAGATGATGATGATGGACATGGGTATGGAGTCAGACATGATGATCAGCGACGATGAGGTTATGCTAGTCGGTGATGACTTCGTAGTATCCGAGTCTGACTTCAACAAGGAGAAAGAAGAGGAGAACAACAATGCCTTTGTTAAGATTGAGAACGACCCGCGTGTGACCAAAGTGGGTAAGTTCATCCGCAAGTACAGTATTGATGAGCTGCCACAGCTCTTCAACATATTAAAAGGCGACATGTCCATCGTGGGCAATCGCCCGTTACCTCTTTATGAGGCAGAGAAACTCACCGTAGATTCCAGCATTGACCGTTTCATGGCACCTGCGGGCCTCACTGGCCTTTGGCAGGTTGAAGAACGCGGCAAGGGTGGTATGATGTCGGCAGAAGAGCGCAAGCAGCTCGACATCATCTACGGACAGACCTATTGTTTCACGATGGATATGAAGATCATATTCCGCACTCTGACAGCATTCATCCAAAAAGATAACGTATAAGACAAACATAAACCATATCATAATGAACAAGATTAAACGTCTATTAATGATCGTAGCGGCCACGGGAATCGGTTCCTCCGCTTTCGCTCAGTTCGACGAAAGTGGTATCGCGGCCGGATTCTTTGACTCCAGTAAGGAGAAGGATATTAACTTCTCACAGTTCCATTTGCCACCATTGGCGGTGTTACTTGAGAATGCGAAGGCTAATCCTGAGATTTTATCCTTGGAGAAAGCTCGGCAGATTGCAGAGGCAGAAGTGGCAAAAACGAAACGTAGTATTTTCGGCCATGTTAGCGGTCGTGCCAGTTATAGTTATGGAAAAGCCGATATGTGGGGCAACAATTCATCTACAACGAGCTATATGATTTACCAATTCCAAGGCTCAGAGCAAAGTTATTGGAATGTTGGCGTCAGTGCATCTCTTTCTGTTGAAGACGTTTTAGACTACGTTCCGTCTATAAGACGTTCAAGACTTGCAGTAGACCAAGCAGTAATAGCTAAAGATATTGCCTATGATAAATTAAAATTGCAAATTGCGTCTTTATTTGTAAAAATCACGAATGATTTGGTGACTTTGAAGACCTTTGGAGAAGGAGCAGCAGCTTATCAAGGAGCCGGAGCACTAAATCGCGAAGAATTTGAAAATGGCAATATGGATATTGAAGATTTTGCCTATACTAAACAGCGTGAAAGTGGTCAGATTCAAATGTATCAATCCATGCAAACCACAATAACAACAGATATCATTACCCTTGAAATTTTGACCCACACGCCCATTATTACAAACTCTACAACTGAAATCACTTTGGATACCCATGTGACTAAATCCGACAAGGAGATAGCGAAAGAGAACAAGGCTGTTGAAAAACGGATTAAGAAGGCAGTAGAAGAAGATGAGAAGAAAACCAAGGCTTTAGAAAAAGCAGAAAAGAAAGCAGAGAAAGCAGCAGCTAAAGCAGCTAAGAAAGAAAGTAAAACGAAATAAAAAGTAGCATTATGGATTTATTCAGATATATCGTCAGATTCTTATACAAAATTCGTTGGTACCTTATTATCCTGCCATTGATAGCATTGGTGGTAGCATGGTTTATGACACGTAATATGGAACGTGTGTATGATACAAACACAACCATCTATACAGGAATGATTACAGCCTATAATATTGAAGGAGGTTCAGGTACAGCTGGGGGACATTCTGATACAAACATGAAAAATTTGATGTTACTGATTACAACTGACGTAACTATCCATGAGGTGTCACTTCGTTTATTCGCTCGCTGTATGATGTATGGTAATACCAACAAAGATAACAACTACATCTCTGCAGAGCATTTCCGCCAGCTCAACAATAGTGTTCCTGCTGATGTGAAGGCACTGATTAATCATAACAGTGAAAATGCCACATATGCTAACTTGAAGGCATACGAAAAGCCAACGCAAGATAATTACTTGTTTGGTATAACGAACTACCACCCCTATTTTGGCATCAATAGCATTACCAGCCGTTTGAAAGTCATGCAATTAAACAAAAGTGATATTATTGACATTGGCTATTCTGCTAATGATGCGGGTATCGCTTATAATACTTTGGACATTTTGAATGAAGTATTTGCTCGCCAATATGCGCAACTCCGTTATGGCGAGACTAATAATGTGATTAAGTTCTTTGAGCGTGAGGTAGCTCGTCTATACCGCATCCTGACCAATGCCGAAGATGATTTGATTCGCTACAATGTAGAAAAACGAATCATCAATTACGGTGAACAAACCAGAGTTATTGCAGGAATGGATGGAACTCAACAGAAATCAGATAATGACCTACTTAAAAATCAAGCTACAACACGTGCCTTGATGGATTATTTGGAGCGTCAGTTAGGAGATCGCGCAAAAATAATCAAGGCAAATAAAGATTTCACAAATCAAATAACGGATATTTCCCGTATTCAATCACGTATCTCAAATCTTCGCTTGATGAGCAGTGAAGGAGGTGGTAGTGGCGTGGAATCTCAATTAGAATTGGCAAAAGCTGAAAAAATGCTTCAAAATGCCACCGACAATGTTCGTAGTTTAATCAAAGACATTGAAGCGGGAACTTATAGCACTGAAACCGGTGTTAAAGCCAATGATATGATTAGCAGATGGCTCGAACAAGTGCTTTTATTAGAAAAAACTAAAGCAGAATTAGGCGCTCAGGACATCATGCGTGCCAATATTGATAAGCAGTTCCTTTATTATGCACCAATTGGAGCAACGTTGAGCCGTAAAGATCGCCATATCGGCTTTATCGAAGGCAATTATATGGAAATGTTAAAAGCCCTGAATGCAGCACGTCTCCGTCAGAAGAACCTACAGATGACGACAGCTACGCTCCGTGTACTCAACCCGCCATTGTTCCCGATGAATGCCCAACCCACCAATCGTATGATGATTTTGCTTGGTGCCTTCCTGCTAACCTTCATAATGACTGCTTTGTACTTCTTCATCATCGAGTTGCTGGATCGTACGCTACGGGATCGTATGCGTTCGGAACGTATCACCAAGATTCCTGTCATGGGATGCTTCCCGAAAGAAAGCACCTTGCGTTATCGACGTTTCAACAAGACCATTGCTGACATGGCCCTCCGCCAACTCAGCAAGGCACTCCTCCCCAATTTCAAGGAAGGTCAGCAGAATGTTCTCAATCTGCTCTCTACTGATGCCGCTAATGGTAAGAGTTATTTAGCCCAAGAATTAGAAAACTACTGGATTTCTATAGGCTTACAAGTTCGCCGTCTGACCTACGATGAGGACTTTCTGGCAGAAGACAGCCGTTTCATCATGGCTAAGGACATCAAAGACATCTGCCCAGACATTCTGCCCAATGAGATTGCCATCATTGAATATCCGAACTTAGATGACAATTCGATTCCTTCTGGGCTTCTCAACATGGGAACTATCAATCTTTTGGTTACCCGTGCCAACCGTACCTGGAAAGATGTGGACCAGAAAGCCTTGAAGGAGCTTCAAGCACAGTTGACAGACCAGAACACTCTCTTCATGTACCTTACAGAAGCACAGCGTTATGCTGTGGAAGAATTCGTTGGTCAGTTACCGCCCTATACAAAATTCAACAACTTTGTATACCGCATATCTCAGATGGGCTTAACAGCAGTTGAAAACAGTCACGCGAAATAAATGGCAAGAGTTTATTCAAACAGACTATCAGTGTACGCTCATGAAAACGGAGGAAGAGTTCTATTACTCTTTCTCCTGTTTTCGCTTGCAATATACCAACTTGTGTCAAGTGGATTTACCACTTTTGCAATCATCTGTTTATCCCCTCTAATTATACTTTTTGTATATGCAGCCTTTAAGTGGAGAATGTTTACGTTCTGGACATTGATCACTGTCAACTATTTTATACAAATGAAGGATCTAACCCTTCCAATACCTACGTCTTTACCAAATGAAATGCTGCAATTGACATTATTGGCTATTGCTGTCATAGATGTTCGGCAAACACCAAATTTTAACAGAGCGGGTAACATGATGCTGTTCGCATTAGTCGTGTGGTGTGGATTTTGTACTCTGGAGATTCTAAATGACACCTGCAATTTAGGTATAGATGTTGCAATGTGGTATAACGGAGCTAGACTGATGGCGTTCCAGATTCTATACATTTTTCTGGTCTTTTCTATTTATATATCTTCCCCTGAAACATTAATAAGGTATTTAAAAATCTGGGCTTTGTTTACTCTATTCTCTGCATTTTGGACTTGGAAACAACAAAACATGGGTTTTACAGTAGCCGAAAACACTTGGATTCAAACACGAGGAAGGAATACCCATATATTGAATGCAGGAACTTTAATCCGATATTTCTCCACATTTAGCGATGCAGCAAATTACGGTATCAATGCTGCTGCAAGTGCTGCTGCATTCATCATTATATCTATCACGACAAGAATCAAGAAAGTAAAAATATTCTTTATCTTCATATCAATTGTTGTGATTTGGGGAATGTTTCAGTCTGGAACACGAACAGCTATCTTCTGCTTAGGAGCTGGATTGTTTGTTTATGTTTTCTTGTCGAAATCATTCAAGATAGCAATCCCTTTTTCTATTGCGTTTGTCATTTTTGCCTTCCTTCTCATATTCACATCCATTGGCAATAGTAACCAACAGATTCGAAGGATGCGTTCTGCATTTAATAAAGACGATGCGTCAGCCAACGTTCGAGACATTAACAAAGAGGCCATAAAAAAATACATTAAGGATGCTCCATGGGGAATTGGCTTAGGAATGGGATATAATGTACCTTCTAACAACAAATACAGCAAATTGGCGACAATTCCTCCAGACTCAGAATACGTTTATATTTGGATTAGAACTGGGCCTATTGGCATTACCGTTTTTATCATAACAACAATTATTATGTTTTTGGGAGCATGTCGTGTCGTACTATTTCAACTAAAGAACAGATCCTTAATTGGAATAGGTGGAGGGCTATGTGGATCATTTGTTGCCATCCAATTAGGAGGGTACGCAAACCAAGTACTTATGCAGTTCCCCAATTGTTTGATTTTTTACGGAGGACTTGCCATAGTATTTGTCCTCCCATATATAGAGCCGGAATGGGTCAAATATGAAGAACAGCTTTTGGTGAAAGAAGAAGAGCAAAAACGTTTAAAACTTGAAAAGAAATTAGCATCAAGAGTGTAAGTACATTGATAATTGAAGATTGAAAATTGAAGATTGAGGTTTCTATAGTTACCATCAATTATAATGGACTGGAAGATACCTGTGCATTGATTGAGACCATCCCCTTCAATGAAAACATGGAGGTGATTGTGGTTGATAATGCCTCAAAAAATCAAGAAGCAGAAACTATTGCTCAACGATATCCACAAGTCAAAGTCATCCAAAGCGAAAGGAATCTTGGCTTTGCAGGTGGAAATAATTTAGGTATACAGTCTGCTCAAGGGAAATATCTTTTTTTAATCAATAATGATACTATCTTTAAGGAATTCAACATTCAGTTTCTGATAGACCGAATGATTTCCTCGCCAGACATTGGTATAGTCTGTCCAAAAATAAGATTTGCTTGGGGTAACAATCCCATCCAGTATGCAGGATATACCAGATTATCCAGAATATCCATTCGCAATCACGCCATCGGTTTCAATGAGGAAGATCATGGACAGTACGACACAGCCCGCCCTACCCCTTACGCCCATGGCGCTGCGATGTTCATTCGCCGGGATGCCATCGACAAGGTCGGCCTCATGCCTGAATGTTATTTCCTCTATTATGAAGAGTTAGACTGGTCCATAATGTTCATTCGAGCAGGTTATCAAATCTGGTACGAGCCCAAGTGTACCATTTATCATAAGGAGAGCCAAGCTACTGGTCAGAACAGTCCCCTTCGCACCTATTACCTTACACGCAACAGGCTCCTCTTAGTCCGTCGTAATCCTCAAGAGTTTAACAAGACGTTGGCATACATCTACCTCATAGGTATCGTTGCCCTTCGTGACATCGCGAAAAAAACATTCTTCTCCCGTTTTGACCTCCTAAAGGCCACCCTTCATGGCCTCTTAGATTTTATCTTGAAACAAAACACATCTATAAACATTAAACTATAAACAAAAAAGGATATGAGCATTACCTTCTGGGACATAATGATTTATACGGACATCGTCTTGTTCATCATAGTGGCAGTCACTGTCATCTATTTGGGAATCTTTACAGTTGCTTCTTTGTTCAACAAAAATCATGAATCCCCTCGTTCCAAGAAACTGAATCGTATTGTCGTTTTGATTCCCTCGTATCACCAAGATATGGTTATTGAACAGGCGGTCATCTCTATCCTATCCCAAGCCTATCCTCAACGTATGTTCGATGTGACAGTCATCTCCGACCACCAGGAAGAGATGACCAATATGCGTTTAGCCCAATACCCTATTACCCTCCTCACGCCTAACTTCGAGGAGAGTACCAAAGCGAAATCTTTACAATATGCCATTCTCAACCTCCCTGAATTCAAAATTTACGATATTGCGTTGATAATTGATGCCGACAACATTGTGGAACAAGATTTCTTAGCAAAGGTCAACGATGCCTTTGAGACGGCTGCGACCAAGGCGATTCAAATGCACCGTATCTCAAGGAACCGGGATACCACCGCAGCACTTTTAGGTTCGATCTTCGAAGAAATCAATAACGCTATCTTCCGCCGTGGGCACATCAATGTTGGTTTATCTTCTGCTTTAGCGGGCTCAGGCATCGCCTACGATTTCACATGGTTTAAGGCCAACGTTATGAAAGCCCGTACCGCAGGAGAGGATAAAGAACTCGAAGCCTTACTTCTCCGTCAGGAAATCTTTATCGATTATTTCGATGATATTTATGTCTATGGTGAGAAAAAACGTACGACAGCAAAATTGAACCAACAGCGCGGTCGTTGGGCTTCGGAGCAGTTCCATAATTTCATCAGAAACATCAAATTCCTACCTGGAGCCATTTTCCGGAAACAATATGATCTGGCCGATAAAATTATTCAATGGATGCTCGTTCCCCGCACCACGATGATGGCCATTATTCTGGTCATGAGTATCGTCCTCCCATTCATCTATATGACCTTGGTCATCAAATGGTGGACCCTTGGTGCCCTCGCCCTCTTTATCTTTGCATTAGCTACGCCAGACTATCTGGTAGCAGAAATGTGGGAAAAAACATTCTTGCGTGATCCCCTCAAACGCTTGTGGAACCATTATAAGCCCAATCTGTTGCGCAAAAAGAGATGATTTGGTCTGTTCTACATAGTATCGACATTATCCTTTGGATAATTATCGCAGGATCTGTAGCCTATGTGGTGTTCTTTGCAGTTATATCCCTATTTTACGATAAAGAAGATCATATAGCAGCCCATGCAGCTGCCCTCAGCAATAAGCAATGCAGATTTCTCATTTTATATCCTGCATACAAGGAAGACCGTGTCATCATTAATGCAGTGGAAAATTTCCTGTTGCAAGACTATCCAATGACACATTATACGGTAACCGTCATCTCCGACCACATGCGACCAGAAACAAATGACTATCTGCGCAAGCTGCCTATTACCATCCTTGAACCTGTTTTCGAAAAGAGTTCCAAGGCCAAGGCAATGCAATATGCCATCAACGAGGTCAGAGGCGATTTTGACCATGTAGTGGTACTCGATGCTGACAATGTGGTTCGTCCCGATTTCTTGTCCCAATTGAACATCCTATGTACGGTCTATGATGCTATCCAATGTCATCGTTGTGCCAAAAACGCTGATAACGATGTGGCGGTGCTCGATGGAGCCAGTGAGGAAATCAACAACACCATCTTCCGCAAGGCTCATAATCGCTTAGGCCTATCCTCTGCGTTGATTGGTTCTGGCATGTGCTTCAAATATGAGCTTTTCAAGAAGAATGTCTTCCAACTATCCACAGCAGGTGAAGATCGTGAGATGGAAGCGCTCTTGCTCCATCAAGAAGTCTATATCAAATACGCACCCGACATTCATGTATTCGACGAAAAGGTTAGCAGCCAAGACAATTTCCAACGTCAACGCATGCGTTGGATGACGGCACAGGTACAAAGTCTGTTGAGTAATCTCCCAAAGATTCCCAATGCCATAATTCATGGAAAAATAAATTTCATCGACAAAACCATCCAGCAAGCACTCATTCCTCGCTCTATTTTGATCGTTCTGCTCACTGGTATTTCTATCATTGTCACACTGACCGTTCCTGAATGGTGTGAGAAATGGTGGATTCTTTTGGGTGTGTTAGCTGTATCCTTATTCATTGCCATCCCTAGCCAGTTACGCATTCGGTCTTTTAGTAAAGTTCTTGCTTTTCCAGGACTTGTATTAAGGATGTTTAAAAATGTGCTACATATTGATCGCACGAACACCGATTTTATCCACACAGAACACAACACATAAGTTAATGACAGAAACCCGCACAAAAAGAACCATACAGAATGGTCGTATGTCACTAATTCTGTTCCTTATACAGATTTTCGTGGGTTTCTATTCACGAAAAGTATTTCTAGACTACCTTGGGGATGAAGTCATTGGTTTGAATACAACGCTTGGCAATATCCTTAGTTTTCTTAATTTGGCAGAGTTGGGTATTGGTATTGCAATGGCCACCTCACTCTATCAGCCAATTCATGACAATAATCATCAAGAAATATGTGACATATTAAGTGTACAAGGTTGGCTTTATAAAAGGATAGCCTGGATACTATGCGGATTAAGTATACCTGTATTGATAGCTTTACCATTCATATTTCCAAATACCGAATGCGGATCACTATATATTTATTTAGCTTATATCGTGTTCCTAAGTGGTTCTATTTTCAGTTATCTGTGGAACTATCGACAAGTCCTTATTCAAGCAGATCAGAAAAATTACAAATTAATGCCATGGGGACATGGAATTCGATATGGTAAGGTTTTTCTACAAATATTGTGTTTAATTGTTCTTAAATGGGGCATTTGGAGCTGGATTATATTTGAGTTCATTAGTAATATTCTTACAGTTTTAGCAATCAATCATGTGATTAACAAGGAATATCCTTGGCTTAAACACTCTAATGAATCTGCCGTAATACTATTAAAAAAATACAAAGGACTAATTACAAAAACCAAGCAGGTATTTGTTCATAAAATAGCACTTTTTGTTTTAGAAAAGACAAGTCCATTGATTATTTATGCATTTGTCTCTTTATCGATGGTAACCTATTATGGCAATTACATGATGCTAATAGGTTATGTAGCAACCTTAATAAACGTAATATTTGAAGGAATGGGAGCATCTATAGGAAACTTAGTTGCTGATAATAACAAACAACATACTATTGAAGTCTTTTGGGAGCTGTTTACCTCCAGGATTTGGATTGCAGCCTTGGCCTGCTTTGGATTATATATATCTATAACGCCATTCATTACGCTATGGATTGGTGACAAGTATCTATTAAGTGATAACACGCTTATTCTTTTAGTCATAGGTATGTTTATTCGAATGTCTCGCTCGGTTGTTGACTCTTTCAAAAATGCATATCAATTATTCGCAGATGTTTGGGCTCCAATTATCGAGGCTTGTCTTCATCTTGGCGGTTCTATTTTATTTGGTTATTATTGGGGGCTTAATGGAATCCTATTAGGAGGTCTTCTAAGCCAAATTGTGATTGTCCTACTATGGAAACCCTACTACACTTTTCATAAAGGAATTAAAGCATCTCCCATACTCTATTATAGTCAATATATTATTCACATCGTAGTGTTGGCAGTCATAGCTATTATAGTTTTCTCTTTCTACAAGACATATTGTAAACCAATTATAGATTTCAAACATATTATCGAAATCACATACAAAATTATCATGGCTTTTATTCTTTATACTATAATAACATACATATTATTATTCATACTGACCTCCGGTATGCGCCGTTTTACCCAACGCATTATTAATATCATTTTCCATCGTATATGAAAGTAAGTATTATCGTTCCTGTATATAATGTATCTGGTTTTATTGTCAGGTGCCTTGATTCTATTGCAGCCCAAACATTCCAGAGTATTGAATGTATACTTGTGGATGATTGTGGGCAAGATGATAGTGTCGAGAAAGCGAAAAACTACATTAAGCAGTATTCAGGTCATATAACATTCAAAATTATTCACCACGAAAAAAATAAGGGATTATCTGGAGCACGAAATACTGGCATTAACGCCACAAAAGGTGACTACCTATATTTCCTCGATAGTGACGACGCTATTACTTCGGATTGTATTGAAACCCTTATAACACTTGCAAAAAAATATCCGTCAGCAGATTTTGTTCAAGGTAATATTCTTAGCAATAACGAGGCTCTTAGTCCATATGCCTTTAGCAATAAGATTCCTGAATTCTGTGATAATAAAAAAGATTTAGAGGACATCATGTTGCAAAAGGTCATAACTTCCGCATGGAATCGTCTAATCAAACGATCTCTTATTTTACAATACAATCTATACTTTCCAGAGGGGCTGCTCCATGAGGATATGTATTGGGTATTCTTTTTTAGTAAGTATACAAAAGCGGCTTCATTTACTACAAAAGGTACTTACATCTACAATATCCGCGAGGAAAGTATTATGACATCCGTTACTAAAGATATGAATAAAAAACGACTTCTGTCACGACTTTCCGCATCTAATGACTATTATCATGACATCAAAGGAAATCGTCAGAGTTCAACTTCCCGGCGTATATTTCTATGCGCAAATCTATTCAGTTGTCTTACAGAGCTCATTAATCTTTCCTCGATTAAATATTGGTTCCTTTTTTGGTCTAAAATCATCAATATTGCTATTAGCAACATTCACCATGCCACATGGTACCGATTCCTATTTCTATTAGTCTTATTGCCACCAATCTGCTTCTTCTCCAGGAAAGAGAAAATCAGTTGGAGAATTCAGCAAAGAATTATATCACATATATAAATAACACATGGAAAGGGACTTGTCTATTGACATTATGAAAGGGATTGGTATCTGTGCAGTTATTGCGGGACATACATTCCTAACAAGTAATACTATCCATAATTTGATATACTCTTTTCATATGCCACTATTTTTCATTCTTTCGGGATATTTTTATAAAAGAGATAACAAGATTATTCAAAAGATGGTTTTCGATGGAAGAAGAATCATTATACCATATATCCTAACATCTCTTTTTCTTATCATATTTTTATCCTATCGTTCTCCGATACCACAATTATCACTAAAGTATGGACTACTTGCTATTATTTGGGGGTCTGGAGGAACTCATACATCGTTATTTTTTTCTTCTATGCCCAAAATAGGCCCTCTTTGGTTTTTACCTGCACTTTTTTGGTGTAGAACTATTTATAATACAATTGTAAATAAATGTAAATTCAGATATACAATATCTCTTTGTGTTGCAGTTATTGCTATCTTAATTGACAGATATGTTATTAGCCTTCCTTTTTGTATTTTACCAGGCTTATCTGCAATAACATTTTATATGATTGGCAATTATATAAATAAACATAGTATTAACAAATTACTCATCATATTATGTTGTTTATGCTGGTTTATTCAATTACATTATTTTGGGATTGACATGTGCGTCTGTATGTATAAATGTTATCCTATTGACATCTTAGCTGGTTGTTTTGGTACGACACTCATCTATATTATTGCTAAATGCATATCTCATCATATAATAGGAAGAGTTATTTCATCATTGGGAAAAATGTCATTAACCATACTCTGCTTTCATACACTTGAATTCTTTATCATAGACTATAGCACATTTATCCCTAATGCTCAGAATGAAGTTATTCTCTTTTTATCGAGAAGCACAATCTGCATATTGTTCGCATATATCTGGAACAAGGGAATATATGTCTTTAGGAAATTCACCACGGACTTTCGATGATAGAAGAACTGTATCTATTTCATACCCATCAGAAACATCCTAGCAAATTTTAATCTTTTAAGAAAAATGCATACGCACTGCAATCCCCAATAGAGCGCTAAAGACAAAAGAGCCCCAATAAGATGTTGCATTATGCGCTCAAAAACAGAACCATCTACATAGTATAAAATAGGTAATATACTTGGTTTGTATATAAACTCAAGAAATAACATATGAGAACAATAAATAAACAAGGTATCAAGGCCCCACGATGCTAATATCTGTATAATCACTTTATCCTTAAATCGTTTATAGAATTGATGCATCCAAAACAACATTAAAAGCGATATTATAAAATATAGAGCATATCTCTTTACCACAAAAGAAAATAAAGTATTTGCGACGAGATTGCTTTTATAATAAAATGTATCACTCGGCATAAAATAAATACCAATTCCAAACAAAAGAATTATCGTCATAATCGACATACTGAGTTGGATTATAACACCATATTCATGCGACAACCAATCTTTTCCCAATTGACGATACAGCATACCCATACCATAAAAAAACCAAATAAATGAAAAATGATAATGCTCTATAAAATTAGGAGGTAATAAACAAAAAAAAGGAAAACTTGTCAACAATAAAAAAAAACCAGTTTTTATATTACTATTTATAATGAGAGACAAAACAGAGCCAATTATCTGACAAAAGATCAATGCAGTCAAGAACCAATAAAAACCCATAATATAGAATGGAGTATATTTATAGAACGACCAAACATCTGCTATGTTATATGAAATACCAGCGAACTGCTTTATTGAAGAAAAAATAACATATATTATTCCCCACGATAACATAGGAATAACGATTCGGAAGATATTCTTTTTATATCTATCAATCAATGTCTTATAACTATCTACTTTTGATTGAAAAAAACCACTAATGAAGAAAAATAGAGGTATAGCGAACAAGCCTATAACTCTTGTTACAGGCGTCCACATTTCTGGATTTGCTGGACAAATATGACCAAAAACAATAAAAAACATAAGTAAAAATTTCACAAAATCCCAATTACCTTCCCTTTTCATACAATTTATTTATTAAAAAAAATCAGCAACAATCACTTCGTCTGCAAAATTAAAACATATTTATTAAATCACCAAATGATTCTGATAATATTTTACTATCGTACATGCATTTCCGTATAGGAAATTTCCAACTGAGCAATGCTTTTCGTCCAACAACTGAAGTACAATATGCTCATTTACATGCGAAATTACTTTTTATCTATCCCCTTTTTAACAAATTTGCAATATTTAACAAACAAAAATAAAAAAATCTTCCATTATATTTGGAGAGATTAATATCTATCATTATCTTTGCAAGTAAAAAAAGTATAGGTATAAACGAAATTATACAACGATATGGTCAAGATTGCCGATGATTATATGGATAATCTCCTAAAGCATATTATTTCGCATTATCTCGCTTATATACTTATCAGGATTCTTATACCAGTCATTTTATGTACAATACCCATAATATTTTATAAAGAAAAGGAACTAACATGGAAACAAAGTTCATAAATTATAAAGATATATCTACGTATCGTCCTGAGCTCATGGGATGGTCTATCTTATGGATTATGATGCTGCATTTTACTTTTAATCAAATTAAGCCATTAGGATTTATTGCTCAATATGGCTTTGCCGGCGTTGACATCTTTCTATTTGTATCAGGATTTGGTTTGTTCTATTCACTCGATAAAGACGACAATCTTGCGCATTTTTATAGAAAAAGGCTTTTAAGAATATTCCCTACCTATTATATTATTGGGTTCATCACTAATTTGCTACTCACCCATGATGATATCCTGACTTTCTTATTTCGTTATTCGACAATCGGTTTTTGGATTGGCAGAGAATACGCAGAATGGTTTATACCCTCTATCATCCTACTCTATCTTCTAACTCCATTTATAAAAAAACTAATAGACAAGAAATGGTTTGCTTTCATCTGCGTAATAATAGTATGTCTATATATTTCAGCCTATTATTTTACCGACAAAGAAGAAGTATTAGACAGATCTCACTTTTTTATTCTTTATAGAATACCTGCATTTGTGTTTGGAATGATTTGCGCCTATTGGCTAAAATACAACATGCCTAGTCATTATATCCTATATATCTTGATCTTGGGAATTCCTTTTTTCATTTATTTTTATCCATATCATCATCAAATCTACAATTTCAAATACTACTCATTAGGTTTTCTCCTACCCCTCTTCTTGACTTTATTTATTTTATTGTCTAAGTACACAAAATGGATATCACCTATTGTTCGAAAAGTTGGCATAGCGAGTTTGGAAATCTATCTGATTCAAGGAATATTCTTTTCTCTTGTCCTTGATGGGGCTACATCAGCATATACAGAATGGCACGACACGCTATCAATTCTAATGATTATTATTTGTTCATTCCTTGGCATTGCAACTCATTGGCTAATTGACAAAAGCGGCGTTCTAAAGCTATTATAAATCCTGTATAATGACGTTCACAATACATGAATCTAACTTCAAATACCCTTGTTGATTAAGATGTATTTGATCGTCAAGGAATAGTTGCATATTCAGATCATAATCTTTCCCATTCCAATCACTCATAGAAACATATATAACAGGGCCAAACAATTTGCTATCTTTCAACATTAATCGAAGAGCTTCCCTGTACTCAGGAAAGTGATACATTCCACATCTAGTCATTAATGACTTAATAAAATCTACCATCAAATCTTTGATTGGTTTTCCCCCATATACATTCCATATATTCACGTTGGGGATTTCTATTAATATAGGACGAACATCATTCTTCAACAAGAAGTCTATAATAAGTTTCATATGATGAGAAAACTGTTTTTTTCCTAAATTGGCAGCAGAGTCATTAATACCAGCAATAACAACGCAATAGTCTGCTCCAGATTCTAATAACGGTTTAGTACCCAAGCCATCTTCTTCAAACATTAGTTGATATATGCCACGACTCTTTTCTCCACCTTTTCCTTTTGACTTGAGTATTACAGGTCTACCGGAGATTGCCGACAATCGCTTTTGAAACATAATGTTTAAGGTATCCGTTCGCATACCAACCCAACTATCCCCTATCATAACAATCCGCAATGTATCATCTTGATGATGACTTATAGAATAAAACGTCCTGGGTTCTTCATAAGCCCACAAAGGTTTCCAACGGTAATAATAATATAGACTTACAATTATTATTGCAAGCAAACTTATCATTATAATGATAAATAGTGATCTCTTCATCTCTTAAATTTTCTACAAAAGTAGGTTTTTTATTCCAAATAACAACAAAAATACGTTTTTATTTGTCAATTCAGTGGAATATTATTATCTTTGCAAGAAAATAGCTATGCGAATTATCTGCGATGCACCTGGTCAAACATGTAACAGGCTATGGACTTATTTAGCATCTATAGCACGTTGTATAGCCGAGAAGAAGAAGATGACCATTATCTTTTTCGATTGGACTATTGAAGATTTTCCCAACCTACTACATTGCCCATTCATATATTTCCCACTATATCACAAATGGTATCTGAAACGAGGTAATGGTTGGAACAACTATAAAGGATTCACATGGAAAGCAACACACAGTAAGAGGTGGGATAAGTTCTTTAAATTCTTCGGCTGTACTAAAGGCTGGCAGACGATGAACGAATCTAAATACCTCGTAGAAACAAAAAAGGAACTACAACATATATTCCGACCCAAGAAAGATATAATGGCTAAAGCTGAATCTTTTATAGAGGAAATCCGCCAAACCTCAGACCTTGTTATTGGTGTGCATATCCGTCATGGAGATTATCAAACATGGAGAAATGGGCGCTTTTATTATTCGCTTGAAGAGTTTCATCATATGATGCTCCAACTTCAATCTCTTTATCTCGATCAAAACATATCATTCTTCATCAGCAGTAATGCAGATTTCAATGTAAACATATTTAAGGGATGTCATTGTTTCCGCTTTGGCAAAGAACCTTCAGGAGATATTCTTGACCTATATACCCTATCTCTGTGCGATCGTATCATTGGACCTTGGAGTACATATAGCCGATGGGCATCTTTTATTGGAGAGGTTCCCTTATGCTTTATAAAGGAGAGGCAACAAGTATTCAAAGATTCAGATTTCTCTATAGTTACAGACTTTTATCATTTTGAAAATGGATATAGCACTGAAGACTATTGGACTAAAGATTTCTCATCATGAAAATAGCAATATTAACATCTGGTGTTTTGCCCATTCCTTCTGTCCAAGGTGGAGCGGTAGAAAATCTGATTGATTTCTGTCTAGAGTATAATGACAAGCATCAACTCCATGACATAACGGTATATAGTGTATATGATCCAGATGTTAAGAATCATCCCGCACGTTACTCTAAAGTTAATCATTATCGATATATTAAAACAAATGGATATGTCGCTAAAATTCTAAAAGATATTTATCTTAAGATAAGGGGGGGCCGTGAATATTATCATTATTCTGTAGAGTATTTCTTTGAAAGGGTCTTATGGAACATAAAAAGAAAGAAATATAATGTTATCATTGTTGAGAACCGACCTGGCTATGTTCTGAAACTAACAGGAAAGACAACAGCCAAATTAGTACTCCACCAAGGGAATGATTTCTTAAACAATCAAGTTTCTCAATATCATAAGATATATGAAGCCTTTGATCTCATCTTAAATGTTTCTTCTTACATATCAGAAAGGGTTAGAACAATTAATCCTAATGATTCAAAATGCAAGACTGTACTAAATGGAATAGACACCAATTCCTTTTTATGCGCCAAGCCGTTTTCCCGCCAACGATTAGGGCTAAATGAAAAAGATTTTGTTATTGTTTATAGTGGAAGACTTACAAAAGAAAAAGGGGTTCTTGAACTAATTCATGCGATTTGCAAATTAAATAATTCGAAGATTAAGTTATTAATCATTGGTGCAAATGCCTATGGAACAAACCAAAAAACGACAAAGTTTATTCAGAATCTCCAACACGAAGCTTTACAAATTAAAGATAGAGTAAAATTTACAGGATTTATTGACTATCAAGAAGTACCATTATACCTTAAGATGGCAGATATAGCTGTGGTACCATCAATGTGGGAAGAACCTTTCGGTTTGACAGTTGTAGAAGCTATGGCTGCAGGGCTGCCCCTCATTACAACAAGAAGTGGTGGCATTCCTGAAATCTGTGAAGGTGTAGCGACAATTGTTAATAGGGAAGACATTGTAGTCAATCTCGCCAATGCAATTCTTGAGCTTTATAACCACCCTGAAAAACGTCAAGCAATGGCCAAAGCATCGCTTGAGCGATCAAAACTCTTCGACAAAGAGACCTATGCCCGTAATTTTTTTGCCGCATTAGAACATATAAAATAACCAGGTCATCGAAATCGGAAGCCCATTTCCACTGCCATCTGTAACACAGCCTCAGTCTTTTGGGCCGAGAACTCTTCTGGATTGGAAGAGTGGGTTCCGAAGACAACAAAGCCTTTCTCAGACTTGGCACGGAACAGGATCTCACGAACCTGATTCATATTCGTCAACTGAGTGATGAATATCCGTCCCCACTGAAAAGTCGTAGTATCAGGATTCACTATTTGAGCACCCATCACCATTTTCAGGCCTTGACTGTAAACTGCCTTCCTGATGTCACGAGTATTGTGGGAACCTGGTGTGACCACCATTTTCACCTGCTCTCTCTCAGCAATGCCGCGCGATTCCAGAAAGGACACACTTCTCTGAATATCGTCAACAATCTCTTTTTCAGTCCATTCTTCCAACTTCCCGTGATTGAAGCCATGCAAAGCAATACCATATCCTTCACGATGCCAAGATCGCAGCGAATCACATCGTACACTATCAAGAAAAGCAGGAACGACCGCAAAAGTTGCCTTCACGCCAACCCGCTCGCAAATCTCGTAAATCTTAAAGATGCCAATGCCTGAGTCATCGTCAACAAGCATAAAAGTAGGTTGCCTATGACAGTCTTTTATATGGAAAATATTTAGGAACCATAAATAGACTGTCTGTTTGGTCAAACCGCCTACGACAATAGGACGATTAGTCAATACAATAACAAGTAAGAATGACAAAAACACAACGAGAAGTAATACACTCCATTTACAAGTTCGAATCATGACGATAGTTTTATCCAAACACAGATTCTTAAAGATAGATAATCACAAAGAACGAGGCTATCCAACCGAGGACACAGAACTGGATGAAATGATCCTTAACGAGGGACTTAGTTGGGCTACCGCTCAGACCGAAGACAATCATGTTTTGCAGATATCGGAGCAGGCCTGCCAATACCCATGCTGAGGTCAAATAGACATAACGGGTGCCCATCCTAGCAATCACCTCTTCAGACATAGTGTACATGATATAACAAACCAAGGTGACTGATGCCACAATGGCCGTTGCCTCGTTGATGAAAGTCTTGTTGTAGCCTGTTATCGAAACACGTGGTTTCTGTCCCGTCTGCTCATAGAGGCGGTAGTCGTCGTTACGTTTCGTTAGGGCCAGGAACAGTGTAACGAGGAATGTCATCATCACCAACCAATGTGAAATCCAGATGTCTGTTGCCAAACCACCAATCAATACACGCATTACAAAACCGATGGCAATAATCGACACATCGAGGATGGCATATTGCTTCAATTTGACACAATAGGCCATGTTCATCAGCCAATATGCTGCTATTATTATATATAAATAAGGTGTATTGCAACTTTTGGCCAAAGGCAACAACGCAAAAGCGCCTATCGTACATATCAGCATCAAAGTATAACCAGCTCTGACACTCACAGCTCCAGAGGCGATAGGACGATGGCATTTCTTGGGATGCAGTCGGTCGGCCTCCACATCCTGCAGGTCATTGAAACAATATATAGAACTCGATATCAGGCAAAACGAGGCAAACACGACTAACGTTGGATCAAAATACTCTACTTTCAACAGATTGCTGCTGAAGAAAATGGGTGCAAAAACAAACATGTTTTTGAGCCATTGCAGGGGGCGTAGTAGTTGAATATATGATAGAGTCTTCATCTGAGCACAAAGTCTTCAAATATCACAAGAGGAATTGTCTAGAAGAAAGAACGGCTTTTTCCTGGGGAATAAACGGATTATTCTGGGAGAAAATGGCGTAGTTTCTCGAGATCCTTCGTTTCTTTAAAGTTTCTTTAAAACATCCGTATATATAATTATAAAATTAATTAAATTAAGCCCCCTTAAAGGGGCTTTAAATTTAAAATTAAATATAAAATTAACGTCACGATGAGTGCCCTCGTCGGCAACACAGTTGCAAAGATACAAAATGACGAAAATTCATTGGGAAAATATGGCATCAAAATACAACTTACCGACAGTCAAATTACGAAAATATAACGTATTTAACTTTCATACACAAAGTTTTTCGTCAATTCCGTCATTTTAACTATGAATTTGACTTATGGTAAAATGCACGGAAATACTGTTATGATATGACTACCGATCATATTTCACGCCGAAGAGATAATGCCCCAAGAAGGGGCTGAGACGGATGAAGTAGCTGGCCAGCAACGTGAGGCCCAGGACGATGAGGGCGAGGGCAAGAATCACCCAAAACTCAACGAACTGATTGTCGAAGGCTTTCAGGCGATCGGCATAAGGCTGAAGGAAACGGGGCAGGAAGAAGTAGTGGAGCAGATAAATGTCCAAGGTTCGGGTGCCGACATACTGCAGGGGCCGTGACAGATGTAGTCTCTCTAACCATGAAAAGAAGAGACGAAAACAGGTGAAAACGAACCACATGCCGGTGATGCCACCTACGAAGAAACGGAACATCTCGAACGGCAGGTTATCCCTATGGGACGTCATGGCTATCAGGAAGAACGCGATAGCAATTGCTGGCAAAACCCATGGCCGATTGGTCCATCGGACGAAGGTATCAAAGTGGCGACGCACCCAAGTGCCGATATAGAAGAAGAGAAAGAAGCGCCACAGCGTGACACTCATGAAACCAAGTATATTGAGTATCACACTTTGCACTCCTGAGGAAAAAGTATGAAGGATGTTGTAATATCTGGCACAGCAAAAAGCTGACAAAGCAATGACCAAGACTACCCAAGGTCTCCACTCGGATCCAAGACGTGCTATCAACAGATAGATCCCGAAGAACTCAAACAGTACGAATGTGAACCAGTAGCCGCCTTTCAGGGTGCCCAACTGATGGAAAAACTCTGGCGGGGGAGCCAGAAGCAGGAGGAAGATAAAGGTGGGCAGCAACTGGACCATCGCCTTATGACGAATCACTTCCCTGAACGACCGTTTAGCGACAGGCTCGAACAGCCAGCCGCTAATCATGAAGAAACAGGGCAGACGAAAGAGGTAGAAGACACGGTTGAACCCCATCAGAGGGCCATCCAGGCAGAAATAACAGACATGGGCATAGACCACGAGAATCATCGTGAATCCTCGCATTGCATCAATGTATTCTATCCTTTGTTTTGCCATTCCACGGCAAAATTACAAAAAAAAGATGGAACTTTTGGCTATTTCAGCAGAAAATGTTACTTTTGCAGTAAATATTCATGACTTTCAGATGAAACGGATTAACTGGATAGACTGGGTGAAGGCAATGGCAGTATGCAGTGTGGTGTTCTGCCACCTACCACAGTCGCAGGAATGGTTCTACTACCGCTACCTACAGGCGACGACCATCACCGTATTCTTTTTCATCTCGGGGTATTTGAAGAAAGACCACGGAAGTACGAGTGCCAATTGGAAACGGTATTGGTCGGGACTTATTGTGCCCTACCTGCTCTACAACGTCCTTATCTATCCTTATTGGTTCGTCAGGTATTATATGCAACATGGGATGCCTGATTGGTTCGCAACCATGAAACCCGTCATCGGTGCCATCCTGTTTGAGCATGAGAACGTCTGGGCAGAACCGTTGAACGGGCCACTGTGGTATCTGCCTGCGATCCTCATCATGCACCTGATTATCGACGGATGCCGGAAAACACGCCATCAACACCTCATTATGATTGGACTCTGTATCGTGAGTTATTTCCTCTACGCCGCCAACAAAGAATATGAGTTCTTGCCGAACCTGACGCCCATGGGATTATTTAGGCGGCTGCCTTATTATTACTTAGGATATGTTATGGGACCATGGAGGAGAGAGAATCAGGGGGACAGGTCCATGATCGCTCGATACGAGCGAATCACGCGACCTGTCCCCCTGATTCTCCTCATGGCAGGCTGTTTGGTCATGAGCCTGGTGTTTTTCGAATGGCATTTGCATGAAGACCGCATTCTGATACATGCCGTCCTATTCTATCCTGTGAATATCGGACTGCTATTCGCCCTGCTGTGTTTCTGTAAACTATTGGACCATTGGCATTGTTCATTTGTTACGAACCTGTCCATCGGCACTTTAGTGACTATCGGTCTCCACATCATCCCCATTGGCATCATCAACTTTTCATTTTCCACTTTTCACTTTTCACGTCGTTCCGTCCATGCTGGATATTACTGGTATGAGGCGCTGTCGATTACCATCTTCATTATCGTCCTACTCTATCCCATCATCCTGTTTGCTCAAAAATACGCTCCGAGCTTGATTGGAAAAGACAAATCTTTCAATTATGGAACAACCCAAACCAAATAGAATCGGATATATTGATGCCCTACGTGGATTGGCGATGATCTTAGTCGTTTATTTCCATATCGCAGCTTACGGCTTCGGGTCGTATGAACTGGGGTATAACGATATCATCGAACGATTCCGCATGCCGACTTTCTTCTTTATCAGCGGGTGGTTGTTCTATAAGGCCGGCAGAATTTGGAACAGAAAGGCTATCACGAATATGATCTGCAAGAAGTTCATGGTGCAGATTGTCCCTACGGCGGTTTTCATGTTACCTTATCTAACTATGTTCAACCTGTTGGATATCAATTCGTTCGGCAGTGACAAGAAAGGATATTGGTTTACATTTGTCTTGTTCGAATATTTTGTCATTTACATTCTAGCCGAGGCGCTGCTCAACCGGCAGGACTCCACCAGAGGTGAAATGCGTGTCTTAGCTGTTATGCTGATTTTATCTGTAAGCGCCTTTTACTATGCCAAATACTATACTCGCTATGCGGTAGAGTTAGGAGCATGGAAAGACATCTTGGGGTTTTTCAGTTTCGTCAAAATCAGGCATATCATCTTCTTTTGGTTGGGCACATTTGTCAGGAAACATTTCGATCTATTTATCCAACTTACAAACAATCGCTACGTCACGGCCATACTCATTGGCCTGTTCACTGCCATCATCATATGGCCAGCAGTGTTGTCCATCAACGGTTTGGAATACATCGCCTATCTGGTTGCGGGCGTTTCCGGAACCATCATTTGTTTCACATTCTTCAGAATCCACGAACAGCACTTCTCTCAGGAAACCTGGTACGGTCGGGGACTACAACTAATTGGCAGACGTACACTTGATATCTATCTCATCCATTATTTCGTGTTACCGTATGATCTTGTGCGACCAGACGTATGGCTACATTATCACAATAACGCCCTCTTTGTTCCCATGGCACTTATCCTCGCCCTCTGGGTCGTTATCATCAGTCTGTTGATCAGCAGCATATTCAGAGTGAGTCCGTTATTAGCTAAATACTTATTGGGCGCCAAGCTGGCCAAATAGTTCGAGTCAAGCAGGCTTAAGGATATTTTACTATATTGTTGGAAAGAAAAAAGCCATGAAATTTGGTTATTTCACAGGAATTCACTAAATTTGCAGCAAAAATGGAAATAAATGGAAAGGCTCCATATTTGTGGTTAAGTATCATTGTCCCCGTTTATAACGTAGAGAAATATATCCATCCATGCCTGGAAAGTATCTTCCAGCAAGGACTTGATGAAAACTGCTTCGAAGTCATTATTGTAAATGATGGTACAGAAGACCACAGCATAGAGGTTATCCAAGACATCGTTGAACAACATAAGAACATCATCGTGCTCAATCAGGAGAATCAAGGATTGTCAGTTGCACGGAACAATGGCATTGCAGCAGCGAAAGGAGAATATATCCTCATGCCAGACTCTGACGACCTACTCATCGAGAACAGCCTTAAACCTCTTTTGGAAAAAGCTTTGGAAACAAAAGTCGACATGGTTGTCGCAGATTATCTGGAAATGAAAAATGATGAGATTTCATCCCTCAAAACACACCCTATCCAACGATCTTTCGATTTTCCATTAGTCGAAAAAACAGGAGAGAAGCTATTCATGGAGGACATGAACCCATACCAAAGCTACATCTGGCGCATTCTTTTTCGGAAAGACTTCCTAATACAGCAACATCTGGACTTTATTCCTGGTATCTATGTACAAGATAAGCCTTTCATATACGAATCTTATATCAAAGCTCAAAAATGCCTTAGGATATCATGGCCAATCTACATATACAGGAAACATTCTGAAGGTGTATCCTTTTGCATGTCCGAAAAATATGCCAAAGACTATTGTTTTGCTATCAGCAAATTGTGGGAGCTCACTTATCTTCCTATACTATCAACAAAACAAAAACAAAGAATGATTGATTACATATTCAAAACTGTTTTTTCATTAGTACGCCGATTGGTACATGAGATAAAAGATATAAGCAAAAGCACCGAAATAATTACATATTTAACTCACGTAGCCCCACGTCTGAATTTCCGTCAAAGACTAAAACAAAGATTTATTTATTATTTGCTGACGAAGGTTCCCCATTCATTTGTTGTATTCTACATATATGTCACTATATATGAAGACAGATTTAGACCTTTTATTAAAAATTCATTTTAAGAATGTTATTAAACCCAGATAGAAAAATGACAAAACTACGACAATTGCAATTAAAATGTCTGGAGATTCTCGACGTTGTTGACAGAATTTGCAAAGAACATAACATCAAATACTCGTTATGTGGTGGATCTGTTGTCGGTGCGCATTTATATAACGGAGTTCTCCCTTGGGACGATGATATTGACCTGATGATGACACGCGAGAACTACAACCAATTCATATCTATAGCAGAAAAGGAACTCCCCAAAGGTTATTCCATCCATAATTATCAGAACAGCGACTTATCTACAACACTCGGCTTCAACTATACAAAGATATTTGACGACAGCACAACACTTGTTCAGACGAACGGCAAGGTGATGGGCATATTCATTGATATAACCGTTTATGACAAAGTCCCGGAGAACATATTAAAATACATAGACTTGTTTTTATACAAACGGGCAATGACTATTAATCGGGGGAAACTGCCAGGCTATAGTCCGAAGAACATTTTAAGGAACTTCTTATTAGATACTATTTTTTCTAATCGTAGAAGATATTTGAAATTTGCCCAAAGAATCATTGAGCTCATCGCCAAACGGTCTTCACATTACACTTATCGTGAGTTATTTGGTTGTTTTTATCATATAAATATGATTCCATATAACCCATCTGTCTTTGAAAACTACTCATCCATTGAATTTGAAGGAAGAACTGTTATGATTGTCCGTGATTACATAGAATACTTACAAACAAGATATAACAGAACAGACTTTAGAGAACCTGAAGAAATGCAGGTCCCTACTCATTACAAATACGTCAGCTTTGATTTGCCTTATAAAGAGTACCATCTTAATAACAAGTCAGTACTTTCACAAATATAAAAATAGCTAAAATTTACTCCACTATGGCAGCGACAGGTGGAACTGAAAGGATGATAACAGAGAAGGCCAACTACCTTTCTGAGCAACAAAGAAGCATGCACCGATTCTTTTAGGAAGAAAAACTCTTTAAGATTTGGTCATTTCACAGAAATACACTATCTTTGCAGAAAAATATGTCAGATGTATAACATATAGAGAGAAACAAACAGTTCTATTTAAATCAAAGTAAATGGAAAAAGAGAAAATAGTATATGTTGGAATGAGTGCCGATATTATACATCCAGGACACTTGAACATATTACATGAGGCAAAGAAATATGGAAGGGTAATTGTCGGGGTTTTGACTGACGAGGCTATTGCAAGTTACAAGCGACTGCCTTATCTGAATTATGAACAACGGGCCATGGTTGTAAAAGATTTGAAAGGTGTTTCTGAGGTTATTCCTCAGACCACGCTCGATTATCGCCCAAACCTCGAAAAGATTAAACCGAGCTATGTTGTTCATGGAGATGACTGGAAAGAGGGAGTACAAGCCAAGACCCGTCAGCAGATTATTGACAAACTCGCAGAGTGGGGAGGTAAAGTTATTGATGTACCTTATACAAAAGGGATTTCCTCCACAATGCTGAACGAACGTCTAAAGGAAATAGGTACAACGCCAGATATCCGCTTGAAGCGATTGCGTCGACTTATTAATGCCAAGAAAATTGTTCGAATATGTGAGTCACATAGTGGATTGACAGGACTGATTATTGAAAACACCTACGTCACTATCAATAATATGAAACATGAATTTGATGGTATGTGGGCAAGTTCTTTGACAGATTCTACTTCTAAAGGAAAGCCCGATATAGAAGCTGTAGACCTGACAACACGTCTCCACGATTTGAATGATGCATTGGAAGTTACGACCAAACCTGTCATTTTTGATGGAGATACAGGCGGTAAGACAGAACATTTCGTCTTTACAGTCCGTACTTTGGAACGATTAGGGATCTCTGCTATTGTTATTGAGGATAAGACAGGCTTGAAGAAGAACTCTCTGCTTGGCACTGATACCATCCAAACACAGGATTCTATAGAAAACTTCTGCCATAAGATATCAGAGGGTAAGAAAGCCCAAATTACTCAGGACTTTATGATAATAGCCCGCTGTGAGAGTTTGATAGCAGGCCATTCCGTAGATGATGCATTAATACGCAGCTTTACTTATGTTGAAGCTGGAGCAGACGGCATCATGATTCACTCAAAGCATAAGACAGGTGAGGATATCAAAGAGTTTTGCCATCGATTCCGTGAAAAGGATACTACCACGCCCATTGTTGTCGTACCAACCACCTATAATCATATAACAGAGGAAGAGTTGGCATCATGGGGTGTGAATGTAATCATCTATGCCAATCACATGCTTCGTGCTGCTTATCCTGCAATGGTCAATTGTGCTAAGAGTATACTGACTCATGGTCGTAGTTATGAAGCAAATGATATCTGTATGCCCATTAAGGAGATTTTAGAACTAATACCTGGAACAAAATGATACGACCACAATTATTCTATGATACATTAATCAGTTATGGTATCAACTTCTATTCTGGCGTACCAGATTCTTTACTTAAGAATCTATGTGCCTATATTACAGATTACGCCGATTCTACTCATAACATCATCGCAGCCAATGAAGGTGGTGCCATGGGGTTGGCATCTGGTCATTATTTGGCCACAGGTCAAATACCTGTAGTATATATGCAGAATTCAGGTTTAGGCAATATCATTAACCCTTTAGCCTCTTTGACAGATCCTGATGTTTACAACATCCCTATTCTATTGGTGATTGGATGGCGTGGCAAACCTGGCATTCATGATGAGCCCCAGCACATCAAACAGGGCAAGGTAACTATAGGCCTACTCAACGTCATGGGGATTGAATATACCATTCTCTCAAAAGAAGAAGGCAAAGCCGAATCCCAAATTAGAAAGGCTGTAGCCTATATGCAATCAACCAAGCAATGCTATGCCCTAATTATTGAGAAAGACACCTTTGCAGCCTACACCCTTCAGAATGTGGAGAAAAACAACCTTGTAATGTCACGCGAAGAGGCTATCCAGACTGTTGCCACAGCAATTGGGACAAAGGATATTATTGTTTCCACTACAGGTATGATTAGTAGAGAGCTTTTTGAGTTTCGTACATTCAAAAACGAAGGTCATGAACGTGATTTTCTGACGGTTGGCTCCATGGGCCATGCCTCTCAAATAGCTCTTGGCATTGCTTTGGCCAAGCAAGATCGCGTAGTATGGTGCTTTGATGGCGATGGTGCAAGCATTATGCACATGGGCAGTATGGCCATTGTGGCTAATATCGCCTCAAAGAACTACATTCATGTAGTATTCAACAATGGTGCCCATGACTCAGTAGGTGGTCAACCTACTATTGGTCTGAGAATTGACCTTCCTGCAGTGGCAAAAGCAGTTGGCTACAAATCAGTCTATAGCATTTCTACAAAAAAAGAATTGCAGGCACGGCTCTCTAACCTAGGAGAATCCCCGATATTTCTTGAAGTAAAGGTTAAGAAGGGGAACCGAAAGGATTTAGGTAGACCAACAACAACACCAATTCAAAACAAAGAAGCACTAATGGAATTTCTATGCAAATAATCTATAAAGGCATAGAGCATTTAGCTGACGCGTTGGAAGGCTCAACCAAGATCCTCCTGGTTTGTGATAAATCCTTCCCCTTCCTTAATATAAAGGAAGAAATTGAACATATGGATGTACCTCATGTGGTTTTCGATGACTTTACCCCCAACCCATTATACGAGGACGTATGTAAGGGTGTGGATTTGTTCCAGACTACAAAATGCGACACACTTTTGGCCATAGGAGGTGGCAGTAGCATGGATGTCGCGAAATGCATTAAACTCTATTGCCACATGCATAGAGATCAACTATATCTATACCAGGAATACAAAGATACCGGTGTCAAATTAATCGCAATTCCCACCACTGCAGGAACAGGCTCTGAATCTACCCGCTATGCCGTCATTTACCACGATGGTCAAAAACAGAGTGTTACTCATGATAGTATCATTCCCAACATCGCCATTTTAGAGCCTAAAGTTTTAAAAACGTTGCCTCTTTATCAGAAGAAATGTACAATGCTCGATGCTTTATGCCAAGGTATAGAGTCTTGGTGGAGTGTCAATTCTACAGATGAAAGCAAATTACTTTCTAAAGAAGCTATAGAAACCATAATAAAATGGTGGCATGAGTATATTTATGGTAATACCGAAGAGTCCTCAAGAAATATTATGCATGCGGCTAATCTCGCAGGTCAGGCCATTTGTATCACTCAAACTACTGCCCCTCATGCTTTTAGCTATAAGATAACCTCGCTCTATGGTCTTCCTCATGGCCATGCCGTCGCAATATGCTTACCTGAGATTTGGGAATATATGTCAGGAAATTTGGACAAATGTATTGATGTCAGAGGTGCATCATATCTCGCTAAAACATTTTTAGACATAGCTCTTTCTATGTGTTGTAAGAACACAACAGAAGCAATCAATTTGTTCCGTAAGTTACTAGAGAATATAAAAATAGACAATCCCACAACAAAGGATAAGACCTCTGAAGTGGAGATGCTTTCTAGGTCTGTCAATCCGATAAGATTAAAGAATAATCCTATAAAGTTGGATGAAAATACTATAGAAATAATTTATAACCTCATTCTTCATTAGTCCGTCATATTATTTATCATGAAAGAAATGAATTTAAAAGATGTCCAAGACATCAGTCTCGACATAATGAAACATCTAAATCAGTTTTGTGTCAATCACGAACTCAAATACTCCATGGGCTTCGGTACACTCTTAGGAGCAGTACGCCATAAAGGTTTTATTCCGTGGGATGATGACATTGACATTGTTATGCTTCGTGCTGACTACGATAAATTCTGTAAAGCTTGGATAGACACAAATGACTATAAGCTGTTTAATTATGAACGAGGCAATATGTTTGCAGCCTGCTCCAGGTTGTGCGATATGCGCCGGACATATGTAAAGACAGCGATGCCACTCTTTACAGAACATACTGGGATATGGATTGATATATTTCCGTTGGACTTTGTAGATGACGACCGTGATGTTTTCATGAATCGAAATCATCTCGTGAAAGAAGCTCATCTTGCTGTCTTCAAAAAACGCAATGCAATGGTATCTTGGGAAGATTATGTAAGGGGGCCAAAGTCTGCCATGAAATGGTTTGCCAAGAAAGTCGTATACTATGAGAATATCATGAAACTTGTAAAGTATCATGTTTTACTGAGCAAAAACTTCTCATTACCAAGCAATAGAGTATGTTGTCTATCTTTTCCCACTTACTTAGATCGGGACTTTACCCCTGTACATATTTTTAACGATTATGAAGAATTACCTTTTGAGGATACCCACTTCTTAGCCATGAAAGGCTATGATGAATATTTGCGTGGTTTGTATGGGGATTATATGCAGATGCCCCCAAAAGAGAAGCAAGTGCGTGGACACTGCTATCATAAGTATTATTGGTTATAATTTAGCCACGTGTTTCCACTTAAGACTTCAAGCGTTCTCATAATAGCATCATTGAAAGGATAGAGTGGCTGGCAGCCGATGGTGAGTAATCGGCCATTATCTAGGATTGCGTGCATAGCAACGGAATAGCCTTTTTGCTCAACCTCTGTCGGTAAATCAAAGACGACCTCTTTTCCTGCCCAGCGGGCACAGGCTCCAGCAAAGTCTTTCAACTTCACATTACAATCCAGGTTTGAAACATTGTAAGCCTTGCCCGACTCTCCATGAAGCAGAATAAATAGCATTGACCTAACGACATCAGCCACATAGGTATAAGAGAAAAACTGTTCTCCCTTGCTTTTCAGAATGATATCCTCACCAGCCAATGCCTTCAGGATAAACTGTGATGAGGCCTTGGTGTCCGTCATCAGCATCGTAGGACCAAATACGCGGCTCAGACGGGCAATTTTCACTTTTGCTCCACGCTCTGACATATATGAATGACATAGCGCCTCACACAATCGCTTCGACTCAGGATAACAGGCACGGGCATTCTCGAGATTCAGTTTCCCCGTATAGTTCTCCGTAAAGACATCCTCACTGCGGGCATTGCCATAAACTTCTACAGAAGATGGATAAAGAACCATTGCTCCACAAGCTAAAGCCTTATTCAAAGCATGTTCAGCACCTTTCACATTAATCTCAATAGTCTCTATCGGATATTGGGAATAAGCCAGCGGATGGGTATTGGAGGCCAACGGGATTATTATATCCACTTGTATGTCCTCCGGCAACGGCTGACGTACATCCTGCTCGATGAAATGAAAATGCTCGTCCTGCTCATACTCCCCAAGGCGAGATTTAGCCTTCTCCCAACTTCTGCCAACAGCATAAATTTGAATGTCTGCGCCTTGACAATTGTATCTCATCAGAGCATCAATCATGCAGACACCTATCAAGCCTGTAGCACCAGTAATCAAAAAAGACTTACCGTAAAGTTGTTCAATCTCGGGAATATCTATAATATTTCTCAAGTCCTCCTGATAAAGCGGATGTTGTTTGTTTATTTCAGCCATGTGTCCTTATCAATTTTCAGATAACCTTTAAACAATTCAAGGTCATCCTTCGTGGTCAATTTTATATTCTTATCAGAGCCTGCTGCAAAATAGAGCGTCTCCCCTAACTCCACCATCATAGTATTCGTATAGGACGACCCATAAATACCAATCTCCTTTTCAAATGCCTCATGATAAGCCCAATCTAACTTCTTGAATTGATAAGCCTGAGGAGTTGAAACACGCCGCAAAGTCTCACGCGGAATATATGCTTTGGTATTCGAGTCGTCATCAGGATTAACGATAAATATCTGCTCATTATATGGCAGTGAGGTCACAGCATTACCATATTGTTTAGCTTTCTGGATAACATCCGTTAGAACTGTTGCATCAACTAATGGACGAATGCCGTCATGAATAATCACGATATCATCATCACCAGCCTTATCTTCCAGATTGTAGACACCGTTTCGGATACTCTCCTGTCCTGTGTTACCACCAGTAACCACCCACTTCAGTTTCGTAATATTAAACTGGTGAGCATAAGCCCATAGCACTTCATGCCAGCCATCAAGACAAACCACCTCAATGGCATCTACCATCGGATGACGTTGAAAACTCTCCAAAGTGTAGATCAACACAGGTTTATCATACACATTGATAAACTGCTTGGGAATATCTTGTCCCATCCGGTTGCCAGAACCGCCTGCTATAATAATTGCAATATTCATAGACATAAAAAAATAATTCTAAAAAGGCTATTCTGAACCCATGATTTTCTTTATTCTTTCCACCACATATTCCGAAGCATGACCATCATCATAACTACGAAAGTATTTATGCATAAAACTATCCAAAAGATTGTGATAATCACTAATATCAAATTCTCTTATTGTTTCATTTAATTCTTCATTGGAATGCGCCATAGAGAAGGGAAGATTGTAAAAAATGGGACGGACTCCACCTGCATCCTTAATATAATCTTCTAAGTCCAGAATAAATAAAAACACAGGCTTTCTCATGATAGAAAAATCCATCATCATAGACGAGAAATCTGTTATCAACAAATCAGATAATACAAGAAGCTCCTGTGAATCGGCAAAAGAAGAGCCATCAATCACATCATTATCATAATGAAATATACCTCTCTTACCAGCAATACCTGGGTGTAATCTGATTATTAGTTTCCAAACATCTCCAGTTTTCTCTCTTAAGGTCTGAAGCAATTTATGAGCATTTAGTTGGTACACATCAACATTTCCATTCCTTCTGAAAGTTGGCGCATAAATCACTATCTTTATATCCTCCTCAAATCCATACAACTTCTTTAATTTCGAAATTGTTTCTCGGGTATAATTAAAAAAGATATCATTTCTTGGAATACCCTTCATGAATATCTCCCCATCATACCAAAAAGAATCTTTTATTACTTGTGTTTGAAAATCACTTCCAGAAAGAATCAAATCGGTTATAGATGAATCATATTTACTATCTCGCACATAATCATCTGGTAAGAACTGCTCAATATCTTTCTCTATATATTTAACACCAAAACCTCCGTGCCAAGTCTGAATATAATACTGCGCTTTTTTCTTAGAATATGGCAATCTTGCCTTAGTGTTACTGATAATAACCCGGGCTGTTGACAATTCATAACGGGATTTCAAACTATAAAACTTGACTTTTCGTATTCCATCAGGAAAAATATCATTCATATCATAGACTAACCAAACAAGATCATATGGTAAAGACTGACGCATTATTTCCTCTGCAATATACTTAGGGCTATCACCATATCCACGCCCTAAGAAATTAACAAGCACTATCTTGTTTCGTTTTGGCAGAACTGCCAAAATATTATTAACAATCTGGCCAAATATGTATTTCAGTTTCATAAATCAAACAATTACAATTTGATGATACCAATTAGTTACATAATTAATCTTTAGAAGAGCTCATATTGATCGAATTTTTAAATAAAAATCAGGTACCGCCCTGAATAATAATGATACTGTTAATTGTTTGAGGTTATTGTTAAACCATATATTTGGAACTCTTTTCATTAAGTCTTTAACTATTTCTTTCCTACATATAAATACATTTTTATTATGAGATATACACCAAAGCTCAAAAGAGAATGTGGAAAAAAGATTATCCATAAGCCGTCGACGCACTTCTTCACTTAAACATTTCATATCTTTAAAATTCCAAATTCTTTCAATTACCTTATTCAAATCCATAGCCTTTTTTTTATCCATATTAGAAGTTATTGAGCTATGACCCATCCGATACAAATAGAATACCGAATTAACTCTTAGACATACATGGGCCTTCAAATAGCATTCGGGTGTAAAAGGAATATCTTCATAACAGATACCTGATATAAATTTCAATTCATTCTTCAACAGGAAGCTTCTTTTATATATAGTACGCCAAACATAACTCTGGCCTGGATTCAAATCTTCCAAAAACAATTGTGATCCAGATTTTAATACTCCACATGGCTTTTCATCCGTTCTTTTATATTTCAATATTTCTTCATCAGACAATCTCAAGAAATCGGCAACCAATAAATCCACATCTGATGATAGTGCTAATTCCAACAAAGGAGCAACACTTCCTTCTGCAAGCAAATCATCAGAGTCTAAAAAAATAACATAATCTCCTTTCACATATAACAAACCAGTATTTCTAGCACAAGACAAACCTTGGTTCTCTTGATTAATAATGAAAAGATTATTGTGAAGAGTACAAATATCTTTTATTCTTTCGAGACTATTATCTTCTGTTCCATCATTAACGAGTATAACTTCAAAATCCTCATCAGAAAGGCCTTGTCTATAAATCGACAAGACACAGTCCTTAATATATTTTTCTACGTTATATATTGGAACAATAACACTTAATTTCTTTATAGGCTCTTTCATCTTCTTAATCTAGCAAATCCAATATACAAATTCTCCCATTCTTTCATAACAACAGATTGTTTACGAGTTGCTGCATAATCACGTGCATTTCTTCCCATTACAACTCGCTTAACATCATGAATTATCATCCACTCTATTTTTGCAGACAAGTCTTCCACATCACCATCTTTAGACAAAAGACCATTGACACCATCTTTAATAATCTCACGAGGGCCACAAGGACAATCCATAGAGACACACGGAACGCCACAAGACATCGCTTCGACCAAAACCAACGAATAAGCTTCATGTTCTGAACATAGAACTAACATCTCACTACGTTTATACTCATCATAGATTGCACTAGTCGGTTCATGTATTACAACTCTACCCTCTAAATCCATCGATGATATCTGTTTTAACAATTTATCCTTTTCATTACCTTCACCAAAAATATCTACATGCCAATCTGGATATTTGTCTGCAATCATTGAAAAGGCAGTTATCAGTCGGTCAATACGTTTCTCATGATTAAAACGACCAACAAAGATAATACGACCATGTTCCTTCGATATATCATCTATTACATCTGGATAGAAAGTCAATGGATTTGGAATAACTGTAACGTTATTAAAATGTTGCCTCCAACATTTTGCATCACCTTCTGTCAATGTTACAAGCTGTGCGCACTTTCCAAAACTCTTAATTGTCTGACGATAATATAGTTGAGTTAGCTTTGACTTTAGCCATCCCTCAGATGTGCCCACTTTCCGCATAACATGATCGTATGTATTATGGAATTCAGCAATCACAGACACTGGATTAACGGAATATATCACCGCTCCCATAAGCGTTTGCCAGTCAGAAGCCAACACAACAACCTCAGGTTTGAATTCATGGACAACTGAATGTAGATTATTCCTAAACTGCTTTTTTAGACGGAAATATAGGTACAGATGTTTTAGAGTCGAATGCTTAGATAATGTAAAGAAACGGCAATCCAAATCCCTATACTGTACAGAGGGATGAAGTTCATAAGGGAGAGGGTGGTCACCCTGTTCATAACTGACCAGCATCAATTGATGGCCTTCGTTAGCCAGATAATTTGCTTTGTCTGTAATAACACGTTCTGCGCCACCGACTAATGCAAAAGACCGATGTATAATCAGTATTCTCATCCCACTTGCTATTCTTTATGTTTTTTAAATTTCCAAGGCATTAATGTCACCTCAGCCTTACGAACAAATTTCTGACCAAAGATCTTCACTAAGAAAGCCCGACTACGGTAATAGGCTTTTGCCTTAGGAGAGAACCATGAGTTTTGATAATGATGAATGGTGTATGTATATGGTGTTATTTCCACCTCTCGAGAATCAAACACCTTAGGAGAGAAGAAAGCATCATTGAATTCCAACACTTCTTTTTGCATATCCAATTTTCTGATATTCAAACTATCCTCTAAAGAAAGTACCCGAATAGGTTTGATCTGTTCAATCTGATGAATCATAATATCCGGCACTGTCTGAATATTCAAACTCCCATCTTCATTGATAAAAGGGCGATCCTGGTAATAATCCAAGCATGCCTTAATCCAGTCGCATCCCTTTTCAGCACCCATAATGGCAGCCTCTGGGGTCTGGGCTTTTTCCGCTCCTATAAAATAGGGGAGATCAAGCAAATCATTAAAACTTTTTAACACCTCTACATCGGAGTCTAAATAGACACCACCGTAATGATAAAGGGCATAGAAACGGATATAGTCCGCTGCAAAAGCATATTTCTTCTTCTCAAAAGCCTGACGTACCCAGATAGATGAATTCAGATCGAAACGATTAGTGTCCCAAAGCATCACTTCATAATCTGGAAGATACTTATCCCAGGTTTTAAGGCATCGGATAATCTTTGCAGGATAAGGATCGCCACTCAGCCAACATAGATGTATAATTTTAGATATCATGATGCAAAGATAAGGTTTTTATTCAAATTATCAAAAAAAAAAGCTATTTTTCTTCTGTCAACTGCTCAAATAATTGTTTCCATTGGGGAATTATATTGCCTACATCATATCGAAGAGAAGAAATAGAGCCAGCCTTTCCCATCTTGAGCCGTAAAGATTTATCTTCCATCAAGAGACACACCTTTACTGCAAAAAGGTGGATATCACGATTAGGTATTAAGAAACCATCCACTTCATCCGTAATAATACTTGCAGGACCATAAGGACAATCAAATGCCACAACAGGCAGGCCACAGCTCATTGCCTCAGGAAGGACTAAACCAAAGGGCTCAAAAACTGAAGTAAGCACAAAAATAGAACTTTTTAAATACTCATCAATAATATATGGTGTTGGCGGATATAGTGATATATGAGCATCCATCTGTTCAATAATCGGACGCCATATATTATCCTCATTCCCATAGTCTGCAAATATTCGTAATTCCCAATCGGGATGCGTCTGATGTACAAGATTCCATATTCCCAAAAGACTACCAATATCCTTCTGCTTAGCTAACCGTCCCACAAAAATCACAGATTTTGCTTCACAATCACTAAGCCTACCCGTTTTGTTTAAATTGACAATATTTGGAATCGCACAAACTCGAGGAGTTATTTTTCTCCATTCAGCTGCATCTCCCTCCGTCAATGCTACTATCTTCTGCATAGCTGTCTCATCTATTTTACCATATAGTAATAAAAATGGAAGATACTTTGCTGCAAATTGCCGTGGCCCTCTCCAAAACGTATGAGCCTCGTATATGATTGGAATATCCTTCTTGACCTTGATAATAGCCCCTGTCAGTTCTATTCTAAGACAAATAATTATATCTGGTGCAATTTCTCCAATTATCTCCTTAATCCGACGCTGGTATCGCCATCTCAGTTGGATAAATTTCCATAATTTCCGAACACCTTTACAATTGTAAATTTGGTGAAACTGGATTCCTATATCCATGTATTTCACCTGAGGATTCAATGGATATACTATCGGGTGTTTTCCTTGATTAACAGTTATCAAAAACACCTCATAGCCTGATTCCTCAGAGAATCTATTTGCCTTATCAACGAGAATGCGTTCTAGACCACCATAGATAGCCAGTGCGTCGGTAACATACAATAATCTCATACATTCGGATTTACCAGGTTGTCATCACGATCCTCATAATGATCTTTCTTATAGAAAATGCGAGTAATACCTTTGCTCTGAATCTTCACATGATCCACAAAACTCTGCCACATAGATTGATTCCCAATTGTGCCATAACCAGTTATCGCACGACAGCGACGGTCTCTGACAAACTTGATTTTACCATATTTCTTCAATGACAAAGCCATAGAACCATCTTCGCCACGAATAATATCGACTCGATATTCCTCTTTCTTGCCTAACTCTGCATTATAGGCAAACACCAATCCGCGAACACTTAATTCTGGACGTTTGAAATGCTGAATCCATAGAAACAAGTCTCGACAGAGTTCAAACATCTTCAGACCGAATTTAGAATGATTGGCATCAGGGAAATAGCTCCATGTAGCAGAAACTGCTACTACTCCTGGCTTCAACAACTGGTCCAGCATTAGTTCATAATACATAGGAGGATAAAGCGTGTCACTATCCACATCAAAATAAAATTTGCCTCTAGAATGTTGTAATCCACAACGTCGAGCATAGCCACATGAATGTTGATACTCCGTATAAAATGGGATGCCTGACTTTTCAAAGATTTCTGCTGTACGATCTTTGGAATCATTATCAACACCAATAATTTCCACAGGATACTTACATCTTATCTCACTAAGAGCCCACAAGCAAGCCTGCAGATGAGCTTCCTCATTATAAGCAATAACAACAATAGAAGCTAAGGGCTCATCACTCTGTAATGCAACCAACCTCTTACGAGTTCCATCTATGATTTCCTGAGGAATCTCGCTATAAGGTTTTCCGTAAATACTCTGATATTTATCGTACCATTTTGCCATATATTTCAATTCTTAAATTTTTTATCTCTTTAATTGTCCCATGATACGGATCAACGTCGCACATAGCCTTGCAGGCAGCCTGCCAAGCAGATACAAAGCCAAGTTCTTCCAACGAGACTGTCGGAAACAGCAAATTTGTCTGAAGGTGGCAGGATGTGCCAACATCGACCTGATTTCGTCATCGGATATTGAAGGTGTAATAGCCTGTCGTCGTTTCAACACGTTACAGCCCATGTAGAACCCCGTCATCACAATGTTGTAACAGCGATTGGAGAAATATACCTTATTATATAATATAGAAGACGTCTCTCGCAAATGATCAATGGTTCTAGCATTTTTCAGGATTTCTTCTTTGCGAATCTGTTTACGTTGCTGATAACGGGAAAGGGAGTTATCGTGGCACAAATAAGAATAAGTGATATCCGGCAACAAAACAGCCCTGGATACAAACGTCACCAAATCAAAGGTAAAGACCAAATCTTCCCAATAGTCGGTATCGATAAAGCGATGATGGTGGTCTCGCAAAAGGGAAGTATTGACGAGATAATTACACGCAGAACCCTGAATACCGGCGTACTTCCGATAGGCAAAAGAAGCCAGCCGATCCTCCCCCAACAACTGGAGTTCCGGATACTGATAGACCTCCCGCAGGCACTCCCCTCCTTCGGAGGGGTCGGGGGAGGTCCTTATCTTTTCGTATGAGCCAAAAGCGATTTCCGCCTCATATCGTTGAAGGCTATCCATCAGCAAAGTAATGGTATTCGCCGCAATCACATCGTCTGCATCCATGAAATAAAGATAAGCTCCAGATGCTTCTTCTATGATTCGGTTTCTGGCTGCTGACACTCCTAAATTATGATCATGGGAAATCAGACGAATAGCAGTGCCACGGGAGTGATTCTTCTGAAAATCTTCCACTATCGTCAAAGAATCATCGGTACTGCCATCATCCACTACCAAGAACTCGATGGACGGATACGACTGCGCCAAGGCAGACTCCAAAGCTCGGGACAGATATTGCTCTGCCTGATACACTGGTATACCTATGGTCACATCATACCTCATTTCCATACACCTTCTCTCCTTACTCCTTCTCTCCTTCAATTCCACACACCCTGTCAAACAATGCAGTCCACATATTGGCGAGAGCCTCCATATCATAACGTTGAACAGTCTGACGGGCCCGTTGCCCCAATCGTTTTCTCTGGTCCTTATCAGACATCAGACCCATAAGTTTTTCGGCCAGCGTATGCACATCGCCAGAAGGTACTAAAAGCCCATCTATCCCATCAGTAATAATCTCATCCGGCCCAGCCGGACAGTCAAATGACACCACTGGCAATCCACATGCCATCGCCTCCACAATCCCCATGCCAAAACCTTCAAAGCGAGAACTCAATACGAAGATAGAACTATCTTGATATACCTTGACCACATCTTCTACCGGGCCATTCAGATGACACTGATTTGTATCAATTCCCAACTCCGTCATCAACTGACGATAGTCTGCCTGATCTCCCTGACCATAAATATCCAATGTCCACTCTTCACTTTTCACTCCTTCACTTTTCATACTTTCCACCTCCGCCCAAGCTTGTAACAACAAGTCGTATCCTTTCTGATAGGTATATCGCCCGATCGTAACAACCCGTTTGGCACACTTTTCACTTTTCACTTTAATTCCCACTCCTTTCGGGAGGGGGTATGGGGGTGGGTATAAAGGAATCGGATCAGGTATCACTGTCACATTCGACAGTTCTGGCCAGGAGGCCTTGCTCTTATCCGTCAGGACCACTAACTGATCCAGCTGTTTCAACCTTCCCACCAAACTCTTCATCCAGTATTTGGCAAAAAGTCGTTTCAACCCACTTGAATCGTTGGCTTCAAAATTGCGGAAATTAGCCCTGTTCACATGCAGTTCACCAATCTTCTTGCTACCATCTGTGATATCGGTCAAGAAATTAATCTCACGTCGGAGCATACTAATGGTGATATCAGGTCGGATACGCATCAACTCGGCTTTCAACATCCTCTTATACTGGCGTTGCTTGGTCAAATATAGAAATACCTTTTTAATAAACGAGGCTTTCCATAACTCCTCAAAGCCCAATTCAAAATTGATGACCTTCACCTTGTCGGACATGGGGAAATAACAAGCGCCCCCCTTACCCTCCGTCACAATGATTGTAACATCAAACCCCAACTGCTCCGCAAAGTATCCAGCTTTAAAGGACACCACTCTTTCCACGCCACCAGCCGAATAGAGAGCAGGTGTACAGAACACGATTTTGTATTTCAGACTATCCATTTCTGCGTCCTTATCTCAAAAACATTGCAAATATACGAATATATTTCCGAAAAAACAAAAAAAAAAAGCCCAAATATTTTGATAATAGGAAAAAAACTACTACCTTAGCCACAAATTTCAATAATAAGATATGTCAGATTTGAGAAAAGCCTTATTCCTAATATTCCACGGCTTTGACCCAAATAATGGAATCAGCAAGAAGATTTCATATCAAGTCAATGCTCTCAAGTCATGTGGCTGGAACGTGAATCTGTGCTATATGGACGAATCGATTTCGAAAAGAAGGATAATAAATGACAAGGTCATTGCCGATTACGGAAAAGGTGCACTAAGTAAGATACGCAAAAGGACTGAATTTTCATCCATAGTTAAATTCGCAAAAAGCAATCACATCGAATTCGTGTATATGCGCTCCAATCACAATGCCAATCCGTTCACCATACGCATGGTAAAACAGATGAGACATGCCGGAATAAGAGTCATCATGGAGATCCCTACCTACCCATACGACCAAGAATACAGTGTACAAGGTATGACCAAACAAATATTTCTGGACAAACTTTTCAGAAACGCTTTAGCAAGAAACCTCGATGCCATTGTTACGTTTTCTGACTATGACACCATTTTCGGTCAACGAACTATCCGTATCTCAAATGGAATTGACTTCAATAGCGTAAAGATTAAATCTTTTCAGAACGACACCTCACGCGAACTGAACCTTATTGGCGTAGCAGAGATTCATCGATGGCATGGTTTTGACAGGCTCTTGAAGGGACTGGCAGAATACTACTCCCATCCAAAAGACTACATTGTGCGCTTCCACATTGTTGGCTATTTCTATTCAAAAGAAGTAGAAAACGAAATCAATGGACTCATCAGTGAACACAACATAAAAGAATTCGTCATTTTACACGGCAAACAATATGGAAAGGGGCTTGATGATATTTTTGCCCTCTGTGATTTTGGTGTCGGAAGCCTTGGACGACACAGGGCAGGTATCCAGAAAATAAAGACTCTCAAGAACAGAGAATATGCAGCTAGAGGCATTCCTTTCATCTACTCAGAAACCGATAATGATTTCGACAACAGTCCTTATGTACTGAAGGCTCCTGCTGACGAGTCCCCAATAGACATTGACAGGCTCATCCACTTCTACAGACAATTACACCTCTCGCCTCAGGACATTAGAGAATCCATCAGCGATCTTTCGTGGGAAAAGCAAATGGAAAAGATTATTAAATGTCTATTTGAATGAAGAAAAGAATTTGCTTTTTAGTAGACAGTATTTTCAGCGTTGGTGGTGTACAGAGAGTCACAGCTGTTATTGCCAAGTATTTGGCAAATGACTATGACGTCACTATTACAACCTTCGATAATCCAGAAAGGAAAGATCTGACTCTTTACAGCCTTGAGGAAGCGAACCTACGCTATAGATTTTTTTCCTATCCGCCCATCAAAAAACACATAGACTGGATACGTAAAGTATACAGCGGATTATACATGAGACTGCATCCCAAAAGCAAATGGATGTCGAATCTCTACTCTTACAGTTCTTTCCCTTATGAACTGAGAAAAGCTCTTACTAAAGAACTACAACAAGGGAAATATGATATCATCATCGGTGTACACGCACCACTCGCAGCACGGCTTGCAACTATCAGGAAAAGCCTACCAAATGTGAAGGTTATTGGATGGATTCATAATTCATTTGAGGCACTATTTGGTGACACCTTTATTTATATCGGGAAAGACAGAAAACGACATTATGTCTATCAATTCAGGAAACTTGATGAATTAGTATTGTTGTGCCATCATGATGTAGAATCCTATCAATCATACGACGACGCAATAAGACCATCTGTAATCTACAATCCATTGACATTGGTACCAGGAAGACTATCGGAAGGAACATCCAAACGATTCCTGGCAATAGGAAGGTTTTCCCATCACCACAAAGGATTCGACCTGCTGATAAAGGCTTTCCATCTTTTTTCACACATGAATACAGATTGGAAATTAGACATCGTTGGCGAAGGACCAGAAGAAGGCATGTACTACCAACTCATCACTGAATACAAACTGTCTGATAGGATATTCATTCACCCCTTTACCAAATACATCCAAACATATTATTCTAATGCACAAATATATATATTAAGTTCCCGTTGGGAAGGATTTGGACTAGTACTGGTCGAAGCAATGTCTCATGGTTTGCCTATCGTATCATCTGATTTGCCCACAAGTAAAGAGATCATGGGCGACTTCGGCATGTTCTTTAAGAATGGGGATATTGAAGAACTGGCACAACGGTTGGAAGATGCCACACACCTGGACTGGCAAAAGAAATCGGATGAAGCTATAGCAATTGCCCAGCGATTTGACGTTAACGAAATCGCCGGGCAATGGAAGCAACTCTTGGAAAAATAGGTTTAGACTACTCTGCAAAGAGTCCCATCACTTTCTCCACGATTGGGGCCATATCGTAATACTTGTACTCAGCCAGATGACCTCCAAGGACAAGGTTCGGCTCATGGTCGGCCAGGTCCTTATACCGCTGATAGAGGGACATATTCCGTTCATCGTTCACACTGTAATACGGTTCCATGCCTTCTTTCCATTCAGATGAGTATTCACGGGAGATGACTGTCTTCGGACATTTATAGACATCATCGCCAAACATCTCGAAATGCTTGTGCTCGATGATACGGGTATAGGGAACTTCAGCATCGGTGAAGTTCATAACGGCATTACCCTGGTAGTTTGGGCATATCAAGAATCTCCTCTTCAAAACGTACCGTACGATATTCCAGTTTGCCGAAACGATAGTCATAATATTCATCGAGTTTACCCGTATACAAAATCTTATCGGCAATCTGTTCCCAATGCTGACGATCATCAAAGAAGTCGGTATTCAACTTGATATCCACACCTTCGAGCATACCATCAATAAGTTTATTAAAGCCTCCCATCGGAATGCCTTGGAAACGGTCGTTGAAATAGTTATTGTCGTGGACAAAACGAACTGGCAGTCGTTTGATGATGAATGCCGGGAGTTCACTACATTTCCTTCCCCATTGTTTCTCGGTATAGCCTTTGATCAGAATCTCATAGATATCCTTGCCTATCAACAACTGTGCCTGCTCTTCCAGATTACGAGGCTCGGTAACACCATCAGCCTTCATACGTTCCAAGGCTTCCTGACGCTGTTCCTCAATCTTGGCCTGAGCCTCTGCCGGAGTCAGCACACCCCACATCTGATAGAAGGTGTTCATATTGAACGGCAGGTTATACTGTTTGCCTTTATAGTTGGCGATGGGCGAATTTGTGTATCGGTTGAACTCGACGATGGAGTTCACAAAGTCCCATACCTGTTTGTTAGAGGTATGGAAAATATGGGCACCATACTTATGGACATTGATGCCATCGATATTCTCACAATAGATGTTTCCACCCAAATGATTGCGCTTGTCGATGATCAGACAACGCTTACCCTGACGGTGTGCCATACAAGCAAAAGTGGCACCATAGATACCTGCGCCGACAATCAAATAGTCATACTGTTTATCCATAATTCGCTTATTTTTCTGCAAAAATAGAAAAAAATTTGGATATATGCAAATATATTCGTATTTTTGTCGTCGTAAACTGAATAATCAGATGAATAACGAATCTGTCAGACAAAAGTTCAAGGGCAATCCGAAGCTGAAACGGCTGGTGGATTGGCTCATCATGAACCAGGTGGAAACACGTCCAAGATGGTATGTTCGTTTGCTGGCTCCCCTCTACCAACACCGAGGCAGACACTCGGTGATTCACCGTTCTGTAAGGATGGATACACCACCTTACCGAAAGTTCCGTTTAGGTAGTTATTCGGTTATCGAATCTGGTGCTTGTATCAACAATGCCGTGGGAGATGTCATTATCGGTGACTATACCAGAGTGGGACTGCATAATACCATCATCGGACCAGTGACTATCGGAAGTCATGTCAACTTGGCTCAGGGCATCACGGTCACAGCACTGAATCACAACTTCTCAGAAACAGATAAGCGAATTGACGAGCAGGGTGTTAGTACGACACCGGTATCCATAGATGACGACGTATGGATTGGTGCCAATGCAGTCATCTTACCAGGAGTGAGCATCGGCACTCACTCGGTGGTAGCAGCTGGTGCAGTAGTAACCAAGGCCGTTCCGCCCCACTCATTGGTGGCTGGTGTTCCCGCAAAAGTAATTAAACAGCTATGAGAATAGGTATTGAAGCACAGCGTATCTTTCGTAAGAACAAACACGGCATGGATTATGTCGTGCTGCAGGAAATCAAGGAACTGCAGAAGATGGATACGAAGAACGAGTATTTCGTGTTTGTTGCTCCTGGGGAAGATGTCTGTCTGGAAGATAAGAAGAATTTCCACGTCATCGAAATCGGAGGCTCCTTCTATCCTGTCTGGGAACAAATTACTCTTCCAAAGGCAGTCAAGGAACTGAACCTCGACATGTTACACTGTACGAGCAATACAGCCCCCATCCGTTGCAAGGCTCCATTGATTCTGACACTCCACGACATCATCTTCCTGGAACCGAGGGACAAGAACAACAAATCGCTCTATCAGAATATGGGTTGGTTCTATCGTAGACTGGTCGTGCCCAAGATTCTCAAGAAATGCCAACGCATCATCACAGTGTCCAACTACGAGATGAACAACATCATGTCGAAGTTAAACATCCCTCAGGAGAGAATGGCGATGATCTACAATGGTTATAACGAATGGTTCAAGCCCACCGCCGATACCGAACATATCTATCAAAAATACATCGAAGAGCCTGGCTATTTCTTCTTCTTAGGCAACACCGATCCCAAGAAGAATACCGAGCGCACACTAATTGCCTATGCCAAATATTTGGAGAGGTCGAGTATGAAACGTAAGTTGCTGATGGCTGATCTCGACAAGGCATATCTGGATGACATTGTCAAACGCAACCACTTGGAGGAGATGATGCAGCATGTCGTTATGCCCGGTTATATCATCAACAGCGACCTACCTTATATATATAATAACGCCTTCGCTTTCTTGTACACGTCTCTTAGGGAGAGTTTCGGTATTCCTTTGCTGGAAGCTATGGCTTGTGGAACGCCAGTTATCACCTCAAACACCTCGTCTATGCCAGAGATCGGAGGGCCTGATGCCATCCTCATCAACCCTGAGAATCCCGACGAAATTACAGATATGATGATCCGATTGGAAGAAGACAACGAGTTCTATAAGCTACAAAAGGAGATAGGACTCGTACGGGCCGAGCAATTCTCATGGCAACAGACAGCAGAGCATCTGCTCGACCTCTACGAGAAAGTGTACAAACAAAGATAAAGGATACCTATTCAGGCAAACAAATCAAGGGAGAGGTCTTTTGCGGGCTTCTCCTCTTTTTCTTCGGGATTGGTCTCCTCATGGAATGAAATCATCAACTGACGGGCATCGGCATTGTTCTGCGTGTTCAGACGATAATACCCACGACGTTCCATACTCTCGACCAATGATGCTGTTGACTTGGAATTCTTCAACAGATACTGCTGGACATACGAACGGATCTCGTCCATATCTGGCGTATAAAACAGAGACACATTCTGATTATAGACATGCTTGGCCAACAATTGCACACTGATGCCCTGTTCACCCACATCGGAAAGTATTTTAAGAATCTGCCTGTCGTATGTCATAAGATTAAAAAAGGTCGGTAAAGAGTTTACCGACCTTTTCTATAGTACGTTAACGGATTAAGCCAATGTAACTTTCTCACCATCGTTAGCGAGCTTGCCCTCCTTGAAGAGCCAGCCGAGACCGAGAAGAGTCTCCTCCTCAGAAATCTTTGCAGCCTTAGCAATCTCCTTAACGGCGAGAGCCTTACCTGCTGCTGCCAGTGCCTGATAAACATCACCAGCCTTGAAACCAGCATTCTCAGCGTTAACTGTGAAAACTGCCTTTTCAGCTGCCTTAGGAGCAGCGGCCTTCTTTACGGTTGTTGTCTTCTTAGCTGCGGCTGCCTTTGTCTCAGTAGCCTTCTTAGCTGTTGCTTTCTTTTCTGCCATAGTTTTTTTAATATTAATACTTTTGTGAAGTAAATTTCTTTTTAACGGGTGCAAAGGTAAGACTATTTATTCAGACACCTTATTAATATTTAAGCATTTTTGACAGAAAGCGACTTATTCTTGATGAATATCAATTTGCAGGTTCAATTCCTCTAACTGTTTCGGATCCAGTTCGCCCGGAGCATCCAACATCACATCACGACCACTGTTGTTCTTCGGGAAAGCAATACAGTCACGGATACTATCTAGACCAGCCATCAGCGACACGAAACGATCGAGACCGAAAGCCAGACCTGCGTGGGGAGGTGCACCGTACTTGAAGGCGTTAATCAGGAAGCCGAACTGAGCCATAGCACGCTCGGGAGTGAAGCCCAGAATCTGGAACATCTTTTTCTGTAATTTACCATCATGGATACGGAGGGAACCACCACCGACCTCGACACCGTTGCAGACAAAGTCATAAGCCACGGCGCGAACTTTCTCAGGAGCCGTATCGAGCAGAGGAATATCATCGGGATTAGGCATCGTGAACGGATGGTGCGTAGCCATCAGACGCTGTTCCTCATCACTCCACTCAAAGAGCGGGAAGTCAACAATCCAAAGACATACAAAGTTGTCCTTATCACGCAAACCAAGACGGTCACCCATCTCCAGACGGAGTGTACAGAGTTGCACGCGGGTTTTGTTGGCATTGTCACCAGAGAGAATCAGCACGAGGTCGCCATCCTTGGCACCCATAGCCTCCTTCACCTTGGCCCAGACCTCAGGTTCATAGAATTTGTCGATGCTCGACTTCACTGTGCCATCAGTATTGAACTTCACATAGACCAATCCCTTGGCACCCACCTGCGGACGTTTCACAAAGTCCGTCAACTGATCCAACTGCTTACGGGTATAGTCAGCACAACCGGGCACACAGATACCACCGATATAATTAGCCTCATTGAAAACAGGGAATGTACCAGTGCCTTTCAGCTGATCCATCAGTTCCACGAACTCCATACCAAAGCGGAGGTCGGGCTTATCAGAACCGAAACGACGCATAGCCTCGTGCCATGTCATCCGCTGCAACGGAGGAAGTTCGACGCCACGTACCTCTTTAAATAAATGGCGGGCCATATCCTCGAAGAGCTGGAGCACATCCTCCTGCTCCACAAACGACATCTCACAATCAATCTGCGTGAACTCCGGCTGACGGTCTGCACGCAAGTCTTCATCACGGAAGCACTTGGCAATCTGGAAGTAACGGTCGAAGCCACTCACCATCAGCAACTGCTTCAAGGTCTGAGGAGACTGAGGCAGTGCATAGAACTGTCCGGGATTCATACGAGAGGGCACCACGAAGTCACGGGCTCCCTCAGGTGTGGAACCAATCAGGATAGGCGTCTCAACCTCGATGAAATCTTTACCATCGAGGAAGTTACGAATCAGGATGGTCATGCGGTGACGCAGTTCGAGGTTCTTACGGACAGCAGCACGACGCAAATCCAGATAGCGGTATTTCATGCGGATGTCATCGCCACCGTCGGTATTATCCTCGATGGTGAACGGAGGTGTCAGACTCTCACTCAGGATATTCAGTTCCTTGACCAGGATCTCAATATCACCAGTAGGCATCTTGGGATTCTTGCTCTGACGCTCACTGACCTCACCCTTTACCTGAATACAGAACTCACGTCCCAGTTTGTTGGCACGCTCGCACAGTTCAGCATCGTCAGCCTCATTGAAAACCAACTGGGTCAGACCATAACGGTCGCGCAGATCGACGAAGGTCATACCACCCATCTTACGGCTTCGCTGAACCCATCCGGCCAGTGTGACAACGCTGCCGGCATCTGAGAGTCGTAACTCTCCACAAGTCTTACTTCTATACATATTGATGTTTCTTTTATTCTATTTGAGGTGCAAAGGTACACAAATATATGGGAGTTAAAGAAGGCAAAGAAGTTAAAAGGAGTTAAAGGACATTACTTTTCTTGTTTTTTACCTTTTCACCTTTTCACCTTTTCACTTTTTTTATTACCTTTGCCGCAGAAAATCATTTAAACTATCAGGAATATGAAGAAGATTTTATTATTTACAATGCTGTTTTTCTGCGGAATGAATGTCGCACTGGCCCAGAAGCCCGCAGAGATTAAGTTTGATAAGCTGACACACGATTTCGGAACCTTCTCCGAGAAGAATCCTGTGGTCAGTTGCACATTCACCTTTACCAATGTCGGTGAGACCGCTTTGGTGATCAATCAGGCTGTTGCCTCCTGTGGCTGTACGGTTCCCGAGTACACCAAGAATCCTATCCAACCAGGTGAGAAGGGTGAGATCAAGGTGACCTATAACGGCACAGGCAAATTCCCCGGTCATTTCAAGAAGTCCATCACGGTGAGGACCAACGGCGCCGTTGAGATGACACGCCTTTATATAGAAGGTGAAATGACAAAAGCCGAGTAAAATTAAATCGCCCGCCGAATTTGGCGGGCGATTTGCTTTTTTAGAACTTATAGGCGAAGCCGATGGAGCTGTACTCCTTAAACTGCCAATAACCGTGATCGTCATCCCTCACACCGGAATCGTCGAAGCGCGGGAAGAGGAACAGGTTGGCAGTGATATACTTCGACACGCGAAGCTCGAAGGTGTTCTCCCATTCCAACTCGAAACGCTTATAGGACGTGAAGGCATAAAAACGCGTCTTCCACGTGACATTCTCATTCATCTTCCACTCGAGGTCGGCTGTCAGCTGTGAACCGAAGTCCAGCAAAGAGTGCTTACCTGGCTCCAGACCGAAAGAGGGACCCAGTTCAAGACGATCCACATAGCGGTAGTTGATGGCAAACGGAGAGATGTTGATCGTACCCGTCAGGCGCTCCTTCAGTGTGTTCACCTTGTAATCCATACCAAGAGCGAGGTTCAAGTTCAAAGGAGAACAGAAGTCTGAATAAACGAAGGGATCGTTAGCCTTCAGACCTCGGGTGAACTGCGTGTAGGCCAGGAACTGCAAGGTATAGTACCAGTTCTTGGCTGCCTCAAGTCCCAGTTTAGAGGTCAGACGGATCAGGTCTTCGTTAGCCTTGAACTTATGGACGGAGTCTGAAGGAGAACGAAGGAAACCAAGTTTAGCCTCCAGTTTGTTGTCCCACTTCCATTTGTTCTTGTTGTCATAATTGGCCTCCAACACGATTGAACCGACCATCGAATAGTTCGACTCACCACCTTTATACCAGTTGTCCGTCACATAGTTCTGCATGAACTGCAGGAAACCATCGCCCTTGTAAGTCCAGAACTTGGGTTTCTGAACCACTACAGAATCCGGAGCATCCTCTGGCTCATCAATAACGGGAGCCTCTACCCTATCGACGAGCACCACCTGATTCTCAATGGGCTGGTCTACATCATCACGGATAGAGCCTGTCTCACGAAGTTCCGTCTCTGTGGCACTGACCAGATCGGGACGGTTCAGATACACATTCAACAAGGTGGCATCCACCTCGTCGGCCACAGCATCCTTGCCTGCAGCATCAGAATTGAGTGCCAAAGCCTTGTCGGCAACATTGTGATAGAAAGTCACTGGCGCAAACAAACGATAGTACCTTGCGTCGAGACTGTCATTGGGCTGTGCGGCGCTGGCGCTGAGCGTCATGACTGCCGCGGATAATAAAATCAGTTTACGCATAACTGAGTGCAAAGATACAAAAATAAGTGAAATGTGAATAGGAAAAAGTGAAAAAATTAATCCTGCCTATACAATTTTCAATTATCCATCAACAATTATCAATTATATTTCGTACCTTTGCACCCTGTTTTAAGGAAACAAACAAGAATATGGACAAGAATACTATTATCGGATTTGTACTGATTGCGGTGGTGCTCATCGGTTTCAGCTGGTTCAACCAGCCCTCTGCCGAACAGATTGAGGCCCAGCGCAAGGAAGACAGCATCGCGGCTGTCATCAAGGAAAACGCCATCAAGAAACAGCAGGCAGAAGCAGAAGCCCGTAAGGCCAAGGCCGACAGTGTTGCCAAGGGTGACACCACAGCGCTCTTCTTCCCTGCCCTCAACGGTACCAACCAGGAGGTTGTTCTGAAGAACGACAAGGTGGAACTGACCTTCGACACGAAGGGCGGCACCATCTCGAAGGCACTCATCAAGAACTTCGAAGACCGTGACAACAACATGGGTGTGATCCTATTTGACCAGAAGACCCAGCAGATGAACTTCATGTTGGCAGGCAAGCAGGATAACATCATCACACAGGACCTTTATTTCACGCCTTCCAACGTCAGCGACTCTACCGTCACAATGACGGCAGAGGCAGGCAATGGCGGCAGCATCGTGTTCGACTATCGCCTGGGCAAGGACTATCTGCTCCACTTCTCACTGACTGCCAATGGTCTGGCTGGCGTCTTCGCTCCCAACTACAAGGAGATGGACATCGAATGGAACGACCTGGCCCGTCAGCAGGAGAAAGGCTTTACATTTGAGAACCGTTACACCTCTGTTACTTATAAGGAGAAGCTTGGCGGAACGGACTATCTGAACGAAACGTCTGAAAAGATTGACGAGAAGATTGAAGAGACGCTCGACTGGGTGGCCTTCAAGAACCAGTTCTTCTCCGCAGCCCTCATCGCCAAGGATGACTTCCGTGGCGGATCGTTGCTCACCAGCATCCCACAGGAAAAGGGAAGCGGATTCCTCAAACAGTTCAATGCCAAACTCAAGACCGCTTTCGACCCCACAGGTGCCCAGCCTTCGGAGTTTGAGATGTATATCGGTCCCAACGACTTCCGCCTTATTAAGGATGTGGAGCAGCAGAGTGAGTTCGGTAAAGACCTCGATCTGGAGCAGCTCGTCAACCTTGGCTGGTGGCTGGTACGCTGGATCAACCGCTGGTTCACCATCTATGTCTTCGACTGGCTCACGTCATGGGGCTTCTCGATGGGTATCGTGCTGATACTGATCACCCTCTTGCTGAAGGTCATTACCTTCCCGATGGTGAAGAAGAGCTATATGTCATCAGCCAAGATGCGTGTACTGAAGCCGAAACTCGACGAGGCCACGAAGGAATACAACAAGCCTGAGGATGCCATGAAGAAGCAGCAGGCCATGATGCAGATGTACTCCCAATATGGCGTTTCGCCCCTCGGAGGCTGTCTGCCGATGCTCATCCAGTTCCCCATCTGGATGGCTATGTTCTTCTTCGTGCCTAACGCCATCCAGCTGCGTCGTGAGTCATTCATGTGGATGGAAGACCTCTCCACCTACGATCCCATCATCGAATGGAGCACGAACATCTGGGGTATCGGCGATCACCTCTCACTGACCTGTATTCTTTTCTGCGTTGCAAACGTGCTCTACAGCTATATGACCATGCGCCAGCAGAAGGACCAGATGGTAGGAGCCCAGGCTGAGCAGATGAAGATGATGCAATGGATGATGTACCTCATGCCCATCATGTTCTTCTTCATGTTCAACGACTACTCCAGTGGTCTGAACTTCTACTACTTCATCTCCCTGTTCTTCTCCGCCGCCATCATGTGGACCCTCCGCAAGACCACCAACGACGAGAAACTGCTTGCCATCCTCGAGGCCAAGTACAAGGAGAATAAGAACAACCCGACAAAAAAGACCAGTGGCCTTGCCTCGCGCCTTGCTGCCATGCAGAAGCAGGCTGAGGAGTTGCAGAAACAAAGAATGAACCAAAAGAAGTAATCCCATTCTCCCCCTGAGTCAGGGGGAGTTAGAGGGGGTCTGAAGATGCGCTTGTTCAGACCACCCCTAACCCCTCCTAACTTAGGAGGGGAAATAAATACCAATAAGAAATGAATAAGATTTTAATGATTGCTGTTTCGTTGATGATTGGTTTCAGCGGCAGCGCAAAAGCTCAGGACGACGTGAAGATCGGAAAGCAGAACATCAAGCTGACAAGTGACCTGATGACCCCCGAGGCCCTCTGGGCAATGGGACGTATCGGAACTGCCGAGGCCAGTGCCGACGGCAGTAAAATTGTCTATCAGATTGGCTATTACAGTGTGAAGGCCAACAAGAGCCAGCAGAAGATTGCCATCATCAATGCCGATGGTACAGGCAACACCACGCTGACCACAGGCACGAAGAGTGAGACTGATCCCACATGGTATCAAGGCAAGATCGCCTTCCTCACGGGAGGACAACTCTGGACGATGAATGCCGACGGCACAGACCGCAAGCAGATTTCCAAGACCTCCAAGGACATCGAAGGCTTCAAGTTCTCGCCTGATGGCAGTAAGGTCATCCTCCTCCATAGCATCGACTTCAACGATATCATCCAGAAGAACCCCGATGACCTGCCAAAGGCTACGGGCCGTCTGGTGACAGACCTGATGTATCGCCACTGGGATCACTATGTGGAGAGCATCCAGCATCCCTATGTGTATGAGGTCAACAGCGACGGTATCGCTGCTAACGGAACGGACATCCTCGAGGGTGAGCCCTATGAGTGTCCGATGGAACCCTTCGGAGGTATGGAACAGCTGGCCTGGAGTCCTGACTCCAAGAGCATCGCCTACACCTGTCGCAAGAAGACTGGTCTGGCCTACTCTATCTCTACCGATTCTGATATCTATATATATAAAATAGGTACGCGCGAGACAAAGAACCTCTGCAAGCCCGAAGGATACGTAGAACCAGAGATCGATCCGACCATCACGATGAAGTATCAGAAGGTGGACGCCAAGGAGAATCTTGCCAATAATGTGGGCTATGACACCAATCCTCAGTTCTCTCCTGACGGCCAGTATATCGCCTGGCTCTCGATGGAGCGCAATGGCTATGAGGCAGACCGTAACCGCCTGTGCTGCTATAACTTAGCTACTGGCGAGAAGAAATACCTGACGGAGTCGTTTGACTCCAATGTCGATGCCTTCGTATGGAGCGACAATAAGGATGCCATGATCTATTTCATCGGTGTGTGGCACGCTACGGAGAACCTCTATGCCGTCAACTGGAAGGGAGAACTGAAGCAGATCACAGACAACTGGGCAGACTTCGGATCGCTGAGTCTGATGAACAACGGCAAGCAACTGCTGATGGAGCGTCACAGTTTCCTGGCTCCTGCCGATCTTTACATCGTAACGCCCAACTTCAAGAAGCCTGAGAAAACGACTATCACCCAGCTGACCTTCGAGAACAAGCACATCCTCGACCAGTTGGCAAAGCCCACCGTACAGCAGCGTTGGGTGAAGACCAGCGACGGCAAGGAAATGCTCACCTGGATCATTCTGCCGCCGAACTTCGACGAGACCAAGCAATACCCCACCCTGCTCTTCTGCGAGGGAGGTCCGCAGAGTCCTGTCTCACAGTTCTGGAGCTACCGTTGGAACTTCTTCATTATGGCAGCTCACGGTTATGTGATTGTGGCTCCCAACCGTCGTGGTCTGCCTGGCTTCGGACAGGAATGGCTGGAGGAAATCAGCGGAGACTGGACAGGTCAGTGTATGAAAGACTATCTCGCTGCCATCGACGATGCTGCCAATAACCTGCCATACGTCAATAAGGACAGGCTTGGAGCCGTAGGTGCCAGCTTCGGAGGCTTCAGCGTCTATTACCTCGCAGGCCATCATGACAAGCGTTTCAAGGCGTTCATCTCCCACGACGGAGCCTTCAACCTCGAAGCCATGTACACAGAAACCGAGGAGAACTGGTTCTCTAACTGGGAGTATGACAATGCCTTCTGGAACAAGCATCAGACAGCAAATGCCAAGAAGACCTATGATAATTCGCCCCACAGGTTTGTAGAGAACTGGGATACCCCCATCCTCTGCATCCACGGTGAGAAGGACTATCGCATCAATGCCACCCAAGGAATGTCGGCCTTCAATGCTGCCCGTATGAAGGGCATCCCTGCAGAACTGCTGATATTCCCTGACGAGAACCACTGGGTGCTGAAACCCCAGAACGGAATCCTCTGGCAGCGCACCTACTTCAACTGGCTCGATCGCTGGCTGAAGAAGTAAGTTAACGCCCAAAGTGCATCCGCAGGCCGAACTCGATGGAGGGCGCCAGCGGATGTTCCTTATAATAATGTTCCAACTGAGTGCCGTCGCTGAAGTAATAACCCAGCGACGGTTCTATGTATGCACCCAATAAAGAGGTAAAGGCATACTCAGCACCAATAGCCCCACTGACAGACCACTGCCAAGGTTTCTGGCCCGTATAGTCTCCGTCAATGCTGACACTCACGCACTTCTCCACCATCGCCCCACCAGCGAGATAGACACTAAAACGGTTTGCCGCCCACAGCTGCCAGGCAACACCAAGAGGCACACCGATATAGTGCAACCGCTGGCTATAGCTGATATTCCCATAGAGCGGGAAGCTGAACTCTGAATAAAGACGGGTATAGCTGATGCCGCTCATGAAGGCCAGACGAGGACGGAACTGATAATGCAGGCTCAAGCCAAAGCGTATAGGCAAGCGATGTTTTGAGAGATGTTCAGTGATGGTATAGGATGATTCATAACCATAATAAGGATGATTATAATTTATTTGGGCAGTAGGATCATGATAATAATCATCGTCAGCAATACTTTGTGCTTCATCCAGCATGCCGATTTTATCGGTTTGATGATACAGCCTGTCAGTGTAAACAGAGTTGTTCGAAGCCAATAACCCTCCAGAGGCATTGAGGCCAATAGTCCATTTGCCAGCGTCTGAGGCCTGTTTCTTAGCGGGAACAGGAATTGCCTCTGGGTATAACTCAGTAATCATAGGGACTGCATCATGATTCTGACGAACAGAATCACGAGAGTTTTCTTCAAGATTTCTGTCTGATTGGCTGGTCTCTGCCACAGCAGAATCAGGAGGACAGACGGTTTGATGCTGAGGCAAAGCCTGAATCAAGGAGCTGTTCGCATGAATCAAGGAACTGTTCCCCTGATTCTGCTTATGAGTCTTAATTGCCATCAACTGATAAGAAGTTTTTTCATCAACGACTAGTTCCTCTTGAATCTGCGACAACACAGGCTCCTTTGCGACTGCGTTTGAGACCTTTTCAGCTTCAGCGACAACCTCTTCATCTCCCCATTGATAGGCCACAAAGACACCCACCAGCGCCAATATCCCTGCTGCAGCAGCCCAAATCCAACGCTTGATTTGGGCTGGTTTCTTGGCAGGAACAGGCTCTGGAGCAGGCTCAGGGTCTATCCCTAACCGCTCGCAGATGGATTCCCAAAGCTCTGGAGGGGGCTCCACTTCATAGTTCTCCAGATGCTTTCTCAGTCTTTCAGCCCAGTCGTCATTCATTGTCTTCCCTTCTTTAGTTCCTTGATTCTTCTTGCCAACAGTTGCTTTGCGTAATAGAGTTGCGAGGCTGAGGTGCTTTCGCTGACATTTAGGAGCTCTGCAATCTGCCTGTGTGAATAGCCCTCGAAGACGTAGAGGTTCACTACGATTCGACATCCGTCAGGCAGTTCGCTGATCAGCCGATGCAATATCTCAGGCGTAAGCGTCTCAGTATCAATGGCTTCTTCGTCCGTCGTCAGAGTGCCTGACGATGTTTCCAAGTCAGGCTCCACGATCCTCATGCCCAGCGACGCCTTCAGTCTCTTGCGTTCCCTGAGGAACAGGAGGGCTTCGTTCACCACCACTTTCCTCATCCAAGTCCTGAACGCCTTCTCGCTTCGATAGTCTAAGGTCGGAATCGATGCAAAGATCTTCACGAAACTCTCCTGCAGCACGTCCTTCGCATCACTCTGGGAAGGCACAAAGCGGTAGCAGACCGATGACAACTCACGGATATACATCTGATAGAGTTGGCTCATCGCCCTCTGGTCTTTCTGCCGTATGCGCTCAACGAGATTCTCGACCATAAAACTTTATTCGTTCTACCTTTATAATACCAAAAGTACGGAAATCTTGTAAAGAATCGCGTTCTTTTTTGATTCTTTAACACAATTCTTTCCAAGATTTCCCGTTTTTCGTCATTATAAGGGTGTAAACATTCAATAAAAACGTATATGAAGAAGATCAGTATTCTATGTATGAGCATGCTTCTGCTAATGCTAGCAGGATGCAACAATGACGATGAGAATGGCAATACATCTGTCAATCTCTATGGGTTAGTTGGGAAATGGAATGCTTCTCATCACAGCAACAATCCCGATTACGGTGATACTTGTGACATGTGGGAATTCACTTTCTTTGCCGATGGTACAGGCACCTCTGACATCAGTACGAGGCAGTTCAAGTATGAACTCAAGGACAATCACATCATCCTGCATTTTCTGGGAGCAGAGACCTATTACGGACAAGTGGAGTATGAATTCATCATTGAGCACTTCTCGTCTGACCACATGGAATGGGAAGAGGTTAACAACGGGTACTCTGGAAACAACACCATACACCTTAAATTATATCGTGCGGATAATAAAAATCTTATTGAACCTCATATATGAAAAAGCAAATGTATCTTATGCTGGCAGCGAGCTGCATGCTGCTGTCATGTTCCTCCTCGGAGGATGAAGTGAGTTTTGGCGAGACCAAGACGATAGTGAACATGTTGTCGGAGTCTGAACCCATCAATCTGACCCCAGAGCAACGGGCGTTTGCTTATGACAACAACCAATTTGCGCTCAATTTCCTGAATACCGTCAATGAGACGGATCGCAGCGGGAAGAGCTTTATCTATTCACCGTTGAGCATCACCTACGTCTTAGGAATGGTGAACGATGCGGCTACGGGACTGACAGAGAAGGAGTTAGAAGAGACGCTGGGTTTCCACGAGGGAGGCATTCAGGCCGTGAATGACTACTGTAAGAAGTTGATCGACGGCTTGCCAAAAGTGGATGACAAGGTGACACTCAACATCGCCAACGCCATCTTCCTGAACAAGAGCTTCACGCTGAAGCCACAATTCACTCAGGACATGCAGACCTACTACGATGCCAAAGCCGAAGCCCTCGACTTTAAGGCTCCTGAGACACTTGACCACATCAACGGCTGGTGCAGCGAGAAAACCAACGGCATGATACCTACCATCCTGGATAAAATAGACCCCGCGATCATATCCTACCTGCTTAACGCCATCTATTTCAAGGCAGACTGGGCCTCGAAGTTCGACCCTAAGAACACGAAGGACGAGACATTCACCACAGAGAAAGGCAGCACGACACTACCAACGATGCATCAGAACGTGTTGATCAACTATTGTCTCACAAGCACCTTCTCCGCCGTCAGGATACCCTACGGCAATGGTATGTGGACGATGACCGTCATGCTACCAGAGGGTAATAACACAATCAGCGACGTCATCGACTTCATCATCGACAATGGCTTCAGCTCGATAGAGACATACCCCTGCGGCACGATGGATGATAAGCTTCCAGAATACATCCTCACCCCCCATGAGGTAGATCTGAAGCTGCCACGCTATGAGACATCCTCTGATACGGACGATTTAGAGGACGGCCTCATCGGACTGATGAAGAAGATGGGCATCAATCGGGCTTTTGATGATGGAATGGCAGAGATTCCCAATATGTGCGGACTGCCTGTCTATATCGAGATCATGCGCCAGAAGGCCAAGATCAAAGTCAACGAAGAGGGCTCAGAGGCTGCTGCTGTGACTGTAGCTGGTGAGACAGACCAGTCAATGGGTTCAGGCTCTGTCGAATACCCCAAGGCCACTTTCCACGCTAATCGACCCTTTGTCTATGTGATTCGCGAGGCTTCCTCAGGCGTGATCCTCTTCGTCGGCAAGTTCACTGGAGCGTAGATATATCATCAAATCACTTGTTGACACAAAGTCAAATGATTCGTTGACTGGAGTCAAATGGTTCGTTGACTTAAGTCGACGAATGCGTTGACTGGAGTCAACGAACGGTTTAAACGGCCTTCACGGTCAGTTTAAACCGTAGTTTTTATCCGTTTCATGCCACCTTTCTGCCAGTCACAACGTTTCTTTCTATCAGCAACCTTACATTTCGTACTGAGACGAAAGGGATAAATCTTTTGTTTTGCACACCTTTTTTCCATATATGTTTGGCTTTTAATGCGATTTTTTGTAACTTTGCAGCCAAATTAAGAAAATAACCCATTAAAATGACACAAGCAATTCAAAAGACCCTCAGAGACTCTGCCGCGATGCGCTGGACGGCGTTGCTGCTGCTGGCGCTCGCCATGTTCTGCAGCTACATCTTCATGGACATCCTCTCCCCTATCAAGGACCTGATGCAGGAGACGCGCGGCTGGGACTCGACCGCCTTCGGAACGATGCAGGGTTCCGAGGTGTTCCTCAACGTTTTCGTGTTCTTCCTCATCTTCGCCGGCATCATCCTCGACAAGATGGGTGTGCGCTTCACCGCTGTGCTCTCAGCAGCCGTCATGCTCGTCGGAGCCTGCGTGAAGTGGTATGCTGTGAGCGAATCGTTCATGGGAAGCGGCTTGGAGACGTGGTTTACAGAGAATCTGAACTATATTCCAGTATTCGACGAACTGGGCGTTTCGCCGTTCTATCAGGGCATGCCCGCCTCGGCGAAGTTCGCTGCCTGCGGATTTATGATCTTCGGCTGCGGCTGTGAGATGGCCGGCATCACGGTGTCGAGAGGTATCGTAAAGTGGTTCAAGGGCCGTGAGATGGCCTTGGCGATGGGTTCGGAGATGGCCTTAGCTCGTCTGGGTGTGGCCACGTGTATGATTTTCTCGCCGTTCTTCGCCCGTTTGGGTGGTGAGGTGAGCGTCACCCGCAGCGTCGCCTTTGGCGTGGTGCTGATGTGTATCGCCCTGATTATGACCATCGTGTACTTCTTCATGGACCAGAAACTCGACTCGCAGACGGGCGAGGCCGAGGAGAAGGACGACCCCTTCAAGGTTTCTGATATCGGCAAGATTCTCTCTGATCTGGGTTTCTGGCTCGTGGCGCTGCTGTGCGTGCTCTACTATTCGGCCATCTTCCCCTTCCAGAAGTACGCCGTGAACATGCTGCAATGCAACCTCACGCTGACTGCTCCTGACGCTGATTCGTTCTGGGCATCGTCCTCGGTGACCATCGTGCAGTATATCATCATGCTCATCGTGGCTGCTGCCGGCTTCGCATCGAACTTCCAGAAGAAGGCGAACATGAGGTACGGTCTGCTGGCTCTTTCGATTCTTGCGCTCATCACCTATTGTTATATGGGCTTCATGCGCCAGTCGGCTGAGTCGATCTTCGCCGTGTTCCCGTTGCTGGCCGTGCTGATTACGCCGATCTTGGGTAGCTATCTCGACCATCACGGCAAGGCTGCCTCGATGCTCGTCTTAGGTTCCATCCTGCTGATTGCCTGCCACTTGACATTCGCCTTCGTGCTGCCTATGTTCAAGGGCAACGCCGTTGGTGGTATCATCATCGCCTACGCCACGATTCTTGTGCTGGGCGCCTCGTTCTCTTTGGTGCCTGCAAGTCTCTGGCCCTCAGTGCCTAAGCTCGTCGATGCAAAAGTGATCGGTTCGGCCTATGCCCTGATTTTCTGGATACAGAACATCGGCCTCTGGCTGTTCCCCCTGCTCATCGGCAAGGTGCTCGACGCCACGAACCCTGGTGTGACAGACCCCACGCAGTTCGACTATACCGCCCCGTTGGTGATGCTCGCCTGTCTTGGTGTGGCCGCACTCATCCTCGGCTTCGTCCTGAAAGCCGTCGACAAGAAGAAAGGCATCGGCCTCGAACTGCCGAATATCAAGTAATCACTTCTCCCCCTGAGTCAGGGGAGTTAGAGGGGGTCTGAAGAGACGCTTGTTCAGACCACCCCTAACCCCTCCTAACTCAGGAGGGGAAACAAAAACCATATAAACAATGAAAATAGGATTCGATAACGAGAAATATCTCAAGATACAGTCTGAGCACATCCGTGAGCGCATCGCGCAGTTCGACGGCAAGCTCTATATGGAACTGGGCGGCAAGCTCTTCGACGATCATCACGCCTCCCGCGTGCTGCCAGGATTCAAGCCTGACTCTAAGCTCCGCATGCTCGCCCAACTGAGAGACTCGATAGAGATCGTGATTGTGGTCAGCGCCGACGACATCGAGAAGAACAAGGTACGTGCCGACCTCGGCATCACCTACGACGAGGATGTACTCCGACTGCGCGACGAGTTTATGCGTCGTGACTTCATGGTGGGCTCCGTCGTCATCACGCACTATCACGGACAGCACGCCGCAGACCAGTTCAAGCACCGTCTGGAGCGCGAAGGTATCAAGAGTTACTTCCACTACCCCATCGACGGCTATCCCCACAACGTGGAACTTATCGCCTCTGACGAGGGCTTCGGCAAGAACGAGTTCGTAGAGACCTCACGGCCGCTGGTCATCGTAACGGCCCCCGGACCTGGCAGCGGAAAGATGGCCACTTGTCTGTCGCAACTCTACAACGAGAACAAGCGCGGGGTGCGTGCAGGCTATGCAAAGTTCGAGACCTTCCCCGTGTGGAACCTCCCGCTGAAGCATCCCGTGAACATCGCCTACGAGGCAGCCACTGCCGACCTGAACGACGTGAACATGATCGACCCCTTCCACTTGGAGGCATACGGCAAGACCGCCGTCAACTATAACCGCGACGTGGAGATCTTCCCCGTACTGAATGCCCTCTTTGAGGGTATCTACGGCGAGAATCCCTATAAGTCGCCTACGGATATGGGCGTGAACATGATTGGTTTCTGTATCTCTGACGACGAGGTGTGCTGTGAGGCCAGCCGTAATGAGATCATCCGCCGCTTCTATGACGCCACCAATAAGATGGCCGACGGCGCAGACAATGAGAGTGAGGTGAACAAGATCCGCCTGCTCTTCAATCAGGCGAAGATATCCACTGCCACACGAAAGGTGACGGTGGCTGCCTACGAGAAGAAGATCCAGAGCGGACATACTGCCGCCGCTATCGAGCTGGAAGACGGAACAATCATCACGTCGAAGTCATCTCCATTGTTAGGATGCTCGGCAGCTTTGTTGCTGAACGCCACGAAATATCTGGCTGGCATCGACCATGAGGCCAAGCTCATCTCGCAGAGCCTCATTGAGCCTGTGCAGAAGACGAAGACGCAATACTTGGGAGCGAAGAATCCGCGCCTGCATACCGACGAGGTGCTGGTAGCCCTCTCCGTGCTCTCCCAGCACGACGAGAACTGCCGTCGCGCCCTGGAGCAGTTGCCTAAGCTGCGCGACTGTCAGGTTCACTCAACGGTTATGCTCAGCGAGGTAGACCGTAAGATCTTCAAGAAACTCGGCTGCGGCCTCACCTGCGACCCCGTGAAGAAGAAGTAAAGGGCAAAGAAGTAAATAGTGAATAGTGACGGCGACAATAAGGTAACCATTTCCCCTCCTGAGTCAGGAGGGGTGTCCGAAGGACGGGGTGGTCTGAAGCAGCATCTGATTCGCCTCAACGACTCGCCCGTTGCACGCTGGTCTGTACTATTCATTGTGGCTACGGCTATGATGATGGGGTATTTCGTCAACGATGTGATGTCGCCATTAGAGACGCTTTTGGAGGCATCACCAGCGGAAGGCGGACTGGGCTGGACGCCAGGCGACTACGGATTCTTCTCTGGCTCCAGCGGACTCATCAACGTGTTCCTGCTCATGCTCTTCTTCTCAGGACTCATCCTCGACAAGATGGGCATCCGCTTTACAGGCACCCTCGCCTGCTCGCTGATGATCATAGGAACGCTTATTAAGTACTATGCCGTCACAGCTGGCTTCCCTCCAACGGACACTTTTCACTTTTCACTTCTCACTTTTCACTTCTCTCTTCCCACCTCAGTGGCTGTGGCCTCTTTGGGCTTTGCCGTCTTTGGCGTAGGCTATGAGATGACGGGCATCACCGTATCTAAGGCAATGGTACGCTGGTTTACAGGCCATGAGCTTGCCCTCGCTATGGGCATCCAGTTGGCAATGGCCCGCTTGGGCACCGCTGCCGCCCTGAGCATCTCTGCCCCCGTCGCCCGCCATTTCACCCTCTCAACGCCGCTCCTTCTCTCACTCTCCTTCCTCATCATCGGCCTGCTGGCCTTCCTGGTTTTCTGCGTCATGGACCGCCGCTTAGATAATAAAACGACAACTTGGACAACAAAGACAACAATCGCCATCAATGGCGATAACAAAGAGTTGTCTAAGTTGTCCAAGTTGTCGTCAAATCAAAAAGAATTGTCGTCTGATAATAATGACGAATTCCACTTCTCAGACATTGGCACGACATTGCGCAATCCGGGATTCTGGCTCATCACGCTCTTCTGCGTGCTCTTTTATTCCGCCGTCTCGCCCTTCCTGAAGTTCTCCACAAAGCTGATGGTGATGAAATATGGTGTCGATCCTGACGTGGCAGGCTTCTTCTCATCGATAGCACCCTTTGGTACCATCCTGATGACTCCGCTCTTCGGACTTATCTACGACCGCTATGGCAAAGGCGTCACGCTGGTCATCACAGGTGCCCTGATGCTGACTGCCGTCCATTTCGGCTTCTCGCTGCCTATGCACAGTAGCACGGTAGCCATCACCCTGATGGTCATCCTCTCCGTCGGCTACTCCTTAGCCCCTGCAGCCCTCTGGCCCTGCGTGCCCAAGATCATTCCTTTGAAATGTCTCGGCACCGCTTACTCGATGATCTTCTTCATCCAGAACTTCGGCCGTGCCATCATCCCGATGTTCGTAGGTAAGGCCAATGAGACCGATCCCACCTACGAGACCTCCATGCTCATCTTCGGCTTCACCGCCCTCGGTGCCGCCCTCACAGCCCTGGCCATGTGGTATGTAGACCGCCGCCAAGGCTACGGTCTACAATTACCAAATATCCGTAAGTAATCAGAACTTGAAGCGGGCGACTAACGGCAAATGGTCGCTGAAGCCCTTCTTCTGGAATTTCATGCCTTTGTAGGTACGGCGGGGCATGAAGCCGCCATAGAACTTATCCTCCTCTAACAGGAACTTGGGGGAATGGATGAAGACCGTGTCTACCTTATTATATATAGAGGGCGACACGATGATATGATCCAGACTGTTCCACTCGCCCTTATAGCGATAGGTGCCCTTCACCCCATAACTGCCCCTTGCCTCCTTGGAGATATTCTTCAGATCGTGACGGGCAATGTGCTGAACGGCTGGGGAGTCGTGATAGTCATTGAAGTCGCCGCTGATCAGGATCCTTGCATCGGGTGTGATGGCCCTGATGGAATCCACAGCCTGCAACAGACGGTTGGCAGCCTGCATACGGAACGGACGAGTAGTTTTCTCACTACCGTGACGGCTCGGCGCGTGAACCACAAAGACGTGTAGGGTATCACCCGACTGCAACTGTCCACAGGCATAGAGAATATCACGCGTCGGCTTCATCCCAGGAATAGTATCCACACGCAGACCGTATGAACGAATCAGTCCAAAGGAGAAAGGCGAATAGATCAGCGCCACATCCACACCACGGGCATCAGGCGACTGCGTCATCACATACTCATAGCCTGCATTCCTCAAGAGCGAACGCTTGGTCAGGTCTGTCAATGTCTGGTCGTTCTCCACCTCACAGAGCGCAATCAGGTCGGGGATGCCATCTTCAGAAGTGGAGAGGATAGACTTGCCTATCCTGTCCAGCTTCTTCCAATAGCGTTTCTCCGTCCAGTGACGCGTGGCATCAGGCAGGAACTCCTCGTCCTGCTTCCCCTCGTCATGACGGGTGTCAAAGATATTCTCTACATTGTACTCCACAAACGTGAAGACCGAGAGCAGCAGTGCAAACAGTGCGCTCATTTAGCAGACTTTCTCTAAACGTTTCATCATCGCAAACATAAACAGGGCTGCCACTAAGCAGACGCCGAGGAACACGCTCCAGCATACCCAGAGAGGCACAGCACCCCACAACAGTCCACCGACGACGACCAACTGGTTACCGATAGCCGTAGCCACAAACCAGCCACCCATCATCATACCCTTATACTTGGGAGGCGCCACCTTTGACACGAAGGAGATACCCATCGGCGACAGCAGCAACTCACCAAACGTCAGCACCAGATAGACCATAATCAGCAGGTTCGGTGTCACGTCGGCCACATGCACAGCCACAGGATTACCGTCGGCACCCATCTCCGTCTGAGGCATCGGCAGACCGAATGAACCAAATGCCATCAGGGCGTATGCAATAGCAGCCACAATCATACCATAGGCAATCTTTCGCGGCGCAGAGGGTTCCTTACCCTTGGCAGCCAGCGAACCGAAGATAGCCATCGACACAGGGGTCAGAGCCACCACGTAGAACGGATTGAACTGCTGGAAGATAGGAGCAGACACTGTCACGCCGCCATTGGGATCATACTGCAGGAAAAGGAAAGCCAAAGCTGCCACGATAATAGCACCACTGATAGCCTTGCCTTTGGTTGTCTTGCTCTGGAACAGTGAGAAGCCAGCATAGACAATGAAGATCACCGCCACAAGATTCCATACATTGAAGCACATCGCCTGCAAGCCGTCAGCCGACTGTGCAGTGAACTCATCAGCGAAATACGTCAGCGACAGACCATTCTGATGGAAAGCCATCCAGAAGAAGATCACAACCGCAAACACCAGACACAGTGCCACAATGCGCTGCTTCGTCTCCTCCTTCGTCAGCTCAGGCTCCGTGCTGGCATCAGCCTTCACAGCATCCTTCTTCTTGCCGCCCTCTGTATGACGGAAGGTATAGCGGAACATGTAATAGATGGCGATGGATAGAATCAGCGAAGCACAGGCGACGGCAAACGAGAAGTGATAGGCGTCGTTGCTGGAATAGCCCAGTGCCGTCTCGGCATACTCCTTGATTCTGATGGCAGCCGTCGGAGCAAACAGGGCACCGATGTTGATGGCCATATAGAAGATGGAAAAACCGGCATCGCGCTTGTCCTTGTACTGCGGATCGTTATACAGGTCGCCCACCATCACCTGGAGATTACCCTTGAAGAGTCCCGTTCCAAAGCCGATGAGCAACAATGCTGCCAGCATGACAATCAGAGCAAAGCTGTCGCCTCCCAGGGGCACCGACAGCAGCAGATAACCTGCAAACATGATGATGATGCCCGTGGTGACCATCTTGCCAAAGCCGAACTTGTCGGCCATGATACCACCGATCAGCGGGAGGAAATACACCAGCATCAGGAACGAACTATAGATCGTACCGGCCATAGCAGGCGACAATCCGTAGTTAGCTCTCAGAAACAATGCGAAAACCGCGAGCATCGTGTAATAGCCGAATCGCTCGCCCGTGTTGGCCAGTGCCAACGCAAATAAACCTTTTGGTTGTCCTTCAAACATAGTTATAGTTATTTGATTTTAGAATTTTTCGTTCTGATGATATCAAAAAGATAAGTAAACTTCGCCATGATAGTCCCAAAATTGGAGCGACCGAAGTAGTCACGCTTTGTGTTGCCATAAATATTGCCCAGACCATAGTAGTAACGTCCCTCCACGATGAAGTGCCCCACGTGGCGGTTACTGAATTCCAGTCCCCCAGCCAAGGCGATGCCATAGTCGATCTTATTTTCTATCGCCATCGAGTCCTGTGCCACGACATGCGACACACGCTTGTTGGCATACTGATAGTCCGGACTGAACTTGCCATTCTCAATCTTTGGATTGAAGGCCGGGTCACGCACATCAAAGTTACTCTCCGACTTATCGCTCACATAGAAACCCAACTGCGGCCCCAACTGGATGAAGAACTGGAAGCCGTTGCGCTCCCTTCCCCATCCGAGTCTTGCAAGCATGGGCACCTGGATATAGTTGATCTTCCTGGCATAGTGGAGCGTCTGGCTTGGGTCTGTATGCAAGGGAACGGGCTGGTCGTCCATGTCGAGGATTTTCTCCTTCCAGCCCATCTGCGTGTAGTTCAGCTCAGCCACGACGGCACAGATGCTACTGAAGTATTTCTCACAAGTATAGCGAGCCGTGAGACCGAATGTCGGACCGTTGAGCATCGTCTGCGGCACCGTCGGCACAAATGCCACATTGCTCATGACAACACCGCCATTGAAACCCACAGCCAGATCCTTACGGAACTCACCCACCTGGGCGGAAGAATGAGGAATGAGAAATGAGAAATGAGAAATGATGATTACCATGCAAGCCCATGTACGGACACTTCTCTTCCCCAAACGGAACGGCAACATCTGTCTATAAAAGTAATCAACATTCCTCATTTCTCATTCCTCATTCCTCATTTTTCACTCCTCATTCAGAACTTAATCGTTTCCACAGTATGTTCAGGCTGATAGTGTATGAACATCATGGTCTTGTTCCTCAGTCCGCCGTTGTCATAACGCTCAAACTTCAAGGGCGTCTGCACAGGAGGATAGCCGAACATACCGTCTGCACCATTGAAGCTCTTGCCGTACTTGTGCAGTCCTTTCAGGAAGAAGTAGGCATGGTCAAAACCCGTGATGGCAAAGCGCGGCAGCGAGCTCTGCATGTCGCTGCGGAAGTTCTGGCGATACTTACGCTCAAAGCGCTGGGTACCTACGGACAAAGGATTATAATAGAACACCGAGGGGATATACGTGTTGTACTTGTAGAAATTCTCAAGATACGTCCTGGTATACAGCAGCCAGTCGGTGTAGCCGAACATCGTGATGTCCAGTTCTGGTTCGTTAGCCTTCAGACCGTTGATCTTTGAGAAGGCGACGCCCAGTTCCTGCGAACGGCCCGTATTGAGGATCACCACATTGGGCTTCATCCGGCTGAACGCCCTGGAGAAGTTTGCCTCTGTCGATTTCAGGTTGGTGACGACGACATCCATTCCCCGCTGTTCCATCTGCCTGCGGAGACTGAAAGTGAAGGTACCTTTCTTGCTGGTTGAGTCGTTACAGTCGATGACCACCGTATGATAGCTCTTAAACCGCTCAATGAAGCGGGCGATAATCACCTCGTTCTGCTCCGTCGGCGACTGATACACCTGAAAGATGTTGCGGTTGGTGGTCAGCTGCGGGGCGTTGATAGAGAAAGGAATCACCAGTCGGATGTCATGCTTGGCGACGAAGGCCGACAGCGCATCCATCTGCTTGGAATAGAGCGGACCGATGATCAGGTCGCACTTCGCAGCGGCAGGATCCTCTAATACCTTATATATATTACCGTCCTCAGCCGTGTTCCAGGCATGTACGTCGATGGATAGGCCCTGCTTCTTCAGGCTGTCACAGGCCATCAGCACACCACGGTAGTACTCTGTCATCCGCCGTCCGTCACCGTTGATGTTATGCAGCGGCAGCATGATGCCCAGACGGATCTCACGGTTCCTCACATCATCGGCAGCTGCGCTGGCGACCTCCTCGGCCTTGCGTGCCTGCGCGGTCTGAACTGCTTTCGCTGCCTCGGCAGCTTCCATGTCGGCCTTGGAATACGGGATGTTCAATATCATGCCCTTCTTCAGCTCATAGCCCGGCATGTTCATCTCAGGGTTGGCCTTGATCAGTTCTTCAATGGTGAGACCGTATTCCCGCGAGATGCCGAAGATGGTCTCTTTCTTCTTCACCTTATGCTGTCCACGGATGGTGGAAGACTGCTGCGCGGTCACGCTGCTAACGGTAAAAGCCAGCAAGGTTGTCAGCAAAAAATATCTTAAAAGTCGTGTCATAAACTCTAAATTTTTCTATTTCGCGTACAAAAGTACAAAATAATTATCAATTATCAATTGTCAATTATCAATTTTTTACTAACTTTGCACTTTAAAATGATTAAAAATGAGAATAAGACAGTTCATTCCCGTCCTTTTCGCCCTGCTGATGCCGATGGCCGCCGTTGCGCAGTCAGATTATCCTGACGTGATGCCCACCGCCACCTACACCGACGAAGAAGGCAACCCCGCCACCGCCGACAAAGACAATCCCGCCATCGCCGGACAGGCCCCGCTTTTCGTCAACTTCTACGCCAACCCCACCGATATGGGCGACAATATCCCCTCCTACGAATGGCACTTCCGCATGTCGACTGAAGAGAAGGACTTCATGGTGCGCTATGAGGAGAATACCGACTACAACTTCACCAACGCCGGCACGACGGAGGTTACCCTCCGCACCACGCTCAACCATGGTGAGATGGTACTTGACTCCGTTGTCTTCACCGTGACCGTCAGCGAGAGCAAGCTCACCTTCCCCAACGCCTTCTCGCCCAATAATGGCGATGAAATAAACAATACCTTCAAGGTCAAGGAGTACCAGAGCATCGTGGAGTTCCACGCCTATATCTTCAACCGCTGGGGCCAGAAGCTCTACGAGTGGACTGATCCCGCTGGCGACGGCTGGGACGGCACCTACAAGGGTAAGGACGTGAAGGAGGGTGTCTATTTCCTCCTGTGCCGGGCGAAGGGTGCCGACGGACAAGAATACAACATCCGCAAGGACGTCAACCTGTTGCGCGGCTTCACTGAAGGGGACTCCTACAACCAATAGGATCACAAATGAAAGAAGAGACAAGCATCAACGTATATGGTGCCCGGGTACATAATCTGAAGAACATCGACTGTACCATCCCGCACCACTCCCTCACCGTCATCACCGGCCTCAGCGGTTCCGGCAAGTCGTCGTTGGCCTTTGACACCATCTTCGCCGAGGGCCAGCGCCGCTATATTGAGACCTTCTCCGCCTACGCCCGCAACTTCCTCGGTGGCATGGAGCGCCCTGACGTGGATAAGATCACCGGCCTCTCGCCCGTCATCAGCATTGAGCAGAAGACCACCAACAAAAATCCCCGCTCCACCGTCGGCACCACCACCGAGATCTACGACTACCTCCGCCTGCTCTTCGCCCGTGCTGGCCGTGCCTACAGCTACGCCACAGGTGAGGAGATGGTGAAGTACACCGAGGAGCGCGTCATAGAGATGATCCTCCACGACTATGCCGGACGCAAGATTCTGATCCTCGCCCCGCTGGTGCGCAGCCGCAAGGGTCACTACCGCGAACTCTTTGAGGCCATGCGCCGCAAGGGCTACCTGAACATCCGCATCGACGGCGTGCTGCAGGAAATCACCCGTGGCATGAAGGTAGACCGCTATAAGAACCACGACATTGAGGTGGTGATCGACAAGCTGCAGGTCAGCGACAAAGACGAAGAACGGCTGAAGAAGTCTGTCTCCATCGCCATGAAGCAGGGCGACGGCCTCATTATGATTCTTGACAAAGACACGGGCAGCATCAAGCATTTCTCCAAACGATTGATGTGCCCTACCACTGGCATAAGCTACTCAGACCCAGCGCCTAACAACTTTTCGTTCAACTCGCCTCAAGGCGCGTGTCCCCACTGTAAGGGTCTGGGCATCATCAACCAGATTGACCTGGCGAAGGTCATGCCCGACCGCAGTCTGAGCATCTATGAAGGCGGCATCGTGCCCCTCGGCAAGTACAAGAACCAGATGATCTTCTGGCAGGTGGAGGCCATCCTCAAGAAGCACGACTGCGAGCTGAAGACGCCCATCGCCGACCTCCCCGACGACGCCATCCGCGAGGTGCTCTACGGCTCACTGGAGAACGTCCGCATCAGCAAAGACCTCGTCCACACCTCCAGCGACTACTTCATTGCCTTCGACGGCATCATCAAGTATCTGCGCAACGTGATGGACAACGATGACTCCGCTGCCGGACAGAAGTGGGCAGACCAGTTCCTTGCCGAGTGCGAGTGTCCTGAGTGCCACGGCCAGCGTCTGAACCGCGAGGCCCTCTCCTACCGTATCTGGGACAAGAACATCGCCGAGCTCGCCTCGATGGACATCTCTGAACTCCGCGAGTGGATAGCGGAATTAGAGGAAAATCGAGGGTACGGAGGTACGGAGGTACGGGAGTACGAGAATAGTCTCAGCGCTGAAAGTAATCTCGCGCCACCGCACCCTCGTACCCCCGCGCCACCGAAACTCACCTCTCAACAATACGCCATCGCCAAGGAGATCCTCAAGGAGATCCGCACCCGCCTCGACTTCCTGTTGGAGGTAGGCCTGGACTATCTCGCCCTCAACCGCCAGTCGGCCTCGCTCTCAGGCGGTGAGAGCCAGCGCATCCGTCTCGCCACGCAGATCGGCTCCCAGCTTGTCAATGTGCTCTACATCCTCGACGAGCCCTCCATCGGCCTCCACCAGCGCGACAACGAACGCCTCATCCGTTCCCTCAAGGAACTGCGCGACCTGGGCAACACCGTCATCGTCGTAGAACACGATGAGGACATGATGCGCAGCGCCGACTGGATCATCGACATCGGCCCCCGTGCCGGGCGCAAGGGCGGCGAAGTGGTATTCCAGGGCACACCTGCAGAACTGCTAAAGAGCGATACGCTCACGGCTTCTTATCTTCGGGGGTACGGGGGGACGGAGGTACGGGGGCGCGAGAATACCAAAAGTGCAGAATCGGGGCGCGAGAATACCAAAAGTGCAGAATCGGGCGATGAGAATCCGCCTACAGACATATCTCGCACCCCCGCGCCACCGCGCCACCGTACCACCGAACAAGACACCGAACAAGGCACCCTGCTCCTAAAAGGCTGCTCCGGCAACAACCTCAAGCACGTCGATGTAGAGTTCCCCTTGGGAAAGCTCATCCTCGTCACAGGCGTTTCCGGTTCAGGCAAGTCCACGCTCGTCAACGAGACGCTCCAGCCCATCCTCTCGCAGCACTTCTACCGTTCCCTGAAGCAGCCCATGCCTTACGACTCCATCGAGGGCATAGAGAATATAGACAAGGTGGTGAACGTCGACCAGAGTCCCATCGGCCGCACGCCGCGCTCAAATCCCGCCACCTACACGGGCGTCTTCTCCGACATCCGCAGCCTCTTCGTCAACCTGCCTGAGGCGAAGATCCGAGGCTACAAGCCAGGCCGCTTCTCCTTCAACGTGAAGGGAGGCCGCTGCGAGACCTGTGGCGGAAACGGCTACAAGACCATTGAGATGAACTTCCTGCCCGACATACAGGTGCCTTGTGAGGAGTGCCACGGCAAACGCTACAACCGTGAGACGCTGGAGGTGCGCTACAAGGGCAAGTCGATCGCCGACGTGCTGGACATGACCATCAACCAGGCCGTGGAGTTCTTTGAGAACGTGCCCGACATCCTCCGCAAGATCAAGACCATCCAGGACGTGGGCCTCGGCTACATCAAACTCGGTCAGCCCTCCACCACCCTCTCCGGCGGTGAGAGCCAGCGCATCAAGCTCGCCACCGAACTGTCAAAGAAAGACACGGGCAAGACGCTCTACATCCTCGACGAGCCCACCACCGGCCTCCACTTTGAAGACATCCGCATCCTGATGCTGGTGCTCCGCCGCCTCGTCGACCGCGGCAACACCGTCATCATCATTGAACACAACCTCGACGTCATCCGTCAGGCTGACTGGATCATCGACATGGGTCCTGAGGGCGGCCGCAAGGGCGGACAGATCCTCTCTGCCGGCACACCTGCCCAAGTCGCCAAGTCCAAGAAGGGCTACACCCCGAAATACCTGAAGTAGTAATAATTTCCCCTCCTGAGTAGGAGGGGTCAGGGGTGGTCTGATCAGCCTCAAGCCCTATGTATTTGCCCTTGCTCAGCCCCCCTCTAACTCCCCCTACTCAGGGTGAGAAACAGATACTCAAAGCCCTTATTCGTCTGGCAATTGCGACAACGTATTAAAGACATACCGTTCCTGTTCTGAGAACGCCTGGCGCAGCATCTTGTTGCCGCCGGGAATCAGTCGCAGGAACAGTTTGCAGAGGTGCGTCAGGAAGCAGCACGACAAATAGAGCGGCATGCCGTCGTAGCCCTCGTCGCTCTCGGCCTGTGTCTGGTACTGCAGCAAACCATTGTAGATCGGGTGGCAATGCATACTCAGATGGCGGTACAGCAGCGTCATCCCCTCCTTGTCAAAGAGATACTTCCACGCCTGATTGTACGACACGCGACGCACCTCCAGCTTTCCGTTTTCCCGATAAAACTCTATGCAACCGTTCTGCGTGGGCTTGCCGATGCGCGTCCACTCGTCCAGCCGCCTCTTGCATATCCTGCCGGTCTCAGTGGCGAAGATCTCCTGGCGCAGGGCCTCAATCTCCGCCTCCGCCTGACGCTGTTCGTCAGTAGCCGTCCCATTATCGTCAGCCGCGTAGTCCAATAGGTTCTTCTTGCTGTTGATCTTCCAGTAGTTCCATACCACGCTGCGCTCCTCCGCCGACTTGGGATGGGCGAAGAGGAAGTAGAACATCACCAGATGCTCATACACCGAACGCGTCAGCGTCATCGTCTTATATTCCTCATGCAGGTCGAACGCCTGCCCGTTATACTCAAACGTGATACCCTCGCGGGTCAGCTTATGGTTGCAGAGGTGTGTCGACGTCACCCGCTGCAGGAACGCGTTGGCCACCGACAGCCGTTCCTCCTGCAACTGCGCCTCATAGTCCACGATCACATGACAGATCACGTGCGTCACCATCCTGACCATCAAGTCAGACAGCACCAGACAGCTCTCCGTCCGCTCTTCCGGCCGCAGTTCCTCGTTCAGCGGAGCCGCCACCAGGGCAGCCACCTCCTGCATCTTCATCCGTTTAAATTGAATCGTTTTCTCTTCTTTCACGCTGCAAAGTTACGACTATTTCCGCCCCGCCCCAACCATTCTGCGACTTTTTCGCCAAAACAGGGCCGTAAAGTTGATACTAATCACGACGACAAAAACAGACAGCAGAGCCAAAGCCCTGCCGTCTGCATCAGATTCCAAAAAAGACGTTCAGACGCTAAGACGCTAAGACGCCTTGCCCTTTTTCTGCGATTTCCGCCCGGCTTTCATCCTGCTCCGCTTCGCCTCCTTGTCCTTGCCGGCCTTCCTCAGCGTGCCGTCCTCACCGATGGTGATCATGCCCGACGACGACCAGCGCCACACCACGTCGCGACACCTCGACCGGATGTTCATCTCGCCCATCCGCTGCTTCAGCGCGTCGCGTGTGAAGGAGTCTGGCAACGCGTCGTAGAGGATGCCGGTCTTCGACTTGGGCTTCTTCTTCCCCTGCAGCACCTCCTCCGTCTCTTCGCCGTACTTGGCGATGAGCGATTCCAGGGCGTAGGTGCTCACGTAACGGGCATTGTCTATCACTGTGCGCTTCACGTCGGCCGTGGGCTTCTCACCCAAGAGGTAATAGACGATCATCCCTGTGCGGAACCCGTCGTTGGCGGCACGGCGGCGATACTGGTCTCTCGCCCGCGACATCTCCCTCAGACAGAGCAGCCGCTGTTCTTCCAGCCAATCCTCCATGGCCGTGTTCAGCCAGCCAAGTTCCATCAGGTGCTCCGGTGCCACGTTCCCCTGGTCGTCGACGGAGAGCTCACGGTAGGCGTGCATCACCGTATCGCCGACCACCTTCAGCTGCAGCGCCGTCCACGGCTTCCACTGCGGGTTTCTGGCGGCGAACTGGTCGGGCAGCACGATGGGGATGGTGCGCGTCACCAGACCGTCCTCCACGTTGCGGAAGAAGCGCCCCATGGCCCTTGGCGTGCCGGTGACCAGCAGGTTGTAGAACATGGGCGCACGGCCTGAGAAGGAGTTTTCCGACATGAACTTCTGTCCAGTCCTGGCGTTGTCGTAGGCCAGCCGGTAGAGGTCGCTCAGCTGCCCCCAGGCGCCGCGTGAGTGCTGTTTCACCATCGTGTCCACCTCCGGGCAGATGGTCAGCGCGTGCAGGCCCTTGTTCTGGTAGTTCTGCTTGAGCAGCGCCGTCACCGAGATGGTGGGGTCAAGGATGCGCTGGATGATCATCGGATCCTTCGGCTGCTTCTTGGCGTTGCGGCTCTCCTTGAGTTCGCGCTGGTACTCCATCTCGCGCTCCAGCGCCTTCTCGTCGTCCTCCATCATGGGTTTGAGCAGCATCTCACAGATGTCGGTGACCCACTGCTTGCCCCAGCCCGACTCACCCTCGACGGTGATGAAGAACGATGGCGAGTGGATGCGGTCGTCGAGGTAGCGGCCCCTGAGTTTGGAGGCGAGGCCCGACATGCAGAAGAGCACGGTGAAATAGACCATCTCCACATAGTCCTTCGGCGCCCTGGCCACCCACTGGCGGAAGACGGGAGCCAGCTTGGGCAGCGGGATGGCGGTGTGCTTGGGTTCCTCGTCGTCGCTCAGCCGGGCGTCCTCATCGTCCTCGTCCACCTGCATGGAGCTGTCGTCGATACCCATCTCGCGCAGCACCTTCCACAGCGTGTAGGGCAGCTTCTCGCTCAGCCGGCGCTTGCTGGCACTGCGGGCGGCCTGCTGCGCCTCCTCCCACGTCAGTCCCCAGTAGGGAATGAGCGTCTGCAGCACCTCCTCACGATAGTCCACGATGGGCGCCAGGGCGGAGAGCACCTTGTAGGTGCGGGTGTTGCGATCGCCGACGTCGGGCTTGCCGCCGTAGAGGGTGACGATGTTGTCGCGGATCTCTGTCAGCGGATGGCCCCGGTAGGTGGTCTGCAGGGGCTGGCCGTCGGTGCCCAGGGGATGGCCGTCGGCATCATACACCAGCTTGTCGCGGTAGTCGGTGCGCTCAGCGGCAGCCGCCGGATGGTCAGGGGTCTTGGGCTGGTCTGGCGCAACCGTCACGACCGGCTCATCATCGTCGCTGAGGATGGCATTGTCGAAGTAGAGCCAGTATTCCAGCGCAGGCACATAGCTCGGATGGCCGATGTCCTTCACCTTGGTGTCGACGGTGGCGATGGCGGGGTCGTCGGCCAGCAGCCGCCTGAAGGCCTCGATGTTCGCCTCGTTGTCGTCGTTGGGCAGCAGCTTCGCCAGGATGATGCGCAGGCCCTCGCCGCTGGGGGTGACGTGGGCGCCCATCACGTGGCGGTGCATCGTCTCAGCCACCTCTCGGCGGCGCGCCTCGTCGCTGATGCTGCCGGCCTTGAGCAGCCGGTAGTACACATCCTGTGGCGGCTCACTCAGGTGGTCGCAGTCGATGAAGAAGAGTCCTGTGCTGACGGCTCCCTCCGTACCTCGCGGCGCCCCCTCGGCATAGCGGGCGCCCCATGTCACCACGCTCAGCATTTCCTTGCCCGGCCGGATATCCTCGCCCAGCTTGGCCAGACGGGCGATCTCAGCCATGCCCCGCTGTGTCTGTTCCGACGTCTGAAGGGCGGTCAAGGCCGCAGGCGTGAGCGTCTTCGCCTGACGGTCCTTGACACTGTAGAAGTAGCTTGGTCGCCTAAACCCACTCATGTCTTTCAATGGCGATGCGGTTCATGTACTGGGCGATCTCCTTCACCTCCGACAGCAGGTGATAGGCACCCCGGCGCAGACCGAGTTCGCGCTTGGTAGATACCCAGATCTTCAGGCGCTTGGGACTCACCCTCAACCAGCCGTTGGCCGTCTCATAGAGCAGCACGTCGCTGGCCTTTGGCTTGGGCTGGCGGTTGAAGCGCTCAAACCTGACGCCCCTCACCACGCCGTCGTCGTCCGTCACTCTGATCATGCGTCCGTCGGGTCGGCGCCCTGCAAGGATGGCCTCCCAGTCACACTGGCTGATCTCAACTAAATGTTTCATAGAATAAAAAAAAGGGTCGAAATGGAAAAAGGAAAAATAGATAGAATGGTCTAATAACTGTACCCGTCGTTACTGAAGAACCGGTCAGCCTCCCATTGGCGGCGCTTCTCCAGTCCTCTCAGTTTCTCGCCACCGGCATACACCCAGCGCATAAACTCGCGGCGGATCTGTCGCATCGTACCGCCCTCGCGGATGGTCTGCAGCAGCGTGGACTTGACCAAACGGTCGATGCCCAGGTTGAACGTGAACGACACCAGCGCGTCCAGCTGCCCCTGCGTCAGCGTCAGTCCCAGCAGGTCGATGGCCTTCTCCGCTGCCTCCACGTCGCGGCGCAGCAGGTCGTTGGCCCAGTACTTGGTGATGCGGTCGCCCAGCTTCACGTCGCGGCCCGTATGTCCGTAGCCGATGGTGGGCACGCCGGCAGCGTCGAGATAGGCCTCCAGGCGCAGACCCTCAAAATCCTTTAACTTCTCTAACAAAAGATTGCTTGACTTCATCTTACGCGTCCTCCTCTCAGCACGACAGTTTATGAATGTCATACACCTTCACGTTCTGGAAGACCATATCATTCTTCTCATGCACACGGAAGCGCATCGAGGCGACGACCAGGTCTCCAGCATAGAATTTCAACAGAGCGAGGTTGCCGTACATCACGCAGATGTACTCTTCCTCGTAGATACCACCAGGCTCCTGGAGCCTGATCTCACACTTGGGCACTACGCCGTCCGTGTTACTCTCACTCGGCACGTAGACGGGTTCCGTCTGCGATACCACTTTCAGGATTCTTGTTTTCATACAGATAAAAAAGAAAATGAAATGAATAAAAATAAGGTATAAAAATGCGATCAGCCGTATGATCGTCGTTGTTGTCTCAGTCTGTCAAAGAGCGCACCGTTTTTGTCTTTCGACGGTGCAAAGTTACGACGACTTTCCTGAGAGCAAAAACTATCAGGCACAGAGATACTATCTGCAAGTATCTCGCTGAAAATCAGAACAAAAAGAAATTCGTGATAGTTAGCAACCGCCAACTACCACGAACTATCTCCTAACTATCTCGCCCCCTGCCCCGGCCGCTATCTGGCTACCGCCGCCAGTTCCAGGTCGAGCACCCGCTTCACATTCACCCTGAGCGACTCCTCCAGCTCCACCAGGCCGTTGTTGATGTATTTCCTCAGACCGTTGTTGCAGTCCTCCAGCTGTCGGGTGAACGCGGTGTTGTCCACGTCCTCATACACCCCGCGCTGCTTCAGGTGGCCCAGGATGCAGCACACCGTCTTCTTGCTGAAGTCCTTGAACTTCTCATGCGAGCCAGCCCTGCAGATCTCCTTCCTGAACGCCTTGTAGATCTTCCGCCACAGGTCGTGGTGGCGCGGCTTCCAGATGTCGGACGCCAGATGGCATACCTTCTCCACATAGGCCATCACCGCCTTCTCCTGCGCGTCGGCCTGTCCCGCGGCGGCATCCTCCTTCCGGCGCGCCGTCTCCGGCGTCAGGTCGGCACTCAGCCACCGCCACAGCGCCATGAAGTCGAACACGCGGCGCAGGTCTGGACACATGAAGGGCATCGGTTGCCGCAGCGACGACGAGCCGAAGCGGTCGCTGTGGGTGAAGAGAAACCGGCTCAGACCGTCCTCGTCCACCGCGTCGCGCTCAGCGTCAAACACCTGGTCGAACTCATCGTCGTCGACGAACAGGCTCCTGAAGGCCTTCTTCTCCCTGGCCATGCGCTCCTTCACGCGGCGGCGCAGCACGCGCGGCGTGTACTGCAGCTTCCACAGCTCATACTTGTGTTCCATCGTGTCCTTGTACTCCTGGGCGTAGAACTCCATCCATCTGGCGAACGAACGGGTGATCAGCTTCTCCGTCGGCTCGGCCAGGAACTCAGAGATGGCCATCAGCGTCTCGTTCAGCTCACGCAGCGCGCAGACCAGTATCATCGACACACGGCCGTTGCTCACCCCCGCCAGACGCTCCAGACGGTTGTCGCCCTCCATGTCAAGACACGCCTTGAACGGCGACAGCAGCGCCACGTCGTAGGCATACACGTTCACCTTCACGCCCTTGTCCTGAAAGCACGCCGCCACCTGGCGCAGCCAGCTCCAGATCTTTTCACCCCACAAGCTGTAGTTCACGTCAAAGGTCTCGCCCAGCGGCAGGCACTGCCGCCATGCCGCCAGCGCCTCCTTGAAGTAGTTGGCCGTGCGCACCACGTCTGCCGCAAGGCCCATGCACAGGGCGTCCATCGACAGTCTGCCGAAGGGGCAGGCCAGCACGTCCACCTCCCTTCCGATATTCTCCAGCAGTATATATCCGTAAGTCTTATTCTTGCTATCCATTTCACCATTTTACCTTTTAACCATTTCGCCATTTCATCTTTCCTTCATCGGGGCTGCAAAGATACGAAATTCCCCGCACGTTGTATATGTATCTTTGTTAAATATCTCAAAATTGTGGATAACTCGCCACTTATCAACAATTTGTGGAAAAGACATTAAGACGCTAAGACGTTCAGACGCTGATTTTTGCCCAAAAGCTTGCAAGTTTCAGAAATATTCCCTATATTTGCACCGTGAATTAACAACTTGTGATATGACAGCAATTGATTTACGTGCGAGCACGATGCAGATTCTTGAGGGCGCAATGGGGTCAGGCACCTTTGCGCGCCGTTTTCTTTTTGTAACTATACAAACTTGAATTATTAACTAATAAACAGAACGAATATGAAGACAAAGTTTTTCTTTTTCCTGGCAATGCTGCTGATGAGCAGCGTGGGTGCTTTTGCACAGAGTGAATCGAAAACGCCACTCAAGGGCGATGTAAATGAAGACGGCATTGTGGATGCTGCAGACGTTGTGGAGGTCGTTAACATCATTATGAAGAAAGGTGTTGATTCCAACAAGTATTATTGGTATATAGGTACTGAGAATCCGGCATCAATTTCTAATATACAAACAGATAATACTGTTGGTGGTTGGCACGAAATAGGATCATCATTGTCTGGTTTTGTACTTGATACTAATGATAATCCTGTACATATATCTGAGACACGTGTTCCTTATTACATTGTCATACCTAATGAATTAGATATTTATGATTCGTTGGGTGATAAAATGTATTATGTATTTGATGCAGTTACATGTAATATATCAGGGTATAAAGCATATAAATGGAATGCAGAAAAGGATGGTAGTGGTGCACCTGGAGTAAAAAATGTAACAGGCGTTATCATTAAGAGCAATGACAATATAGATCCCAACAAGTATTATTGGTATATAGGTACTGAGAATCCGGCATCAATTTCTAATATACAATCAGATAATACTGTTGGTGGTTGGCACGAAGTAGGATCATCATTGTCTGGTTTTGTACTTGATACTAATGATAATCCTGTTCATATATCTGAAACACGTGTTCCTTATTACATTGTCATACCTAATGAATTAGATATTTATGATTCGTTGGGTGATAAAATGGATTATGCCTTTGATGCAGTTACGTGTAATATATCAGGGTATAAAGCATATAAATGGTCTAAAGAAAAATTTGGATCTAAATATGATGGTGTTATAAATGTTGGCGGTGTTATTATTAAAAGCGACAATATAGATTCTAATAAGTATTATTGGTATATAGGAGTCGATAATCCTTCATCTATTTCTAACATACAAACAGACAATACTGTTCCTGGTTGGCATGAAATAGGATCATCATTGTCTGGTTTTGTGCTTGATACTGATACAAATCCTGTTGTTATATCGACTACACGTGTTCCATATTATGTTATAATACCTAATGGTTTACATATATATGATGGATTAAATACAAATATTGAAGAATTAACATTCGATCCTGCAACATGCAATATATCAGGGTATAAATCATTTAAATGGAGTGCTGAAAAGGATGGAGGCGGTTTCGATGGAGTTAGAGAAGTAGTAGGTGTACATTTAAAACAATAAGAAAATAAAGGCGCAGAAGTGACAGACACCTTCGGGGCGCAGAAGTGACAGGCACATTTGCGCCCTCTTGTGGCTGTCCACACTTTTTATGAAAATATTTGGATGATTGGGAAACTTATCGTATCTTTGCCGCCAAATTGATATGGCAACATTAGTATTACATATTCCAGACGAAAGCCTTGTTTCAAAAGTGAAACAGGCCTGCAAGATGATTATTGGCGTAAAATCTGTAAAGGTTCAGAAAGAGCCCAAAAACATGGATGTCACAAAGACAGCAGGCTTCCGCGAGGCGTTGGACGACGTTAAGAACGGGAGAGTCTATCATGCAGACAGCGTGGATGACATGTTCAAAAAGATACTTGGCTGAGCGATATGTATAGCATTAACTACTCCAAACGTTTTGAGAAGGATTTAAAACGTTGCAAAAAGCGTGGCCTGAATATCCAGCTTATTAAGGATGCCATTACGTTACACTAAAAAAATGATACAATAGGGAAAAGACACTCAGACGTTAAGACATTGAGACGGTGGAGGCGGTGAAAGCGTCTGAACGTCTTAGTGTCTTAATGTCTTTTTTGGTGGAAGTAAGTCTCACACAGAGATAAATGTTAATATATATTAATAATATTATATATTATATATAAGGTACGTGAGGTTTGGTGTGTGAGTGAGGGCGTGTGCATGAAAATGAAAAAGACGCTAAGACGTTAAGACGCTAAGATATGAGCCGTCTAAACTCAAGGGTTAAAATTTTAGGAGGCGGCATTTAGGCTATGTAAAAATTGGGGGCGCTTCCCCCTCTTGCCGGAGGGGGAAGAGAAGGACAGTCTGGCAGCTACGGACGGCCGAGGGAGCGGTAGATGAGGCTGACCTCGGCGGGCATGAACGTGCGGCGCGACTGAAGGGCCAGGCGGGCGGTGGAAGGATCGTCGGCGAGCAGCGACCTGAGTTTGACCCAGGCGGAATGCGGCTGGAGATGAGGGAAATACTGCAGGGCGAGCTCAGTGCGGCCGAAGACCTTGACGGGCGAAGACTCAGTGCGTGCGAAGGCATGGACGGGCGAAGATGGGGTGTTTTGCATAGGGTTTTCAGTGTGCCAGTCGAATGTGGAACACAATGCAAAGTTACAACATTTTCCGCAGACTGCCAAGGAAATCGGGGAATAAATTCACATAACGTCTCATAACGTCATTCGCATGCCGGAAAAACTTGCACGGCTGGCGGAAAAGCCGTATCTTTGCACCACTGTTATTCGACAAACAGTCTTTTCATTTTATGGCACGTACTAACATTCCCATGGTGATCAATCTTCGTCAGAACACCAACGACGATAGCACCGCTTTCGGAAAGTATTTCGCAGAAGTAGACGCCAAGGAGCCCCTGAACCTCAAGGGTTTCGCCAAGCACATGACCTCGCACGGCAAAATCGCCGACTACCAGATGTGTGTGCTGGTGCTGGGCCAGGTGGTGGACTGCATGACTGAGCTCCTGTCGCAGGGTCAGCCCGTGAAGCTCGACGGACTGGGCACGTTCTCCCCCAGCGTGGATGGTCAGGGCAACGGCAAGAACGACCTTGAGACGGCCGTCGCAGTAGGCCCCGACGCAATGATCAACGGCATCCGCATCGTCTTCACGCCGGAGAACACCAAGGGCGAGAAACTGACCTCGCGCGCCTTCAAGGATCAGTGCATCTTTGAGTATGGCTACGTGGTGCAAAGCGAGATCCGCACCGTCAACGGCAAGCAGCGCCGCGTGCAGAAGAAGACTCCGATCACCTACCTCATGGCGCCCGCAGCCGACAACAACGGAAATGGGTAATTTCTTCCCCTCCTGAGTCAGGAGGGGCTAGGGGTGGTCTGAAGAAGCGAACAGTTTCCCACGTTCAGACCCCCTCTGGCTCCCCCTAACTTAGGGGGAGAAACAGATACTCAAATCGCAGAAATAACGATGAATCATGAAGAAGCAGCGGATCATTGAGCTGGCGGTGAAGGTGATAGTAGCCGCGCTCACGGCATTCCTAACGGCACTGGGCACCACCTCATGCATGGGTCTGGGCCCGATCTAAACAGAGAAATCGCACAATAGGGACAGTCCCTGTTGTGCGATTCTTTTTATTCCGCTCACAAAGGGTCTGACCCTTTGTGAGGTTGAACGTCTGAACGTCTTAGCGTCTTAACGTCTTTTTCTGTTAGTATGCTACTTGACCATGCTCAGGCCGGCGAAAAGGGCACCGGCTCCAAGGAGCGCAAGCACATAGAATACCAGTATGACGATCGTGAGGATGCCAAAGAACTTGACCATAGCGCTCAGACTGGCAAAGCCGCGGGCCAGCTGAGCCTCGTTGTCGGAGAGACAGGCGGCCTTGGTGGCACTGGCAAACTGGAATCCCTTGATGATCGGATAGATGTAGAGGGCGGACATAGCCAGATAAAGCACGCCCAGGAATGCACCTCCGACAGTTGAACCAGCTGAACCGGCCAGGCCGCCGATGGTGGTGCCGAGGGCTACCATGGCAATGCCGATAATCACCATAATGGCAGCGCCGATGCAGCCGATGATGCACAGGAACTTCATCCACTTCGCTGTCGTGAGCAGGTCGTCTTTCATACCCTGGCTCACAGTCATTCCCGACGTTGCGGGAGTCATTGTCTCTTCATTCATGATCGTAGCGTCTTATAATTATTTAATCTTTTAATTTTTTAATCTTCTCACATTCCGGCGGCGGCGATCCACTCGTAGATGCAGGAACAGATGCCGAAGAGGGCTACGCCAACGGTGCAGATGGCCATGGCGAGCTTGGTGTTGGCATCGCTCTTGAAGGCGGGCAGCGGCGTGTCGGTCTTGGTGATGTACATGGCCTTCACGATCAACAGATAGTAGTAAAGTGAGATGACCGTGTTGACCAGGGCGACGAAGACCACGAAGTAGGCAGCGGCACTACCCTGCTCTGCGGCAGCCATGAAGACAAAGAACTTTGAGAACATGCCTGCGAACGGAGGAATACCTGCCAGCGAGAAGAGCGCCAGCGTCATGAGGAACGACAGCTTGGGGTTGGTCTGATAGAAGCCGTTGTAAGCTGCCATGTCCGTGCGGCCGCCGTTGTTCTGCTCCACGACGTTGATGACGGTGAAGACCGCCATGTTGGCCACGATGTAGACCAGCACATAGTACGTCAGCGAGGCGATGCCTAACTGCGAGTTGCCCACCACGGCGAGCATGATGTATCCGGCCTGCGAGATGGAGCTGAACGCCATGAATCGCTTGAGCTCAGACTGACGGATGGCGAAGAGGTTGGCCACGGTGATCGACAGCACAATGACGATGTAGAGCAGATACTCCCAGTAGTAGATCAGCGGCTGGAACACCTTCATGAGGATGATGCACAGCGTAATGGCTGCGGCACCCTTGGAGATGACACTCAGATAGCCGGTGACAGGCGTGGGAGCACCCTCGTAGGTGTCGGCCGTCCAGAAGTGGAAGGGCACCAGCGAGATCTTGAAGCCCAGGCCGCTGAAGAAGAACACCATGCCCATGATGATCATTGAACATTGACCATTGATCATTGAACATTGACCATTGACCATTGAACATTGACCATTGAACAGTGAACATTTTTCTGCCAGGACGGCTGCCACATCGTCAAAATACAATGTTCCGGTGAAACCGTAGATGAACGAGATGCCGTAGAGCATCACGCCGCTGGAGAACGTCGCCACCAGGATATACTTTGCAGCACCCTCAGCCGAGTTCTTCTTCCACTTGTCGAAGGCCACCAGGCAGGCCAGGGGCACAGAAGCGGTCTCAAGGCCGAGGAAGAACAGCAGGAAGTTGCCGCTGGACATCATGATATACATACCCAGCAGGGTGGAGATGATGAGCATATAGAACTCACCGGCGAGGTGCTCGCAGGTCTTCAGCCACGGATAGGCCATGATGACCACGATGAGCGTGCCAAAGGCGAGGATGACCTTCATCACGTTGACGGCAGCAGAAGCCACATACAGTCCGCCGAAGGCCTCTGCAGGCTCTGCCAGCAGGGCGATGCGCGCCGTCAGTGCTACCAACAGGGCGCAGGTGACGGCAGACAGACAGTCGAGTTTCTTCTCGCTCTTGTGCATACAGAAGTCTACCACAAATACTGCTAACAATATGAGAACGAGGTAAAACTCAGGAACCATATTTAAGAATTGTCCGTAATTCATTTTACAAAATTTAAAAATTATATAATTATAAAATTAAAACTATTCGGCAGAGGCTTTCTTCGACTTAATGATCTTCACCAAAGTGCCTATTATCTGCTTAACATCATCTGACATAGACTTAAATTCCACATCATCAATAATGTCAGAGGCATTTAACAATTCTAACCAATATTCAGTCTCATCGGCCTCTTTTAGCGCAATACTCAGTTTGTTGATAAAGTCTGCAGAACTCTGTGCGTGGCTACTTTCACGGACATTTGCTCCGATACTTGTTCCACTGCGCAGTATCTGCTTTGATAATACATAGACCTTCTTCTTCTCCGTGAGATGCTTATAAAACTTCACGACACGAAGCGCAAAGCTAAAGCTCAAGTCTTGGATGATATTATCACTATTCTCAACAACCATTGCGCAGCCTTTTAATTTTTTAATCTTTTAATTTTTTAATTACATCACATCACACCAATAGATTGAAGAATTGTGCCGGCAGCGGGCGAGATCATGTCGCTGAAGAAGAACGGAGCACAGCCGAGGCCTGCCACACAGAAGATGAGACAGATGACGGCGACGCGCTCGTCCCACGTGGCGTCGGTCAGCTCCAGATAGTGCTTGTTCTCCACCTCGCCATAGAGGATCTTGCCGACCACGCGCAGGATGTAGACTGCCGTGACGACAATCGACGTACAGGCGATGATCGTGGCCACCATGCGGAACGAGTTGTTCGGGTCGCCCGACACAGGGTTGGCACCGAAGGCACCCACAAAGATGGTCATCTCAGCGATGAAGCCAGAGAAGCCCGGCAAGCCGAGGTTGGCCAGACCGGCAATCACATAACCCACAGCGAGGAACGGCATGATCTTCATCAGACCGGCCAGCTCGCGGACGTCGCGGGTATGGGTGCGGCCATAGATCATACCGATGAGGGCAAAGAAGAGGGCCGTCATCAGACCGTGGGAGAGCATCTGCAGGATGGCACCGGTGACAGCCGTCTGACTCATCATCAGCAGGGCGAAGAGCACCAGTCCGCAGTGCGACACAGACGAATAGGCATTGATATACTTCAGGTCGGTCTGCACGCAGGCACTCAGCGCACCGTAGACCACCGAGATCGTGGTCAGGATCAGGAAGATCCACGACAGATCCTGGGCAGCCTCAGGCAGCAGGTACATCGCCACGCGGAAGCAGCCGTAGCCTCCCAGCTTCATCAGCACACCGGCATGGAGCATCGACACGGCGGTAGGCGCAGAGGCGTGACCGTCGGGAGACCATGTGTGGAACGGGAACAGGGCTCCCAGCACACCGAAGCCGATGAAAATGAAGGGGAAGAAGATGTTCTGAATCCAGCCGGGGATGGCATGGGCGGCGGCAATCTCTGTCAGCTCAAACGTGTAGTTGCCGCTGTACTGGCCGTTGAAGAAGTAGATGCCCAGCAGACCGAGGATCAGCAGGGCCGAGCCTCCCATCAGCATGAGCGTCAGCTTCATGGCCGAGTACTCCTTATGGCCGGAACCCCAGACGCCAATCAGCAGGTACATCGGGATGAGGGCCACCTCATAGAACATGAACATCGTGAAGAGGTCGGTGGAGATGAAGAAGCCGAACACACCCGTGGAGAGGAGCGTGAACCAGAGGAAGTACTCCTTGGTCAGCGGCTTCAGCTGCCATGAGGCGAACGTACCCGTGAAGACGATGATGCTCGACAGGAGCAGCATGACCACGGAGATACCGTCGACACCGACAGAATATGCAATATGGAGGGGCTTGAACCAGGGCACGCTGTAGGTCAACAGCATCTCAGCCGTATTACCGGCGGCACGCGCCTGGATGAAGTAGATGGTCAGCCAGATGGACAGTGCCAGCAGGCATGACGATCCTGCCACCATCACACCACGCACCTGATTGAGATTCTTGGCAAGCCACAATCCCAACAGCATCAGGGCGGGAATCACTACGAAAACACTTAATATACTCATATCTTTAGATGCATAAAAGGATTAATGTTAATGCAACCGTACCTGTGAGGAACCAGACGGCATACTGACGCACATCGCCATTCTGCCAGCTGCGGATGCTCTCACCGGCCTCGTTGGCACCCCACGCCAGGAAGTTGAACGTGCCGTCGACGACGTGACGGTCAAACCAGGCGATCGGCGTCGATACGCAACGGAAGATGATACGGTGGGTGACGTACTGCCAGATCTCGTCCTGATAGAAACGCTTGTAGGCAGCGCGGTGCAGCTTGGGGAACGTCTTATACAGACGGCCGGCAATGGGCTGCGACTCACCCTTGTAGATATAAGTAGCCACGCAGATGCTCAGGATGGCTATCACCGTAGAGGTGGCGGCAATCTTCACATCAAAGTGGATCGTATAGTCCATGCCGCTGGCCGTGACGAAGTGGCCGAAGGAACCACCCCACCCTGCAAAGCCTGCAATGGTGGAATAGATACCGACAACCATCGTGATGGCACAGAGCACAATCAGAGGAATAGTCATTGAAGCGGGAGCCTCATGCGGCGTATGATGCGCATGGGCCTCCTTGTTCTCCGTACCCCAGAAGATGCCGTAGTACAGGCGGAACATGTAGAAGGCGGTCATGGCGGCAATGCCGGTCATGATCCAGCCCACCACCGGACTGTACTGGAAGCAGGCGGAGATGATCTCATCCTTGGAGCTGAAGCCAGAGAAGAACGGGATGCCCGCAATGGCCAGACAGGAGATGAGGAACGTGATGTGCGTCACCGGCATGTACTTGCGCAGGCCACCCATCAGCGCCATCTCATTGGAGTGGACGGCGTGGATGATACAGCCGGCACCCAGGAACAGGCAGGCCTTGAACATGGCGTGGGTGAACAGATGGAACATAGAAGCCATGTAACCCAGCTGTGCGTGGTCGTCGTAGATAGCACCGTTGTGAGAAGGCAGGCAGACGCCCAGCGCCACCATCATGAAGGCAATCTGCGAGATGGTGGAGAAGGCCAGCACGCGCTTGATGTCGCTCTGGGCACAGGCCACGGCAGCGGCATAGAAAGCGGTGAACACGCCTACCCACACCACGATGCTCAGTGCCTGAGGGGCAAAGTGGATCCACAGGGGGAACATACGGGCGATCTGGAACACACCGGCCACCACCATCGTAGCAGCGTGGATGAGTGCAGACACAGGCGTCGGGCCCTCCATGGCATCAGGCAGCCAGATGTGCAACGGGAACATCGCACTCTTACCGGCACCACCGATGAACATCAGCACCAGCGCCGTGGGGATGATGAAGCCTCCGGCTACCAGCGCCTTGCTGATATTGCCCTGGACGAACGGCGTCGTACCCTCGCCCATCACCACCTCGGCACCGTGACCGGCGAAGGTGAAGTTGAACGAGTCGGTGTAGTAGCCGAACATCAGGATACCGATGAGGAAGAACATATCGGCAAAGCGGGTGACGATGAACGCCTTCTTAGAGGCAGCGATGGCGGGCTTCAGAGGATAGTAGAAGCCGATGAGCAGATAGGAGCTCACACCCACAAGCTCCCAGAACATATACATCTGGAAGATGTTAGTGGCGAGCACCAGGCCCAGCATCGACATCGTGAAGAGGCTCAGGAACGCATAGTAGCGCTGGAAGCCCTTCTCACCGTGCATGTAGCCGAATGAGTAGATATGTACCATCAACGACACGGTGGAGATGACGATGAGCATCATCACCGAGATGGGATCCAGCAGGATACCCATGTCGAAGTGGAGATTGCCCAGCGGCAGCCACGTGTAGTTGTAGGGAACGATCGTCTGGAAGGCGCCGTTCACGCGGTCGGCCGTGAAATACTGGAAGGCCGTGGTGTACGACAGGATCGTGACGAGTCCAAGCGAGCAGGTACCGATGAGTCCTGCCACCTTATGCTGCATCTTCATGCCAGCCAGTCCCAGAACCAGGAACGACAGCAGCGGCAGAAGCATGATAAATATTGTGTAGCTATACATAATTTTACCGTTTTACTTTTTTACCTTTTTACCTTTTACTATCGTTTCATATTCTGAATACTGTCCACGCTGTCACTGTTGAAGTTGCGGTAGACATTGATGATAATCGCAATGGCGACAGCCGTCTCTGCCGCTGCCACGCCGATGCCGAAGAGCGACATGAAGAAGCCCTCAAGCTGGCCGGGGAAAAGCAGGCGGTTGAACGCGGCAAAGTTGATCTCCACAGCGTTGAGAATCAGCTCTACGGAGATGAGCATCGCTATCAGGTTACGGCGGGAGATGAAGCCGTAGACACCGATGAAGAACAGCAAAGCGCTGAGAATGAAATAATACTGTACTGGTACCATAATCACTTCTCCTCCTTTCTTGCTATAGCCAGACCACCGATGATACAAGCCAACAAGAACACCGAGATGAGCTCAAAGGGGAGCACATACTGGTACTTGTCGGCACCGACGAGGGCATGACCGATGTCACTCATCGGCACCTCCACGTCGGCCACCTGGCAGGCGGCATACATAAACTTGTTCTTTAACAGCACGGCGCAGACCATGACCAGGCCTATGAGCGAGAGGATCGCCCCATAGACGACACGGCTGCCCTTCACACGCTCCATCAGGCCCTGCAGCGAGCGCTTGCTCACCAGCTGGATGGCGAACACATAAAGCATCGTCACACCGCCGGCATAGACAGAGATCTGGGCAGCACCAAGGAACGTATAGTCGAGCAGGAAATAGAGACCTGCCACGCCAAAGAGCACAAACAACAGGAATGTTGCGGCTCTCATAATCCGCTTCGTCATCACACACAACACGGCAGAACCGAGTATGACAACGGCGAGAATGATAAACATTACATAATTTGCCATATCGCGTTACTTCGTTTTGGTGTTAAACTTACCGACTTCAAATGGTGCGCCGCCGTCGATGAGGTTGGGCAGCGAACCGCCCTTGTAGACTTCCTCATTCAGGTGGAGTACCAGCTTGCTGCGGTCGAACACAGCATTCTCAAAGTCATTAGTGAACTCAATAGCGTCGAAGTTGCAGGCGTTGGTACAGAGCTGGCAGAACATGCAGTCGCCAAGGTCGTACGCATAGTCGTCAAGCACCTTCTTCTTCTTGCCCGTCTCAGGATCCTCCGCCATGTGGGCGGTAATCTTGATGGTTCCATTGGGACAGGCCTTCTCGCACAATGTGCAAGCCGTACACTTGTAGGTGCCGTCGTCGTTGCGCTTGAAGGTCAGGCGCCCACGGTGACGCTTCGCCACATGCAGCGTCGTCTTGCGGTTCTCAGGGTACTGCTCCGTCGACTTGTTGGTGAAGAAGTCCTTGAAGTATTCCTTCCAGGTGGTCTTCATGCCAACGGCCAAAGTCTTCAGGCCAGCACCTATCTCTTCAAAATATCCTTTTTCCATAATTCAAAAATTATAAAATTATCAAATTAAAAAATCCAGCCCTCGTTTCATACCTTATTATATAATATATATAGCACTCATGCGCAGCTTTTAATTTTTTAATCTTTTAATTTCTTCATTTTACATACAGGCCCAGTGCCACCACGACCGTCATCACCACGAGGTTGATGAGGGCCAGCGGCATGAGATACTTCCACTCCAGCTTCAGGATCTGGTCGATACGCAGACGGGGGAACGTCCACTTGATCCACATGAGGATCCACACCAGGAAGAAGGCCTTGCCCAGGAACCAGACGATGCCGGGGATGAGGTTCATCACATTGTCAAAGGCCTCAATGCCGATGTTCACCGGAGCCCAGCCGCCAAGGAACACCGTTGCGGCGATACCGGCGATAATGAACAGATTGAGGAACTCAGCGAGGTAGAAGAAGCCGAAGCCCATGCCGGAGTACTCCGTATGGTGTCCGGCGGTCAGCTCACTCTCAGCCTCAGCCATATCAAACGGGCCACGGTTGGCCTCAGCGTTACCTGCAACAAGGAACACCAGGAAGGCGATGATGGCGGGGATATGGCCCTGGAAGATGAGCCAGCGCCAAGGACCCGTCTGAGCCTCAACGATACCACTCATCTGCATCGTGCCCGTCAGGATCACAGCCGTGATCAGACAGAGGCAGAGCGACATCTCATAGGAGATCATCTGCACGGCACCACGCATGGCGGAGACCACTGAGTACTTGTTGTTAGAGCCCCATCCGGCGAGGAAGATACCTACCACGCCAATCGACGAGATGGCCGTGAGCAGGAACACACCCACATTGAAATCAAGAATCGTGGCACCATTGTTCCAGGGGAGGAACGAGAAGGCACCCACGGAGCCGATAATCACCAGGAGCGGAGCAACGAGGTAGAGCAGCTTATCAGCCTTGTCGACGATGAAGATCTCCTTGATGAGCATCTTGAACACGTCGGCGAACACCTGCAGCAAGCCCCAGTAGCCTACTCGCATCGGGCCAAGACGGCACTGGAAATAGGCACACACCTTACGCTCCATGAATATCAGTGCGATGGCCAGCAGGGCATAGCCGCCAAGGATGGCAGCGCCCACCAGCACACACTCAATCAATATTGCCAACCAATCTGGACAACCTAATGTTATCCTGAGCAGCTGGTCGAACCATTGTGTAACTAAACTAAAATCGAACATATATTCTTTTCTTCTTTATTTATTGAAACGAATTTGCATAATGTGAATAATTCTGTTCACTAATTTAAATAATTATTATTCATATTCGTGGGATTAATTATTCTTATTATTCACATTCGTTTCTTAAAAATTATCTGTCGATGTCTGGTATCACCACGTCAATAGCAGCACAGGTAGCGATGAGGTCGGCGATCTTCTGACCACGCAGCATCGGGTCAAAGGCACCTACCAGCGAGAGACCCATCGGGCGCATCTTCATGCGGTAGGGGCTCTTGTCGCCACGACTGTCAAGATAAACACCGAACTCACCGGCCACACCCTCGACAGAGTAGTACCACTGTCCCTCAGGCACCTTGATGATCGGCTTCTGCTTCACATAGAAGTCGCCCTCAGGGATGTTGTCGATGAGCTGCTCAATGATGTTCAGGCTCTGATACATCTCGTTGATGTGGACGAGGTAACGTCCCATTGAGTCACAGCTGTCGAGCGTACACTGCTCCCACTCCACCTTGTCGTACAAGTCGTAGGGATGGTTCTTGCGCACGTCGTTCTTCCAGCCAGAGGCACGTCCGGCAGGACCGGTCACAGCATAGCTGATACAGTCCTCAAGCGACATCGGGCCACAATTCTCAAGACGGTTGTGGGTGATGACATTGTCGCCAAACACGTCCATGTACTCCTGGATCGTCGGACGCAGATACTTCACCAGATCCTTCACGTTCTTCACAAAGTTGGGATCGATGTCATCCTGCAGGCCACCGATGCGATAGTAGTTCTGAATCAAGCGACCGCCAGTGGTCTCCTCCATACAGTTGAGCACATGTTCACGGTCGCGCATGCCATAGAGGAATGCCGTGAGAGCGCCCAAGTCCTGAGCCACACATGACGTGAAGAGCAGATGGGAGTCAAGACGCTGCAGCTCATCCATAATCGTACGGATGTATTTGATGCGGTCTGTCAGTTCCACGCCCATGCCTTCCTCAATCACACCTACCAGTGCATGGCGGTGCTGCATGGCGCCCAGATAGTTAAGACGATCTGTCAGAGCAAGCGTCTGAGGATAGGTCATGCTCTCCCACATCTTCTCAATACCACGGTGGATATAGCCGAAGTGGGGGTAGATACGCTTCACGGTCTCACCGTTGAGCACGGTCTGCAGACGGAGCACACCGTGAGTAGCCGGGTGCTGGGGGCCGATATTGATCACATAGTCGTCTGCGCCGAAGAGCTTGTTCTGCTTTGACTGGAGATTGCCATCCTTGTCGATGAAATACTCCAGGCCGTAGTCGGGCTCCTCATCGTCCTCAAGGGTATAAGCGTCGTTGAACTTCCAGTCCTTGCGGAAGGGATAGCCCTTGAAGTCGTTGCGGAGGAACAGGCGGCGCATATCCTTATGACCAAGGAACACGATGCCGTAGAAATCATAGACCTCACGCTCCAGCAGGTCGGCCACCTTCCAGATATCAGAAACGGTGGGGATATAGGCCAACTTCTGGCCGTCGGTCTCGCCCGTTCCGTTTGAGGCGATGCCATCGCCGCATACAGAAGTCCTGGCCATCATCTTCACAGAGCAGCGCTTATGGTTCTCCGTATTCTCCAGGATATAGACACAGCCTAAGCCGCCCTCATCAGAAAGACCTTCCTTAGGGAAATCCTCACCGACGATCGTCACCAGATAGTCATAGTGGCTCTTCTCCTTCAGTTCCTGCATCTTCTGATGGAACGTGTCAAACTCAAATTCTAAGAATGTCAGTTTCATACGCCAGCCTCCTTTCTCTCTTCCCCTCCTGAGTAGGAGGGGTCAGGGGTGGTCTGAGCCACCTCTAATTCTTCTACAATTTCCTTGGGGACATCCGTCACCACAATCGGCTCACGGCGATGGTCGCCCAGCTTGTTGCGGAACGTCAGCTCCTCGTTGGATACACCAAGCTCGCGCTCCTCGGCGGTCTGCTTGTGGTTGGCTCCGCCGAAGAACTTCTCGGCCTTCACCTTGCGCTGCAGCTGCATCATGCCGTACATGATAGCCTCCGGACGCGGGGGACAGCCAGGGATAAACACATCGACGGGCACGATCTCCTCAATGCCCTTCACCACGTGATAGCTCGACTTGAACGGACCGCCGCTGATGGCACAGCCACCGACGGCAACCACGTACTTCGGTTCAGCCATCTCGTCGTAGAGACGCTTCAGAGCCGGAGCCATCTTGTGGGTGATCGTTCCTGCACACATGATCAGGTCAGCCTGACGGGGAGAGTTACGCGTCACCTCAAAGCCGAAGCGAGCAAAGTCGTAACGGGAACAGCCACAGGCCATGAACTCAATACCACAGCAGGATGTAGCGAAGGTCAGCGACCAGAGAGAGTTCGCACGGCCCCAGTTGATCAACTGATCCAGCGAACCGGTAATCACATTGACGCCGCCCTCATGGAGCTCGTCAACAATCTTCTCCAGCGAGGCATTGTCGTTCCACTCCTCGTAGGGAATACTCTTGATGTAGGGCTTCTTTACTTCCATTCCAGATCTCCTTTCCGCCAGGCGTAAGCCAAGCCTAAAACCAGAACTACCAGGAAGAAGCCGATCGACAGCAATGCCATCGCACCGAAGTCCTTCACTACTACAGCCCACGGATACAGAAACACCGTTTCCACATCAAACATGAGGAACAGGATGGCGAAGAGGTAGAATCCCACGGAGATGGGCAGCCATGAGGTGCCTCGCGTGGGGATACCACTCTCATACGGCTCACCCTTCACCTTCGCGTAGGACCGCGGTCCTATCAGCTTGGCTACGACGTAAGCCGCCACCACCAGTGTAATAGCCGTCAACAAGACGGTAATTAACAAAGCATAGTTCATAAATAATTAATATAATGTTATAACAATATTGTTTCGTTCTTAAGCAGATGTTCCATCAAAAAATGTACCTTTGCCGCTTTTGTGGTGCAAAGGTACAAAGAATATTTGTAAATTAGGCGAATAATTATTAATTAATTAATAATAATTGTTAATCCCCATCGATTATCTCCGTGATAGCCTCTCCGATGCAGGCATTCGGCTGCTGGATATGCAGCATCTGGGTGACGGTAGGAGCAATGTCAGTGATGTGTACCTCGCGGCTGGTGCTGCCATGTTCCACTTCCCAGCCATAGAACAGCAGGGGGATGTGGGCATCGTAGGGATTCCACTCGCCATGGGTCGTACCCACAGGCGATGAACCTGGCCCAAACTCATACCAGCCAGCCTCAAGCACTAGCAGCAGGTCGCCAGAACGATGGGGATGATAGCCCAAGAGGGCACGACTGCGGATGACATCAGGCACACTCCACGTGTTCACCTTCTCAAAGTCCATCACAAACTGCACATGGGGCAACTGTCTGGCATAGTCGATCAGGGCCTCCTTCACCTGACTCACCGTGAGTCCATGTTCCTTGATCTTACCGTGGTTCAGGTACACACGATAGCCATTGATGCCATTGATGATGGACATATCGGCTCCCAGCTTGTCGCGCAGATAGGTCTTCAACGCAGAGCCCATCACATCCTCTCTGACACGCCAAGCACCACCATTCAGCCCGTGGTCTTCCATCCACTGGTAGTTGTGGGCTGCACCATGATCAGCAGTAAGGAAGAGCAGGTAGTTGCCCATGCCCACCTGTTCGTCGAGGGCCTTGAGCAGTCGCCCCAGATCCTTGTCGAGCTGTAGATAGGCTCCGTCTGTATGCTCACCACGCGTGCCCCAGGCATGTCCGATGACATCAGTCTGGGAATAGCTGACGCAGAGCATGTCCGTCACGTCACCTTTACCCAGCTGCTCACCCTTCAGAGCGGCAATGGCCATGTCTGTAGTCACTGTGCCACAGATGGGATCGTCACCGATATTCCTATTCAGCTCCTGCGCCTTCTTGTTCTTCTTCAGTTCGTTGTTATAGGCTTTGGCCCAATCAGGAAGATCATTCATATAATAGGTACTGGAGATGAAGCACACGTTCTTCGCATCAAGCCAGTAGGCGGCATTGGCAGAACGTCCTGCGGGAAAGATAGCAGCACGGTCCTTATACGACACGCCGATTACCTTAGAACGGAAGTCGGTGTGCATCCTCAGCTGGTCGCCGATGGTTGTAGAGAGCAGATTGCGAGGTGACATCATTCCTTTCTTGGAGTCGCTGCCGACACAGTTCACTGTCGTATCACCACAACAATACACACGTGTATCGTCGATGAAGAAGTCGTTGCCACAGATGCCATGCAAGGCAGGTGTCGCACCAGTATAGGCACTCGTATGTCCGATGGCTGTCACCGTCGGCAGATAGTTGATCAGGCAGTTGTCACAGGAGAATCCCTCCTCGATGAGCCGTTTGAAGCCATCGTCGCCAAACTGGTCATAATACCTGGTCAGATAGTCCCATCGCATCTGGTCTACCACGATTCCCACCACCAACTTAGGACGCTCGTTCATCTTCGTCCCGGCCCACATCTGCGTCGCCACACACGCGAACAGCAGTAATATCAATAAGGATTTTCTCATTTGATTGTTATATTCATCTGTAAAACATGGTGCAAAGATACAACAAAATCCTGAATCGTCCAAACAAATCTATTGTTTTCTTTTGCTTTCTTTATTAGACGATGCCATTTCACACACACTTCCTCGGTCGTTGACATATAGTCAACAGATTGGTTGACTCCAGTCAACAGGTTCGTTGACTTAAGTCGACGAATGCGTTGACTGATGTCAACGAACGTTTTAAACGGACTTGAACATCGGTTTCATCTGAGGTCTCTGCCAGTTTCCTCCGTACTCTCTGCTACTTTCCTCAATAGTCTTTGTCACTTTCCAGCCACTAAAACATAAATCCTCGGCGTAGAACATTTGTTCTTCGTCAAAGAACACTTATTCCACACCGAGGATTGTCTGTTCGTCGCCAAGGAAGATATAAAATAAGAACTTATACTATTTACCCGATTCAAACAGTCTGAAGACCTTTAGATGTATCTGTATCTATTCAGAGCCATCGGGTCTTTGATCCATAATTATCTTTGTCAGCTCAACGTGGTCAGCGACATTCACCTCGCCGTCACCATTCAAGTCACCCTTCAGACAGCCAACATCTGATAATTTAATAATCTTTGTAGCCGTGTCTGAAAGGCTATAGCCATCCTTTGAAGCATAGACAGAAATTGTGACAGTGGGTAATTGGATGTCTTTACCTGCATCTTTTGTCTTGTTGTACGTCCCGCTTCCCCATTGATAATATTCATTTTCTGTCTGCGATATCGTGTAATGAAAATCTACTCCACCTGTGGCACAATCTAACTTTAAAATACCATCCTCAATTATTATAGTTGGTGTTGCACATTTTGGATCACCAGCACTCTCTATCGGCATGACAGCCTTGAATTGGCCCCAACGACTAGGGTTTCCCCATAAATCCGTACCACTTTTATATTTTTCAACTAAGACAGAAGGGACATATAGGGTTGCATTGTGTACTGATCCCAATGACCCAGTTCGAAATCTTCCACTTCCCTCGTATATGACTGGAACATCTGCAGCATAACAATATACTGCAGACAAATTGCTACAACCAGAGAATGCAAGACATTCAACTTCTATTACGCTTTGAGGAATGTTCAGAGATTTTAAACCAATACAACCACCAAAAGCACAAGATTTAATACATGTAACACCATCAGGAATAACCGTATTCTTGCAACCTGCCAATAGATCAACGTGATTAGTATAATCATCATTATCCTCTGTCCATTGGTATATAATGGCATTACAATTATTGCGAGAATCATAAACAGTATTGCCAGACTCCACTTGAATTGATCCCAAACTACTGCAACCTCGTAAAACAGCTACACCAATACTTGTCACACTGTTTGGGATAAATATAGATGTTAAATTGCTACAATCGGCAAAAGCGTCATAACCAATGTGAGTTACGCCATTAGGAATAGTAATAGTAGAAAAACTACATCCATAAAAAGCAAAAGGCCAAATGGTCTCTATAGTATTGGGAAGACTTACAGAAATTAAATTCTTGCAATTATCGAATCCGCCAACAGATGTCACCCCTGTTTCCACAACTACATTTTGAATACTTTCTTTATACTTATCCCATGGTGTTTCTCTTATCAGTGGGTCTTCATCATACCCAGACTGAAAACTATCCATTTGTCCAATCCCTGAAATTTTAAGAGTGTGGGTTGATTCCACATATGTCCATCTTACATTATCAGACATAACATATTCACATAAATTCAAATCATACTGTTGATAACCACAAATACCGCTGTCATCTGCATTTGCCGCCATCGGCAGCAATGTCATCATGAATATAAAGAATTGTTTTCTCATTGTTGTTATAGTTTTAAAAGTTATTATTATCAAATCTGGAATAGAAAAACGTGAGCTAATTACTTCGCTTACGCTTTCTGAGGTATCGCCAAACACCTACAACCCTAAACGAATAAGAGCCCACGCCCTGAGGCGCGAACCATCTACTTTACTCTTGGTTGTTTCTTTAATTTGGCGAATTTTAGAAAGCAAGATTCAGCGGACGCTTCAACGTATATTTCTTTTCTTTGTCTTTGCTATGTTACCATACGCAATTCGTTTTTAGGGGTTACACATTATGCTATTGAATCAAAAACTATTTTATCTACTATTTCATTAAAGTATTGCTGTTTGATGGAACCGAGACGACGATTGACATCACGCTCAATGTTGCCAGAGATAATGTGACATTTCACAAGGCTGGGCTTTGAAAAAGTAAACCCGTCAACCATCTCGTCGCTTAATGGATAAGAATACTGAGGATTGAGCCAGTCATTCGATGTGATGAGCACAAGGTAGAACATACCATCTTCATCCTCTTGTAGCTGGTCATTGGAAACAATGATAGCAGGATGGGGTTTGAACGTCCCATCTGGGAAAAGGAAACTGACCTCCACTATGTCTCGCTGATGGTATTTCATAAATAGCGTGCTATAACGTGAGACATAGTCTTACGAGAATGCTCAAGGAAAGCATCCCTTAGTTCACGATGAGCCTCAATTGCTTCCTGTGTCACCTCTTCTTGAGGTGTTTCTCCTACTTTCAGAAATAGTCCTGTAGCAAGCAGGGCTCTGAGCTTCCGTCGAGCCAATGCATTATTCCTATTATACTCTAAAGTAACTGTACACATATTTCCATTTGTTTGAATCACGGTGCAAATATATGCAATATTTCCGAGACTTCCAAATAATTAGCGAAAAAGTTGGCCGAATATTTGGTGGGAAGGAAATAAATACTTAACTTTGCAGCAAACTATAATGCAATGAACAAGACAATCAAAAGAATACTAAAGATTTGCGGTGGCATCGTGGCAGTAGTGATTATACTACTGGTAGCCGCAATAGTGACTATCAACAACAAGTCCTTTCAGAAAAAGATCCTAGACATAGCTGTTGAGGAGTTGAGGCTGAAACTTGAGACGCATGTGGACATCGACAGCATCAGCATCAACACCTTCACTCAGGACATCTCACTCTACGGCATTGAGATTGAGGACCGCGAGAAACGCCAGATGCTTAGGATAGAGAAGATTGCAGTCGACCTTGAACTGATGCGCCTGCTTCAGAATAAGATTGTGATTGAAAAAGCAGAACTCGTGGGGGCCAAAGCCCTATTGCTGAAGCCATCGAAGGATGAGCCAGCCAACTATCAGTTTGTGATTGATGCCTTCAAGAAACCTAAGGACAAGCCCAAGAAGGAAGAGAAGAAGAAAGATAGCAAGATGGAGCTCGACCTCAGTTACGCTTCGTTAAAAGAGGTTCACGTGAAGCATAATGAACTCGACATCAACCTGCAACAGGTTAGCTACAGCAATGGCTGGATAAGCGGGCAGACCGCCAAGATTGAAGGCGTGACACTGGTCTGCGACACTACGTTCAAAGAAGGACTGAAGCCTTACAAGGCCTCTCTCGGAAGTCTGACTGCCAAGGGAGACCTTATGAATCAGGTGTTCAAGGTGGATGCCTACGATATTGAGTACCAGTGGCAGTCGCTGTGGAAAAAGCGTAATATCATGGTGGACAACCTGGCAGGCATCGGCCACCTGACTGCCAATGTGAGCCATGGGCGATACAGTGCGACGGTGAAACAGGCGCACTACAAGAATGATAACCATCTGCCCCGTAAGAACACAGGCAAGCCTAAGCGCGGTTTCTTTGATGCCAAGCACCTCGACGTCATCGCCGACTTCCATGTGGTGCTCGACTCCATCAGTAAGAATGGTATCACGGGCCATCTGAATGAGTTCACGGCCAAGGACTCCATCACAGGCATCGACATCCGCAAGCTTCAGGCAATATTTAAATATGAAAAGGATAAGATTGAACTGCGTGACATCATTGTCCAGCAGAAGAGCACCGTCCTCAATATCACCAGCGGTGCAATCGTGCTGCCCAGCAAGAAAGAAGGACGCGAGTTCTCCTACTCGACGGGTGTCATCACAGGTACGGCCTATCTGAGAGACATCTCCAGGACGTTCGCCCCTGTGCTGAAGAACTTCACGCTGCCCCTCAACCTCAGCCTGACGATGAAGGGCACAGCCGATGCAATCCACTTCCGCAACGTGAAGGTCAGCTCCAACGACAAGAAACTCCAACTCGCTGCCACAGGTGGTATCACCGACCTGAAGGACAAATACAAACTCCACGTCAGGTTCGACGTCAGCAACATGACCGCCAAAACGGGCATTGCAGAAAAGATCATCAACCAGTTTGCCACCAAGAAGCTGATGATGAACCAACTCAACAACCTGGGCGACATCAACTATACAGGCAGCTTCGACGTATTGTACAAAAAGGAGATCTTCAGGGGACTGTTGAAGACGGCTGCCGGTAATCTTGACTTTGAGTTCGCATTAGACGAACTGAATAAGTATGTCAACGGAAACGTCAGTTCCAAGAAAATCGAACTGGGCAAGGTGATGAACATCAAAGAGATGGGACCGATGGATGCCTCAGCCGATTTCACCGTCGACATCAGCAAGCCGCGTACAGCCAAGATGCGCAAGGCGAAAGGCGGCAAGTTGCCCATCGGCTTCTTCAATGCGAAAGTCAATGACGTATCCTACTTGGGTATTCACATCCGCAACCTCACTGCCACACTTAATAGCGACGGAGCCGTTGCCACAGGCGACGTGTACCAGAGCGGCAGGATCAGGGATCTGTATTTCTCCTTCTCCTTCACCGACACAGACCAGATGCAGAAGATGAAGGTCACCAAGTCTGGCCTCAAGTTCCATAAAGAGACCGAAGAATACAAGGCCCAGAAGGCAGAGCGCAAGCAGCAGAAGAAACTTGAAAAGGAGGCTAAGAAGGCCCAGAAGGAACAGGAAAAGCAAGCGAAGAAAGCCCAGAAGGAAAAGGAGAAGGAACAAAAGAAACTGGAGAAGGAGAAGCAGAAAGGCGAGACTCAGGAAGGCGAGAAGAAGGGCTTCTTCAAAAAGCTGTTCGGCAAGAAGAAAAAGACGGAGACTACATAGCCTCCGTCCTTTCTATGATTTCCAGACACATACGTCCGTTATGATAGGGACATTTCCAGAAGCCGGCCTTGTCGTCGACAAGATTGAGTGTACCATCAGGATGACGGCTCCAGTGCCACTCGCCATTCTCCCAGTCTATCAGCTGTTCCTTGATATACGTCCAACAGCGCTCAGCCCGCTCTAAGGCTTCTTCGTCGCCAAAGTGCTGCCAGAGATTGAACCATCCCACAACGTTCTCCGCCTGTACCCACCAATGCAGATCATCGTCCACATGGCCTGTGTCGAGGTTAGCCTCATGAATCATCGACCCGTCAGAACGCAGCCCCTTCTCTGAGGCTTTCGCCACAATGCGTACGATGTCCTCCACCTTCCTCAGTACCTTCTCGTCACCCAACACAAGGGCAGCCTCATGCATCAGCCACGAACACTCTATATCATGTCCATAGCTCTCCAGATGTCCAGCGCCACGTGTCCAATCCATCTCAAAGAAGAGGTCGAGATGATGCGTCTCAGGGTTCAGGATCCTGTCAGTGAAGATGCCGATGATATTCCTCAATGATGCTTCCACGCTGATCATCGTCTCCATAGGCACACTCACGCCGATGGGGAGCACCGATCCAAGCACAGGCACATAGTCGCACGACTCTTGAGCATGCATCTCTTTCAGGCATCGCAGCAGATTCGTGTAGGGTTCTATGATGTGCAGATGGGTGTTCTGTGATTTGGGGAAGTTCGCATCAAGTTCAGAGAGACGCATATCCGCGATAGGCTGCCAGTCGCGTGCCGTCGCCTCAATATAACCGTTCTGCTCACGATCCAATGCATGCTCCTCAATGCAGTCATAGAGTTGCAGTGCATAGTCGAGAGCCTCCCTGTCGCCTGTGGCCCGCGCATATTCTGAGAGTCCGTAGAGGGCGAAGCCGATGGCGTAGAACTGCTTACGAGTGTTCAAGGGCTGACCTTTGGCATCCACACTCCAATACACGCCTCCATACTCCTTATCGAGGAAATGCTCGATGAAGTATTCTTTAGCGTAAGTCGCCATCTCCAGATACTCAGTTTTTTTCAACACCCGATAGGCAGCAGAGAACGTCCAGAGGATACGGGCGTTCAGGATGGCACCCTTCTCAGCCTCAGGATGTAATACCTCGTGGCCGTCAATACGGCCATAGAAGCCACCATTCTCATGGTCGACCATCTTGGTCTGCCAGAAATGCAGGATGTTGTTTTCCAACACATCCTGCATCTCCTGTCTCATTGTATTAACTGTCATCATATAGATGTTATTTGTCAAATTCACGTGCTTTCTTCAACTTGGCGTTGATCTCCTCCACACGCTTTGTCGTCAGCGGATAGAACCACACCACAAGGATTGCCAGTCCTGCCACCATCGCCGGAATGAAGCTCATGAGCCAGCGCAGCACCATCAGCGCACTATCTGGCTGTACGACGCCAGCCTCTAACTGGGCGGCATCCGTGATATAGCCGAAACCGGAGAGGAGCCACAGCACAGCAGCACCGCCGATGGCGCCACCGAACTTCTGAGCCATTGAGGCCGAAGAGAAGATCAGACCCGTAGAAGCGGTGTTGTACTTCAACTCGGCATAGTCGCTCACATCAGCATACATACTCCAGATCAGCGGCGACATAATACCCGTGAAGATAGAGATGATCACCTGCAGGATCAGCATCATCCAAAAGCCCTCCGACGTGCAAGGCACGAAGAAGAAGGCGATGCTGAATACCACCAGTGCGGCATTCACCAGGATAAAGGTAGATTTCTTACCCAACTTCTGGGCGATGGGCACACAGAGAGCGACACCAGCCATATTGGCCACCTCACCGATACCCAGGAACAGACCTGAATAGAAGAGGAACATCAGACCGAAAATGGTCAGCTGCACGTCCGGACCGATGATGTCGAGGAAGAAGTAAGCCACCGTTGCACCACGCACCGTATTGAACAGGTTAGAGCACAATGCTGCACCGATGAGCAGCCACCAGGGCTTGTTAGACAGCAACGACTTGAAGTCGCTACCCACACTCACCGTCGATACCGTCTTCAGATGTTCCTTCGTCAGCAGGAAGCAGAGGATGAACATCACAAAGCAGGCTGTGGCGATGACGCACATTGCCCAGAACCAGCCCTCAGGCGACTTATAGCCACCCAGTCTGTTGGTCAAGGGTTCCCAAAGGAACAGAGCGAGGAACGAACCACCGTATGCAAAGAACATACGGAACGAAGAGAACACGGTCTTCTCATTCGTATCGTCTGTCATCACACCAAGCATAGCACCATAGGGCACGTTGATACCCGTATAGACAGTCATCATCATGATGTAGGTGATGTATGCCCATATGAGTTTTGCACCGTAGTTCCAATCGGGTGTGGTAAACAAGAGGATACCACAGATGGAGAAGAAAGGTGCCACCCAGAGCAGGTAGGGACGGTACTTACCCCACTTCGTGTTCGTACGGTCAGCAATGATACCCATCATCGGGTCGGAAACAGCGTCCCAGATACGTGTGACGAGCACGAGCACACCTGCATCAATCAGCGAGAGGCCGAAGATGTTTGAATAGAAGATAGGAAGATAGTAAGAGAACACCTTCCAAAAAGTCGATGACGACATATCACCGAAGCCGTAACCGATCTTTTCGATTAATTTAGTCTTTGCCATAGATTATGTAATTTACGATTATTATTTACGATTTGTTGGCGCGGTTCTTGGCCACAAGGCGCTTGATGGTCTCCACGCTGGCGGCAGTGGTCAGGCCGTCCTCAGGCGTGTTCATACAGTAGTCGATGAGTTTGTCGATGGTCGATGTCGCCACATGCATGCGGGTATCTGCAGAAGCATAGTAAATAAATACCTTGCCATCCTCGTCGGCGATCCAGCCGTTGGCGAAGGCCACATTCATCACGTCGCCCAGATACTCGTCACCCTCAGGTACGAGGAAGTAGCCGCCCGGCTGTGCTATCACCTTCGTAGGATCGTCTAGCGCAGTCATATACATATAGAGCACATAGCGCAGTCCGTCGGCTGTGGCACGTACACCATGAGCCAGATGCAGCCAGCCCTTCTTTGTCTTGATGGGGTGCGGACCCTCACCGTTCTTCACCTCCGTAATGGTGTGATAGTGACGGGCGTTGATGATCTTCTCTTCCTTCACCTCTGCGTGGGTGATATCATCGACAAGTGCCCAGCCGATACCACCGCCTGAACCTGTATCGATGAAACCATCCTGCGGACGGGTATAGAAGGCGTACTTGCCATCGACAAACTCAGGATGCAGCACGACGTTACGCTGCTGCGATTTCGTCTTCAGATCCGGCAGACGCTCCCAGGTCTTCAGGTCTTTCGTACGGGCAATACCTGCAGTTGCTGTAGCGGCGGAGAGGTTGCCAGGCTGTGAATCGTCGTGACGCTCAGCACAGAACACACCGTAGATCCAACCGTCTTCATGCTGTGTGATACGCATATCATAGATGTTCGTTGCAGGAATCACGTCATCAGGCATCGTGATAGGCTCCTCCCAGAAACGGAAGTTGTCGATGCCGTTGGGTGACTCTGCCACAGCGAAAAAGCTCTTACGGTCTGCACCCTCCACGCGGACGACGAGCACGTACTTACCTTGCCATTTGATAGCACCTGAGTTCAGCGCGGCGTTACACATGATGCGCTGCATCAGGTAGGGGTTGTCCTGCTCATTGAAATCATATTTCCACTCCAGGGGCACGTGAGCAGCCGTCACCACTGGATACTTATACTTCTCATAAATGCCGTTACCCCACTCTACGGGTTCGTTCTTACGGCTCAGCAGCTCCTCATGATGTTTGCGCAGGGCTGCTACTTTCTGTTCAAATTCTGACATGATATTAATGACGATTTACGAATTGACAATTGTTTACTCTGTGATCTCCTTCAGGAAAAGCACATTCTTCTTGTTATACATCTCTTTAAAATAAGGTGCGTCGGGCTTTGCGGGCGAGGGGCCGAACCACTCCTCCTTGTAGTTACGCCAAACGAGGAAGTAGCTGATGGCATACTTGTCGAGCACAGGGGTAAGCGTCGATGTCCACCACGTAGAGTCCGTGAGGTTCTTCAGTCCGCACTCCGTCAGAGCCGCGATCTTACCACGATCGGCAGCAAACTTCGTCAGCATAGCAAGGTTGGCATCCAACTGTGCCACAAAGTCCTCCTTGGAGCCCCACTGATAACCGTCGATACCCACGAGCGACACACGGTCGTCGCCAGGATAGCGCTCCAGATATTTCGCCTTGTCGAGGTTGGCAGCCATACCGGGCGAGTAGGCCCAGAGCAGGTTGTCGAAACCACGACCGTTCAGGTAGTCCTGCAACAGGTTCCACAGTCCTTTATACTCGTCTGCCGTACAGAGCCTTTCTCCCCACCAGAACCAAGAACCTGTGTTCTCGTGCCAAGGACGGAAGATGATGGGCACTTTTTGACCATCGGCGGTCTTCAACGTCTCAAGGAAATCACCCACACGACGCATCCACATCAGGAATGCCTTCTCGTGGGAACCGCCCACCAGCACATTCTTCACAACTGTCGTGTCGCTAACGTCCCAGGCCGTTCCCTCAGGGAACTTCTGACCAGCCAGACCACCACCGGGAATAGTGGTCAGCGGGTTACGGGGATGCCAGCTGATGGTGATGATACCACCACGCTCATAGTGCTTGATAATCTCCTCACGCATACGGGTGAAGGGCACGCTGTCGAGGTTCTTGGCATCGCCCATCTCGATGCCGCCGAGCTCAAAGCCCATCACAGCGGGCCAGTCGCCACAGACGTTCTTCACATCGCTGGAATCCTGGTCGTAGTCCCAGGTCAGACCATAGAACGGATCGTCCTGATGACCGAACATATATCCTTTATTACGAAGCGTGTCGAGGCGCTCCATCAACTGCTGTGCCACCGTCTTCTCCGGTTCAGCCTGTTTTTGTGTTGTACAGGCGGCGACTGCTATTGCCGCGATTGCCATTGCAATAATCTTATTCATAATTATTTCTGAGTATTCTGATTTTATCTTAACTTCATCTGCTTGAGCAGCCAATTCTCCCACTCGTCCCACTGCTCCTGGAACCAAAAGTGCCAAGTAGCCTGATAGGGTGAGATCTGCTTCGGGCCCTTCACCGTGTTATAGGTCGCCCAGGCGGTGGTGGGAGGCACCACATCGTCGTTATAGCCGAACGAGAACCATCCTGCCTGCTGGTCAGTAATCAGCCTAGCGAAGTTGATGCCGTCGTAATAGCGCGATGTCTCGATCTGCTTCTCCTGACCTACACCTTTATTATTATAGAAGTAGTGCGGCCAGCCACAGGCGATGCCTTTCAGTGAGTTCGTGTGGTCGCAGCAGGCGGCGTGCACAGGGGCATAATAGGTGATGCGCTTGTCGAGACCGGCCGTCGCGAGTGAGAGGAATCCACCCTGAGACGAACCCGTCACACCCAGATCCTTTCCGTTCCAGGGCGTGAACTCCTCGATATAGTCGAGAGCACGGATACAACCGACGATCACGCGCTTATAATAATGTTTGTCGCGCGAATCCATATTAAACTCCCAGTAGCCCATCAGGGCACCGTTGAACACATCGTCGTACACCTTCTGCTCCATCGTCACAGGGATGCCGTGAATGCCGATCTCCAGCGTGATAGCGCCCTGGGCAGCCGTCCAGATGTCGCCGCCGTAAGGTCTCACACCGGCTCCAGGCACACGCAACAGTGCTGGATACTTGCCTTCCTTCACAGGCACGCAGAGGATGCCATAGGTACGGTAATTCGACTGCAGGTTCTGAAACGACACCTCATACACGTTCACATCCTTCGTGCAACGCTCGGGCAACAGTCGCTTCGTGGGTTCGAGAGGGGTCTTGCGGGCCTCGCTGATGACACCCTGCCAGAACTCCGAGAAGTCCTTGGGCATCACCGTCGACGGCTGCAACAGCTCAGGGGAGAACGCAGCTCCACAGGCACCCTTGTAGTCCTTGCCATCCACGTGGGCGGTCACGTCCACACGGTAGAAGCCGGGCTGCTTCATCGTACCTGTCAACTTCGTCGTCCCGTCTTTCAGTACGGTCTGCTTCTTCACGTCCTGGTACATCTCAGGGCCTGCGGCGAGGTCGATGCTCACATTGTCCACCAGCGTACCCGACTTCAGCACGCTGACAGTGAACGTGGCCTTCTCACCCGTCTTGTACGTCCAGTCCTGATGGTCTGGCTGCACGAGCACCTGGATTTCAGAGCCGCGAATCTGTGCCGACAGCGTCGAGAACGCCATCACACAGAGGATCATTGATAGTAGTCTTTTCATTTTGCTTTTAGTTGACTTCAAATTGCGGTGCAAAGGTACGACAATTCCCGCAAACACCCGTACTTTCTTTTGCCCAATGATGATACTATTTCGTCAATCTGCTCATGCGGTCCACCTGAGAGCGGATCACCTGCAGTGTCGTCGAGTCGTTGGCGAACACCGAGTTCAGTCCTTGAGCCTCCTGGGCAGGGTCGCCCGTATAGTCATCGCCCACCTGCCACTGCTCGTGCTGCGGCCGGGCAAGTCCGCCCCATCCCCAGAAGTTGCACCCGGCGAAGTAACCGCCGCTCTCTGCGTTATCTGCCACCAAGGAGAAGACGTACTCGTAGAAACCGTCCCTACCCTGCGTCGGTGTGCCGAGGGCGAACTGGAAACCGTCTCTCGGATAGCCGAACTCCTCCATCACCAGCGGTTTCTTTATCTTCGCGCAGATGTCGAGGTGACGGTCGATATACTCCTTCGTGTTCGTCTTTGCCCGCGGCAGGTTCTCGATCAGCGAGTCAGCCTTCGCCCAGCCCCAATTGTAAGGCCAGAGATGGATGTTAGCGTAACCGATGTTCTCGTCAGCCGTAATGCGTCCCCAACAGTCGAAGTCTCCCTCGCAGCCCCAGGCACCCTCCGAACCGATGGAGACCAGGTGGTTCGGGTCGAGCTCACGGATGAGCTTTGCTGCCTCGGCAATCCACTTCTCAAAGGCAGGCAGCGCTTCTTTAGAGAATGCACGCGGCTCGTTACCGATCTGCCAGGACATAATGGCAGGATCGTCCTTATAGGCCTTGCCCGTATATTGGTTTGTCCGCCCGATGATGAAGCGTACGTAGTCGTAGAACAGCTCGTGGGCCTTCTCGTTCGTAGCATACTGCGCCATCGCGTTCATAAAGGCAGGATAACCGACGTCGTCCGGTCTCGGCTGCTTGCCAGCGCCAGCCTGCTCGAGGTAGAAACCGTAGCCGCCGCTCCACTCCCAGGAGTTGTTCAGGTAGAGCACAGCCACCATATCACGCTTGCCCATCTCCTGAAGCAGGTAGTCCAGACCAGCCAGTATCGTATCGTTATACACACCAGGTGCGATTTGCAGCGTCGGTTCTACCTTCGTCTTCACACCACGTTCACCATCTGAACCCACGAGGATACGCAGGTTGTCGATGCCCTGTGACTTCAGCAGGTCAAGTTCCTTGGCGAGCCGCTCGCGGTCACCGCCCTGCCCTTCCGAGCCCAGGATAGCCCCATACCAGAAGTTCGTACCCACATAATAATATGGTTTACCGTCCTTCACGAAATGGCCATTCTCCACAGTCACGAAAGGATTAGCCGACTCATTCACAGTCTGGCCGCAGGCAGTAATTACCACCGCCATCACGAGCATCACGAGGCTCTTAATTGCAATATTTATAATTTTCTGTATCATGCTGCAAAGGTACAAAAAATAATCGAATCCGCCAAATGTTTTCTAAAGAAAATGCAAAGAATTCGCACAATGTTTCCCCAAACCGAATTTGGCAGTCATTTTAGTCATTTTAGTCATTAGTCATTAAGGTCATTAAGGTCATTAAGGCTTTTGGAAAGAGGTTTTTAAATTAAAATATATATATTATATATAATATATATATTTTAACCTCCAATTCCAAGTCAGAAATGCTTAATGACTATAATGACTAATGACTATAATGACTTAAGCATAGTAATATTACTTTACAAAAGTTATAGTATTACATATAGCGGTCTTGAAGGCCACTAAGAGTGAATTTTTGAGCTAAGGAAAGTCCGACTTTGGACTATGGAAACCCAAAGTTTGGGCTAATGAAAGCCAAAATGCCCGAAAATCAATGAAACAGAAAAGAATCGGGCAGAACAAATCTGCCCGATTAATGCTGAAATTTATTTACATATATTTATTGCAACATATCTCAAGTGCGACAAAGATTACTTATTCATAATAATATCCGACAACTTCACGTGGTCAGCAACATTCACATTTCCATCTTTGTTCACATCGCCTTGCTTGTAATCGCCAGTTTTAACATCAACATAACTCTCAAGGGCGAACTCTTTTTGGGCAACATCAGAGGGAAGGAATCCACTCTTGACGGCAACAACTTTTACCCTGAAATTCGAAGGAGCAGTATACTCAGAAACATTATTAAACTCATTTTCAACATACTCTACCGACGAATTATACTTCACGCCCTCGGTTGCACAGGTAAATGAAATAGTTCCATTGGCATAGATAATTTCTGGTGTCGAACACTTGACCAACTCGGCACTTTGCAAATTCTCAGAAGCACCAAAGTGTGACCATGGATAATTATCATAGCTACTTACAATATAGTTACTATAATAAGCCTCTGGAACATGAAGTGTCATGGTGCTAAGTTGTTCATCCGCAAAAATACGTCCACCACTCTGATAAGGACTATGCTCACTCAGGCAATAAAAATCTTTCAAATTATCACAACCAGTAAAAGCCGAACTGCCTATCCCGGATACTTTTTTACCAACGACAACTGAGGTGAGAGATGGACAATCCTGGAAGGCATGTTGGCCAATAGAGGACACTCTGTCACCAATAACAACACTGGCCAGATTAGGGCAACCGTAGAAAGCATAAGAACCTATCCAGATATTTGACTCCTCCGAATCATCGCCAATAACTACAGAAGCTAACGTACTATAAGAGAATGCGTGCTCGTAAATTGAGGTTATATTTTTACCTATGGTCACCGATAGAATATTGCCTCCACAGAAGGCTCTAGAGCCAATGATAGTTACCTTATGTTCTACACCGTCAATAGTGACAACATCAGGAATCACCACATCGCCAGAATAACCAACATTATTAGGGTTCTTGACTAACGTAGCATCGCCGCTCCATTTGTTAATTGAATAATAATAATTACCAACTTTCACAGGATCCTGTGCACTTGCTGCAATTGACACGAATGCCAAAATAAACACAAAAATACTCTTTTTCATATTAAAAATCATTTTAAGTTGAATAATACTATTGCAAATTTAAAACAAAAATCAGAAAGTTGCAATTATTTGGGGGATAAAATCGAGAAATTTATATAATTTTAACCCATCACCGGCTTTATTGGATAGATAAACTCGCATCGTCTGCCTCTTTGAAAATTGGCTCGATGGTCAGCCTATCACAATCGGGCATCGGCATAATCAGTGTTGCTCCTTGACGCTCTACGACAGAAAGTCCCTTTCCATCTGTACGATTGATGCACCAGCCAGCAACCACTTTTCCATCTACGGCCTGAGCTGCCAGTCGGATGGGATGATTCTTGAAATATCGGCCGTTGTAGCGTGCTTCAGACAGTTGATGATCGTTGAAGGTCAGTCCGACAAGCATATTCTCAGACGAGGCTATGTTAATGGTCAAAGGGATGGGTGTTTCCAATTTGTAGAAATCACACAGCTGCCGCATAAATTCGTCCATACGCCCCTTAGCCCACTTGTCGACATATTCCACCTCATGGCGATATGCCTCTGGTCTGATACCGATGAGTGGCCCGTAATAAGAGAGTTCGTAGCTAATATCTTTATACATGGCTTCAAACAATTTGCGGAAGCCAACCTCATTTAGAAAGTCGCCTGCATAAATGGCATAACGCTCAATAAACAGATTCTTGAAATCCTGATCTCTCATCAGTTGGCGAAACAATAGCGTATAAGGATAGCCATTAGCATTCCAATGCCACTTTTGATCGAAATTTGGATCGTAGAACCATTTCAGAATCTCATATGTATAGGGAATTCCGTAGAGTCCCATTGCATAGTCCACATCCTTAGCTAGCCAGCGCCAGCGCCCGTCCTTCGTTCTGGGTCGCCACATGACAATGTTGTTACCAGGGAAATCGAGGTTGCAATAATACAGATTCATGATCATCATATTGATGAACTCACTACAGTCCATCCACTGCTCGTATTCGGCCATCGTATGAAAATATTGATGGTAGAAATCCGTAAAACGGTTCAGGTTATCCCAATCACCCGCTTTGTGGTTATCCCAGTTCTCAAACATATCGATATTCTCTAGACCATCATAATTAGCCGAAATATAATCATCGTCATCCCGTTCGCGGATGTTGAGCATGCCATAGTAACATCCGTTAATAAAGACAATGGCTGGTCGCCATGCCTGCCAGTCAAGATCGACATGCATTCCCATGCTACGCTGAGCAAGCGCATCGCGCATATAGAGGAATTCGAAATCGTTGCCTGCATTACGCAGCGAAAGCGATTTGAACTTGTGCAGTCCCGGCTTCTGATCAGGAAAGAACTCGTGGTCGAAATATTTCTCGCCAAATCGCTTGTGCGCATATATAACAATCGTCTTTCTTGAGTTTTCACGGGTAGAGCCTCCTCCCACACGCACCTCGCAGAGTTGGTTAAGAAGACTTTTAGTCCTTTCTCCCTCGAAGTATTCCAAATTGGCAGGACGTCGCCAGTTTTTATGCCTATGGCGGTTGTCGGAATTATTATTACAAAAGATACCAATGATGCTATCTCCAAAATAAGACTCGTTGGTGGATATGGAGATGACAGGCAGAGTGAGCTTACGGTCTATAAAAATAAACGAGTGAGTGGTGGACATAGGCGACAGCCAACCTTCACAGGATAGCTTTGCCCGGACAACAGTGGATTGGGCAATGGTAATTGGTTGGCCCGTATATAGGTTGTCAGCTTCAGACGGCTCTTTGCCACTCGTAGTGAAAAAAATACGTGTGCCTTCCGGACTGCCTTCTGGTAATGACAATGTAAGCTGTATCAGACTACAGTCTGTCTTCACGGAACCTTGTTCACTGAATATCGGTTCACCTAGGATATGGTCTCCTTTACAAACATTTCCGCTATTAGCATACCCAGGCGTCGTATTTAGTTCATAGCCCCACTTGTCAGATCCATCGGACCTACGTCCATAGGCGATATTGGGTGCCGGCTGTTTATCCAAAGTGTCCACTACACTTGCCGATTCGATTAATATCTCATCTTTAAAAAGATACACGATACAACCCTTGACGGACTCCAAACGAAAATCTGTGTGTAGTCTTGCACTATCCCTTTTCGCTTCATCCGTGTTATCAGCAGCATTCAATTTATCCAACAATCCGGGTCCCCTTTTGTCACAAAACACAAGTTGATATCCGTAAGCGGGAACTGTCACATTAGAAGGCAGTTGCCAAGCCTTAGTAGGATTGTCTGAATTGCCCAATTTATAATGAGACAACGAAACCGGCTCAGAGCCAGCATTAAAGAGTTCCACCCATGAGTCAGGGAAGTCGTTCAAATCGTCTCTGATGACATCAACATTTGACTGCATCAGTTCATTGATAACCAATGACTGCCCGCTAACGGGGACGACATTGGCCAACAATATCAAGACGAAAAAACAACATGCTAATTTATGCTGTAACACAGTCATTCAATATTCATACAGAATGATATTCCACGAGGCCCTCGATGGGGTTGCGGAGTATGGTTCCAAGGGTGTATTCTTCGGATTCTACGGCCTCAGAGAGCTGGTCTGTGAAATAATGAGCGATGCTGCCGACGAAGGAAAGTGGCAGATATTGGTGCTCATACGGGGCAATATATATGCGGATGAAGTCGATAAAGCTCTGGCGCACGAGGTCTTCAACATCTGGATCGGAGAGATGGTCGTGGATAAACTCCGTCAGGCTCGCGAGAAAACGGTTTGCCAATGGCTGACGATAGACACGGTTGATGATCTCAGGCAGCGTAAGTTTCGTCTTCTTCTCAAACTCGGCCTTCAAATCTTCCGACAAAAGTCCGCAGTAGAGGTCGTGCAGGAAACGCTTTCCCATCACAGCTCCACTCCCTTCGTCGCCCAGGATATAACCCAAGGCCGGTGTATGCTGCAGGATGTTCTTTCCGTCGTAAAGACAAGAATTCGCACCTGTGCCTAAGATGCTGGCAATGCCATAATTATGGCCACAGAGGGCCCGTGCGGCACCCAAGAGATCGGAGTGGGCCTCGACGACCTCAGCACAGGAAAACATCTCGCGGAGCAGCTGTGCCATCGGTGCCTCTTTCTCCGGACGGACACCACTGCCATAGAAATAGACATGACTGATGTTCTCGATGGAGAGATAAGGCAGGAGTTCCTGGTGCAGGATCTGACGGATCTCGTTGTCGGACTGATGGATGGGGTTGATACCCTGTGTGTGGAAACGCGTGGCGGCTGACACACGGCGCGGTGAGGGGTCGATACCCGTCAAGGCCCAGTCGGTCTTCGTGCTGCCACTGTCGGCGATAAGTGTGAGCATATTCGTAGTAATTTTGTTTCAAATCTACTGCAAAAGTAGTCAAAATTATCTAAATCTGCAAGATTATTGGGAAAAATATGCGAGGAAAGGAGAATTTTTTGTACTTTTGCACGACATAAACGAAAGACGACACATTAATAATATGAAGAAAAGACTTCTACTAATAGGTGTGCTGCTCACATTCATGCTGACGGAGGCAGGGGCTGTGTTGAAGGAAAAAGACCTGCAACAGACGCTTGCCATCCTGAAAACGGAGCTGCTACGCTACAACAACGAACTAAAAGAGCGCACTCAGGTGAGAAAACAACACAACAAGCGCATCATCCAGGAACTGGTAAGCACGATGAAACGTGCTGACCAGAACGCGCTGATGCTCTATTCGCAACAGCAGGAGAACGTGTTCGACCTGACCTACGCCTGTCACGAGGCGACGGAGCAGTACCACGAGTTCCATTCGCGCCAGCTGCCCTTCAAGACGTTCCTCTCGCACAATCAACGGGACATCGCGCGCTATGACAGCCTCATCAACAGCCTGAAGGTTATGCCTGATAAGGTGCTGGGCAAAGAAGGCGTGCAGAAGCGCGACTCGTGCGTGATGCTGGCGGAGAACATCCGGGGGCTGTTGCAGGACGGCTCCGACCAACTGGAGCGCTACATCACTTATTATGACCGAACAGAAAACCGTCTGAGCGGACTGAATGACTACGCCCAGAAGCGTTATTCGGACATCAAGCAGAGCGTCTTCATCAACGGCAGCTCGAATTATTTCACGCTGATGTCGCGTTTCAGTCGCAACTGGAACAATCTGACGGAAGCGATGGAGAAGAAATACAACCTCTATGCCAACGAAAACTCTGACTGGAGCAGCCAATGGATCCTGGGTACATTCATCGCCATCGGCGTGTTCGTGCTCGTTGCTATCCTGTTGAACCAACTGTTCTTCCGCCTGCTGTTGCCTAAACGCTTCGACACACCCGAATACCGCAAGAAACGGCCTGCGATCATCATGGCGACGACCACCGTGACCTTTGCGCTTATACAGGGAGTGTTTGTGAACAACACGGGCCAGAACTTCCTTGTGATGGCGTCGACGCTGCTGGTGGAGTATGCGTGGCTGCTGGGCGTAATCCTCATCTCGCTGCTGCTGCGCGTGGACGGCGATCAGGTACGCAGTGCGTTCCGCGTCTACTCGCCGCTGATTGTCATCAGCTTCATCGTCATCGTGTTCCGTATCATACTGGTACCCAACGAGTTGGTAAATATGCTCCTGCCCCCTATCCTACTCTGTTGTGCACTGTGGCAATGGAGCGTGATCCGGAGGCATAACAAGAACATTCCCCGTTCGGACATGTTCTATTCTTATATCTCGCTGACGGTGTTCATTTCTTCCGTAGTCTGTGCCTGGTCGGGCTTCACGCTGCTGGCCGTACAGTTGCTCATCTGGTGGATCATGCAGCTGACGTGCGTGCTGACCATCACCTGCGTCAGCCAGTATATCCGCAACTACGCCCAGCGCCACGGGCTGGCCGACAAGCCCGCCACAAAGACCTGGGCCTACCGGCTGCTGGAACAGGTGGTGATGCCCGTGCTGAGCGTGCTGTCGCTGATGATCAGTGTCTATTGGGCCGCTAAGGTGTTCAACCTAAACGAACTCTGCTGGCGCATCTTCAACTACAAGTTCATCAATCTGGAGAACCTGCAGGTGTCAATCCTGAAACTGTCGATCGTCATCTGCCTGTGGTTCCTCTTCCGTTGGATAGCAAGCACCATCCTCTCGCTGCTACGGTTACACTATGTGCGCCGTGACCCCACAACGGCTGCCTCGCGCGAAGTGATGGGACGAAACGTCATCCAAGTGTTCGTCTGGGGCATCTGGCTCATGCTCTCCCTCTCCATCCTCAACATCAGCGTCACCTGGCTCGTCGCCATCTCCGGCGGACTCTCCACCGGTATCGGTTTCGCCTCGAAAGACATCATCGAGAACATCTACTACGGTGCCTCGCTGATGGCCGGCCGTATCAAGGTGGGCGACTGGATCCAGGTGAACGACACGATGGGTAAGGTGCGCACTATCAGTTACACATCGACGGTGGTGGACTCGCTCTATGGCGAAGTGATTACCTTCCAGAATTCGCAGCTGTTCAAGAGCAACTATAAGAATCTGACGAGGAATCACGGCTACGTGCTGGCTGTAGTGCCCTTCGGTGTAGCCTACGGCTCAAACCTGAAGGAGGTGACGAAACTCGTGGAGGACGCCGTCAACGGCATGCGTCACACGTGGATGGACCGCTCGAAGGAGGTGAAGTGCGTGGTGTCGGAAATGGCCGACTCCAGCGTGAATTTCAAACTGTTCGTCTGGGCAGATGCACCCAAGAAGTCATATGTCGTCAGCGATGTGCTGAAATGTGTCTACGACACACTCTACGCCAACGGAATCAGCATCCCGTTCCCGCAGAGAGACGTACACATTGTAAAATAAATGCAAAAAAATTTGGCGGTATTGAATAAAATGCGTATTTTTGCAGCATTATTATGAATAGTAAGATAACTATCATAGCAGGTCCCTGCGTCATCGAGTCGGCAGAGTTGCTTGACACGGTGGCACGTAAGTTGGTGGAAATCAACGCCAAACTGGGCACAGACATCATTTTCAAGGCTTCGTTTGACAAGGCCAACCGCACCAGCATCCACTCGTTCCGAGGCCCGGGTCTGGAGCGCGGACTGGCGATGCTGAATGACATCAAATCGAAATATGGTCTGCGTGTGCTCACGGACATCCATGAGTCGTGGCAGGCACAGCCCGTAGGTGAGGTCTGCGACGTGTTGCAGATTCCTGCCTTCCTCTGCCGCCAGACCGACTTGCTCGTGGCCGCCGCCAAGACTGGGCGCACGCTGAATATCAAGAAGGCGCAGTTCCTCTCTGGGCGCGACATGTGGTTTCCTGTGGAGAAAGCCCGAGAGGCCGGCGCCAAGGAGGTGTGGCTCACGGAGCGTGGCAATATGATGGGCTACAACAACCTCGTCGTCGACTTCCGCAACATCCCGGACATGCTGGAGATTGTGCCGACAGTCATTATGGACTGCACCCACAGCGTACAGCGTCCTGGCGGGGCTGGTGACAAGACGGGCGGCGACCGTCGGTTCGTACCCCAGATGGCCCTTGCCGCCAAGGCCTTCGGAGCCACAGGCTTCTTCTTCGAGGTACACCCCGATCCGGACAAAGGCCTCAGCGATGCTGCCAATATGCTGGAACTCGACAAGCTCGAGCCATTAGTCGCGCAGCTCATAAAATCATAAATCGTAAATCCGTAAATCGTAAATAAATTGACCGCAAGAGATTACGCCATACAGTGTTTCAAGGACGAGGCAGCAGCCGTGCTCGGACTGATTGAGAAGCTCGATGAGAAATTCGAGCAGGCCGTCGAACTGATGTACGACTGCAAGGGCAAGATCATCGTCACAGGCGTGGGAAAGAGCGGACATATTGGTGCGAAGATCGCCGCCACCCTCTCCTCGACAGGCACACCATCGTTCTTCATCAACCCCCTGGACGTGTTCCACGGTGACCTGGGCGTGATGACCTCCGACGATGTAGTGCTAGCCATCTCAAACTCCGGTCAGACCGACGAGCTGCTGCGTTTCATCCCGATGGTGCTCCATATGCACATACCCATCATCGGTATGAGCGGCCATCCCGACTCACTGCTGGCGAAATACTCCACCTGCCACCTGAACGTGGGCGTGGAGAAAGAGGCGTGTCCACTGAACCTCGCTCCCACCAGCTCGACGATGGCACAGCTTGCGATGGGCGACGCCCTCGCCATCGCCCTCATCGAGAAGCGTAACTTCCAGCCCAGAGACTTTGCACAGTTCCACCCGGGCGGCGAACTCGGCAAGCGTCTGCTCACCACCGCTCAGGACGTGATGTTCAAGGAAGACCTGCCTGTCTTGCCGCCAGAAATGCATCTGGGCGAGGCTATCATCCTCGTGAGCAAAGGCAAGCTTGGACTGGGTATCGCGATGGTCGACGGCAAGATCGAAGGCCTCATCACCGACGGTGATATCCGTCGTGCGATGGAGAAATGGCAGGCAGAGTTCTTCGACCGTACTGTCAGTGACATTATGACGCGTACACCCAAGACCGTCAAGGCAGACACGAAGATCACGGAGATACAAAGGATTATGAACAAATATAAAGTGCACTCTGTGCTGGTCGTTGACGGCGACAACCACTTGCTGGGCGTTGTAGACCACTACTCGTGTATGATATAAACGATGAACATTGAAGATTGATATGAAGATAAAAAAATTACTGATCGTATTGATGCTGGCATTGCCGCTCGTGGCAGTGACGGTTTTGCAGAGGCTGCCGTTGAATGCGGCACCGGGCGACTTCCTGTTTAAGACACTTGACGCACGTGAAGGACTCACCTCCAGCCAGGTGAACTGTATCCTCAAGGACTCGCGAGGATACGTCTGGTTCGGAACACCTGCGGGTCTGTACCGTTTCGACGGCTACACCTTCCGCAACTTCCAGAGCGACTCACAGGACGGCTCGTCGCTGAACGACAGTTACATCAACACCATCCAGGAGATGCTCGACGGCAACCTGCTTGTCGAGACCTCGTCGGGCTACTGTATCTATCACCCGCAGACGGAGACCTTCGAGCGCGAAATGAAGCAGACCTTCGCCCGTATGGGTATCGAGACCATCCCCAGCATCGTCTACATCGACCGCCACAAGAACCTCTGGGGCGCTATTCCCAACAAGGGTGTCGTGTGTTACAACCAGCAACAGCAGCTGCTCTACGAGTTCGGCTATACCAACGACGCTCAGGGCATTCCGCAGGGTGTGGTCTGCTCAATCAGTGAGTGCCGAGACGGTGCCGTCATCGTGTATGACGACGGTAAGCTCGTGTGCTGCGACGTGATGCACCAGCAGCATACCGTCTGGGCAACGGAGGGACTGGAACAGCTGAAGAACCGCCGTACGAAGTCGCTGCGTGCCTTTGCTGACCAGCAGGACAACATCTGGCTCTACGGACAGGGAACGCTGTATATGTACAACAAGAGTGCCAACCTGTGGGACACCAACATCGGTCCCTCGCTCGGACTGACGGGTTATGGTGTTGACCGCAACATCAACGGTATGGCCGGCGACCGCTCAGGTAACATCTGGATCGGTTCTGACCAGCTCGGACTGTTGAAAATGGACGTCAACACACATAGTGTGGAGAGCGTCAAGCCACGTAACATCAATATGAATCCCGGAGAGATCGACAAGATCAGCATCCAAAGTGTCTACGTAGACGATACCGACCTGCTGTGGGTAGGTACGGAGAAGTCGGGTGTGGCCTACTGCGGACAGTATATCTACCGTTTCGGTGCCCGTCACCTGGGCGACATCACAGCCATCACACAGGATGCCAACGGTACCATCTGGTATGGTACCAGCGACAAGGGTGTCATCGGCTACGACGGCAATCTGGCCAGTATGAAGGTATCGTGTCTCGCCACCACCCAGGACGGCAGCCTCTGGATCGGTTCGAAGCGCAACGGTCTGACCCGTGTGAAGAACGGCGTGTCGAAGATCTACTCGCTGGCGACGGACAGTTCCGCCACCCTCATCGACGACCATATCAACGCCCTCTGCACGGATAAGATTGGTAACCTGTGGATCGCCACCAACGGCGGTATGCAGGTGTACAACCCCAAGATGGACACGTTCTCCTCATACACCCGTGAGAACGGCAAACTGACAACAAACAACATCACCTGTCTGTTCTACAACAAGAACGGCAAAACCAACGACCTCTATGTAGGAACGGCTGAAGGACTGCTTATCCTGAACCTCTCGACAACGGAAAGGACAATGCTCACTGGTAACAAGTCGAACCTGAAGTCGTTTACGAACAACTTCATCACGCAGGTGATACAAGACTCCCGAGGACTTCTTTGGATCGGTACGCGTGAAGGTCTGAACATCCTGAACCTCGAGAACGACTCGCTGAACTACCTGACGGAGAAACAGGGTCTGAGCAACAACAACGTCTGTGGTATCGCAGAAGACAAGAACCACAACATCTGGGTGACCACCAGCAGCGGTGTGAGTCGTATCGTTGTGCAGCGCAACCATGAAGAGGGAAGAAATAACTACGGCCTCTACAACTACACAACAGTTGACGGTCTACAGAGCAACGAGTTCAATCCCGGTTCCATCATCACCCAGCAGGACGGCAACGTGCTGTTGGGCGGTCTCTACGGTGTGAACTGGGTGATGGAGAAGGGCAACGACGATACCGACGCCCTTCCACGCGTGATGCTCACCCAGCTGTTCATCGGCGAGGAGGAGATCCTGACAGGTCATATGTACCAGGAGCGCATCGTGCTGCCACAGGCCCTCAACGAGACCAACAGACTTGAACTGGGACACAACCAGAATACATTCACCATCAAGTTCGCAGCCGGTAACTACAACCAGAGCGAACGTCTGCAGTTTATGTACTGGATGGAAGGCAAGGATGAAGACTGGCGCAACGGTAACGCTTTGACACACGGTGTCACCTTCCGCGACCTTCCCAGCGGCAAATATACGCTGCACGTGAAGGCCGTCAGTGCCGAGGGTGCCGTCAGTAACCAGGAGCGCACGCTCGAGATTACGATTGCCCGCCACTGGCTCCTGTCGTGGTGGATGATTCTGGCCTATGTCATCATCCTGCTCGTCATCATCTACTTCTGGCGCATCGGTATCAAGCAGCTGAGAGTCATCAAGGCCCGTAAGAAGGCTGTCATCCGCGAACTCGCCCTGCAGCGTGAGGAGATCAAGGCCGCCAGTGAGGATCTGCGTCAGCCGATGGCCCGTATGACCTCCATCATCGGCAACCTCTCCGAGAAGGAGAAGACACTCGAAGAGCGTGAGCAGCTCAACGCCCTCCACTCGCAGATGCTGCAGATCATCACCCGCGTGAGTGACATGCAGACCAGTCTGGAGCATCCGGAGGAACGTGCGAAGAACGCTGTCCACGACCGTCTGGAACTCAACGGACGCGGCGAGATCGAACTGCCCGACATCGCCACCGAGAGCCTCACCTCTGAGGTCACAATGTCAAGGGCTGCCCTCGACGCTCCGACGATGAAGTTCACCATCGTAATGATCGACGACAACGACGACTTCCTGAAATTCGCCACCTCGCGCTTCAAATATGTCTACAACTTCTTCCCCTACAACAGCAGCGAAAAGGCTGCTGCCGACCTCGAGGAGATGCAGTGCGACCTTGTTGTCTGTAAGCAGGATATGCCCGGACTGACAGGTAGCGACCTCTGTAATCAGCTGAAGATGAACCCGAGGACGCAGAATATCAAGTTCGTGCTGATGACCGAGGGTGTGCTGACGCCACAGGATATGCGGTCGCAGAACATCACGCTCTCTGCCGACGACTATCTCTCGAAGCCGTTCAACCTGCAGGATGCAACGATGCGCTTCAACAAGATCCTCGGTCTCGGACCCATCGAGATGAACAGCAACCTCATCGAAGGCGCAGAGACCCGTATGCTCGAAGACCGCAACGCTAGTATGACAACGGCCACCGAGAGCATCGATATGGGTGAGATCAAGAAGAGCGACGACAACGATGAGATTATCGCCGCCGACGATCCGATGGCCCGCGTGGACACGAAAGTCATCAAGCGCAACGACACCCAACTAGCCACCCAGCAGCCCGTCGTCGAGGAAGTGCCCGAAGAGCAGGAAACGTTGTCAGACTACTCGATGCTCGATGCGATGGACCAGCAGCTGTTGAAGAACATCGAACAGTACGTGATGCAGAACATGAGTCGCGGCCAGATCAGTCTTGAAGAGATGGCCTCTGCGATGGGTATGGGACGCGTGCCCTTCTTTCACCGCGTGAGGAGCATCACCAACAAAACGCCGGCAGAACTCGTGCGCGACATGCGACTGAAGCATGCATGCATCCTGCTGAAACGTACAAATATCAATATGAGTGAATTGGCCACGAACATCGGCTTCCTGACCGCAGAGAACTTCATCAATATCTTCAGGGAGAAGTTCGGAATGACGCCACTCGAATATAGACTGAAACACAGGAAATGACACTACTCAGACGATCAGCAGGAATCATCGCATTCCTGCTGATATCATTGTATACACATGCGGAGACCAGTGATTCGCTCATCGTCAGACAGATGAGCGAATATGGTATTCGTTTCACCAAAGGCAATGAGGTCAAACTGCTGATGTCGGGCAAGGAAAAGTTTGCAGATATGTTCGAAGCCATCCGCCAGGCGAAGAGCAGTGTACATCTGGAATACTTCAACTTCCGCAACGACTCCATCGCAGGCCTGCTCTTCGACATTCTCAGGGAGAAAAGGAAGGAAGGTGTGGAGGTGCGTGCCGTCTTCGATGGCTTCGGCAACGACTCGAACAACCAGCCGCTGAAGAAAACACACCTGAAGGCACTCCACGAAGACAGCATCGAGATCTACGAGTTCGACCCCATCCGCTTTCCCTGGGTGAACCACATCTGGCCACGCGACCACCGTAAGATTGTGGTCATCGACGGAGAAATCGGCTATACGGGCGGTATGAATGTGGCCGACTACTATCTCGTGGGCACAGAACAGGTGGGCGAATGGCGCGATATGCACTGTCGCATCGAAGGCCCGGCGGTGAACGAATTGCAGGATATCTTCATCCGTTTCTGGGAGAAGCTGACGAAAGAGAAGCTGACGGACGAGAAATACTTCCGTGGGACTGAGGCCGGAAATAAGATGGTGGGCATCGCCACCCGTGAGCCTCACACCACGAACAAGATCATGCGACAGTTCTACATCAGTGCCCTCGACAACGCCAAAGACTCTGTGAAGATCGTCAACCCCTACTTCTGCCCCACCTCATCCGTCATCAAGGCACTGAAGCGTTGTGCCGAACGGGGCGTGAAGATGGATATCATTATGTCGTCAAGATACGACGTACCCCTGGTGCCCGATGTCGTGTATTACAATCTCCGCAAGCTGATGAAACGTGGAGCGAAGATCTGGCGATACCGCCCGGGCTTTCACCACTCGAAGATTATGATGGTCGACGGTAAGTATTGTACTGTCGGCAGTACCAACCTCGATGCCCGCAGCCTGCGATTCGACTACGAGATCAACGCCCTCATCATCGACAAGGACGTGACGCGCCAACTGGACGATAAGTTCATCGAGGACACGAAGAAGTGCGACCTTCTGACGGAAGAAGAATACAAACGCAGCCGCAGCTCCTGGAAACGGTTCCGAGGCTGGCTGGGACATCTGCTCACACCATTCTTATGAGGAACACGACCATATCCATCGCCAAAGGCATCGCCATCATTCTGATGGTCATCGCCCACGCAGAGGCCCCAGGATGGCTGTGCAGGTTTATCTTCGAGTTCCATATGCCCCTGTTCTTCATCACAGCCGGATACTTCTTCTCGCTGAAATACCTCAACGACGAGGCGACATTCGTCAAGAAACGCGTGAAGGGACTCTATTGGCCGTTCGTCAAATGGGCCGTCTTTTTCCTCATCATTCACAACTGGATGTTCGACCTGGGCATCCTCAACGAGACCTTCGGCAACGAGGCAGGCGGCGTCACCCACCCCTATTCCTGGCACCAGATGCAGCAGAACCTGTGGACCATCGTCACCGCAATGGCCGGCTACGATGCTTTCCTCTGTGGGGCGTTCTGGTTCTTCAGGGGACTGTTTGTCGCCAGCATCCTATACCTTATTATATATAAGGTGGCCTTAAAGTTGTTGCCCACACGGGCAAAAACATTAACGCCCTACCTCATCTGCCTGATCATGCTCCTGCTCTGCGGCTGGAAGACATACGAAGGTCTGCGCATCATCAACCTCGTACAGGGCGGCTATCGCGATATGATGGGTTGTTTCTTCTTCGGCTGCGGATTCATCTTCCGCCAGTTCGTCGAGGAATACCATAAAGCCACAGCCCGCATGTATATTTCTCTGCCGATGACGCTCGCCTGCGCCGCCGTTGTCTTCCTGTTCTCGAAATACCTAACGGCTAATATGAACTGGCGTTCCACCTATACGCAGTTTCTCTCGCTGCCCGTGCCTGCTCTGCTGGGATTCCTCATGACCTACAACATCAGCCGCTGGATAGACCACACGAAAGGCTGGGTGAAGAAGTTCCTGGTGTATACTGGTGACCACACGCTGAACATCTTCATCTTCCACATTATCTCGTACAAGGTGGTGAGTCTGCTGAAAATCTGGTACTACGGCCTTGACCCGCGACAGATCGGCTGCCACATGGTCATACACGACTACTCGCAACAGGATCTCTTCTGGATACTTTACACCTTCTCCGGCGTAGGCATTCCTCTCTTGGGAACCTGGCTGAGTGAGTTGGTCAAAGCTCGTATCAGAGAATATAGAGCATCATCTGGATCTCAGGTTCAGTGATGTCCTTCGCACGAATCAGTTCCAATTCGTTTTCGATCATCGCCTCCTTCGACTCACCGCTCTCCATCAGATAACGGTGGAAACAATCGGCAGCATCGTCGATATGTCCACTGAACCAAAGGCAGAAACCGAAGTTCAGCAGATCATCGGCAGCGGGTTTGTCGTCAGACAACAGCTGATTGTACAGTTTCTCTGCCTGTTCGTATTTGCCGTTGCTGGTGAGCGTCCAGGCCAGCACGCGGTTCACGTTCGCATCGTCTTCCGTCTCGTAGTTCAAACGGAACAACAACCGTTCTGCCTCATCATACCGTTTCAGATTGGTCAGACAGACAGCCTTGTTCAGCAGATATGACTTCTTGTCGGGCTGTCGGGTCAGGAGCTTGTCATAGTTTTCCAAAGCCTCCTGATAAGCACCCTCATTGAACAGAGCCCTTGCGTAGCCGGCCAATGCCCGTTCGCTGTCAGGCTGCAATGCCAGCGCCTGAGCGTAATTCATCTTGGGCGCACGGCCCAGATAGGCCGACATCATATAATAATGGTAGTCCCGACGGTGCTCGCCATAATTATCGAGCATCGCCTCCGCCTCCGAGCGTCTGTTTCTCTTCAGCAGGAAGGCTGTCACTTCGTTGAAAAAGGCTTCGACATGCGTCTGGCTGAACGTGTTCTTCGACAGGATGAGATAGTCTTGATCCTCCGGGTCGAAGATGTTTCTGAAAGCATCGCGCTCCTTGAAGAGACGGAAGAAACGGTACAGGTCCTGCAGACTCATCCGACGGAAGAAGGCCGGTGTCACCATTTCCTCAGCGACGAACTCATAGAACACGGCCTCCTTGCTCTCCATGAACTCCATATATTGGGCCGGAATCCTGTTCACCACCTGCTCGAAAGCCAAAGCGAACGAATATTTGTCGCTGTTGCAGAAAGGTGCGCCACTGAGGACGGAATGGAGGAACCTACTGTTCTTGAATTTCTCCGCAATTATCGACAAGTCGGGATGGTTGAAGTCGAAGGACACGAACCAGTTGGCCACTTCATTGAAGAAGGGGAACCGCTTCATCTGCGAGAAACCGCCGAAATAGATGTCTGAACCCTGTTTCTGCATACTGACAATCTTCTGGAAGCTGGCCTCCACACGTTCGAGGTTCGCTTCGGCCTCGTCAGGATGCAGAATCTCGTTGAGTTCATCCTCCGGTGTCTCTTCTATCCCGTCTCGCGTCAGACGGAAACCTCCCGGACGGTTCATCAGGGTGGGCATAATTTCCTTTTGGATGGTGGCGTGGTCGCGCTCGGCATCAATACAGTAGATCAGCTGCTTCTGCAACTCCACCAGCTCCTGACAACAGGTTTCATCCTCCAACAGTTTCTCCACCAGTTCTTTCTGTTCCGGGTAGATGCTCTGCCCGATCCCGGTGTCAAGGGCGAAGGCCCAGCCCACGAGGGCTCGCTGGCGAACCGGTTCGTCGATGGCTTTCTGATAGAGATGCACCAGCAGACGGAACTTCGTGATATCGAAACAGTTGATCGCCGCCAGCATCACGGCGGTGACGATCAGTTGCTGGTCGCCGGTATCGACGGTGGGCGACAGCAACATCTCCTCCATCGCTGAGGAGAAACCGTCTGTCCACATACCGGAGGTGAGGATATAGTCGAATAGTTCAACCATCGAACGATGGTGTCTGGCATAGAGTTCCTTGCGTTTGGGCTCTGCCGTATGGGGCGCTTCGAGTTCGAGCATCGCTACCTCTGAGACAAACGACTCCAGCTCCTCGCGGATATTCTGCGGTGCCCAGTCGCGGGCCGCCGTGTGCGACCGATAGTAGAGCGACGACAGCAACGACGTGTGACGGATGTCGTAGGAGTTGGCGATATTGGCGTAGAGCACATACATCCGCTTCAGCAGCGTGTCGTAGAGGTTGGGCAGCTGGGGGTCTTTGAATCCCCGGCGCCAGTAGTCGGCCATCAGCTGATAGTCAGACCTGATGGCGAAGAGACGGTCGGCATTGACCTGATGAGGATAGATGGCGAGGAAATTGTCCATCGCCGAAATGGCCTCGCCGAGGTTACGCCTCAGCAACTGGGTCAATATGAGGTTGAGTGCTTCGTTATGTACCATTTTTCACCCTTTCACTTTTTCACCTTTTCACCTTTCGAGAGCCATTGCTTTGCTTTCGCCACATCCTGCTCACGGGGCGCCTGCACGTGCTCGTAAGTCAAGGTATCAGGCAACTGACGCAACGCCTGCTCCGATAGTTTATAGTATTTCCTGATGATGTCGCTATAATGTTTCACGCCGAAGTGGTTCAGCGAGTCACAGGCCATATTGTAACCCTTGATCAGCACCTCACGCTGGCGCTGACGGTTGGGATGGCTCATCACGACGCTGTCTTCCACGATGACGCCCATCTGCATATCGAGCTGGCGCGTGTCGAGCAGCACGTGGTGTTTCAGCAGCAGCGCCTGTGTCACCTGCGGTTGTGTCATCAACAGGGCATCCATCTCGTTGTTCTCCAGCATATCCAGCCTGACGTTCACGTCGTTCACCTGAATACGGAACACGCGCTCTGTCTTCAGTTTCGCACTATCTACAGCGAGGTCGCCCAACAGGTCAGTCACGGAGTAACGCGTCATTGCCAGCATACGGTCGTCGAGATGAGACAGGTTCGTGATGCGCTGGTTACGGTTGCCGATGAGCAGCCAATAGGCGTTCGTCGACGTCACATATCCGATCGTCAGATTCCTACTGACTCCTGACTCCTGTCTCCTAACTCCTTTCATCCGTTCTGCCCGGACGAGGTCTGAGACGGCCATCTCCACCCTGCCACGCTGCAGGGCGGTGTCGCAGTCCATCTGAGCCGTATAGCACTTCAGACGGATATCCACGATGGTATCGAACATCTCACGTTCTTCAGCCACATACAACGGCAGGCAGTCGAGCGTGGGCATCACGGCCACCTTCAAGGCCGCCGAGTCCTCGCGCAACTCTCGCGTCCGCTTCTCCTGCTTCAGGCGTTTCGTCTCGTCATACGACTGTCCGCAGCCCACAATCAGCAGCGCGACCACCATTCCTATCAATAATTTCTTCATAATCGTGTGCAAAGGTACGACATTTTTTTGCAAATTCCAAAAAAAGTCGTAACTTTGCAATCAATATGGCAAAAGACAAGATAGCATACGTATGCTCCAACTGCGGCCAGGAGTCGCCGAAGTGGATAGGAAAATGTCCGGCTTGCGGACAGTGGAACACGTTTAAGGAGATCAAGGTATCCGCTTCCCCTCCTAAGTTAGGAGGGGTGTCCGCAGGACGGGGTGGTCTGAACAGCCGCTCCGCCCAATCGTCCGCCGCTGCCGTCGGGCGAGCCCTCCGGCTGAGCGAAATCTCCAACCACGACGATCCGCGCATTGACCTGCACGACGAGGAATTGAACCGTGTGCTTGGTGGCGGTCTCGTACCGGGCTCGATCGTGCTCCTCGGCGGAGAACCGGGCATCGGCAAGTCCACCCTCTCGTTGCAGACGATGCTCCGACTGCCGGAGAAACGCATCCTCTATGTCAGCGGTGAGGAGAGCGCCCACCAGCTGAAGATGCGCGCCAGCCGTCTGGGAGGCGACAACGATAATTTCCTCATCCTCTGCGAGAACTCCTTAGAGAACGTCTTTGAGCATATCAAGGACGTGCAGCCGGAACTGGTGGTCATCGACTCCATCCAGACGATGATGACGGAGGATGTCGAGTCTTCAGCAGGTTCCATCGCACAAGTCCGCGAATGTGCCTCGTCGCTGCTCCGCTTCGCCAAGACCAGCGGCGTGCCCGTCATCCTCATCGGTCACATCACGAAGGAGGGAACGCTGGCTGGCCCGAAAATCCTTGAGCACATCGTCGATACGGTGATTCAGTTCGAGGGCGACCAGCACTATATGTACCGCATCCTGCGCTCGATCAAAAACCGCTTCGGAAGCACCAGTGAATTAGGAATCTACGAGATGCAGCAGAACGGACTGCGACAGGTTTCCAATCCCTCAGAACTGCTGCTGACACAGGATCACGACGGACTTTCCGGCATCGCCATCTCCTCAGCCATCGAGGGCGTAAGACCATTCCTCGTTGAAACGCAGGCACTGGTATCCACCGCTGCCTACGGTACACCCCAGCGCTCTGCCACCGGTTTCGACCAGCGACGGCTGAATATGCTGCTGGCCGTACTCGAGAAGCGCGTCGGCTTCAAGCTGATGCAGAAGGATGTGTTCATCAACATCGCCGGTGGCTTGCGCGTGACCGATCTCGCGATGGACCTCTCTGTCATCGCTGCCGTCTTGTCAAGCAATGTCGATACCCCCATTGAGTCGGGCTGGTGTATGGCCGGCGAGGTGGGTCTCAGCGGCGAGGTGCGCCCCATCAACCGCATAGAACAACGAATCGCCGAAGCCGAAAAGTTAGGCTTCAGCGATATGATCATTCCCAAATATAATCTTCAGGGCTTCGACACGAAGAAGTTCCACATCCGCCTCCATCCCGTCCGCAAGGTCGAGGAGGCACTAAGGGAACTCTTCGGGTAATATTAGCAACGGACTACAGGACTTAAGGACTTTTCTTCGTGTCACTATAGGGGCACATTAGTCCTTAAGTCCTGTAGTCCGTTGCTAAATTTCATACTCTGTAGGATCCGCAATTCCGGCTTCGAGGAGGGCTTCGTGGCGTTCGACGCAGGTGCCGCACTTGCCGCAATGACGCTCACCGCCCTTGTAGCAGCTCCACGTTTCAGCATAGTCGATGCCCAGTTCCTTCCCCCGGCGGGCGATGTCTGCCTTCGTCCAATGGGTGAACGGTGACAGCAGCCCCACATTCACATACGTTCCCGCCCTTGCGGCCTCATCGAAGGCTTTCACGAACTGCGGCGTACAGTCGGGATAGATAGTATGGTCGCCTGCGTGGTTCGCCATCATCACGAACTTCAGGCCGTTCGACTCCGCGATACCGACGGCAATCGACAACATGATGCCGTTGCGGAAGGGCACCACTGTCGATTTCATATTCTCGTCGGCATAGTGTCCCTCGGGAATCGCGTCGCCCCCTTCGAGCAGCGAACTCTTGAAATACTGGCCCATAAACTCCAGCGGAATGACGATATGCCGGATGCCCAGCCGCTCGCAGTGCAGACGGGCGAAGGGGATTTCACGGGCATTATGGTTCGAGCCATAGTCGAACGACACGGCCAGGGCGATGCGCTCCTGCTGGTCGTAAAGCAGTGTCACGGAATCCATGCCACCGCTCAGGATTATCACTGTATCTTTCTTCATTTCGGCTGCAAAGGTACGAAAAAATCCGCTGATTTTGTCAACTCTGCCTTACATAATATAAATAGGTACGCAAAAAAATTATAAATGTTCCATGCGCAATGTGTATTGTTCGACGATTTTTACTAACTTTGCAGTCAGTTTCAACATTTTAGTAAATCAATAAATCGTCAACTTTGCCGGTAAGAAGGCAATCGTACGTGTAGACTTCAACGTACCCCTCGATGAGAATGGTAAGATCACTGACGACACCCGTATCCGCGGTGCCCTCCCCACCCTGAAGAAGATTCTTGCTGACGGTGGTGCCACCATCATCATGTCGCACATGGGTAAGCCCAAAGGAAAGGTGAACCCCAAACTGTCACTCGGTCAGATCCGCGAGGCTGTGGAGAAGGCTCTGGGCGTGCCCGTGGCATTCGCTCCCGACTGCGCCAAGGCTGCCGATGCTGCCAAGGCCCTGAAGATGGGTGAGGCCCTGCTGCTCGAGAACCTGCGCTACTATCCCGAGGAGGAAGGCAAGCCCGTGGGCATCGAGAAGACCGATCCCGCTTACGACGAGGCCAAGAAGGCTATGAAGGCCAGCCAGAAGGAGTTTGCCAAGACACTGGCCAGCTATGCTGACTGCTACGTGATGGACGCCTTCGGTACCGCTCACCGCAAGCACGCTTCTACCGCTGTCATCGCCGACTACTTCGACGCCAACAACAAGATGCTTGGTCTGCTGATGGAGAAGGAGGTTCAGGCTGTTGACAACGTGCTTTCTAACATCAAGCGCCCGTTCGTGGCCATCATGGGTGGCTCGAAGGTATCTTCTAAGATCGGTATCATCGAGAACCTGTTGGGCAAGGTCGATAAGCTCATCCTCTGCGGTGGTATGACCTACACCTTCGCCAAGGCTCACAACGGTGAGATCGGCGACTCTATCGTGGAGCTCGACAAGCTGGATGTGGCTCTGGGCGTTGAGGAACTCGCCAAAAAGAACGGCGTGGAGCTCGTGCTCGGTTCTGACTGCACCGCTACCAACGGCCTCGACTTCGGTACGATGACCGTGAAGCCCGGCTCTGAGATCATCAACTGTCCTGCCAACAAGGTGCCCGCCGGTTTCGAGGGTGTCGATGCTGGTCCCGCTTCTCAGGACGACTTCCGCAAGGCCATCAAGGGTGCCAAGACCATCCTCTGGAACGGTCCTGCCGGTGTGTTCGAGTGCGACGACTTCACCGCTGGTTCACGTGCCATCGGTGAGGCTATTGCCGAGGCTACGGCCGAGGGTGCCTTCTCGCTGATCGGCGGTGGCGACTCTGTGGCATGTGTCAACAAGTTCGGTCTCGCCGACAAGGTGAGCTACATCTCTACCGGCGGTGGTGCTCTGCTCGAGGCCATCGAGGGTAAGGTGCTTCCTGGCGTAGCTGCTATCAAGGGTGAGTAAACACATCACACTGATATTCACGTTCCTGCTGCTGGCAGCAATGCCGGCAGCAGGTTTTCATAAGATCTACGACCCGCAAGTGAAGTCGCTGCAGGTCGTGGTGAACCAGAATTGGCAGTCGCTGCCCGTGATGAAGCTCAACTCCGCCGACCGTCTGAACATCGGCTTCGACGAGCTCTCCCACGACTACCACCGCTACATCTGCCACATCGAACGCTGCGAGTACGACTGGACGACGGCCACCGAGGTGTTCGAGAGCGACTGGCTCAACGGCTTCAACGACCTGATCATCGACGACTATGAGCACTCCATCAACACGACCGTTCCCTACACCCACTACCACTTCTCGCTGCCCAACGAGCAATGCAAATTGACGATGAGCGGCAACTACCGTCTGCACATCATAGAGGACGGCGCAGACGAGGACGTGCTGACCGTGGAGTTTATGGTAACGGAACAGTCGATGCAGCTCGCCATGAGCGCCTCGACGAATACCGACATCGACCTCAACCAGAGCCACCAGCAGGTAACGATGGCGCTGAGCTTCCTGAACAAGCGCATCACGCACCCCGAGGAGCAGCTCCGTATAGTGCTGATGCAGAACGGCCGCGAGGACAACTGTCGCCGCAACGTACGCCCCTCGTTCGTCAACCAGAACGGCGTGGAGTGGAGCCACACGCTCGACTTCATCTTCGACGCGGGCAATGAGTACCGCAAGTACGAGATCCTCGACCCCAGCCACCCCACGATGGGCATCGACTACATCCGCTGGGACGGCGAGAACTATCAGGTGTTCCCCTTCGTCAATGAGCCCCGTCCGAACTACCTCTACGACGAGGATGCCGACGGCGCCTTCATCATCCGCAACAGCGACAACATTCAGGTGGAGACCACCTGCGACTACGTGTGGGTGAACTACCGGCTGAAATCCCAGCCCGGCCTTGACGGACGGATCATCATCGACGGCCGCTGGACGACGGAGGCTCCAGACACCTACCGCCTGACCTACGACGAGGACACGCAGATGTACACCGCCGCCATCCTGCAGAAACAGGGTTACTACTCGTATCAATACCTATTGGAAAACCCAGACGGCACACGCCGTCCCCTGCCCTCCGAGGGCAATTTCTTCCAGACCGAGAACCGCTATCAGGCGCTCGTCTATTTCAAGGAAGTCGGTGGAAGAACCTGGCATTTGGCCGTTTACAACCAAATCACCCTCAATTAATTTCTCCTGCGGAGATTGCTGTGCTGGCGGCGATAAATCTCCGGTGTCATACGGTATTGGTGATAGAAGATGCCGATGAAATAGTTGGTCGACACGAAGCCGCACTCCTTCGCAATCTGCTCCAGATCCTTCTCCGTCATCGTCAGCATCTTCACTGCCTTCTTCAGCATCATCGACTTGGCCAGCGGACGGTGGCTCTTGAAGATATTGCCCAAGACGAGCTGATAGAACGGCTGCAGTTCCATCTCCGCTGCCGCACTGAGGTCGCGCATCGTCATCTTCTCCGAGTTTTTCTTGATCACCTTCGGGATAATCTTCTCCATCATGGCGATGAACTCCGGCGTCAGGTCGTTCTGATGGATGGCCTGCTCATCAACGCCATACTCGTCGGGCACGGGCTCCAGCAGCACTGCGTCCTCCTTGCCGCAGTGCTCGGCAAAGTTCAGTACTTGCCGCACGATGCCCTGCTCCTGCAGGTTGCGCTTCGTGCGCATGCCGAGGTTCTTCATGAAGTAGTAGGCGTTCACGCCCAGCAGCGCGAGCAGCAGCAGTCCGTAAAGCACCATCACACCCGCTGTGCGCCACCAGGGCTCGTTCACGTTGATGATCCACGCGTAGGGTTCCGAATCCCATTCGTCTGGGATCATCGAGGTCTGCACTTCGACGGTGTACGTTCCAGGCTGCAGGGCCGGCATGGGCAGATGCAGGTTGCCTCGCGAGTCCACCTTTCCGCCCGAGTTGGATGTGGTCATCACGCGCCACGTGTCGTCCAGTCCGCCGATGCGCACGCGGTAGTACGTCTGCTGCGGACGGAAGTAGTTCAGCGCCGAGAAGGTCAGCGTCACCGAGTTCTGATAGTAGCTCAGGTTGATCTCCGACGTGCGTGGGATGGCCTTCTCGAGTATCACCTTGCCGTCGAGTTTCTCGCCCTGGTGCAGGTTGTTGCCGTTCACCATCACGCGCACGAGCTTCGGATAGATCTCATAGTTCACGCTCTTGTTGATGGTCTTCATCCTGGCGGGATTGAACTCTATCACGTGGTCGAGCATCTGCATGGCGATGGAGCCGTCTGCCAGCCGCATGGCCTTGCCGTTGACGAACGACTCGGCGGGAATGTTGTCCCATTGGCTGTAGCTGTTCATGTAGCGCATCTTATTGTCCTTGAACACCAGGCAGCTGATGCCGTAGCTCGTGCCCACCCAGATGTTGTGCGCGTCGTCCTCGATGATCGTGTGGATCACGTTGTTCAGCAGGCCGTCGGCCTTGGTATAGACCGTCGGCAGGTTGTCCGCCTCGCTCTTGTAGAGGTGCAGTCCCGTCGAGGTGCCCACCCATATCCAGCCGCGTGAATCCTGATAGACGCAGTTCGACTTCCGGCCGCGGAAGGTCGTCTGCGGCTCGGGCTGGCTTTCCATCATCGAGGCAAGGTCGAGGGCCCGTCGGCTCTCCCAGCCATAGACCTTGAACGGTGTGGCGTAGGGCCGCGCATAGAGCAGTCCGCGTTTCTCGGTGCCTACCCAGAGTCCGCCCTGCTTGTCGAATGCCATCATATTGATGTCCGTCAGCAGCTTCTGCCCGGTGGCCATCGTCAGCTCGCGGTAATGCGTCAGCTCCTCCGTATGCAGGTCGTAGGTGAAGTATCCGTAGGCCGAAGGCACGTAGAGCACGCTGTCCTTCTCGGCGATGTTGCTCAGGTAGTAGGGTGTCTTCAGGATGGTCTTCCACGCCTGCCGCTCGATGTCGAAGCGCATCAGGATGCCCGTGTTCTGTCCGTTGCGTATCTGATAGACGGTGTTGCCGACGGGTCTCACCACCGACGAGCTGCTGTAGGTCTTCGCCTCGGCGTCGCCGTAGGGCTGTCCGGAATAGATCTTCTTGCCCGATTCGAGGTCGGTCACCTCCGTCAGTCCCGTGTCGTAGAAAAGCAACAGGTATCGCTCGCCGCAGAGTTCCATATCCTGCAGGTTCTTGCCACCCTGCACGGGGTAGGTCTGCTTCGTCTCGACGTTGTAGAGGCCTTTCGCCGTCAGCAGCCACGGGATGTTCGTCTGGTCCACGAAGAGGTCAGTCACCTTGTCCTGGCAGCCGAACTCCTCCAACACGTCGTCCACCGAATCCACGAACCGCTCGGTGGTCAGGTTCACGCACGTCACACTGTGGGTGTCCTTCAGCCACAGGTGGTGGAAACGGTCGAAATAGAGGTGGTAGTTGCCGGTGTAGTTCGACAAGTGGTAGGTGTTCTCCCGGCTGGGGTCGATATAGGTGAAGTTGTTGCCGTCGAAGAAGTTGATCTGTCCCATCGTGGTAATGACCAGTCGTCCCGTCTTCGTGCAGTAGATGGTCTGCGCGCTGTTGTCGGCCAGGCCGTTGCTGGCGTTATAGACATAGAAGCGCGGCTCGTCAGCCTGCACCTGCAGCCCCGCCGTTAGTGCGACGAGCAGCAGCATCAGCCGTGTCAGTAGAGACCTTCTATTCATGCGTTCATTCGGGTTTCAGCGTTCATATCGATTACTGACTGCAAAGTTACACATTATTTATATAATCACCAAAGGTTTTTCGCAAAAAAAAATGAAAAGCCGTTCTAACTCTCTTCGAGGGGGCAGATGGGGCAGTAAACTCCTATGATGCTTAGAAATAAATCCCTAATTCACAAGTAAAATGCAAAGTTGAATTAGGGATTTATTTTGCGTATTCCTAAGGATTTACCTCCCCATCCTCCCCCCTTTTCGGGTTGTCGCATTGCTGATGATAAGCGGTTTTACGCGAAGTTTAAAATGAAATTTCTTTATAGTTGTAAAATATCTGATTTGCGCTAAAACTTTACCCTGACTAAACCAGAACTTTAGTGGCACTAAAGTGGGACTTTAGTTAGGGTAAACTCAAACTTTAGTCCGTCTAAAGTCCGAGTCCCCATTTTAGGGCGTTTTCAGGCGGATTCCAACGATTACTCCTATTGTGAAAATTTTCAACGAACCAACAAAGCAAGAGTATGAGGGTCGTCGACCACGAAAATCCGCTGACCCGAAAACGTTCAGTCCGAAATAGAAAATCCCCTGTCCTTGTGAGACTGGGGATTTTACTTGCTTTTTGGTGATTCCGGCGGGATTCAAACCCACAACCTTCTGATCCGTAGTCAGATGCTCTATTCAGTTGAGCTACGGAACCGTTTTCCGTTTTGCGGGTGCAAAGGTACGAACTATTTTTGATTCCACCAAATAATTATCGGACTTTTTTCAAAAAATCTTCCTTTTGGGGGATTTTTGTCAGATAATCACCCGTGTTTTGTGGTAGTTTTCGCGAAATTCAGAGGGACTACAGCCCTTGCGTTTCTTGAAGATGCGGTTGAAATTGCTGAGGTTGTTGAAGCCACAGCTATAACCTATCTCGGCAACGGTACGGTTACTGTCGACCAACTGTCGGCAGGCGTGGCCCAGACGAAGGTCGATGATGTACTCGCTGAGGTTGCGGCCCGTATGGAGCTTAAAGAAGCGACTGAAAGACGAGGTGCTCATGCCGGCGATGTCGGCCAACTGGGTGAGGCGGATCTCGTCGCGGTAGTGGGCGTCGATGAAGGTCTTCACCTTATGCACGCGACGGCTGTCGCTGGGCATCTCGATCTTGGCGAAGCTCGTGGAGGAGAGCGAACGGGCGCCCTCGCAGCGCGACAGCTCGTAGAGGATGGTGAGGAACTGCATGAAAGCGTAGAACCTGTCCTGGATGCTGCTGAGCGTGTCGAGCTCACGATAGACCTTCATGATGGCATCAAGGGGGAAGCAAAGGCCCTTCTGCGCCTCGATCATCATCTTCTTCATCGAGTTGAAGGGGTTGCGATCGAAGATGGTGCCCTCGCCGAAGTTGATGTCGAACTGGATGGTGATCTCGCGGATATCGTCGCTCTTGCAGTCGCCCTGTTCCCAGACGTGTTCGAGATCAGGACCGGTGATAAGCACGAGGTCGAAGTCGCCAATCACCTCGCTGGAGTCGCCGACGATGCGGCGCACACCGGCGGCATGCTCGACGAAATTGAGCTCATAGACCTGATGATTGTGGATGGGATAGGTGAACTCCTTCTTCCGCCGGTCGGCGATGTAAAGGACGTCCTTGCCCATCAGGGGCGATATCTCGTGGATGATAGAACGGTCCATCAGTATTTCAGTTCCTTCAGGATCTCGGACATGCGCTGGACATTCTTGATCTGCATGGGCACCAGGGGCAGACGGAGCACGTTCTGGATGAAGCCCATCTCAGAGAGCATCGCCTTGACGCCGGCGGGGTTGCCATCGACGAAGAGGAGCGAGAAGAGGTCGGTGAAACGGTGATGGATCTTGCGGGCTGGATCGTACTCGCCGCGCATCTGCAGGCGGATCATCTTGGAGAACTCCTTCGGTATGGCGTTGCCGATGACGGAGATGACACCTACTGCACCGCAGCTGACCATCGGGAACGTGAGCGAGTCATCACCGGAGATGACGTCGAAGTCGCGCGGCTTGTTCTTGATGATCTCATCGACCTGTTCGAGGTTGCCGCTGGCCTCCTTGATGGCGACGATGTTCTGGCAGTCGCGGGCCAGACGGACGGTGGTCTCGGCCTTGAGGTTGACACCCGTACGTCCTGGGACATTATAAAGTACCACGGGCAGCTGGGTGGCAGCGGCAATGGCCTTGAAGTGCTGGTAGAGACCCTCCTGCGAAGGTTTGTTGTAATAAGGGCAGACGCTGAGGATGCCGTTGATGCCGCGGAAATCACCCGTCTGGAGCTCGTGGACGACGTCGGCAGTGTTGTTGCCGCCACAGCCCATAAGGATGGGCACACGTCCGCGCACCTTTTCTACGACGAGATCCTTGATCTTCTGCTTCTCCTCACGGCTTAGCGTCGGTGTCTCGCCGGTGGTGGCGAGGATGCAAAGGAAGTCTGCGCCGTTGTCCAACTGGTAGTCAAGCAGCCGCATCAGGGCTTCGTAATCTACAGCGCCATCGGTCTTGAAGGGAGTAATGAGGGCGATACCCAGGCCCTTGAAAATATTGTGTACCATACCGTCTTGTTTCAAAATCGGGTGCAAAGGTACAAATAAAAAATAAAAAATTGCAGCGTTTGCTGCAATTTTTTATTTATTGACCCTTAAAGAGGTCCTTAATGCCTCCCAAGGAGCCGAGCAGGTTGGTGGCCTCGTAGGGCAGATAGACGGTCTTGGTCTTGTCACCCTCGGCCAGTTCCTGCATCATCTGGATGTACTTCTGAGCCAGCAGGTAGTTGGCAGGATTGGTGGATTTGCCGACGGCCTCGGTGATGAGTTCGATGGCCTTTGCCTCAGCCTCCGCCTTACGGATACGAGCCTGTGCCTCACCCTCTGCCTCGAGGATAGCCTGCTGCTTGGCGGCCTCGGCCTTGTTGACGATAGCGGTCTTCTCACCTTCAGAGGCAAGGATCTCGGCAGCCTTCTGTCCCTCAGAGGTCAGGATCTGGGCACGCTTGTTACGCTCGGCCTGCATCTGCTTCTCCATGGCGGTGAGGACAGAGTCTGGCGGCGTGATGTCCTGCAGCTCCACACGGTTCACCTTGACGCCCCACTTGTCGGTGGCATCGTCGAGCACGGCGGAGAGTTTCTTGTTGATGGTGTCGCGCGAGGTCAGCGTCTCGTCGAGTTCGAGCTCACCGATGATGTTACGCAGGGTGGTCTGCGTCAGCTTCTCGATGGCGTTGGGCAGGTTGTTGATCTCATAGGTGGCCTTGAAGGGATCGACAATCTGGAAATAGAGCAGCGCGTTGATCTCCGTCTGCACGTTGTCCTTCGTGATCACGTTCTGCTTGGGGAAGTCGTAGACCTGTTCGCGGAGGTCGATAGTCGTGGAGTACTGATAGCGTCCGTGGTTGAGCACGACAATCGACTTAGCGCGGTCGATGAAGGGGATAATGATGTTGATGCCCGGACGCAGTGTGGCGTAGTAACGACCGAGGCGCTCAACGATCTTGGTTTCCGACTGTGGGATGATCACAAGGGCCATCTTGGCGAAGAGGATCACCAGGATGACAATGGCAATTAATACATAAGTCATAATGTCCATAGATTGTTTAATTTACGATTTACTATTTGATAGATTCGACGGTGATGATGGTGCTCTCGCGGGCGATGACGCGGACGTTCGTGCCTTCGGGAATGTCGGCAGACTCCTTGGTGACGGCCTTCCAAATGTCGCCGTCGATCTGCACGCGCCCGAAGCCGTCAGCCTTGACGGTCTCCACTACCCTGCCCTGACGCCCCAGCAGCGCCTCGGCATTACTCACACGGTTGTCCTCACCCTTGCGGAGATAACGCTTGGCGAAGGGCCGCACCCAGAAGAGGCTGATGAGGGTGAACACGGCGAAGGTGATCAGCTGTGAGTAGAAGCCCAACCCGCAGGCAGCCGCGATGGCACCGAAGACGGCACCGATAGAGAAGCAGATGATGAAGAAATCACCAGCCGTGAGTTCCAGAATCAGACAGACGACGGCCACGACGGCCCACATCTGCCACAAGTGTTGCGCTAAGTAATCAATCATAATCCTTATATATTTTAATGTTTAATGCCTATTCGTCCGCAAAGGTACGACAATTTTTTGAAAAATGCAATAAAACAGAAGATTCTTTCGTTATATATCCTGATGAAACATTCATTTGCACGATATCTGTGTCTGCTGGCGATGCTGTTTTTCAGCGCTGCCGGCTTTGCTGATGACTTCACGCTGAAAGGAAAAGTCGTCGACGAAGACGGTCAGGCACTGGAACTGGTGACCGTCTCGTGCCTGGCGCAGGGGAAGGTGGCAATGACTAATCTGAAGGGCGAATTCTCCATCAGCCTGAATAGCGCCGACTCCGTGGAGGTCAGGTTCTCGATGGTAGGCTACGGCCCGAGGAAGCGGGTGTTCAGACATCCGAAGGGCAAGATGACCGTGCAGATCGTGATGTATCCGATGGAGGCGCTGCAGGAGATCACCGTCACGGAACGCCGTCGGCAGACCACCCAGACGGAACAGCTCAACACGAAAGACCTGAAGATCGTACCGTCGATAACGGGCAACGCCGTCGAGGAGCTCATCCAGCAGCAGGCAGGCGTATCGACGCATAATGAACTGTCGTCGCAATATAATGTGCGCGGCGGCTCGTTCGACGAGAACTCGGTGTATATCAACGGCGTGGAAATATACAGGCCTTTGCTCGTCAGCAGCGGACAACAGGAAGGTCTGTCTATCATCAATCCGGATATGGTGGAGAGCATCGGCTTCTCGACGGGTGGCTTCGCTGCGAAGTACGGCGATAAGATGTCGTCGGCACTGGACATCACCTACCGCAAACCCAAACGGATGGAAGGAACCATCACGGGCTCGCTGCTCGGCGCCACTGGCTATTTCGGCTACGGCAACAAGACTTTCGCGATGAGTCACGGCCTCCGTTACAAGACCAACAGGTATCTGTTAGGCTCCCTCGAAACAAGTGGAGAATACCAACCAAATTTCCTTGACTATCAGACATATATCAGTTATACTCCTAACAAGAGATGGCAAGTAGATTTGATTGGATATATCTCTGAGAACCATTACAATTTCACGCCAGAGTCACGAGAGACCACGTTCGGCACATTCGCCGACGCGAAATCATTCAAGGTCTATTTCGACGGACAGGAAAAGGATGTGTTCCGCACCTATTTCGGCACCGCCTCCATCGCCCGATCGTTCGGTGACTCCACCAAGATCAAGTTCCTGGCATCCGCCTTCCACACCAAGGAAAAAGAAACCTACGACATTATGGGACAATACTGGCTGGACGACGCGCAGTCGAGCGAGAACCTCGGCGTGGGAACGTATATGGAACACGCCCGGAACTACCTCACCGCCGACGTGGTGAGCTTCAAGCTGGTAGGCACGCACAAGACGCGCCACCACGACATCGAGGCAGGCATCACCTACAAGACCGAACACATCAAAGAGACATCGCGGGAATACGAGATGCGCGACTCCAGCGGCTATTCCATCCCACATACACCAGACCGTCTGGACCTGATCTACACGCTTTCGGCAAAGAACGACGTGAAGAGTCACCGCATCGAGGCTTACATACAGGACACCTACCATTTCAACAAGGGCGACAACTACTTCACGCTGAACTATGGCGTCAGACTCGCCAACTGGTCATTCAACAAAGAGACCATCGTGTCGCCGAGAGCCTCGCTGGCCCTCGTACCCGCCTTCAACCGCGACTACACCTTCCGCTTCGCCACGGGACTCTACTACCAGGCACCGTTCTACAAGGAGATGCGCGATACGGTGACACAGAACGGAGTGACGCGGGCGGTACTCAATGAAAACATCAAGAGCCAGCGCTCCCTTCAGTTCATCGCAGCGATGGATTACCGCTTCAAAATGCTCAACCGCCCCTTCAAGTTCTCGGCAGAGGCATACTTCAAGGCATTGTCGAACCTCATCCCGTATAACGTTCAGAATGTGAAGATTACATACTTTGGAGAGAATCTTTGTTCAGGCTATGCCGCAGGACTGGACCTGAAACTTTACGGCGAGTTTGTGCCCGGAACGGACTCGTGGCTCACGTTCTCCCTGATGAGTATGCAACAGAAATACAATGGCCAGTGGATCCCCACCCCAACAGACCAGCGATATGCCATCAACCTCCATTTCACCGACTATTTCCCAGGTACCGACCGATGGAAGATGACGCTCCGCCTGGCCTTTGCCGACGGCTTGCCCTTCGGCCCCCCACACCGTGGACTCGAACAGCAACAGTTCCGCGCACCAGCCTACAAGCGTGCCGACATCGGCATGAGTTTCAGGGCGCTGAAGGATGGCAAGTCCGTCAAAAACATCTGGCTCGGACTCGACTGCCTGAACCTGTTCGGCATCTCCAACGTGAACAGTTACTACTGGGTGACTGATGTCACCAATCGTCAGTGGGCCGTGCCCAATTACCTGACGGGAAGGCAAATTAACGGAAAAGTGACCATAGAATTATAAATATTGTTAAAACATAGGCGTTTTTATAAAGAATTTACGCGTATGTAAACATAATAGTGTATATTTGCACCAAAATTATAAACGAAACAAAGACAATTTTAGTATTTTTAGGTTATGAAGTGTAAGTATTTATTCTTATTAACGGTTGTAATTCTCGCTTCTTGCGGCAAAGGCTATGAATTAGACGAGGCTCAATTCAATGAGGAATCCATCAAATTCAATACAGAAAAGACCCTTGGCGTAGCGATTGACCCAGAGCAGACATGGTGCGACATTGTAAACGGCAGTATCACCATCAAAGCTGATGCTGATTTGGAAGACATCGTTAAGGTGCAGATATTGACTGAGTCTCCTTTTGGTAATGACGAAGCCGCCATTCTGAACTCCGTCGAGTGTAAGAAGGGTGACATTGTAACCCTCACCTACGAAGCTCCCGGTATCACAACCGAACTTGTATCAGCCTGTGTCAGCAGCAAAGGTGTGTACTATATCAAAGTGTTCCAGGTGGGCGAGAGCAACTTGTCTTTCACATCTTCAGCCAATGCAGGGACTCGCGGAGTATCTGATGACTATCCAGCATTGATTGTTCTCGGCGGAAGCATTCCTTCGTTCAACGCCCAACGCGCCCAGACATCTCTCAGCAGCGACTATGGCAATGTGATGGTGAAAGAAAACGTCAATAACAGTGGGAAAAATTTCTACTATGATCTCTGGAATAACGATTCTTGGTTGAAAGACCGCCTCTGGTCCCACAAAACCGTCACTGGCGGTAATTGGAGTGTGGTAGATGGCTTTATCTGCAAGAGCGTATCCAACTCAGGAGATCTTTCCACCCTGAAATCTATCATCACCACATATCTGAGAAAGACGGGTGGTGATAACACCACAAACGGTGGCTCTAAAGCCAACAACTGGCAATACATAGCTCAGGGAAATGCATATTTCCGCGTGAATAACAGTTATTTGATCAGCAATGGCGGTCCGACGACCTTGATACCTATTCAGATGAACACCACAGAAGGCCATTACAATACCATTTACTATTACTATTTTAATCCGAACAACATTCCCGCCGGTATGAGTGAGGTAGACTATATCAAGACACTTCCGAAATACAAAGCTATACCTGGTACGAAAGGAGATGCTAATTGCAGTAGGAAGACAGAGTATCTGTTGCCCTATTATGGCGACGGTAATCCTTCTGAAGATATGATTGCAGAAATTGCCATCCCCCGTGGATATAAGATCGGATTTTTAAACAGAAAGAATTTTGAAAACAAAGGCAACATATCGAATTGCGCCACTGCATGTACTTATGGCGACGGCCGCCTGAACTTTGAGGTCAATCACTTAGTAGGCCACTATTTTTCGGCAATTGACAAAACTGTGTCGCAAGAGATTACTTGCAACACACCTAGCGGGAATAAAGAAAAACGAAGTGGTCTTACCCCCAGTGGTATGCAGTTGGAGAGCCCACGTATCGGTTTCTTCAGTGCAAACAACCATACCTACATGTGTTTCGAAGACGGTGCCGACTGTAATTTCTGCGACATGATCATTGAGGTATGTCAGGGAACGGAAATCATTGAGGATACCATGGTCCCAGACGACGTCAAAGGTGCTTCCTACCTCATGTGCTTTGAGGACCGTCCTGCCCAGGCAGACTATGACATGAACGACGTTGTTGTCTTTGCTACACGTGTAGACAATAAACATATCACGGTCGGCCTGGCTGCCTGCGGTGCAGCAGACGATGTTTACATCATGGGAATTCCTGGAGGTAAATTTTTGAATGGCCGCGAGATACATGATATCTTTGGCATCGCAAAAGGATCATATGCTAATACAAAGGTTAATGGTAGCATAAGAGAGAGTGCTCCGAAAGAAACGATTGAAACGATTCTTTCACTAGAAGACTTCCTCAGAAGTATTTACATTGAGAACAGAACTACGGGTAAAACAATCTCTATGCCAGGAACAGGCAAGTCACCTTACGCCATTATTGTCCCCGACAAGTTCAAATATCCAAGGGAAGGTGTCAGTATCAAGGTAGCATATCCAGGATTCTTAGAATGGGTACAGAACAAGAATGCCTCTAGAAACTGGTATCAATTCGCAGAGGATTCAGAGAAGATTTTCCCGAATCTATTCAAATAAGCTAGCACATTTCGCATCGTTATCTCATAAGATTGCTGCCCTTTTCGGGTGGCAATCTCTATTTTTATATAAAAAAGCCAAAAAAACTAAAGGATTCTTCGGAATATGGAGTTTATTGCGTATCTTTGCACATTATTTATAATATATGGTTTCATTTTAAATTCTAAAAATATGAAGATTTCCCACATTGAGCATCTGGGCATCGCAGTTCAGAGCATCGAGGAGAGCCTGCCGTACTTCACTGACGTGCTGGGCTTGGAGTGTTATGCAACAGAAGTAGTAGAGGATCAGAAGGTGAAGACCGCCTTCCTTCGCTGCGGCGAGGTGAAGCTGGAGCTGCTCGAGCCGACATCACCGGAGAGCACTATCCAGAAGTGGCTCGACAAGGGCAACAAGGGCGTACACCACGTAGCCTTCTGCGTGGAGGACGGTGTGGCCAAAGGTCTTGCCGAAGTTTCTGAGAAGGGCGTACGCCTCATCGACGAGAAGCCCCGTAAGGGCGCCGAGGGTCTGAACATCGCCTTCCTCCACCCGAAGTCAACCTGTGGTATCCTCACCGAACTCTGTGAGCATCCCGAGTAATCAATCGTAAATCGTAAATTAGTAAATCGCAAATAATACAATGAGCAAACAGTTAGAAAAGATCAAGCAACTCATCGAGAAGCGCGAACAGGCTCGTCTCGGTGGTGGAGAGAAAGCTATTCAGAAGCAGCACGACCGCGGTAAGTATACCGCCCGTGAGCGTATTGAGATGCTGCTCGACGAAGGTTCGTTCGAAGAGTACGACATGTTCAAGGAGCATCGCTGCCATAACTTCGGTATGGAGAAGAAGCAGTTCCTGGGCGACGGTGTCGTAGCCGGTAGCGGTACCATCGACGGCCGTCTGGTGTTCATCTTCGCGCAGGACTTCACCGTTCATGCCGGTTCTCTGTCGGAGACCATGAGCCAGAAGATCTGTAAGGTGATGGATATGGCCATGAAGATGGGTGCTCCCGTCATCGGCATCAACGACTCGGGTGGTGCACGTATCCAAGAGGGTATCAACGCCCTCGCAGGCTATGCCGAAATCTTCGAGCGTAACATCCTCGCATCGGGTGTGATTCCCCAGATTTCCGGTATCTTCGGTCCCTGCGCCGGTGGTGCCGTCTATTCTCCTGCCCTCACCGACTTCACGCTGATGATGGAGAACACCTCATATATGTTCCTCACAGGCCCGAAGGTGGTGAAGACCGTCACGGGTGAGGACATCGATCAGGAGCACCTCGGTGGTGCCTCAGTACATGCCACGAAGTCGGGTGTGACCCACTTCACCGCTGCCACTGAGGAGGAAGGTATTCAGATGTTGAAGACCCTGCTGAGCTACATCCCCTCGAACAACATGGAGACAGCTCCCTTCAAGCCCACCAACGACCCCATCAACCGTATGGAGGACAGCTTGAACGAGATCATCCCCGAGAACCCCAACGAGGCATACGACATGTACAAGGTCATCAGCGCTATCACCGACGACGGCGAGTTCTTCGAGGTACAGCCTAAGTTCGCCAAGAACATCATCGTGGGCTTTGCCCGCTTCAACGGTCAGAGCGTAGGTATCGTGGCTAACCAGCCGACATGCTATGCCGGTGTGCTCGACGTGAACGCCTCTCGTAAGGGTGCCCGTTTCGTGCGTTTCTGCGACGCCTTCAATATTCCTATCGTGTCGCTCGTCGACGTGCCAGGCTTCCTGCCCGGTACTGGTCAGGAGTACAATGCCGTCATCCTGCACGGCGCCCAGCTGCTCTATGCCTACGGTGAGGCCACAGTGCCCAAGATCACCGTTACCCTGCGTAAGTCATACGGTGGTTCGCACATCGTGATGGGTTCGAAGCAGCTCCACACCGACCTGAACTACGCATGGCCCTCTGCTGAGATTGCCGTGATGGGTGCCAGTGGTGCCGCTGCTGTGCTCTACGCCAAGGAAGCCAAGGCCAAGAAGGAGGCTGGTGAGGATGTGAAGGCCTTCATCGCTGAGAAGGAGGACGAGTACAACGAGCTCTTCGCCAATCCGTATCAGGCAGCCAAGTACGGCTACATCGATGACGTGATCGAGCCCCGCAACACCCGCTTCCGCATCTGCCGTGGTCTGGCCCAGCTCGCCACCAAGCGCGACGCCCTGCCCGCCAAGAAGCACGGAAATATCCCGATGTAATTAATTTGTATAATATGAACAACGAGATTTATGCAGCGATTGCCCTTGCGCTCCATGAGCACTTAGGCAATAACGTTCACGACGCAGAGCCGGGCATCATCACCATCAGTGCCCACCCCACTCAGTGGAACGGCTATGCACAGACATTCACACAACATCCGTAAATGAGTTTTGAGTATGAAAGAGTATAAGTATACAATCAACGGTAATAAGTATGAGGTTGTGGTCGGTGATATCACGGATAACATCGCCACCCTGACCGTCAACGGTGAAGAATATACTGTCGAGATGGAGAAGCAGGCAGAGCCAGAGAAAAAGAAGCCTGTGGTGAAAGCCGCCACTGCCGCTGCTTCCGACGATGCACCTGCTGCCAACAAGGCCGCTGTTAACAAGGCCAACGCCGTCAAGGCTCCGCTGCCCGGTGTCATTACCGACATCCTCGTGGCCGAGGGCGACGAGGTGAAGGCCGGTGATACGGTGATCGTACTCGAAGCCATGAAGATGGCTAACAACCTCGCTGCCGAGAAAGACGGCAAGGTAACTGCCATCTGCGTGAAGATCGGTGAGAGTGTTATGGAAGACGATGCACTGGTTGTGATTGAATAACCTGTGCCCTCTATAAGTAAACAGCCACGCGACCTTTAGTTGCGTGGCTGTTTTCTTTTCAAAAAATTATCGTCGGGCAGACGTCTCGCGAATAATGACTTTCTGGGGAACGATCTCACGATAGATCTTACGGTCGCCTGCGATATTCTTCAGCAACAGGCGGCAGGCAGTCTGTCCCATCAGGCGCGACTGGTCCTCGATGGCAGAGAGTTTCGGCGTGACGTACTGAGCATGGACATCATCCGTAAAGCCAATGAGTGCGACATCTTCGGGGATGCGGAAACCAAGTTGCTTGATGGCGGTAAAGGCTGCGAAGGTGATGATATCGTTGAAAGCAAGGATGGCGTCAGGACGGTTTTCGCTCTGCAACAGACGGATAGTAGCATCAAGCGCCCAGTCATAGTCGATGCGTTCGCAGACAACGAGATTACGGTCAATGGGGATGCGGTTCTCACGCAGTGCCTCCAAATAGCCATGCTTACGACGACGTACCATATCAAGATGGTTCGGACCTCCTATGAAAGCGATGCGACGACTACCGGTATCGATAAGATGCTGGGTAGCCTCCTGGGCAGCCACATCGCCATTGGCAGTAACACTGGAGAACTTCTCCGGCAGACAAGTACGTCCGAAGAATACCAAGGGAATATCCATCTGTGAGATTTCCTCAAAGTGGCTGTAGTCAGTGGTATTCTGCGACAGACAGGCAACGATACCCTCAACGTGGAGGCCTATGAAGTTATCGATGACGCGCACTTCGGCTTCGCTCTGCTCATGGGTATTGGCACTAATGACAGAGTAACCGCTCTTGGCCGCCTCATCCTCAATGCCGTCGAGCACCGAGGCATAATAGTGACTTACGAGGTTAGGTATGACGACGCCAATCACCCTCGGTGCCTCCTTGCGCAGACTCTGTGCAAAGGGGTTCGGGCGATAGTTCAGTTTCTTGGCCAATGCCTTCACCCGCTCCTGCATCTCCTGTCCGATCTCAGGCGAACTGCGCAGGGCTCTGCTCACAGTGGCAATACTCACGCCCAGTTCCAGGGCGAGATCCTTCAATGATATACGTCGTTTTCCGTTAGGCATGATTGATAATAATGAATAATTGATAATTTCCTAGTGATAATTTCTCGGTTGCAAAGGTACATTATTTCTCTGAATATCGCAAACGTTTACGTGGTTTTTTGCAAATTCTTTCCTCTTTTTTCCATCCACTTACCTCTTTTTTCGTACCTTTGCACCAGAAATCAGAATGAGTAATGAATAGTTGATAATAAGTTAGTTAGAAGAAAAGCCAAGACTGTCGTGATGACACTCTTGGTTTTTTTATATGTAATATTCAGCAGAATCGACAAGTCCCGCCCTGAGGGCATACTTCGTTGCCTCGTGGACGGTGTTCAATCCCAACTTCCTGAAAATATTCTTCCGATGCGTATTGACCGTATGGAAACTGGAGAAGCGTTTCTCGGCGATCTCCCTGGTAGTCATGCCCAGGGCGATGTCCTTCAGAATCTCCATCTCAGTACGAGTAAGACGGACATCCTCAGCCATACGGTCCTGAGCCGGAGCCAGCAGAATCTCTGCCATTCGCTGACAGATATACCGTTGCCCCCGGGAGGCATAGCGGAGACAATCGCGGATTTCCGAGAGCGGTGAGTCTTTGAGCAACACGCTGAATAGGGAAGACAAGGCGATAGCGCGACGGACGAAATCTGACGACAGATCGAAACTGAAGAGTATCCACTTCGCCAGCGGGAAACGTTCGTGCAGGATTTCCAGTTCCTCGATATCGTTGATGTCGAAGAGGGTGTAGTCAAGTACGACCACCGCCTCACCGTTCGACTTCAGCTGTTCTATCAGTTCCGTCTTGTCGGCAGCACGGCATATCTCGGGTATAGGCTCCTGATGCTCACATACGTACATCATGCCAACCCGGGTGATATCCTGATTATCGGCTAATATGATCATCCCTTCACCTTTCCACCTTTTCACCTTTAGTCAATTTCCTCGTCGGCCTCGTAACCACCCATCTCACGGATGGCGTTCTTCAGCATCGTGTACTGCTGATAGAGGTTATTCACGGCCTCTTCACCCTGTGTATAGTCATACATCGGCGACTTGAGGAAGAAACTGAGGAAGCGCTGTATGCCATAACGACCAGCACGGGCAGCTAAATCTGAGAGCAGACAGAGATCGAGGCAGAGAGGTGCAGCGAGGATGGAGTCGCGGCAGAGGAAGTTGATCTTCACCTGCATCGGATAACCCATCCAGCCGAAGATGTCGATATTGTCCCAGCCCTCCTTATTGTCGTTACGCGGCGGATAATAGTTGATGCGCACCTTATGATAGTATTGGTTGTCCTCATCGTTGCCGTGACCATAGAGGTCTGGCTGGACATCTGGTTTGAGGATGGTCTCCAAGGTTGAGAGCTTCGATACCTCCTTGGTACGGAAGTTCTCCGGCTCATCGAGCACCAGACCGTCGCGATTGCCGAGGATATTGGTGGAGAACCAACCCGAGAGTCCCAGACAACGGGTACCGATGATAGGTGCAAAGCCAGACTTGACAAGTGTCTGCCCCGTCTTGAAGTCCTTGCCGGCGATAGGCTGGTGCGTCTTCTCTGCCAATTCCCACATAGCAGGTATATCGACAGTCGTATTGGGTGCTCCCATGATAAATGGCACACCCTCAGAGAGTGCTGCATAGGCATAACACATAGAAGGAGCCACATGCAGACGATCGTCAGCCTTCATAGCAGCTTCAAGATCGGCCAGATGATAGTGGACGCTCTTTTCAACAGGTACATAAATCTCCGTAGAGGCAGCCCAGAGTACCACCAGACGGCTACAACCCTTCTCTTCACGGAAGCGGCGAATATCGTCGCGCAAAGCCTCAACCATATCCCAACGGGTAGTGCAAGACTTCACGTTATCGCCACTGAGCCGTTTGGCATAGTTATGGTCAAAGGCTGCCTTCATCGGCACAATCTGTTCGAGTTCATCTCGTACGGGTTCGATATCCTTCTCCTTCAGCACCTCAGCATAAACAGCAGATTGGTAGGCATTCTGTGGATAGACATCCCAACAGCCGAACACGATATCGTCAAGACTGGCCAGTGGGACGATGTCTCCATACTTCAGATACTGCTTCGAGGCTCCACGTCCCACACGGATCTTGTCGTACTGAGTCATAGAGCCCACAGGCTTCGTCAGTCCTTTGCGGGTCATCAGCACACCAGTCATGAATGTCGTGGCAACTGCTCCGTTGCCGACTACCAGAATACCCAGCTTACCTTCTGCTGGTTTTACGTTTGTTTTGTTCATGTCGTTTTATTTCGTTTTAATCTTTTCCAATAATTCATCAAGCGAGTCGATAATCTCACAATAGGGACAGTCCCCGTTGTGAGGTGCGGGTGTCCAACCCTCCCCTCTTAGCCAGACAGTCTGACAGCCAGCCTCGTGAGCTGGGATGATATCCTTATCCAAGCTATCGCCCACCACCATAACCTCTTCTGGCTTCAGCCCAAGAGCATCCACACCTAAGAGGAAGATGCGGGGATCAGGCTTGCGGATGCCAACGACTGCCGACTCAACAACCTTGACGAAGAGCCCGTCGAAGCCAAACTCATGCAGCACCACAGGCATATTGCCATAGAAGTTGCTCACCAGCACCATTGGCACACCTTGGTCTTTCAATGTCTGGAGAACCTTGAGGCTCCGGGCCGTCTGTTCGACGGTACGGGCATAGAGGTCATCTGCCAGCACCTCAGCATACCTCGCTCCACATTCCTCACTCCACACTCCACGAAAACACTCCAGTTGCAGGCAGAGTTTTGTTTCCAATGTCTGACGGAAGGTATAGTCCGGACTGATGATAGGATTCCGCCCCAACGTTCGTTCCGCATGGACATACGCCTCCCGGAACTGCGCCTCGCTGACAGGCACCCGATGACGCTCATAGGCATGCCAGAGCACCTGTCCCCAGTGCTGTCCTCCCGTATCGAGAGTGCCTCCGTAGTCAAAGATATAACCTGCCGTCATGCCTTCAAATAGGTATTGTACAAGTCATCGCACAGCCTTTCATGGGTGCGGTGCATATACGCGTACATTATATTTAATATAATAACCTCCACTAACAGATAGACCCACGGACAATCCAACAGACACGTCACATAGATTGTGATGGCACGGACATTAAACGTGAGCATGTTGGTGTATTTCATCAGCGGCAGACTGCCAGCCCTGAATGCATCACGAAGATCCTGGGGCATATCAGAGGCATCTGGCCAACGCGACTTCACCTCACGGAAGAAAGCCTGGAAACGTGGAGTACGATGTTCCTGACTTTGACAATAACTGGCATAATTGTAACGGAACAGACGCTCAAACCACTTCGCCTTGGGCAGATTATCAAAGATCTGTCGCTGCTGAGAGCTGGTATCAAGTTCACTGCCTTCCTTGCCAAGCAGGAAATAAAGGTGTATCTGACGATAATAGTCTGCTAAGGAACTTTGTGGTGCATGACAAAGGAAGCCCGCTACAGCAGCCAGCATGAAGCCCCAAACGCCCCACTGCGTAGTGGTGCCGGGAATCTGCTGGGGCCACAGACGTACCACGATGGCCACATAGATGCAGAAGAACCACACATCGCCGGAGAATCCGTCGAGCACACGACCTAAAAGTGTCTTCTTGCCTGAAAGGCGTGCCATCTGACCATCGGTAGAGTCACAGAAATTGGTGAGCATCAGCAGAGCAACGCCATAGAGGTTATGCAGAAGATCTGTATAATGGAACATCCAGCCTGCTGCCGCTCCAAAGAAGAACGACACAATCGTAATGACATTCGGATGGATGCCGAGTTTATTCCATAACAAAGCGAAGACAAGACCAATGGGACGTGTGAACCACACGTCGAGCCATTCCTCTGTGTCCTCAGACTTGAATGAAACCATCAATAACTCCTTAAATGTTGCCACAACAAATATTTTTGAACTTTGAACTTTAAGCTTTGAACTTTGAACTTTATGATTACCTTATTCTATTCAGTAACGAGGCAATTGCATCGGCAGCCTCTTCCCGACAGCGCGAGAAACTAGGCCAATCGTTGAAGTCTATCAGACAGAACGATCCGTCAGCCCTGACAATGGCGTCGCCACCATAGACACTGACACCGACTGCTGCTGCCAACCGCTGAACCTCATCTTGCAACGCTTCGGCCTGAAACGGATAATGACAGGCCTTGCCATTGCGGTGTTCATCACCGAATTTCGTCTGACCGTCATCCGTGGGATAGTACCATCGGAAGAAGTCTCCCTGCCCCACCCCGTAGAACTTCACCAAGTCGCCTCGCACATGGGCACTCACCGTGTAATCGGTGACACCCCGTTGACACATCGTCTGTATGGCCGTCTTTAGTTGTTCCCGATCAGACACATAGACCACATCCGCATCCGTCTGTGCGGCAGCATCGCCTCGTTTCAGCCAGTAACCGTCAGGACCCTCCTGCGGAGGAACCGGTGTGCCGAGATGCTCCATGATACTGAGCAGACGACTTCTCGTACAGCGTTCAATACCCTCAGGCGAATTGACACAGGTGACACCCAACGACTTGAGCCACAACAGGGTCTCAGGCTGGCGCGCCATTGTGATGACGAGATCTGAAGACTCTGAACACTCAGAAAACTCAGAATACTCAGAAAGATGCTCCAAGCTCTCCTCACTGACAAGGCAGATCTCATCGCCATGTTCATGCAGCCTGTCGATGACTGCCTGAAAGATCGCCTTATCCCGCTCCACGGAATTGGGCGAAAACCGCTCTGCCCTGCTGACTGCCAGTATCCTCATCCTTGCAAGAAAGCCTCTGCTTTTTGAATATCACTGACGTGGTCGACATCGAGCACTTTAGAGAAGGGCCATGCTTTCAGTTTAAGCCCATCACGCAGGAGTGCTCTTTGGAAGTTCCGCATACGCTGCTCACCATTCGCCACACAGTCACGGAGTGTAGTCAGCGAACGGGCTGTCAGGGCATAGATGCCGCCGCTGACATATCGCGGACAGTCACACTGATCGAGGAAAGCGGTAATCCACAGGTCATCATCGGTGGAGACATAGAGCGGCTTCTCGTCGTCAATGTAGTCAGTGACCCCCATCAACCCGTCAGCCTCTCCTGTCTTGAGGAGTCCGGAGAAGGTCTGCACAAAGCCGTCGAACTCTTCCTCACGGAAGATGGTATCGACGGTTGTCAACACAAAAGGACCGTCGTCAAGCCACTTGCTCAGTTCCCACATGCTGTGCATGGAACTGGGTGTAGACTTCACGACGAGCCTCAGCGGCAGTCTGTAGTTCTGCTGCACGGCCAGGAGATGATGCTTCACCTCGGTCATCTGCTCGTTACAGATGATAGCCACCTCAGAAGCTCCATGAGCCTCAAAGATTCGCAGCAGTCTGTCGACCAACCTCTCACCGTTTACCTCTATCAAAGGCTTCGGTGTCGTATTGCCTTCTTTTGTCAGCCGCGAGCCTTCGCCCGCGGCTATTACTGCATATTTCATCCGGTTTCCCTAAGGGTTTGCCTCAATAATTCGGCAAAAGTAATCATTATTTATGAGAAACCGAAAGATTTTAATATATTTTATCGATTATTTATTCACAGTCAGCCGATTGATGTCAATATCGCCCGAGCCAGACTTGTGCTGATTGAACTTCTGAACTGCACCTTTCAGGGAGATGTCACCCGAGCCACGCAACTCACATTCGACGGCACCACAGCCTTCTTTGAAGTCGGCATTGATATCGCCAGAGCCTTTCAGTGAGAGGTGCGTATCCTTCACGTGTAGCAGCCCTAATGACACATCACCAGAACCGACGAGCGTGGCAGAAGCCTCCACGGCATCCAGGCTTCCGATAGAGATGTCGCCAGAGCCTATCAGTTCCACATCACAACGGTCACAGATGATATCCTTCATGTCTATGTCACCTGAACCGCGAAGCACGATGTCCATCTTATCGGTGTCCACACGACCCTGAGCTTCAAAGTCACCTGAGCCGTTCAGACGGATACCTGTCAAATCCGGAGAGGTCACATAGACCGTCAGACCGTTATCATCGAATGAGATATTGACCAGTTTGATCTTCCCACGGTTACGGATACTCAGCGTCTTACCTTCCACATCGGTCAGGAGATTGTCTACTGCTTCCTGTGTACCCTTGACACAGACAGAGAAGCTGTCAGCCTGTGTATAACAGACACGGGGACTGCCACTGATCTCGATTTCCTCGAAGCCAGTCAACTGTCTGACTTCCGTCACCTTGGGACCATCGGAGAGGATGGTCTGCGTTTTCCATTCACTCATACAGGAAGAACAAGAAATCATTCCCATGGACATGGCCAGCACGACTGCACTTGCCATCATTACTCGCTTTGCATTCATCATTTGTTTCATTTTACTTCTTTTTTGATGTTCTTTCTGCCTGTTAGACGAACCTGACAAGAAAAAAGTTGCAAGAACAACAAAAAAACTATGCTAAAGGCAGGTCTACCCAGAAAGTGGAGCCCTTGCCTATCTCAGATTCTACACCCATCTTACCGTCCAGGCTCTGTACATGAGACTTCACGACAGAGAGTCCGAGTCCTGTGCCTGGGATATACTCGTCGAGTTTGATGAAGCGTTCAAAGATACGCTGCTGATCAGCCACAGCAATGCCCTTACCGGTATCACTCACCCAGATATGCACATGATTATCGTCTAACAGGTCATAGCCGGTACGGATACTGCCCTCAGTAGTGAACTTCACAGCATTCTGTATCAGATTGTCAACAATCTCGTACAGTTTATCACGGTCACTCTCTATCATCAACTTGTCCATAGCGCACTGGAGCGTAATCGGCACATTGGTAGTCGGCTGATAGGTGTCAACCATCTGCTGGAGCAACTGGTTCAAGTCGACACGGGCCATCAGCAGACTCTTCGCACCGGCCTCAATCTTTGACATACTCACCAAACCGTCGATAATGTGTAACAGCTTCTGGTTATTGTTCTGGATTTCTGTGATGAGTTGACTACGTTCCTCCTCTGTCTGTACGACTGGCAACAAGTCAGCAAAACCGACAATGGCATTCAGCGGAGTACGTATTTCATGACCCATATTGGCCAGGAAGGCAGTCTTCAGACGGTCACTCTCCTCAGCCTTATTCCTGGCAGCCACAAGCGAAGCCATCAGTTCTTTGCGCTCATCGATACGCTGGGAAGTGCCGACGATCTTTGTCGGCTTACCCTCGGAATCACGGTCTACGATGGTAGCATAACTTTCTTCCCAGTAATTGATACCAGATGCCTTATCCAACACCTGATACTCCTGATGATAGAAATCAGTCCTTCCCTCACATATATCTTCGAAAGCCCTGTTCACATGATCCACATCTGCCGGAGCGACCACAGCCAGCGTTTCCTGAAAGTTCTCGTTGATGGCCGGCACATAGTTATTACGCCCGTCACGATAGTCTTTCTCAAATAATAATGAATGTGACTCTGCATCATATCGCCAGACAGCAATCTTCATGGCTTTGAGAATGAAGTCGTACTCAACATTTCCCTTTCTGATCTTGTCGAGTTGTTCCAATTCTGCCTTCAACCGCCTCCCCATCCGTCGCTGAACAAATAACGAGACGAACAGGAAAATCAGGAACAATATGGCGAAGCCCCACTCGAGGGCAATCAACCATGTACTTTCTGTATGAGTATATAATAGCAGATTGGTCATAACCATCATATTGGGCACAAAAGTACGAAATTAATTTGAAACACATCATAATTTCATGATGATTTTTAGCAAAATACCATGATTTTTATTTGATTAACAGTCGAAAGCACGTTTTTTTGGTCAACTTATATTAACTTTGCAGGCAGAATTCCACACATTGTCCGTTATAAGCGGGCATGCAAGAAACACTATCAATGGAACAGAATTTCGAATTGATCGCCAAAACGTTTATGGGACTGGAACCTGTACTGGCGAAAGAGCTGACCCAACTGGGGGCTAATGACGTGAAGATCGGTAGACGAATGGTATCGTTTACAGGTAACAAGGAATTGATGTACCGTGCCAACTTCCAGTTGCACACCGCCATCAGAGTCCTGAAACCCATCCGCCATTTCAAGGCACAAAGCGCGGATGATGTTTATGAAGAAATCAAGAAAATAGACTGGACCACCTATCTGGACGACGACAAGACCTTTGCCGTCGACTCTGTGGTATTCTCCGAGGAGTTCCGACACTCGAAGTTTGTATCCTATAAGGTGAAGGATGCCATCGTCGACCAGTTCCGTGAGAAGACGGGCAAACGGCCTAACATCTCGGTGGCTAACCCCGACCTTCGTCTGAACATGCACATCGCCGAAGACCAATGCACCTTGAGTCTCGATTCCAGCGGTGAGTCATTGCACCGTCGCGGTTATCGCCAAGAGAGTGTCGAGGCACCTCTCAATGAGGTGCTCGCTGCAGGCATGATCCTGCTCTCGGGTTGGAAGGGCGACACCGACTTCATCGATCCCATGTGCGGCTCCGGTACCATCCTCATCGAAGCAGCCCTCATCGCCAAGAACATGGCCCCGGGTTTGTTCCGCAAAGAATATGCCTTTGAGAAATGGCCTGACTTTGATGCCGACCTATTCGATGAAATCTATAACGACGAGAGCCAAGAGCGTGAGTTTCAGTATCATATATACGGATATGACGTTGACATCAAAGCCGTCAATACGGCTCTCCTTAACGTGAAGGCCGCAGGTCTGACCAACGACATCACCGTCCGACAACAGGACTTCAAGGACTTCACCCAGCCAGGCAATAAGAGCATCATGATTACCAATCCCCCTTATGGTGAGCGTATCTCCACGCCCGACCTTCTGGGTACTTATAAGATGATTGGCGAACGGCTGAAACATGAGTTCAAAGGTAATGATGCCTGGATTCTCTCCTACCGCGAAGAGTGCTTTGAGCAGATCGGCCTGAAACCCAGTATCAAAATCCCCCTCTATAACGGCAGCCTGGAATGTGAATTCCGCAGGTACCAGATGTTCGACGGCAAACTAAAAGATTTTCGTCACGACGGTGGTATCGTGAAGACTGACGAAGAGAAAAAGCAGATGGCCCAGAAACACCGTTTCAAGAAAGAGCGCGAATTCAAACAGCGTCTCGAAGAAACCGAACAGAATGAGGAAGGCGACATCCGCAGTTTCACCTTCCACCGCCACGAACTCGACCACAACATCCGGAAAGACCGGAATATCCGGAAGAGCCGAGAAGATCAGAACGACCACGATAACCGAAAGAATCGCAAGGACCGTGATGACCGCAAATTCAAAAGAGACCGTAAGGACCGTTTCGACAGGAGTGACAAGAATCCCAGATCAGGCAGAGGAAAAGGATTTGACAAAAAGAACAGGAGGTTTGACGATGATAAAGATTAAGTCCTTGTTTGCTTTTCTGATGATGGCAGCCCTCTCCACCTCCCTGTCTGCACAAGACAAACTCTTCACCCTCGAAGACCTGAACTTCGGCGGCACGAACTACCACAGCATGCAGCCCAAGAACATGTGGCTGACATGGTGGGGAGACCAACTGATACAGACCGACGTAGAGGAGTGTTATACCATCGATGCAAAGACCGGCAAGAAAGCAACCCTCTTCACACTTGAAGAAGTCAACGAATGGGCAAATAGCGATGACGAACGCTATGTACGCCACCTGATGAACGCCACGTTCCCCTACCCCGATAAGCCCATCGTTCAAGTCGGCAACCGTCACGCCGTCATACTTGTGGATTTCAAAGAGAAGAGAATCGTCTGGCAGGACAGTATCTCAGGACAGACGGCCAACGACTGGAATGCCGTTTCCAAGGCTACAGCCTATGTCGAAGGCCATCAGCTCTTCGTAGCGGATGCCGAGGGACAGAAACATCAACTCTCCACCGACGGCTCACGGGAAATAGTCTATGGACAGTCCGTACACCGTAATGAGTTCGGCATCGAGAAAGGCACGTTTTGGAGTCCCGATGGCCTGCGCCTGGCTTTCTATCGCATGGACCAGAGTATGGTGACAGACTATCCGCAGGTGGACATTTTCCCCCGCGAGGCCACGTATGAGCCGGACAAATACCCTATGGCAGGGATGACGAGCCACAAGGTGACTGTAGGTGTCTATGACTTGCAGACCGACAAGACCGTCTATCTGCAGGCTGGCGATCCTACCGACCGTTATTTCACGAACATCTCATGGAGCCCTGACAGCAAGACCGTCTATATGTTCGAACTGAACAGAGCTCAGAACGACTGCCGGCTGGTGTCCTATAATGCCGCAACGGGTGAAAAGCTTGCAGAGCTATACCGTGAAACCAGCAAGAAATACGTAGAACCCCTGCATCCAATTCAGTTCCTGCCTTGGGATGATACTAAATTCATCATGCAGAGTCAGAAAGACAGCTATAACCACCTTTACCTCTTCGATGCTAACGGCAAGGAACTGAAACAAATCACCAAAGGCGAATGGGTGGTCATAGAGGTTCTGGGTTTCAACAAGAAGCAGAAGACTATCATCTTCAAAGCTAACAAGGAGCATCCCCTGCATCACCGTCTTTATAGCGTCAACTTGAAAGGAGAGATCAAACAGCTGGAGACAGTAGATGGTGTTCATAACGCAGATTTATCGCCATCGGGCAACTTCCTGATCGACAGGTTCTCTACGCCTACGAGGCCAAGAGTCATCGACGTTGTAGACATCAGCCAGAAAAGTCCACGTCACACGAACCTGCTGGATGCTGAAGACCCTTGGGCTGGTTACCAATATCCCATCTTTGAGTGCGGCAGCATCAAGGCTGCGGATGGGGTGACCGACCTCTATTACAGAATGGTGAAGCCCGCGGACTTCAACCCCGACAAGAAATATCCGACGGTGATCTATGTCTATGGCGGTCCTCACGCCAACAATGTCCAGGCCTCCTGGCATTGGGCCTCACGCAGTTGGGAGACCTATATGGCCCAGAAAGGCTACATCGTCTTCATCCTCGACAATCGTGGCAGCCAGTACCGAGGCCGCGACTTTGAGCAGGCCACCTTCCACCAGCTGGGTCAAATCGAGATGCAGGACCAAATGAAGGGCGTAGAATACCTGCGTACCTTATCTTATATAGATATGGAGCGTCTGGGCGTTCACGGCTGGTCGTTCGGAGGCTTTATGACCATCTCGCTGATGACCAACTACCCCGATGTGTTCAAGGTTGGTGTGGCTGGAGGCCCAGTAATTGACTGGAAATGGTATGAGGTGATGTACGGCGAGCGCTATATGGGAACTCCTGAAACAAATCCCGAAGGCTATGCCAAGATCAGCCTTATCAACAAGGCGAAGGACTTGAAAGGCAAACTGCAGATCATCACAGGCTACAACGACAACACCGTCGTGCCTCAGCATTGTCTTTCCTTCCTCGATGCCTGCATCAAAGCCGGCACACAGCCAGACTTCTTCGCCTATCCTGGTGAGGAGCACAACATGAGAGGTCATGCCAGCGTCCATCTCCATGAACGCATCACCCAATATTTCGAAGACTACTTAAAGTAATCATAAAGTTCAAAGTTTAAAGTTCAAAATTCAAAGATGAAAATATTATTATTAGGCAGCGGCGGACGTGAGCACGCCTTAGCATGGAAAATCGCTCAGAGCAGCAAGTGTGAGAAACTCTTTATCGCCCCAGGCAATGCCGGGACCAGCAATTGCGGTGAGAACGTGGCCATGAAGGCCGACGACTTCGACGCCATCAAGGATTTCGTGGTAGAAAAGGGCATCAATATGGTGGTTGTCGGCCCTGAAGATCCTTTGGTGAAGGGCATCTACGACAATCTGAAAGCAGATTCCCGCACGAAGGATGTGCCTGTGATCGGCCCCTCGAAGGCTGGAGCCGTGCTTGAAGGCTCCAAGGACTTCGCCAAGGGCTTCATGCAGCGTCACAACATCCCCACCGCCCGTTATCAGACTTTCGATGGTGAGCACTTAGAGGAAGGACTGAAGTTCCTTGAGACCCTCGAGGCCCCCTACGTATTGAAGGCCGACGGACTCTGTGCAGGTAAGGGTGTATTGATTCTCCCCACCCTCGACGAGGCCAAGAAAGAACTGAAGGAGATGCTTGGCGGCATGTTTGGCAACGCTTCTTCACAGGTGGTCATTGAGGAATTTATGAGCGGCATCGAGTGCTCAGTCTTCGTCCTCACCGACGGCCAGCACTACAAGATCCTGCCTGAGGCCAAGGACTACAAGCGCATCGGAGAGCATGACACTGGTCTGAATACCGGCGGTATGGGCAGCGTCACACCTGTTCCCTTCGCCACCAAAGAGTGGATGCAGAAGGTGGAGGATCGTATTATCCGTCCTACGGTAGAGGGCCTCGCTGCTGAAGGCATTGACTATAAGGGCTTTATCTTCTTCGGACTCATCAATCGCACCAACACGCCAAGCCATGAGCCAGAACCCTACGTGATTGAATATAACTGCCGTATGGGCGACCCGGAGACGGAGAGCGTCATGCTGCGCCTGAAGAGTGACATCGTGGATCTCTTTGAAGGTGTGGCAGCCGGCGACCTCGACAAGCGCACAATCGAGTTCGATCCCCGTGCTGCCGTCTGTGTGATGCTCGTCAGCGGCGGTTATCCCCAGGCTTACAAGAAAGGCTATCCCATCAGCGGCATCAGCGATGTCGAGGGTTCCATCGTCTTCCACAGCGGTACTGCCATGAAAGACGGCGAGGTAGTCACAGCCGGCGGACGAGTCATCGCGGTTTCTTCCTATGGCAAGGATAAAGCCGAGGCTTTGCAGAAATCTTTCGAGGAGGCTCAGAAGATACTGTTCACCGACAAATACTTCCGTCGTGACATCGGCGCAGACCTGTAAAAAAGGTAAAAAGGTGAAAAAGTAAAAAGGTGAAAAGTAAACGGATTCAGAACAAGACCGCTGAGAGCCGTCGTACCCTCCCATTGGCCATGCTATACGGCACGGCCATTTGGCTTTTGGGAGGACTGATACAGGCCCAATGGTGGGTGCAGTTCGCCTGCTTTGTCCTGTCCGTGCTACTGGTCATGCGGATCAACAGCAAGAACCTGCTGATCCGTATCTACAGCCGTTCTGTATCCGTTGCCTTCATCTTCCTCTCGTGTGCAGCCGTCTTCCTGTTCCCCTCATGGACTGGCGGCCTCGTACAACTCTGCTGCATCGCGGCCCTGATGCTCCTCTTTGACAGTTATCAGGATCAGGCAGCCGTAGAGAAAGCCTATTACACCTTCCTGCTCCTCGGCATCAGCAGCATGCTCGACGCCAATATCATCTTCTACCTGCCCTTGCTGTGGATTATGATGAAGATCATCGTCTATGCCCTCTCCTGGCGCACATTCTTCGCCTCGCTGTTAGGATTGGCGACGCCCTACTGGTTTATGATCGGATGGCTGATGTGGCAGAAGAACGGCGATCTTCAGGCAATCGTCAGCCTGTTTGCCGTACAGGACATCCTTCAATTCCCCTTCGACTTCGGCTCCATCCCCCTGTCCCATCAGCTCATCATGGCCTTCTCCACCCTGCTGATGATTATCGGAAGCACCCATTTCATCCACAGCAGCTTCCGCGACAAGATCCGCGTCAGGCAGATCTACTACGGATTCATCACCCTCGGCCTTTACTCGCTGGCGATCCTGGTCTTGCAGCCGCACAACGAACTGGCCCTGCGCATGCTCATCTTCGCCGCCAGTCCGCTGACAGGCCACTACTGGGCACTCACCAACTCCCGTATCTCCAACATCCTCTTCATCGTCCTCACTGTGGCTCTAATTGCCCTTACAGCCTTCAACTTATGGATTTCATCATCAGTTTCCTGACGCAATACGGCTACTGGGGCATGCTGCTGGCAGCCTTTCTGGCAGGCAGTTTCTTCCCTTTCTCCAGCGAGGCCGTGATGATCGGACTGATGGCTACGGGACTAGACCCTTGGATTCTGATGGTCTATGGCACCATCGGCAATGTCTTAGGCAGTATCGTGAACTACTGCGTGGGCCGGATGGGCCGGATGGAATGGATAGAGAAATACTTCCATGTGAAGAAAGAAGATCTCGACAAGGCGCATCGTTTCATGGCCGGTCGTGGTTCGTGGATGGGATTCTTCGCCTTTCTCCCTGTGCTCGGCAGCGCCATCACCATTGCCCTCGGACTGATGCGCTCGAACATCGTCATCACCTTTATTGCCATCACATTGGGCAAAATCTTCCGTTACATCGTCCTCATTTACGGTGCCGGACTGTTTATGTAAACGTTAATTAATGTAGAGTGGCAATAAATTCTTCACTCTTCACTCTTCACTCTTCACTTTTTTTCGTACCTTTGCACCACATTTAGGCATTTAACGTTAAAAAAGCATATCGATTCAATGAAACAATTCAAGTTGGTGGACAATGTCCTCGGGTGGCTCTCGTTCTTGATTGCCGCCTTCGTCTATTGCTCCACAATCGAGCCGACAGCCTCGTTCTGGGACTGTCCGGAGTTTATCACTACAGGTTACAAGATGGAAATCGGCCACCCGCCTGGGGCACCGTTCTTCATGCTGACGGCCAATCTCTTCTCGCAGTTTGCCAGCGACCCCACGCAGGTGGCGAAGATGGTGAACACGATGAGCGCCCTATTGTCGGCAACGTGTATCCTGTTCCTGTTCTGGAGTATCACCCATCTTACACGCCGTCTGCTTATCTCCGACTGGAGTGAGCTGACCCTGCCGAAGCTTATCACCATTGAGGCTTCCGGACTGGTGGGTGCGCTGATATACACATTCAGCGATACATTCTGGTTCTCTGCCGTCGAAGGTGAGGTCTATGCCTACTCCTCGGCGCTGACGGCCATCGTTTTCTGGCTCATCCTGAAATGGGAGGATGTGGCCGACGAGCCGCACAGCGACCGCTGGCTTGTGCTCATCATGTATATCACAGGACTGTCTATCGGCGTCCACCTGTTGAACCTGCTCTGCGTGCCGGCCATCGGTCTGGTGTATTACTATCGCCGTTTCCCCGATGCCAACCTGAAAGGTTCTTTGGTGGCCTTGGTTATCTCTGTCGCCATCCTGTCAGCGGTACTCTATGGTGTCGTTCCTGGCATCATCACCGTAGGCGGATGGTTCGAGTTGTTCTTCGTCAATACCCTCGGCTGTCCGTTCAATACGGGTGAGATCATCTATATCTTCCTGCTCATCGCCATCGTCATCTGGGCCGTCTATGAGACACAGACGCAGAAGCACAGCGTGAAGGTTCAGGACATTGCGTTCATCCTCTCGCTCGGCATGTTGGGTGTCCCCTTCTATGGCTGGGGATGGTCAGCATTCTTCATCGGCATCATCGTGCTGGCTGCCGTCTGGTTCGGCCTGAATTATAAGAGGGAGAAGAAACTGTTCGTCACAGCCCGTGCCAAGAACACCATCCTGCTCTGTATGCTGATGCTGATGGTAGGCTATTCGACCTACGCCGTGATCGTGATACGTTCATCAGCCAACCCGCCGATGGACCAGAACTCTCCTGAGGACATCTTCACTCTGGGCGACTATTTGGGACGTGAGCAGTATGGCCAGCGCCCGCTGTTCTACGGTCAGGCCTACACCTCTCAGGTGGCGCTTGAAAGCGACGGAAAGTACTGCCGTCCCGTAATGAGCAAGGGCAAGCCCGTCTACCAGCGCAAAGAGAAAGCCTCTGCCGACGAGAAGGATTCTTACTTCGTAGTCCGCACGAAGGATGAGTACAAATATGCCCAGAACATGCTGTTCCCACGTATGTACGATGCCGGCCATGCTTCAGCCTACGAGTCGTGGATGGGTGGTGTCGACGGAACGGAGGTGCCTTACGACCGATGTGGAGAAGCTATGACCGTCAAGGTGCCCTCACAATTGGAGAACATACGATTCTTCCTTTCCTACCAATGTAACTTCATGTACTGGCGCTACTTCATGTGGAACTTCGCCGGCCGTCAGAACGACATCCAGGGTAACGGAGAGATGGAACACGGCAACTGGCTCACGGGTATCCCCTTCATCGATAACGCCCGTCTGGGTAACCAAGATCTGCTTCCAGATGACCTGAAGGAAAACAAGGGTCATAACGTCTTCTATTGTCTGCCGCTGATTCTGGGTCTGTTAGGCCTCTTCTGGCAGGCTTGGTACACCCGCAAGAAGAAAGTGATGGTTAATGGCTCTGAGAATACGATTGACGATCCCATCGGCATCCGCCAGTTCTGGGTAGTATTCTTCCTCTTCTTCATGACTGGTCTGGCCATCGTGGTTTATCTGAACCAGACACCCATGCAGCCCCGTGAGCGTGACTACGCCTATGCCGGCTCATTCTATGCCTTCGCCATCTGGTGCGGTATGGGTGTGGCAGCCATCATCGACTGGCTGCAGCAGAAGTTGAAGAAAGAGAACCTCATCCTAACATCCCTAATCGCCCTAATCACCCTGCTCATCCCCATTCAGATGGCCTCACAGACTTGGGATGACCACGACCGTTCAGGCCGTTACACCTGTCGTGACTTCGGACAGAACTATCTGATGACACTCCAGGAGAAGGGCAACCCCATCATCTTCACCAATGGTGATAACGACACCTTCCCCCTCTGGTACAATCAGGATACAGAAGGAGTGCGTACCGATGCGCGCGTCTGTAACCTCTCTTATCTCCAGACCGACTGGTACATCGACCAGATGGTGCGTCCAGCTTACGACTCCCCGTCATTGCCTATCACCTGGAAACGTCTGGAATACTGTGCCGGTACGAATGAGTACGTGCAGATTGATCCCTCATTGAAGGAACAGGTGCAACAACTCTATCAGGAGCATCCCGAGGAAGCAGCCGAGCAGTTTGGCGACGAGCCCTTCGAGTTGAAGAACATCCTGAAATACTGGGTGCGCTCCACCGTGAAGGACTTCCACGTCATCCCAACAGATACCGTCTATGTCACTATCGACAAGGAGGCTGTCCGTCAGAGTGGTATGATGATGGCCGCCGACTCCATCCCCGACCGCATGGTCATCTCACTCAAAGGCAAGAGTGCCCTCTATAAGGGCGACCTGATGATGCTCGAGATGATTGCCAACGCCAACTGGACACGACCGATCTACGTGGCGCTGACCGTAGGCTCCGAGAACTATATGAACCTCGGCGATAATTTCGTGCAGGAGGGACTTGCCAACCGCATCACCCCGTTCACAACGAAAGGATCCGGTGCCAAGAACTTCGATACGGAGAAGACCTACGACAACGTGATGAACAAGTTCAAGTTCGGTGGTGTCGATAAGAAGGGTATCTATCTCGACGAGACAGTTATGCGCATGTGTTACACCCATCGTCGACTCTTCGCCTCTTTGGCCATGAACCTCATCTCTGAGGGAAAGACCGAAGAAGCCATGAAGGTACTCGACAAATGTGAGAAAGAGCTGCCCGATTACAACATTCCGCACGACTATCAGAGTGGTTCTGTAGATCTGGCACGCTGCTATGCCAACACGAAACAGACCAAGAAGGCCCAGATACTCATCGACCAGTTGTGGCTGAAGTCCTGCCAGTATCTGGTTTGGTATCTCTCCTTCGACGGTACACGCTTCTCTGGTTCCCAGCACGACTGCCTCATCCACTTCTATATCCTCGAACAAGTGCTTAACGTACAGGATTCTATCAGCAAGGAACTGGCAGACAAGAAAGAACAGCAATTGCAGAGTCTGATGGGTATCTATCAGTCCAAAGGTGGAGATATCGAATAAATAGTAAATCGTAAATCAGTAAATCGTAAATTAATTCGGTGTTTATTGAGCAACCCGCCATATACCTGAGGTGGCTTTATCCGAAAGCCTATTGGAGAATGGATCGTCACGAGAAGGCCGTCTATCTGACCTTCGACGACGGTCCCATTCCTGAGGCTACCCCCTTCATCCTCGACACCCTCAAGGCGTTCGGCGTCAAGGCCACGTTCTTCATGGTGGGCGACAACGTGCGCAAGCATCCAGAGCTTTATCAGCGCATCGTCGATGAAGGCCACCAGGTGGGCAACCACACCCACAACCATATGGTCGGGCTCACCCACACCATCAAGGAATACAGCTACAACGTGGAGAAGGCCAACGCCTACATCCACAGCCACTATGTGCGTCCGCCCCACGGCTGGATGCGTCTGGCACAATATGCCTGGCTCAGCAGGAAATACAAGATTGTGATGTGGGACCTCGTCACCCGCGACTATTCCAAGTGGATGACCGCCGAAGATGTGGTTAATAATATAAAGAGGTACGCGCGTAATGGCTCTATCATCACCTTCCACGATTCCCTCAAATCCATCGGCAAGCTCCACACCGCTCTCCCCGCCTCTATCCAATGGCTCCACGATCAAGGCTACGCCTTCAAGATCTTCCCCTGATCCCCTGACATCCCTAATTCCCCTAAAACCCCTAAAATAACATAACAATGAAGAAATTACTAACAATCGGCTTATTAACAGCCACATTCGCAATGACAACAAATGCTCAGCCCAAACTCTCGGAGAACAACATCGACGAGGTGATCAAGGCCATGACCCTTGAAGAGAAAGCCAAACTACTCGTTGGCGGTGCAAACAACTTTTTCGGTACAGGTGCCGTAGTAGGCGGTGAGGCCGACCTCGTAGCCGGTGCTGCGGGTACCTCTCCGGCCATCCCACGCCTCGGCATCCCTGCCACCGTACTTACCGACGGTCCTGCCGGCGTACGCATCGACCCCACCCGCAAGGGTACTGACAAGACCTACTATGCCACAGCCTTCCCCATCGGCTCCTGTCTTGCCTCTACGTGGAACACGGAACTCGTCAGCAAGGTAGGTGAGGCTATCGGTAACGAGACCAAGGAATACCGTTGTGACGTGATTCTCGGCCCGGGCATGAACCTCCATCGCAATCCCCTCTGCGGACGAAACTTCGAGTATTACTCGGAGGATCCCCTGCTGACGGGAAAGATTGCGGCTGCCTACATCCAAGGTGTGCAGAGTCAGGGGGCTGGCGTATCGGCCAAGCACTTTGCCGTAAACTCCCAGGAAACAGACCGTACGGCTGTAGACGAACGTGTATCACAACGCGCAGCCCGCGAACTCTACCTCCGTGGATTTGAGATTGCCGTCCGTGAGAGTGATCCCTGGACTGTTATGGCCTCCTACAACCAGGTGAACGGCGAGTATTCGATGGGTAACCACGATTTGCTCACGAAGATCCTGCGCGACGACTGGGGCTATAAAGGTATCGTGATGACCGACTGGATTGGAATCCGTCAGGGACTGGAGACCATCAGCGAGGTACATGCCGGCAACGATCTCATGGAACCCGGACAACCCGCTCAAGTCGAAGAAATCATCAAGGGCGTGAAGGAAGGCAAACTCGCTATCGCCGATGTAGACCGCAACGTGCGTCGTATGCTCGAATACATCGTGAAGACCCCGAGCTTCCATCAATATCCCGCTTCTAGCAATCCTGATTTCAAGGCCCATGCTGCCATCACCCGTCAGAGTGCTGCCGAGGGCATCGTCCTCCTCAAGAACAACGGTGCCCTACCTTTCCGCACAGAAGGTAATCATAATTCTCAATTCTCAACTCTCAATTCTCAATTGATAAAAACCGTTGCCCTCTTCGGTGAGAACTCCTACGACTTCCTTAGCGGCGGTACAGGTTCTGGCTGCGTCCATCCTCCTTACGTGGTTGATATGCTTCAGGGCCTCGAGAATGCTGGCATCAAGTCAAGTGCTACCCTCACGGATATCTACCGCAAGTATATCGACTATGCAAGAATCAAGTTCCAGGCCGAGCGTCATCCCGCCAAGTGGTTCCAGACTGAGATGATGGGACAGCAGAAGTATCCGGAGATCAGTCTCTCCCCCATCGCCATCGGTAAGGAAGTAAAAACTGCCGATGCAGCCATCATCACCATCGGCCGTCAGGCTGGTGAGGGTATCGACCGCGACATCGACACCGAGTTCAACCTCATCCCTGAGGAGCGTGCGCTGATCACCGATGTCTGCAACGCTTTCCATGCAGAAGGGAAGCCCGTCATCGTCATCATCAACTCCGGCTCCGTCATCGAGACGGCTTCTTGGAGCGGTTATCCCGATGCCATCCTCTGCGCTTGGCAGCCAGGTATGGAGGGCGGCAACAGCATCGCCGACCTGCTCACTGGCAAGGTGAATCCTTCAGGCAAGCTCACGATGACCTGGCCCATCGCAGCCACCGACCATCCGTCAACCAAGAACTTCCCCGGCAATATCGATGACTATACCTTCCAGATGATGGTCGGCAACAAGATGCCCATCCCCGGACATGCCTACACCAACCACGAGGAAGACATCTACGTCGGTTACCGTTTCTTCGACACCTTCAACAAAGAGGTGGCCTATCCTTTTGGCTTCGGACTGAGCTACACTACATTCGCCTTCTCAAAGCCTGTAGTAAAACTTTCAACTGTAAACTCTAAACTGTCAACTGTCCAAGTCTCTATCACCGTCAAGAATACAGGCTCCGTCGCTGGCAAGGAAGTGGCACAGGTCTATGTTCAGGCACCGAAGGGTCGTCTGGAGAAGCCTGCACAGGAACTGAAAGCCTTCGCCAAGACGCGCGAACTGCAGCCTGGTGAGAGCCAGACACTCACGATGAACATCCCCGTACGCGACCTTGCCTCCTTCGATGAGGCTGGCAGTCAGTGGCTCACCGAGGCAGGCACCTACACCTTCTGCATCGGCAACAGCAGCCGCAACATCACTGCCACAGCTCAGTTGAAATTGGCTGAATATACGGAGAAGACCACCAACGCCCTCGCCCCGAAACAAAAGCTCAATCTGATGCATCAGTAATTCGTTTTACTCAAACGTTTACACGAAATATTCAGGGTAAAGATACTCATAGTATGACAAAAGTTTGTAACTTTGCAGCATGAAACTTCAAAATAACAAACTACAATCAATAATAAAGTAACAGCTATGAGTAAGAAATTTGTAATCGGAGACCGTTTGAAGGATGAGTGGATCTCAGTCCTGGACACGGAGAAGAAGAAACTTGAGTTCACCAATCATCTGGCCAGTGCCAAAGAGTATCTGCTTGAAGAAGATGCCCAGCAGAACCTTCAGAAGATTCAAGAGACAGGCTATTTCTCTGACCTGCAGATCTACATGAAGGAAGACAACAAGGCCTACAAGATTGACGAAAACGACTCCTTCCAGTCATAAAATAACCCCGCCTGAAATTCAGGCGGGGTTATTTTATTTGGGTCTCAGAGCCCTATCAATCTTTGTCCAACAGGATCTTCATCATCTGGATGGCCGAATACGGTATCGGGGTACCAGGACCGAAGATACAGGCCACACCAGCCTTGTAGAGGAAGTCGTAGTCCTGAGCGGGGATCACACCACCGGCAGTCACCATGATGTCCTCACGACCCAGCTTCTTCAACTCCTCGATGAGCTGCGGGATGAGCGTCTTGTGACCGGCTGCCAGAGAAGAGGCACCAACGATATGCACATCATTCTCCACAGCCTGACGGGCTGCCTCCTCCGGTGTCTGGAACAACGGTCCCATATCCACGTCGAAGCCACAGTCGGCATAACCTGTTGCCACTACCTTTGCACCACGGTGAACTATACACGCCTGAAATTGTTCTGATTACTGCTTTATAACGGCCTACGATCTCTTCGCAGGCATCTGAAATCTCACCCAGCGTACAACGCAACTGGGCAGCCTTCACAGCGAGGTCGAGCAAGTTGTTCTCGCTCTTACGGCCCTCCTTGAAGTCACGCACACACTCGGTGATAGCCTTCAAAGCCTCCTGGCAAGCGGCCTCATCACGAGAAGCGCGCACCTCCTTCAGACTTTCCTCCTGCTGCTTGCGCACAGCGGTGTTGTCCACCTCGAGGATATCGATGGGATCCTCGTGCTCCAGACGATACTTGTTGATACCGACAATCGTCTGCGTACCAGAGTCGATACGGGCCTGAGTACGGGCAGCAGCCTCCTCGATACGCATTTTGGGCAGACCGGTCTCGATGGCCTTGGCCATACCACCCAGTTTCTCAATCTCCTGGATGTGTTCCCAAGCCTTGTGAACCAACTCGTTAGTCAGCGTCTCCACATAGTAGGAACCTGCCCACGGGTCGATCTGCTTGCACACCTTCGTCTCGTTCTGGATGTAGATCTGGGTGTTACGGGCGATACGGGCCGAGAAGTCGGTAGGCAGGGCGATAGCCTCGTCGAGAGCGTTGGTGTGCAGCGACTGGGTATGACCCAGCACGGCTGCCATAGCCTCGATACACGTACGACCTACATTATTGAAAGGATCCTGCTCTGTCAAAGACCAACCAGAGGTCTGTGAATGCGTACGCAGAGCCAGAGACTTCGGATTCTTGGCACCGAAGCTCTTCACGATCTTTGCCCACAACAGACGGCCGGCACGCATCTTGGCAATCTCCATAAAGTGGTTCATACCGATAGCCCAGAAGAACGACAGACGCGGAGCAAAAGCATCCACATCGATACCGGCATTCACACCAGTACGCAGGTAGTCCATACCGTCGGCGAGGGTGTAAGCCAGCTCAATGTCTGCCGTAGCACCAGCCTCCTGCATGTGATAACCTGAGATGGAGATGCTATTGAACTTCGGCATCTTCTGCGAGGTGTACTCGAAGATATCAGCGATGATCTTCATCGAGAAGGCGGGCGGATAAATATAGGTGTTACGCACCATGAACTCCTTCAGAATATCGTTCTGGATGGTTCCGGCCATCTCCTCCAACTGAGCGCCCTGCTCCAGACCTGCCACAATATAAAATGCCAAAATCGGCAGCACAGCACCGTTCATGGTCATCGACACAGACATCTTATTGAGGGGGATCCCCGAGAACAACACCTTCATATTCTCCTCATTACAGATACTCACACCAGCCTTACCTACATCGCCCACAACACGCGCATTATCCGGATCATATCCTCTATGAGTCGGCAGGTCAAACGCCACACTCAGTCCCTTCTGGCCACTCGCCAGGTTCCTGCGATAAAAGGCATTCGACTCCTCAGCCGTTGAGAATCCAGCATACTGACGAATGGTCCACGGGCGGAACGGATACATCATCGAATACGGGCCCCTCAGATACGGCGGAATACCGGCTGTGAAGTCGAGGTGCTCCAATATCTTTAAACTGTTTACGCATAATTCAAGTCTCCTATTCTTTAAATACCAAGTTTCTGATTATATTCTTTCAAAGTCTCGAGCACATTGCACTTCACGTGGATGTAGTTCTCGATGCCGGCAGCCTTCAGGTCCTCCATGCAGGCAGGAGCACCGGCCACGACGAACATCGCACGGCCATTCAGATACTTGAAGGCAGGGATGGCGTACTCAGCATACTCATCATCCGAAGAACAGATTACCACGATGTCGGCCTTGGCCTCCAGCGCAGCATCCACACCTTCCTCTACAGTCTTGAACCCGAGGTTGTCAATCACTTTGTAACCTGCACAAGCGAGGAAGTTGCAAGAGAACTGTGCACGAGCCTGACGCATAGCGAGGTTACCGATGGTCAGCATAAACGCTGTCGGCACCTTTGTCTCTTCCGTATGAATACGGAGATCCTCGAAGTCAGCAGCGAGGCGAGTACTATTGATAGCCTTGAAGGTTGCCTCATCTGCATTGCCACAGCCACAAGCACACACTTTGGCCTTCTTGCCTTCGCTCTTCTCGGTGAAGTTCGGGAACTGGTTGGTACCCAGCAGGAATTCCTTACGCTTGGCAGCATCACCATGACGCTTCACATTCGTCGCATTGATATCATCCTGGATGGTTCCGGCTTTCACAGCAGCGAGGAAGCCACCCTCCTCTTCTACCTTCAGGAAGATCTTCCAGGCCTCTTGGGCCAGTGCATCCGTCAAGTGCTCGATATAGTAAGAACCGGCACCCGGGTCAACGATACGGTCGAAATGACTCTCTTCCTTGATGATCAGCTGCTGGTTGCGGGCGATACGCTCTGAGAAGTCAGTAGCCTCCTCATACGGTGCATCGAACGGTGTCACCACCATCGAGTGAACACTTCCTAACGCCGCACTCATCGCTTCAGTCTGCGAGCGCAACAGATTCACATAACTGTCGAACAGTGTCTGATTGTAGGTAGAGGTCGTCGCATTGACGCACATCTGACAACTGTCATCATTCTTCGGTTCATACTGCTTCACGATCTGAGCCCAGAGCAGACGGGCAGCCCTGAACTTGGCAATCTCCATAAAGTAGTTCTCGCTGACACCCATGTTGAACTTGATGCTCTTGGCAGCCAAGTCCACATCCACGCCGGCATCCGTCAGCTGCTGCAGATACTCATTACCCCAGGCCAGCGCATAGCCCAGTTCCTGTACGATGTAAGCCCCCGCATTGTTGAGGGCGTCCGTGCTGACAGCGATACAACGGAAATTAGGATACTCCTTCAGGGCCTCGACGAGTTTCGGACCATTCTCCAGCACCGGTGTGACATCCTTGCCCTTCATCACCATCTTCGCCATCGGGTCGAACTCGATAGAGCCCACCACCTTCGCCTTGTCGTAGCCCTTCTCAGCGAAATAAGCCACGAGGATCTCAGCAAGCTCTACAGCATGACGCGGACAGGTGGCGAAGTTGATCTCGATACAGTCACAGTAGATACCGTCGAGCAAGGCCTTCACCGTCTCCTTCGAGACCATGTCGCCCTTCAGTTTGAAGCCCAGCGAGTCGATACCCTTGTTCAGGATGTCGAGCGCCTTCTTGTTGGTCTCCTTGGCATCAGTCACTTCGATGTTCTGACGAACATACCACACATTTGAGTCCTTCTTGTTACCACGCACGAACGGGAACTCTCCGGGGAGAGCGTCGGGCGTCTTCAGGTTCGCCAGGTCTTCGCGGCGATAGAAGGGCTGCACATTAAAACCTTCATTTGTTCTCCATACCAAGCGTTTCTGGAAGTCAGCACCTTTCAGGTCGACCTCGATCTTGTCGAGCCATTCCTGAGTGGTTGGTGCGGTGAACTCGGTAAAGAGTTTCTCTTTGTTTGCCATAAATGAATTACGTTTGTTTATTATATAAGTTGTTTTAAGCTCCACTTAACAGACTGCAAAGTTACAACTTTTTTATGCAAATTGGTCATTTGAATTGTGAAAGAAATAAAAAAACGGTTTTTATCCAAAATTAACTGCACAAAAATGCTATATATGAGCAATTTTTTGAGTACCTTTGCACCCAAATTTGGGAGAACAATAAAAAATTAAATAGGTATGGAATCATTTCATTGGCTGAAAGACTTGTTTATGACCACTGACTCAGTGGCCCATATCGTGCTGCTTTATGCCATCGTCATAGCTATTGGTGTCTATCTGGGCAAGATCAAGGTATTCGGTGTCTCACTGGGTGTGACCTTCGTGCTCTTCGCGGGAATCCTGGCCGGTCATATCGGCTTCACCGCCCCCACCCCCATCCTGACGTTCATGCAGGACTTCGGACTGATCTTGTTTGTGTTTATGATCGGTCTGCAGGTGGGTCCCGGTTTCTTTGAGAGCTTCGGCACCGCAGGCATCAAACTCAACGGTCTGGCAGCGACAGCCATCCTGTTGAATATCCTCGTGATGTTCGCCTGCTACTACATCTTCTTCGACACCAGCAACTCTGCCAACCTGCCCATGATGGTGGGTACGCTCTATGGTGCTGTGACGAACACCCCCGGACTTGGTGCTGCCAACGAAGCGCTGAACACCGCATTCCCCCACGGCGGCGCCCCACAGATCGCCTCTGCCTACGCCTGTGCCTACCCTCTCGGCGTGCTCGGCATCATCGGCGCTATTATATTAATAAGGTATATATGCAACGTCAAGCTGGAAAGGGAAGAAGAGCAGTTGAAAGAGCAGGAAGGAACCAAGACCAACAAGAAGCCCTACAAGATGCACCTGGAGGTGACGAACAAATACTTGGAGGGCAAGACGCTGTTGCAGGTGCATGACTTCCTGAACCGCGACTTCGTGGTGTCACGCCTGGTCCATCAGGGCGAGCTCTGTATTCCCAACCGCGACACCGTGTTCCATGTGGGTGACCAGATGCTCATCGTCTGTGCCGAGGCAGACCAGGAGGCCATCATGGCCTTCATCGGTCCGAAACTCGACATCGACTTCGAGCAGCAGGATCAGCCGCTGGTATCGAAGCGCATCCTCATCACCAACCCGAAGATCAACGGCAAGACGCTGGCCTCGATGCATTTCTCGAGTGTGCATGGTGTGAACGTCACCCGTCTGACACGTCATGGTATGGACCTCTTCGCCTCAGCGGGACTGCCTCTGCAGGTGGGTGATAAAATCATGGTGGTGGGTCCTGAAGACGCTGTCAACCGCGTGGCCAGCCAGATGGGGAACTCTCAAAGTCGTCTGAATGCGCCGAACATTGCCACGATCTTCGTGGGTATCTTCCTCGGACTGATCTTCGGTTCGTTCCCCCTGGTCATCCCGGGTATGCCTGTTCCCGTGAAGTTAGGTTTGGCAGGTGGGCCGTTGATCATCGCCATCCTCATAGGCCGCTATGGCTATAAGATCCACCTCGTGACCTATACCACCACCTCGGCGAATATGATGCTAAGAGAGATTGGTCTTGTACTCTTCCTCGCCTCGGTGGGTATCAAGGCTGGGGCTGGGTTCTTGGAGACAGTGGTCGAGGGAGATGGGTTGCTTTATGTGCTGACGGGCTTCCTGATTACCATCATCCCGATACTTATTGTAGGTCCGATAGCCAGGATCAGGTATAAGTTTAATTATTTCACCATTGCGGGTATGATAGCGGGTACGTATACTGATCCCCCTGCATTGGCGTATTCTAATAGCATCTGCTCGAAAGAGGCACCGGCCGTGGGGTACTCGACGGTGTATCCGCTGTCGATGTTCTTGAGGATCTTCACCGCACAGATTATTGTGCTGTTCTTCTGTGGGTAGCCACAGATTACATAATGGAACGCAAAGACACAAAGACACAAAGAAAAAAGTGGCTGCGCATAGGGATGGGGAAAAAAGACTCTGCGCCTTCGCGTCTTTGCGTTCTGAATAAAAGAAAAAGTTGAAATATAATAATACACTTATATAAAAATGAATAGTTTCAGACTTCTGCTCAGCGGTGTGCTGATGATCAGTGCTACGGGGGTGTTCGGCCAAGGCGCGAAGAACATCCGGATCAACGAGGTGCTGACCAACAACACCGCCAACATCCAGGACGAGTACGGGCAGCGGGAGGCATGGATAGAGCTGGAGAACACCTCGTTCACCACCTACAACATCCGTGGCATGTACTTTACGACCGACCGCAGCGTGCTCGATCCGAACATGAGTGTGCCTGAACGCATCAAGCGCATGAGCGTCATACCCAATGGTGACCCGCGTACGCAGATTGGCGGCAGACAGCACTTGGTATTCTACTGCAACTCGAATCCTGCCCAGGGCAAGTTGCACCTCTCATTGAAGGTTCCCATGTCAGAACCCGTCTGGATCGGATTTTATAACGGTAATGCTGAAGAGTTCATCGACTCCGTCACTGTTCCTGCGCTGGCAGCAGACCAGAGCTATGCCCGTCATGGTAACCAATGGAGCGTAAAATCACCTGAGAACGTCACTGCCGGCATCGAGAACTTCATCAAGACCGACGAGACCAAAGACGCGAAGTTGAAGCGTGAAGACCCGCATGGCATCGGCATCACGCTGTTGGCCATGGGCATCGTGTTCTTCTGTCTGGCCTTGCTCTTTGTGTTCTTCTGGATCTTCGGACTGATCATGGAGCACCTTGAGACGGCCAAGAAAGTGGTCAACACCCAGCCCATCAAGCCCATCACAAAGACGGTGGAGGTGACTCACGACATTGCCCACGCCACAGGCAACATCCTGCAGGACGGCTTCGAGAAGAAGGGTATCGACAAGGAGGTGTATATCGCCGTCATCTCGATGGCCCTGAAGCAGTATCAGGACGACGTCCACGATGTGGAGAGCGGTATCATCACCATCAAGTCGCAGCGTACAGGCTGGTCGGATGAAGGTACCCAGATGACACACTTCTCTACCCCCGTCATCCCCACATCCCACAACGCACCAAACATTCCCAAAACCCCAGAAATAAGATAACATTATGAATAAGTATCAATATAAAGTACAAGGCGTCGATTACGACGTAGAGATTGAAGAAGTAGAGGGCAACGTTGCCAAGGTCAACGTCAACGGCGTCCGTTTCGATGTCGAGCTGAAACAGCCCATCAACCCCGCCAGCACGCTGAAGAAGGTGCGCATAGAGGCCCCGAAACCTGTAGCCCGTCCTGTGGTAACCCCAGAGAAGGCTCCTGCTGCTGACAAGCCTATGGCACCTGGCACAGGTTCTGCTGTGAAGGCCCCACTGCCCGGCACTGTCACCGAATTAAAGGTGAACGTCGGCGACAAGGTGAACACGGGCGACATCGTCCTCGTGCTCGAGGCCATGAAGATGCAGAACAACATCGAGTCTGAGTTCTCCGGCACCGTCACGTCTATCACCGTCAAGCAGGGTGAGACTGTGATGGAGGGCGCTGTTCTCATGACGATTGGGTAATATTTATATATTAAACAAGGATTAAAGGATTAAAGGAAAGACCCCAAAAAAAATCTATAAATCCTTATAATCCTTGTTAAATAAAAAAAGAAAAAAAAGACTCCGAGTTCAAATTAATAAGAAAAAATGGATTTAGGACAATTTATCATACAGAACTTTCATGAATTCCTGACGTATACGGCATTTGCCAATGCGACGGTCGGGAACCTGATCATGATTGTGGTGGGAGCCTTCTTCATCTGGCTCGCCATCAAGAAAGACTTCGAGCCGCTGCTGCTCGTCCCCATCGGACTGGGCATCATCCTCGGAAACATCCCCTTCCGTGCTGACGCAGGACTCGAGATCGGTCTATACGAAGACAACTCCGTGCTCAACATCTTCTATCAGGGTGTAAGGCAAGGGTGGTATCCGCCACTCATCTTCCTTGGTATCGGTGCGATGACAGACTTCTCGGCACTGCTTGCCAATCCGAAGCTGATGCTCATCGGCGCTTCTGCCCAGTTTGGTATCTTCGGTGCCTATATGGTGGCACTGGCGATGGGCTTCGAGCCCTCACAGGCTGCCGGTATCGCCATCATCGGTGGTGCTGACGGTCCTACGGCCATCTTCCTGAGCTCCAAGCTCTCACCGAATCTCATGGGTGCGATCGCAGTCTGTGCCTATTCCTATATGGCCCTCGTGCCGGTGATCCAGCCGTTCATCATGCGTCTGCTCACCACGAAAAAGGAGCGCGTCATCAAGATGAAACCAGGTCGTGAGGTGAGTCAGACGGAGCGTATCCTCTTCCCCATCATCGGTCTGTTGCTGACGACGTTCATTGTGCCATCGGGCCTGCCCCTGCTGGGTATGCTGTTCTTCGGCAACCTGCTGAAGGAGAGCGGCAAAACTACACGTCTAGCGAAGACAGCCGGTGCTGCGCTGAATGACATCGTCGTTATGTTGCTCGGTCTGACCGTCGGCTGCTCGACACAGGCTTCGGAGTTCCTGACGTTCAACACCATCAAGATCTTCGCCCTCGGTGCGATGGCCTTTATGATTGCCACAGCCTCGGGTGTGTGCTTCGTGAAGATCATGAACCTCTTCCTGCCCGAAGGCAAGAAGCTGAACCCGCTGATCGGTAATGCCGGTGTGTCTGCTGTTCCGATGGCAGCACGTATCTCCAACAACCTCGGCCTCGAGTACGACCGCCACAACTTCCTGCTCATGCACGCCATGGGTCCGAACGTCGCTGGTGTCATTGGCTCCGCCGTCGCCGCAGGTGCATTACTCGGATTCTTATCATAATGGAACGGCCAAAGATAGCGATCATCGATACGAACACGTTAGCTGCGATGGGGCTGAAACAGATCCTCCAGAATGTCATGCCCATTATGACGGTCGATACCTTTGGCTCTTTCGCAGAACTGCAGTCGGCTCATCCCGACACCTATTTCCATTACTTTGCCGCTATGAGCATCGTACTGGAACACAAGGACTTCTTCCAGACGCACCACCGCAAGACCATCGTGCTCACGCTATCCCTCGACACGATGTCGCAGCTCTCCGACTTCCACTGTCTCTGCGTCAACGTGCCTGAACAGCAGCTTGTGCGCTCGCTCCTGTCACTCCAACAGGGTGCTCATAGCGAAGGCAAGAACCTGCCGCCTATGCCTGACATCATCAGTCGCAAGATTCTCACAGACCGCGAGATAGAGGTCATGTCGCTCATCGTGCAGGGCTATATCAACAAGGAGATTGCCGAGCGCCTCAACATCGGCCTTGCCACCGTCATCACCCACCGGAAGAACATCATGGACAAGCTGGGATTTCGGAGTGTCTCAGCCCTCACCATCTACGCCGTCATGCACGGGTATGTAGACATCAACAAAATATAACAATGAATCATATATCACGTATAGATTTCGAGAACGCCAATGCCGAGGTCGTTTGTTTTGACAACGGCACCGAGGTCAGAGAGTATCAGGCTATCATCCACGTCGCCAACCCGCGATTGGTCTACGCCCAGCAGCTTGAGGCTGTGCTGAATGCCTACGACGCCCTGCGCTCGCAGTTTGAAGGCACCCAGGCCGTCTTCAAGCGCTACTTCCTCAGTGACGCAGCTAATCAGGCTGACGATGTCATTGCTGCCGACCTCTCCCTCTGTGCAAAAAGCATCATCCAGCAGGCCCCCCTCGACGGCACGAAAATAGCCCTCTGGGTGTATCTGATGTCGGGTGTCGAGACACAACTCAACAAGAGCGGTCTCTACGAAGTACGTCACGGTGAGTTCCGTCATCTCTACAACGCCTCTGCCCACAACCTCGCAGCGAACTCTGAATACCAGATGCGACTGCTCTTCAACGAGTACGTTATGCAGCTGGCCGAGGAGGGATGCAAACTCTCGGAGAATTGCATCCGCACGTGGCTTTTTGTGAATGACATCGACCTGAACTACGGTGGTGTCGTACGTGCGCGTAACCAGGTGTTCTTCACCCAGGGCCTGACTGTCCACACCCATTTCATCGCCTCTACAGGCATCGGGGGCCGTGAACAGGATCCCAACGTGCTCTCGCAGATGGACAACTACGCCATCGCAGGCATCCGTCAGGAGCAGATTCACTATCTCTACGCCCCCACCCATCTCAACCGCACCAGCGACTACGGTGTGTCGTTTGAGCGCGGCACGTATATTGACTATGCCGACCGTCGCCACGTGTTCATCTCCGGTACGGCCAGCATCAACAACAAGGGTGAGATCATGTATCCCAAGGACATCGAGCAGCAGACGCGCCGCATGTGGGAGAATGTCGAGGCCCTATTGAAAGAGGCCGAATGCTCCTACGATGATGTCACCGAGATGGTGGTCTATCTGCGCGACATTGCCGACTATGACATAGTACGCAGCCTCTTCCAGGAGCGTTTCCCCGACAAGCCCTGTGTCATCGTCCACGCTGCCGTCTGCCGTCCTGGCTGGCTCGTAGAAATGGAGTGTATGGCTGTCAAGGCCCAGTCAAAACCCGAATTCCCCGCATTCTAGACATAAGAACAAAAAAGACATAAAAATGAAGAAATACTTTTCACTTTTTACTTTTATCTTTTCACTTCTCCTGATGAGTTTCATGGCCGACGAGACTATGACCAAGGAGAACGGCGCGATTGTCATCAACACTACAGAATTAGGCAAGAACGTCGAAGGCTATCAGGGTCCCACCCCGCTGAAGGTCTATATCAAGAACAACAAAGTGGAAAAGATCGAGTTCCTCAAGTCGCCTGAAACCCCTAAATACTACGAACGCGTGAAGAAATTCCTACAGTCGAAATGGGATGGACTGAAGGTCAAAGAGGCCCGTGAGAAGGAAGTTGATGTGGTCACTGGTGCCACCTACTCCTCTGAGGCCGTCATCGAAAACGTCCGCCTCGCCCTCGACTACTACCAGTCGCACAAATAGACAATGTAAATAAAATTCATTACGCATCCGGGCAGTCAAAACTGCCCGTTTTTCGTATTTTTCAGGCTATTTGACTTTCCTTAGCCCAAAGTCGAACTTTCCCCTAACTAAACTCCGACTTTATAGGCATGAAACTCCCAGTTTACTTAGGGCTTCGTTTCAGGCAGTTATAACAAGTTTTCATTTGTAAACCTTTTCTTGTTTCGCGCTTCACGTTTCAGCGTTTCAAAATGCTTTTTCGTTTAGTCATTTTAGTCATTTAGTCATTTAGTCATTTACTTCATTCAATCGGTCATTTACTAACCTTTAATATATTATATTATTATATATATTATAATATATATAATAATATAATATATTCTAAATGAACAATTTCACTTTTTCAAAAACCAATTGACTAAATGACTAAATGACTAATGACTGTACAATGTGCAAAATCAAAAATGGTTTTGAAACGCTGAAACACGAAACGCAAGAAAATTATTTGCCGAAAGGCTTGGCGGTTTCGGGATTTTTTTGTATCTTTGCATCATATTTGAAGATAGTATTGTAACGTATGAAAAGACTGATTTTTATGATGATGGCGACATTAGCCACGACTGCAGTGACCGCACAGGGGCTGCAGTATCCCAAGGCCGCGAAAGACGGCACCGTTGACGAATATTTCGGTACCAAGGTGGCCGACCCCTACCGCTGGTTAGAGAATGACACAAGCGCCCAGACGGCTGCGTGGGTAGAGGCAGAGAATAAGGTTACCAACGCCTACCTGGCGAAGATTCCTTTCCGTGGGAAGCTGCTGAAGCGACTGACGGAACTGTCGAACTATGAGCGGATCTCTGCGCCTCGTAAGCGCCACGGCAAGTGGTATTTCTACAAGAACGACGGTCTGCAGAATCAAAGCGTGATGTACGTGATGGACAAGCTGGGTGGTGAGCCACGCGTGTTCCTCGATCCCAATAAGCTGAGCACTGACGGTACGGTGGCCCTGAAGGGTGTGTATTTTTCGAACAACGGCAAGTATGCCGCCTACACCATTTCACGTAGTGGCAGCGACTGGGAGGAGATCTTCGTGATTGACCTGAAGACAGGCCTGTTGACAGAGGACCACATCGAATGGGCGAAGTTTACGAATGCAGCCTGGAAGGGTGACGGATTCTACTACAGCGCCTATGACGCTCCTGTGAAGGGCAAGGAGTTTTCGAACGTGAACTCCGGGCACAAGATCTACTATCACAAGATCGGCACGCCCCAGAGCGAGGATGTGCTGTTCTATCAGAACGCCGCCTACCCCATGCGCTTCTATTCTGTCGATGTCAATGAGAAGGAGACGAAGATGTATCTCTACGAAAGCGGAGCAGGCGCAGGTAACAACCTCTTCGTGCGTGACCTGACCAAGCCGGAGTCGCAGTTCATACAGATGACCTCGAACATGGACTACCAGTATATGCCCCTCTATGACGAGGGTGACAAGATCTGGCTCTTCACCAACTACGGAGCCCCGAAGGCCCGTATCATGACCGCCGACATCCGCCAGCCAGGCGTTGACAACTGGCAGGAGCTGGTGGCAGAGCAGGAGAACGTGCTCTCTGATGCCGGCGTGATCAACCGCCAGCTGATCCTCACCTACCAGAAGGATGCCTCAGACCACGCCTATCTCTATGGCATCGACGGGAAACTGCGCCACGAGATCCGTCTGCCATCAGTGGGCAGCGTAGGCTTCACAGGCGACGAGAAGGAGCCAGAGTGCTTCTTCACCTTCACCTCATTCACTGTGCCTGGTACTGTCTACCAGTATGACATGGAGAAAAACGAGCGCACGCTCTACTCAGCGCCGAAGGTGAACTTCCGACAGGAAGACTACACCTCGGAGCAGGTGTTCTTCCTGAGCAAGGACGGCACGCGCATACCTATGTTCCTGACTTATAAGAAGGGATTGAAGAAGAACGGCAAGAACCCCGTCTATCTCTATGGCTACGGTGGTTTCAACATCTCACTGGGTCCGAGTTTCTCGGCCACGCGTATTCCTTTCCTCGAGCTTGGCGGCATCTATGCTCAGGTGACGCTCAGAGGCGGTGGTGAGTATGGCGAGGAATGGCACCTGGCAGGCACGAAGATGCAGAAGCAGAACGTGTTCGACGACTTCATCGGTGCTGCAGAATGGCTGATCAGCGAGGGCTACACCTGTAAGGACAAGCTGGCCATCGTGGGCGGTTCTAACGGCGGACTGCTGGTGGGAGCCTGCATGACTCAGCGTCCGGACCTGTTTGGCGTCGCCATCCCAGAGGTGGGTGTGATGGACATGCTGCGCTATCATAAGTTCACCATCGGCTGGAACTGGGCCAGTGACTACGGTACCAGCGAGGATTCGAAGGAGATGTTCGAGTACCTGCGTGGCTACTCTCCCCTCCACAACCTGAAGGCCGGTACAGCCTATCCCGCCACCCTGGTGACAACAGCCGACCACGATGACCGTGTGGTACCAGCTCACTCGTTCAAGTTTGCCGCCACGTTGCAGGAGTGTCACCAGGGTGATAACCCGGTGCTCATCCGGATTGACACGAAGGCTGGCCACGGCGGTGGTAAGCCACTGGCGAAGGTGCTGGAGGAGCAAGCTGATATCTACGGCTTCATCCTGTATAACATGGGAGTGAAATTCAAATAGCTATATTCCGAACGCAGAGACGCAGAGACGCAGAGGATTCATTTTTTAGTGAACACGAAGAAACGAAGAGAAAAAATCCCTCGCCCAATTGGGTGAGGGATTCATTTTTATTTTGCGTAGGCGACAGAGCGCGTTTCACGGATGACGGTGATCTTCACCTGTCCCGGATAAGTCATTTCGTTCTGGATCTTTGTGGCGATGTCAGTGCTGAGGGCTTCTGCCTCGGCATCGTTCATCTTGTCGGCACCGACGATGACGCGGAGCTCACGGCCTGCCTGAATAGCGTAGGTCTTTGTGACACCAGGATAGCTCATCGCGATGGCCTCCAGGTCGTTGAGACGCTTGATGTAGGCCTCAACAATCTCACGACGGGCACCAGGACGCGCACCACTGATGGCATCGCACACCTGAACGATCGGAGCGAGCAACGTCTGCATCTCCATCTCATCGTGGTGGGCACCAATGGCATTGCAGATGTCGGGTTTCTCCTTAAACTGCTCAGCAATCTTAGCACCATAGAGTGCGTGAGGCATCTCACTCTCCTCATCGGGCACTTTACCGATATCGTGGAGCAGACCTGCACGCTTGGCTTTCTTGGGATTGAGTCCAAGCTCGGCAGCCATCACAGCACAGAGGTTGGCGGTCTCACGGGCATGCTGCAAGAGGTTCTGACCGTAAGAAGAACGGTATTTCATCTTACCGATGATGCGGATGAGTTCGGGGTGCAGACCGTGGATACCGAGGTCGATGGCGGTGCGCTTACCAGTCTCAATGATCTCGTTGTCGAGCTGCTTCTTGACTTTGGCAACCACCTCTTCAATACGAGCAGGGTGGATACGACCGTCGCTGACGAGCTGATGGAGGGCCAGACGGCAGACCTCACGACGGACGGGATCAAAACCAGAGATGACGATAGCCTCGGGCGTGTCATCTACGACAATCTCCACACCTGCGGCAGCCTCAAGGGCACGGATGTTACGTCCCTCACGACCAATGATGCGACCTTTCACCTCATCGTTCTCGATATGGAACACGCTGACGGAGTTCTCGATGGCGGTTTCAGTAGCCACACGCTGGATGGTCTTGATGACAATCTTCTTGGCTTCCTGGTCGGCATTGAGCTTAGCCTCGTCCATGATCTCATTGATGTAGCTGGCAGCAGCAGTCTTGGCCTCATCTTTCATAGACTCGATGAGACGGTTCTTGGCATCCTCAGCACTGAGTCCAGAGACTTCCTCAAGCATCTCGCGCTCTTTGAGCTGCATCTTCTCGAGTTCCTCGGCCTTGACAGAAAGCAGACGCTTCTCATTGTCGAGACGCTGCTGCTGGGTGTTGAGTTCACCACTCTTGCGGCTGAGTTCCTCCTGACGCTGGTTGAGCGAGAGCTCACGCTGCTTCAGTTTGTTCTCAGTCTGCTGAGCCTGCTGGTTACGCTGCTGGATCTCCTTCTCGAGCTCGCTCTTCTTGTTGAGGAACTTCTCCTTGACTTCCAACAATTTCTTCTCCTTGACAACCTCAGCCTCCTTGTTGGCGGCTTCGACCATCTCATTGTATTTTCCCTTCAGTACGAAGCGGAAAATCAGATATCCGCCGACTCCACCCAATACGAGAGCGCCGGCAGCGATCAATAGTACAAAAATTAAATCCATAAAAAATCTATATTAAATAATGTTATTCTCACTTCAGTGCTTCCTCAATCTCAGAAGTCAACTTAGCAAGAATACCATCATAGGGTGCCGTATCGTTCTTACCGCGCTCGCGTTCCAGCATCAGCGCGATGTCGATCAGCGTCATCAGCGCGATGGTGTGCTCACCCTTCTTACCCTTATAAGCCTGCGAATAGGCATTATAACGGTTGGTGATGAGCTTGGCTGCCCTGCGGTAGAACTCCTCCTCGGCGCGGTTGACCGTCACTTCGATTTCCTCGTCGTAGACGTGCAACCGTATATGTAGTTTCTCGTTGTCGTTTACTTCTGCCATTGGATAGCATGTTTACTGTTCGTCACTCAAAATGGCGATGCACTTGTTCACTTGGCGTATCATCCGCGAGAGGCGTTCTTTGGCCTCGTCGAGGTTGCCGTCGGTGATCTCGAGCATACGCGCCATCTTCAATGAGTTATAGTCGTTGTCCGCCTGAGTGACCCGAGCTTTGAGTTCCTCAATCTCCGTAGCCTGCTCTTCTACAAGGGCCTGCAAGCGGCCATTCTCCTTCTTCAGTTCCTGAAACCGGAAAATCATCTGCCGCACACGGGTTTGGAAATCAGCCAAAGTTTTCTCGCTTGGATTCATACGTAACTATTTGGCGTACAAAGTTAAAGTAAAAATGTTAGAATGTCTGCTTTAATGCCGACATTTTAATATTTTTTAATCTTCCGACTTTTTCCTCGGCTCTTTCTTGGCGAGCATCACCACACGATAGACGAAATCTGTCACCCACTTCTGGGAGAAACCAAGGCGACGGTTGTACTCACGGACGGAGACAACGGTCTTGAGCACATCCGGCTCCTTGAAGTCGTTCTTGTTGAAGATGTCGCTGACGGTCTTCTCTGTCATCGTGTAGAGGGCCTTCTTCATAAAGCCAGGCAAACGAAGTTTGAACTTCATCAAGTTGCCCGTCAGCATCATGATGTCCTGTGTGAAGCCCTGGAACTGCAGGAGATAGGTCTGTGCGTCCTGTATCTTCTTGCAACGACGATGGAGGCTCTGGTCGATCTCCTTGAAGAAGGCATCGTCCATCTGATACATCGACTTAAGCATGTTCTTACAACGGCTGCGTTCGCCTACACCTAATTTATTATTAACGGTAGGCACCTTGAGCGTGGACTTAAACACCCTGAGGTCAGGGAGTGCTGCGAGGTTCGTGATGCCGAGGTCAGCAGCGAGGGCTGCCTGAAAGTAGACACGGATAAGGGTCATGAAATCCTCCATGCCTCCCACCTTCTGTTCGTCTTTCTTTCCAAAAATTTTATTCCAAAATCCCATAATTGTCACTAATTGTTAGAAATCGCGTGCAAAGTTACTACTTTTTAAGGAGTTAAAGGAGTTAAAGAAGTTAAAGGGAGTTAAAGGACATTACTTTCAAACAAAATTCATTACCTTTGCAGTCAACAAACAACAAATTAACATGAAAGGTATCGTATTAGCAGGAGGCTCAGGAACACGCCTCTACCCCATCACCAAGGGCGTCAGCAAACAGTTGATTCCCATTTTCGACAAGCCGATGATCTACTATCCCATCTCGACGCTGATGCTCGCCGGCATCCGTGAGATTCTGATCATCTCCACCCCCTATGACCTGCCAGGTTTCCAGCGTCTGTTGGGCGACGGCAGTGATCTGGGTGTGCGTTTCGAGTATGCCGAGCAGCCTTCACCCGACGGTCTGGCACAGGCATTCATCATCGGCGACAAGTTCATCGGAGAGGACAGCGTCTGTCTCGTCTTAGGTGACAACATCTTCTACGGCAGTGGTTTCACAGGCATGTTGAAGCAGGCTGTCATCAACGCAGAACAGAACAACCACGCTACTGTGTTTGGTTACTGGGTGAACGACCCGGAGCGTTATGGTGTGGCAGAGTTCGACAAGGACGGCAACTGTCTCAGCATTGAGGAGAAGCCCGCGAAGCCGAAGTCGAACTATGCAGTGGTAGGACTCTATTTCTACCCAAACAGCGTGGTGGAGATTGCGAAGAACATCAAGCCCAGTGCCCGTGGGGAATTGGAGATCACTACTGTAAACCAAAAATATCTCGAACAGAAGAACCTGTTGGTGCAGACCCTGCAGCGCGGATTTGCCTGGCTCGACACAGGCACCCACGACTCGTTGTCTGAGGCTTCAACCTTCATCGAAGTCATCGAGAAGCGTCAGGGACTGAAGGTGGCCTGCCTGGAGGAGATTGCCTATAAACGTGGCTGGATCACGAAGGAGGCTTTGAAGAAACTGGCCGAGCCGATGGCCAAGAACGACTACGGCCAGTATCTGCTGCGTCGTGCAGAGGAATACATCAGATAGCGTATTCATCTACACAACGGGTGAGGGCTGCGGGATTTCCCATATCGAACATACGTCCCCTCAGTCTGACACCCATCATTCCACTTCTTTGACGGACGGCCTCGAGGGCAGATGTGAGTTCAATCTCGCTGACGTGGTCTCCGTCAATTTCTTTTTGCATAATATCTTCGTGCAGCTGGGCAAATACCTCCGGCGTGAGGATATACTGTCCAAACACGCTATAATACTCTTTCTCCCCCTGCTTGTTACGAACGCCCAGGAACTCCTCGGCGTAACTGGATTTAGGTTTCTCATGCATAACGTCAACATTGAGGATGGTATTATCCTTATCCTCCCAGACGCCGTGAAGAATACCATAATGGCTCACATCCGACAGCGGGATGCTGTGGATGCTGACCATCAGGGAGTTATAGCGTTCATATTCTTCGATGAGTTGCAGAGCGCAGGGCTTGTTGGAGTCGCTGCGGTAGATGGTGTCACCCAAAAGGAGCAATACGGGTTCGTTGCGGGCGAACTGCGCCGCCTGATAGACCGCATGACCGAAACCGCGTTTCTCACGCTGATAGACATAATGCAGACGCTTGCCGATATCGAGGATGCGATTCTCATACTCCTGCGCCTCAGGATTCAGTTTGCGGAGATGTTCGTCGGAAAGTGGACGCTCGAAGTAATCGGCATACTGCTGACGCTCCTCCTCAGAACCCAGCACCAGACAGATCTCCTCGATGCCACTCTTCACCAACTCCTCCAGAAGGATCAGGATCACGGGACGCACCATCCCATCAGGACACGGGATGGGAAAGAAATCCTTCTTCAAGGCACGCGTGGCAGGATAAAGACGCGTACCGAAGCCAGCCACAGGGATGATGGCGCGACGCACAGTGTGGACGGGTTTCAGTGTGAGAGGATAAGCCTTCATGCCGTGGTCGTTAAGATAGGTAATCAACTGCTGCTGGGCCTCAGCACTGCGAGCCAGGAACTGCACAGAGCCGTCACCATGGGAGCCGACACCCTTGCCACCCCATACGAGAGGTTGGATGTTCGGATCCTGAAGCACACTGTGGAGCTTGGGTGAGTGTAGAGCGGATGACATCGGCACCACCTTCTCATCGAAGAGGGCTTCTGCCTCAGTCATCAGCCGTCCCAACGACTCTGCATCCCCCTCCGCCATATATTGGATGGCACGATGGACGATATCGAGGTTCTGTTGTCCGAGAGCCTCGTGCTCAGCACGGTCTGCATCGGTCGTAGGGAAGGGATAGGCCTTGTTCAGGTCGGAGAGGATCTTGATGGTGTCCTTCTCGGCACAGAGATCGGCAAAGACCCAATAGAGATGTGTCTTCACATTGAGAGAACGCACCTCTATCTCGTCGCCGTCAAAGGTCATCAGATTCGGCTTCACGCCAAAGGCACAAGCCTGATCCAGACGTCCACAGCGACTGCTGGTCCGCAACTCTCCCACATAGGCGATGTTCATCTCGCCAAGGGTGTTCAGGTTCAGATTATATAATAAATTGAACGCGCGTGCGACAAGGACACAGATGGCAGCAGAACTGGAGAGGCCACTCTTCATCGGGAGCGTCATCGACGTGATGCGGATGCGCACGCCCCCCACCTTGTACCACTCAAGCATATAAGAGGCCACACCGGCACAGTAGCAGAAGAACGAGCCCGACTTCGCAATGCGCTTCAGTTCCACCTCGTCCATCCGACAGGAGAAATCCTGCCATACACCCTCTATCTCGGATGCTTCGCTATAAAGTTCAAAGATGCTGGATTTCTCAACTTCGGCATAGATACCTTGTTCGATACCCGTAACGATGGCGGCACCTGGAGCGATGTCGGCGTTCATCGTACGATAATGACCAGCCCAGTCAGTATGCTCACCAAAGAGGCACAGACGCCCCGGAACAAATAGTTTTATCATAAATCTTGTAGTTTTATCAGTGCAAAGTTAGTAAAAAATGCCACAGATTACACAGATTTATGAGAAAAAAGACCGGGAAATGCATGAATTTTGATATTTTTTTGCAATTTTGTTTGGTCGTTTCATCTAAAATGCCTACTTTTGCCCCGAAATTATAAACAATTAAAAAGATTATTGCCTATCGAAACAAATTTTACTCAAATACGATTAAATAGAAAATAGTATATGAGTACTTTAGAAAGTATGACCGACGAAGAGTTGGCATTATCTTACATCAATGGCAATAACCGAGCATTCGATGAGTTACTTTCAAGGAGTCAGGAAAAAATCTTCAGCTATATCATCTATATAGTGAAGGATGAGAATTTGGCCAATGACCTGTTCCAAGAAACATTCCTGAAAGCCATCACGAAAATGCAGAGTGGCAGATATACAGATTCGGGTAAGTTCTTCTGGTGGTTGACGCGTGTTGCCCACAATGTCATCATCGATTACTATCGTGCCCAGAAGAGCCGTCATATCGTGGAACCCACAAAGGACAACGACCTTTCCAACCTGAACAGCAATTCGGTGATGGACGGCAGTCGCGAAAGCGAGATGGCCAATGCCCAGGTGCTGCGCGACGTGAAGAAGCTGATGGAAGCCCTGCCCGAACAGCAGCGTGAGGTAGTCTTTATGCGATACTTCCAGGAGTTGTCGTTCAAAGAGATTGCGAAGATCACGGGTGTGAGCATCAACACCTCGCTGGGACGCATGCGCTACGCCCTCATTAACCTGAGGAAGCTGACCCATCAGCACGGGGTAAATCTCGTATTAGAATAATTTAGGCACGGATTACACGGCTTTTATCAAAGACACGGCCTCCTTCCGGGAAGAAAGCCGTGTCCTTAATTATTTAAGGCCGTGTAATCCGTGCCTATTGTCTAAGACTGCGAAGGTCGTGGATAACCTGCTCAGGGCTGGGAGCATTGAAGACATAGCTGCCACTGACGAGCACGTCGACACCTGCAGCCACTAAGCGGGGAGCTGTCTCCCCCTGCACACCACCATCCACCTCAATCAGAGTCTGACAGCCTTTCCTGTCAATCATCTCACGGAGACGCTTCACTTTGTCGATGGTGTTCTCAATGAACTTCTGTCCACCAAAACCAGGATTGACACTCATCAGCAGCACCATTTCCACGTCGCCGAGGATATCCTCAAGCACCGAGACAGGTGTGGAGGGATTGAGTGTGACACCAGCCTTCATACCTGCATTGTGGATCTCCTGGACAGTGCGGTGCAAATGGACAGAGGCCTCATAGTGGACGTTCATCATCATCGCACCAAGTTTGGCGGTCTGCTGGATGTAACGTTCAGGACGCTCAATCATGTAATGCACGTCGAGGGGTTTCTTACAGGCCTTCGCCACCGCCTCAAGGACGGGGAAACCGAAGGAGATGTTGGGGACGAAAGAGCCGTCCATCACGTCGAGGTGAAGCCAGTCAGCCTCACTGCGATTGATCATGTCGATGTCGCGGTCGAGATGGAGGAAGTCGGCGGCGAGTAAGGAGGGTGATACGATTGCCATAATCCTTTCAATTCAGGCACAGAGCCTGTTTGTTGTTGTTTACACGGAAGGTGTAGGCGTACTGCCGGATGATGTCGAGCGTCTGCTCACTGGGTTTAAACGATTCGGGAGTAAAATGCTTCATAGGCAAAACTTTTTTAAATGTTTATACCATAGAAACGCAAACACCTACTACTTTATTATATAATTCTCAAAATTTTTATTTCCATTCAAGAAATCCCGGGCTGTCATCCGCTTCTTACCAGCCAACTGAAGCTCATCTATCTGGAGCAGGAAGTCGGCTGTCGTGATATAGAGCATTCCCTTATAGATGACGATCATACCAGGACGCATACCAACGTTTTTCTGCGTCTTGGTGGTCTTGAAGATCTTCAGGTCTACGGTCTTTCCGTCTGGTCCCATCAGCGATGTCCAAGCACCAGGATAAGGACTCAGACCACGGATGAAATCATAGATACGTTTGCAGAGACGATCCCAGTTGATCTCACAAGTGTTCTTGAAAAGCTTCGGGGCATCATAGAGATGGCTGAACTTTCCTTCCAGGTCCTCCTGTGGGATGCTTTCCGGATGACCATCAGCAGCGATGATTTTCTCAAGAGTCTCTAAACAAATGTCTGCCCCGAGGTGCATCAGACCGTCGTAGACATATTCCACATCCGCCTCATCGGGAATATCGAAAGGCTTCTGCATAATGATGCGACCTGTGTCAATCTCCTTGTCAAGGAAGAATGTGGTGACACCCGTCTGCGTCTCACCATTGATGACGGCCCAGTTGATGGGGGCAGCTCCACGATACTGAGGCAGCAAGGCTGCGTGAACGTTGAAAGTACCGTATGCCGGCATATCCCAAACGATTTCCGGCAACATCCGGAAGGCCACAACCACCTGAAGGTTGGCTTTATAGCTACGGAGTTCCTCGATGAAAACGGGGTCTTTCATCTTCTCCGGCTGAAGCACAGGCAGTCCTTGCTCCAAGGCAAACTTCTTTACCTCAGAGGGCTGTACCTCCGTCTGATGACGGCCTACTGCCTTATCCGGCTGCGTCACCACCGCCACCACGTTATACTCCTTCTCCACCAGTGCCTTCAGTGTCTCCACCGCAAACTCCGGCGTTCCCATAAACACAATTCGTAAATCCTTCTTCTCCATATTATCACTAATCTACTATTCTCCTTACTCCTTCTCTCCTTACTCCTTTTAGTCCTCAGACATATCCGCAACCATTTTGCGGTACATAGTGTAGATACGCTGGCGGGAGACGTAGCCCATCAGACGGTTCTCGACATCGAAGACCGGCAACCAGTTGGCACCCGTTTTGTCGAAGGCCCGCATCACCTCGGCCATCGGCGTCGCATCACTCAGACGAGCCTTAGGCTCTGTCATCAGCTGGGAGGCCGTGAAATGATGATAGAGTTCGATGCGGAACACGACATTACGGATCTTCATAATGTCAATCTCTCCCAACAGCATCCCGGCAGCATCAAGCACAGGCAGCACCGTAGAGTGGCTGCGGCTGATCTTATGAACAATTTGTCCCAGTTCCATATCAGGCGTCACACTCAGATAATCCCGCTCGACAACTGAGTCCAGATTCATCAGCGTCAGCACAGCGTGGTCGGTATGATGCGTAAGCAACTTTCCCTGACGAGCCAAACGAGAGCCATAGATGCTGTGAGGTTCGAAAATGATGATGGTGAGATAGGCACAGACGCTGACAATCATCAGCGGCATGAACATCGTATAGCCACCCGTCAGTTCTGCAATCAGGAAGACACCCGTCAACGGGGCGTGCATCACACCCGACATCACACCAGCCATCCCCAGCAGGGCGAAGTTCTTCTCCGGCACATAAACACCAATCTGGTTGATATTCCACAGACGTGAGAAGAGGAAGCC